>NZ_JBYTDT010000007.1:0-280241 GCF_058791655.1 Paenibacillus sp. EB106-05-06-XG162
TGCATGTATTAGGCACGCCGCCAGCGTTCGTCCTGAGCCAGGATCAAACTCTCCAATAAAGTGTTTGACTTGCTCATTTAAAACTTCTGGCGAGATCATTGCTGATCTCATGTATTCTTTCAATCATTCGTTGTTCAGTTTTCAAAGATCAATGTCTTTCTCGTTGTCGCCGTTGTTCTCAGCAGCAACTTTTATAATATATCATGTTTGATTTCATAATGCAAGCTTTTTTTTGAATCTTTTTTAAAATCTCTTTTAAAGAAGATAAGCTGCGATATATTATTGTCCCGCCTCTCTTGGGCGGAATATTAATATATCACAGCTTATCTATATCAGTCAACTTTTTTTTAAAAATAAACCTTAACTTATAATCTCTTGGATATATAGGTTGCGCTCATGAACCAAATTAATAATCTGTCCTTTAACGGAAACCCATGGACGTGTCGGATGTTGATGATCTGAGAATACAATCTCCCCCATACGCCCATCATTCAATCGTACGATCATACCATTGTGGAACTGAGTTACACGATGAATAAATGTACGTACACAATCCGCATCCAATTTGCCGAAAGATTCTTCTGCAAGCAGCTCTAGCACCGAATAGGGCGATGCTGCTTTCTTGAACGCTCGATTCAACGTCATCGCATGGAAAATATCTGCTACAGCAACAATTTTGGCATAAGGATGAATCTGCTCCGATTTAACACCTAACGGGTAGCCCGAGGCATCAATCTTCTCATGATGCTGCAAGGCTGTCCTTTTGACCCCATCATTAATCGATGCAAGATTCTTAAGTAAGTTATATCCGTAGGTCGTATGACGCCGTACCTCTTCCGTCTCTTCGCTCGTTAATGCGATAGGCTTGAAGAGAATGTCCGGATCGACCTTGGCATTCCCAATATCGTGCAGCAATCCCGCTAAAGCAACCTGCATAAGTTCTTTCTGCGGGATACCCTTCCACTTCGCGAGCATATAAGAGGTTAAGGCTACGAGTACAGCATTGTGATACATGTACTCCTGCTCTTTCATCTGGCGAGGTGTGAAGGTTAGCACGTTATATTGCGATATCTGATCAATTAGTAATTCAAGTTGAGAACGCAGCTCCAGCACGGGAATATCATTCACGATAGCGCTCTTGAATGCCCGTTTGACCAATGAGACCATTTTCTCATATTGCTCATAAAAAGATAACGAGGCGGGAGTTGTCACAGAAGGAGTGACAGAATCACTCCCCTCCTCTATTTCTTGTGCCTTTAATTTGTCTTCCTGTCGATCAACCGCCACCTGCGTGATAAGAAAAGCTTGTAGGATTTCTAAATCACGCTGAAGAATGACTTTCCCCTTATGAAACAACAAACTACCGAGCGGAGTATGCACATCTTGTATGATTTTATCGCCTAGTTTCAGCCCTGATACCGTCACATTCGCCATTGTGGCTTCACTTCTCCCGTATATGCAACTACGATTGTCTATTCTTCTGAATCCCCTGGTTCTTCTGCATCTTGCACTTCTGTACCCGACTCAGCTGCTTCATCAACTGATTCTAGACCCTCTGCTTGATCCTGGAATTCCCCATTCGACTCTTCTTCTTCTTCACTCTTATCCGCGCGTGCTACCGTTGCAACCGAATCATCTTCACGGATATTAATCAATCTAACCCCTTGCGTATAACGTCCCATCGTGGAGATACCTGACATGCTCATCCGAATCAATGTGCCTGATTCCGTAATGATCATCAAGTCTTCTTCATTACGAACCACTTTGAGTCCTACAACAGGGCCATTCTTCTCCGTGACGTTAATGGTCTTAATCCCTTTACCGCCACGAGTCTGAGAACGATACTCTGTTGCTGGGGTACGTTTACCGTAACCTTTGGAAGTTACAATCAACACCTCAAGCTCCGGATCCACGATATCCATATCGATGACTTTATCATCTTCAGCAATGTTAATCCCTTTAACCCCGGTTGCGCTGCGTCCCATCGAACGAACATCGCTCTCGGAGAAGCGGATCGACATTCCTTGGCTTGTTCCCATAATAATCTCTTGATTACCGTCTGTTAACTTAACCCCGATCAGATCATCGTCTTCACGAAGATTAATCGCAATCAAGCCGCCCTTACGAATATTCGTATAATCATCAAGCGGTGTCTTCTTCACAATCCCTTGACGTGTCGCGAAGAACAAATATTCATCACTGTCAAATTTCTGGACTGGAATGACGGCATTAATCGTCTCACCCTGCTCGATATGAATCAAGTTGATGATTGGTGTCCCTCTAGCCGTACGGCTTAGATCTGGGATCTCATAACCCTTGATCTTGTACACCTTACCTTTATTCGTGAAGAACATGAGGTAATGATGCGTATTGGTTACGAAAAGATGCTCAACGAAGTCGTTGTCTTTCGTATCCATCCCAATAACACCTTTACCGCCGCGTCGTTGACTGCGGTATGTGTTCACTGGAAGACGCTTGATAT
Source organism: Paenibacillus sp. EB106-05-06-XG162 (assembly GCF_058791655.1). Taxonomy (NCBI): domain Bacteria; kingdom Bacillati; phylum Bacillota; class Bacilli; order Caryophanales; family Paenibacillaceae; genus Paenibacillus; species Paenibacillus sp. EB106-05-06-XG162. Next base: position 2,483 of record NZ_JBYTDT010000007.1, read on the forward strand.
AACCCGAATGGGTAATCGTCACGATCACATCTTCCTGTGGGATAAGATCCTCGTCCAAGATGCTCTCTTCACCAACCGTAATTTCGGTACGGCGCTCATCACCAAATCGTGTCTTGATCTCGTTCAATTCTTCACTAATGATATCGAGCACAAGCTGTTCATTCGCAAGAATCTCACGATACTCCGCAATCTTCAACATGAGTTCTTGGTACTCATTCTCGATCTTATCGCGTTCCAAACCGGTTAACCGGCGTAGACGCATATCGAGAATCGCTTGAGCCTGATCGAAACTTAGACCGAACCGAGTAATTAAGCCTTCACGCGCTTCTTCGTCTGACTTGGATCCACGAATCAATGCGATCACTTCATCGATATGATCAAGCGCAATACGAAGTCCCTCTAAAATATGAGCGCGAGCTTCTGCTTTCTTCAGATCGAACTCTGTACGACGACGGATAACGACCTTCTGATGCTCCAGGTAGTGATAGAGCATATCTTTCAAATTCAGAACTTTAGGCTGCTTATCGACTAGAGCAAGCATATTAATCCCGAAGTTCGTCTGCATCGCTGTATGTTTATAGAGATTATTCAATACCACATTCGGATTCACATCTTTACGAAGCTCAATCACGATGCGCATGCCGTTACGGTCGGATTCATCTCTTAAATCTGTTATTCCTTCTAATTTCTTCTCACGAACCAATTCAGCAATTTTCTCGACGAGACGCGCTTTGATGACTTGGTAAGGCAGTTCATGGACTACGATTCGTGCACGATTCCCGTTCTCTTCGATGGTTGCACGTGCGCGCATCGTAACCGATCCGCGTCCTGTGGCATAAGCTTGACGAATTCCTTCCCGTCCAAGGATATAGCCGGATGTTGGGAAATCAGGACCCTTTATGTAATCCATTAGTTCCATTGGCGTGATCTCAGGATTGTTAATCAGCGCCTGAACCCCATCAATAACTTCGGACAAGTTGTGTGGCGGAATATTCGTAGCCATCCCGACAGCGATCCCCGAAACCCCATTAACGAGCAAATTCGGAAAGCGAGCCGGCAAAACAACCGGTTCATGCTCTTCCCCGTCATAGTTCGGTGCAAAATCGACCGTTTCTTTGTTAATGTCGCGCAGCATTTCCATTGCAATCTTAGACAACCGTGCTTCGGTATAACGCATTGCCGCTGCAAAATCACCGTCAATGGAACCGAAGTTACCATGCCCGTCGATCAACATATATCGAAGCGAGAAATCTTGTGCCATCCGGACCATGGTCTCATAGACAGCCGAATCCCCGTGAGGATGATACTTACCGATAACTTCTCCGACGATTCTCGCCGATTTCTTGTACGGCTTGTCGGGCGACATGCCGAGCTCCGACATCGCGAACAAAATTCTACGGTGAACCGGCTTCAGACCATCGCGAACATCAGGTAAAGCACGGCTAGCAATGATGCTCATCGCATAATCCATGAAGGATTCGCGCATTTCAACACCAATGTCCCGATCTTTAATTTGCGAGCGTGTTTCTTCTGACATGCTGGACCTCCTCAAACTGTATATCCCTCAAAACATAATCCATTTATTTCTATTTGTTCCACCATCCAAGTACAATTAAACCTATGGACGATGGCGTCCGTGCAACGCGGCACAATACCTCTATTATACCATTGAATAAGATGATTGTCCTGCTGTTTTCATTTCTTTTCATGGTATTACCCTGTTTAAAAGAAAAGGAAGATGGTTCCCCATCTCCCCTGTGATCTAAATATCTAGGTTCTTAACATCTTTCGCATATTGATGAATGAAGTCACGTCTTGGTTCAACGTTATCTCCCATCAGTGCATCGAAGATCGCATCTGCTTCCATCGCGTCATCGATTGTCACTTGCAGCATCGAGCGGCTCTCAGGATCCATTGTCGTCTCCCACAGCTGCCCAGCATTCATCTCACCGAGACCTTTATAACGTTGGACATTATATTTCGCACCTTCGCCGAACTCCGCAATGATATCGTCACGTTCTTTTTCACTACCAGCGTAACGCACGACTTTATTACGTTCCACTTTGAATAGTGGCGGCTGCGCAATATAGATATAACCTGCATCAACCAACTTGCGCATGTAACGATAGAAGAACGTCAGAAGAAGTGTCCGAATATGCGCACCGTCGACATCGGCGTCCGTCATGATGATGATTTTATGATAACGTGCTTTCGCAAGATCAAAATCTTCACCAATTCCTGTACCTGCTGCCGTAATGATCGCACGAATCTCAAGGTTCGATAGAATCCGATCGAGGCGTGCCTTCTCAACGTTCAAAATCTTACCACGAAGCGGTAGAATCGCTTGGAAATGACGATCGCGTCCTTGCTTCGCCGAACCGCCCGCAGAGTCACCCTCTACGATGTACAATTCGCTGATCGAAGCATCCTTCGAGGAACAGTCTGCTAATTTCCCAGGCAATGAACTCACTTCAAGCGCACTCTTACGACGTGTCAGTTCACGAGCTTTCTTCGCAGCTTCACGTGCACGTGCGGCTTGTTGGCCCTTCTCAACGATTTTACGCGATACAGCAGGATTCTCATCCAAGAACTCCTGGAATTTCTCTGCGAAGAAGGATTCTACGATCCCGCGAACTTCACTGTTCCCGAGCTTCGTCTTCGTCTGACCTTCGAATTGCGGTTCAGGAATTTTCACGGAGATAATCGCCGTTAATCCTTCACGTACATCATCACCTGAGAAGTTGGAGTCATTATCCTTAAGCAAGTTCACACGACGTGCATAGTCGTTAATGATCCGCGTCAAGGCACTCTTGAAGCCCGATTCATGCGTTCCGCCCTCATGGGTATTGATATTATTGGCAAAAGAATAAATATTCTCGGTATAACCTTCATTGTATTGCAGCGCGACTTCCACTTGGATATTATCCTTCATTCCCTCAACGTAGATCGGCTGTTCATGCAATACTTCGCGGCTGCGGTTCAAATATTTAACGAATTCAATAATCCCGCCTTCGGCTTTGAATGTATGTGTCTGGCCTGAGCGCTCATCAAGAATAACAATGGAGATGCCTTTGTTCAAGAAGGCAAGCTCACGAACACGAGATACCAAGGTATCGTATTCATAGACCGTTGTATCTGTAAAGATCTCTGGATCCGGTTTAAATCGGATGGTTGTTCCCGTCTCATCCGACTCGCCAACCACTTTCATATCATATTGCGGCGTACCCCGACGGAATTCTTGTTGATAGATATGACCGTCACGTCGAACTTGAGCAATGAGTTGCTCTGACAACGCATTAACGACGGATACCCCTACCCCGTGCAAACCACCCGATACTTTATAGCCTTCACCACCGAATTTACCCCCGGCATGCAAAACGGTTAGAACAACTTCAAGTGTCGGACGCTTCAGCTTCGCATTCTCACCTACTGGAATACCGCGCCCATTATCAATAACGGTAATACTATTATCTTCATGAATAATAATTTGAATGGTGTCGCAATAACCGGCCAAAGCCTCATCAATACTATTATCGACTACTTCCCATACCAAATGATGAAGCCCTTTACCGCTGGTTGAGCCGATATACATCCCAGGACGTTTACGAACAGCCTCAAGCCCTTCGAGTACCTGAATCTGACTCTCATCATAAGTATTTTGGTTCATAGACATGCCCTTCACCTACTTCTATAGTTTCAATTCAACGAATCGAGGATTTTTACGCCCCCGCCGTAAAAGAGTTCGCTCTTTTTTTCAACGTCGTAGAGGAAATCGGGGAATAATATATTTTGCCTTTGGTGACAACGATGGATTTCGCTTCTTCCTCGCCGATTACTTCCACGTTCTTCTGCCCTTCCGCATGGGATAGAAATTGCTTCGAGCACTTAGATGATTTCTCAATGGATACATCGAAAATTGCTACGAGCTCTGACGAGCGAATCACCTTTTCCCCGCCTAAATGAATATACATCAGATTCCACTCCTCAAAGCCTTCTTCAAAAGGCTGATTTCAGTGCTTAACGCATTACATTTCCCGAACGGACATGGTAGATGTTCGCATCTTTCAGCTTGCTCGCATGAATGCTCTCGATACCTGTCGTCGTAATGAACGTCTGCACCTTGCTCTGGAACGTCTCGATCAACTGCGTTTGTCGATTCTGGTCAAGTTCTGACAGTACATCATCCAGCAGAAGTACCGGATATTCGCCAATTTCCTCATGAATGAGCTCAATCTCAGCTAATTTAAGCGATAGTGCGGTCGTGCGCTGTTGGCCTTGTGAACCGTACGTTTGAACTTCTTTATCGTTGATATAAAAAGAGAGATCATCGCGATGAGGCCCTACGAGGGTTATTCCACGCCGTATTTCCTGTTCCTTCATTTGTGATAACTTTATCATAAAATGCTCAAATAAGACAGCTTCATCTTCCGACCCGTCCATGGGGAAAGAAGGAAGGTAGCTAATCGAGAGCTCTTCAATACCGTTCGTAATCCCTTGATGAATCGATTTGGCCCACTGTTCTAATTTACTTATAAATTGTTTCCTTTTTTTGATGATTTTAACACCTTGTGTCACAAGCTGTTCGTTCCATACATCGAGCATCGCTTGGGAGGAGGCTCCTTGCTGCCATGCATTCTTAAGTACATTGTTACGCTGAACGACAATTTTCTGATATTGCTGGAGAGCGTAGAGGTAATTGGGCTGGACTTGACCGATCTCGATATCGAGGAACCGCCGGCGAATCCCAGGTGTCCCTTTGACAATTTCCAAGTCTTCCGGCGCGAACATGACAACATTGAGCGCCCCAATGAAATTGCTAAGCTTCTTCTGCTCGAGCCCGTTGATCTTCGCCTGCTTGCCTTGTTGGGCGAGATTGAGCTCGAGATGAACGGGCCCATACTTCTTATCCACAACTGCTTCGAGATGCGCTCTCGATTCTCCCCAGCCGATTAGTTCTTTGTTCTTATCCGTGCGATGCGATTTGGTCAGGGCAAGTACGAAGATCGCTTCAAGCAAATTCGTCTTGCCCTGCGCATTCTGACCAATGAAAATGTTCACTTTTTGGTCGGTATTTAGTTCTATCTCGGGAATATTGCGGTAGTTCTGCAGCCGAATGTTTTTAACGAACACGCCTTCGTCTCCCCTCGTGTCTGAATCGACAACTTATTACGAAAGCGTAGATCGTTCGACTTGAAACTCGCCATGCCCGTCCACTTTGACAATATCGGAGTCATATAGCTTGCGTCCGCGACGATTTTCAGGTTCTCCGTTGACCCATACTTGTTCCTCCTGCAGGAAAAACTTCGCGTGGCCTCCTGTTGCAATGCAGTCCGATAGCTTCAAGAATTGGCCTAATGTAATATATTCGGTCTTAATCGTAATCTTCTTCATCATCCCGTCCCTTTCAAAAAGCGATTCGTGGTGCCTAATTAGACTTGCGGTGTACGATACGGCAGGATCAGATGCAAGCTGTTCTGATGATCTGTCGGTTTAATGATGATCGGGCTCATGGCGCCTGTGAATCCAATAAATATATATTCGCTTTCGATGACTTTCAGCACGTCTAGCATATATTTGGAGTTAAATGTGATGCGAAGTGGCTCGCCGTTAAATTCACGCGCGTCCAACTGCTCTGTTACTTTACCAAGCTGTGTCGAGCTCGAAGAAATCTCGATGCTGCCGTCCTCTTTGGTCAAGAGTAGTACAATGTTCGTCTTTTCTTCGCGGGATAGCAAATAAGCACGATCAATTGCTTCCGTTAATTTTTTTGTATCCAGGACGAGTTCTGTTTTGTAATTCTGCGGAATAATTTTAGAAGTATCGGGATAAATGCCGTCCAATATACGCGAATAGAACAAGACACGATCGATTTTGAATAACACTTGGTTATCCGATACGACAATGTCGACAATTGTATTTTGATCCGGCACGATTTTGCTTAATTCATTTAAGGTTTTACCTGCAATAACAACATTGTTAAACCGAGCCTCGGATTCAACTTGGATCGTTGCCGTGCGGCTTGCTAAGCGGTGGCGGTCTGTTGCTGCAAATTTCAATTCATTGCCGGATAGATTCCAGAGGATCCCCGTTAGAATCGGTGTGCTTTCGTTCGTTGAAATTGCGAATACGGTTTGTTTGATCATCGTTTTGAGAAGATCCCCGTTAATACTGAGTACTTCGTTTTCTTCGATCGTTGGAAGTACAGGGAATTCTTCAGGATCCAGGCCGACCATTTGAATATCTGTTGCACCAGAACGGATAAACGTCTGGAAATGTTCTTTTACTTCAATTTCGATAAATTCTGACGGCAATTTCTTAATCATTTCGATAAAAAATTTAGCAGGCAATACGACGCTACCAATTTTCTCGATTTGAACGATGGTTTGTTTATCGTCTTCAACAGGAATAAAACTTTGAATCGAAATATCTGTATCACTTGCTGTTAAAGTTACCCCTTGGTAAGAAACATCGATTTTGATACCACTGAGAATGGGAATTGTAGTTCGACTGGAAATCGCCTTAGATACATTTTGTATCGAATCATTGAGTTCATGTTTTAAAATACTGATTTTCATGGGAATTCTCCTTTTACATTTTCCTTGGGAAAAATGAATTCGTACGACGCTGTGTATAGTTGTAATTCTTTAAATAATTATTAGTAATCGTAGTAGGCACCCTGAATATGTGGATAAGTGCCTTAAACGTCCAAAAATGAAGCCTATCCACATGTGTATAGATTGTGCATAGGCGTTTTTGTTTTGAAGTATAGGTGTTGATAGATTTTTAGAAGAAAACGTCATATCACGTAGGGTTTTTAATTTTCTCTGTGATGTTATTGATGATTTTATATAATTCCTGATCGTTCTTCAGATTTTGGCTGATTTTCTCATGGGCATGGATGACCGTCGTATGGTCGCGCCCGCCAAAAGCTTCGCCGATCTTCGGAAGGGAATAATCCGTTAATTCGCGTGAGAGATACATCGCAATTTGTCTCGGATAAGCAACCGCTTTGGTCCGCTTTCTTGCTTTGAAATCCTCGAGCTTCAAATTGTAGAATTCGCCGACTTTCTGTTGAATATGTTGAATCGTAATCATTCGCGGACGGGCAGATGGGATAATATCCTTGAGTGCTTCGGCTGCGAGATGCGATGTGATGTCTTCATTAATGAGCGAAGAATAGGCAACGACACGAATAAGAGCGCCCTCGAGCTCTCGAATGTTCGTATCAATTTGACTGGCAATATAGACCATGGCTTCATTCGGAATATCCAGATTCTCTGCTTTCGCTTTTTTCCGAAGAATTGCGATACGCGTCTCCAGATCCGGAGCCTGAATATCGGTAATTAAACCCCATTCAAACCGGGAACGAAGTCTTTCTTCCAATGTCGGTATTTCTTTCGGCGGCCGGTCACTGGAAATGATGATCTGCTTCCGTTCTTCATGCAGCGCATTGAAAGTATGGAAGAATTCCTCTTGTGTCCCGTCTTTCCCCGCTAGAAATTGAATATCATCGATCAGCAAAATATCGATGTTGCGGTATTTATTCCGGAAGCTTTCCCCACGGTTATCACGAATGGCATTAATAAATTCATTCGTAAATTTCTCAGATGAAAGATAGAGTACTTTGGCGGAAGGATTATGCTCCAATATAAATTGACCGATCGCATGCATTAAGTGCGTCTTGCCAAGACCAACGCCCCCATATAAGAAGAGCGGATTATAGGCTTTGGCCGGAGCTTCTGCTACGGCAAGCGACGCAGCATGGGCAAAACGGTTATTCGCACCAATAACAAATGTATCGAAGGTATACTTCGGATTTAACATATGAGGAAATGGTTCGTCTTGAACGACCGGCTCTGTAGCTGCCGTTAATGGTTGAGGTGGCAGTAGATCGATCTGTTTCGGTTCGTCGATGACAAACTTGACGTCAACTTTTTTGTCCAAATATTCAGAAATGGCAGATGCGACTAATTTGGTATAGCGGCTTTCAAGCCATTCTACTGCGAAAGAAGTCGGTGCCGATATGATGACGGAAGAATCACTCAGGGATACGAGTCGCGTTGCTTTAAACCAGGTATCAAAGCTGGGTTTGCTTAATTTTGTTTGGATGACAGACAAAATTTGATGCCATATTTCGTTCGTATGGCTGCTATCCACAGAAGTCACTCCTTATTATTATTTCAAATGTGGTTGTAGCCATGGGGGTGCCTTTTGAACAAGCTAAGCTTGTCCAATGTCGTAGAAAAAGAAAAAACGATGTAGAAATATCCACAAAATGCAGTATCGTGCAACTGATTTTGTACCCTTACATCGAAGTTTGTTCACAACGTTATCCACAGGCTGTTGATAAGATTGTTAATTTAAACGGCTATTCACAGCAAAAAGTAATCTAAGCATAGCAAAAAGAGGCTTGATTTTCAACGGATTCAAGGATTTTATCCACAAATTCAATAACTTGTGTATAATTTTTATATACAACACAAGATATTGTTTATAACTTGTTGAATAAACGACAAAGTTATCCAAAATGTGATTTTTATTATTCACAGGTTGTCCGCTGTGGGTAAGTTTTTGTCGAACAAATCTGTGTATATGTATTCGGGCAGGGCTGTGGATAATGTGAGTGGTATAGTTTATGGATCAAGGAAGAATGTCATACATTTGAGCGAATATCTTCTATATGGTATAAAGAGGGATTGGTTGACATTTGGAGCAGCCCATGATTTAATGGTATAAGGTGTTTTTTGAAGACCGATAATTGGAATTCCTTTGAGGAGGTGCAAATAAATGAGACCTACATTTAAACCAAATGTAAGTAAACGTAAAAAGGTTCATGGTTTCCGTAAGAGAATGAGCACGAAGAACGGCCGCAAGGTTTTAGCTGCTCGTCGTCTTAAAGGCAGAAACAAATTAAGCGCTTAGAGCGTATGATAAGACCACTTTTGGTGGTCTTTTTTTCATGTAAGGAGAAGAAATCGTATGCAATGGTACGGTTTATAAAGGTGTCTGTTGGTCGATACTGACAGTTGATCTAATCTCATGAGGCCAGAGGAGTTCGTCGTGCAAAAAAAACTGCGTTTAACTAATCGTGCAGACTTCACACGTGTCTATCGGCATGGCAAATCATTCGCCAATCATCAATTTGTGGTGTATTGGTTCAACAAGCCGGAAATCGATCGGTTTCGATTAGGCATCTCTGCAAGTAAAAAAATTGGGAATGCGGTCGTTCGCAATAGAATGCGTAGGCTCATTAAGGAAATTGTCCGTAAAAATGAAGCACGGATCATCGACCATGTCGATATGGTCTTTATTGTACGAAAAGGGGCTGTCCAGATGTCTTTTCAAGAGATGGAGAAGAGTATTCTGCATGTGCTCAAAAAAGCATCGCTCATTAAGCGGTCCCGCTAGCATGTGGACAGTTTCTTTGTTGTATTAAATATGTTATTATTTACATTGGAATCGGTAGGCGAAGAGAGGAGTTATGAATCTTGTTTCTGAATAAGCTACGTAACCGTAAATGGATTGTCCTCGTCGCACTTGTGATGCTGGTTGTCTTGCTCGCGGGCTGTACTTCGACAACACAACATGCATCGTTGACGACGGAAGAGATGAAAAACGGAGGATTTTGGCAGTCTAATGTCGTGTATTATTTCTCCTATGCACTGGATACATTCGCAAGATGGTTTGGCGGAGAGTATGGTCTAGCTATTCTAGTGCTCACGTTGATCGTACGTACGTTAATCTTACCACTCACAATCAAGCAAATGCGCAGTTCCAAAGCAATGCAAGAGATTCAGCCGGAAGTCAACAAGATCAAGCAGAAGTATAAAGACGATCCGAAGAAACAACAGGAAGAGACAATGAAGCTGTTCCAACAGAATTCAATCAATCCTCTTGCAGGATGTCTTCCATTACTTATTCAGATGCCGGTATTCATCGCACTGTATAATTCGATTTACATGAACATTCATATTAAAGAGCACGCTTTCTTATGGATGGAGCTGGGCAAACCAGATCATCTCTACATTCTACCGGTCATTGCGGCAATCACAACATTCGTACAATCGAAGATGATGCCAACGCAAGCGACGGGCGCAATGAAAATGATGTTCTTCATCTTCCCAGTATTGATCTTCGTGATGGCGATTCAGTTCCCAGCCGCGTTGCCACTCTATTGGATATACAGTAACCTTTATACAATTATTCAGAATTACTTCCTATATAAAAGAAAATCGGGTAAAGACAAGGAGGCCCTCCCTGCCAAATGAGAACAGTCGTAGCTTCAGGTAAATCGATTGAGGATGCAGTAAAGAACGGTTTAACCCAGTTGAATACAACTGAGGATCGCGTTTCGATTACAGTATTAGAGCAGCCGTCCAAAGGATTGTTCGGCCTCATCGGTGCCAGAGCAGCAAAGGTAGAATTAACGCTGTTCCCTGAGCCAGAGGCTGCAACGATTTCGGCGGTACAAGCTGTAGAGCCTGTTGCAGTGGAAGAGAAAGACGATACGTTCCCGGTAAGAGAAGCCATACGCTTTATTCAAGAAGTGGCAAGTACAATGGATTTAGAGATTGAAGTCGAGCATACACAAGATCGTGAAGGTCATGTCTTGAACATTACCGGATCCAATCTCGGATTGCTCATCGGGCGTCGAGGTCAGACCTTGGATGCGCTGCAGTATCTGACGAATATTGTCGTTAACCGATATTCGAAGAATCATCTGCGCGTTGTGCTCGATGCTGAATCGTTCCGCGACCGCCGCAGAAAGACGCTTGAGGATCTAGCGGATAGACTCGCTGGCCGAGTGATCCGGACTCGGAAAGAGGTCGTACTCGAACCGATGTCGCCGCAAGAGCGGAAAATGATTCACGCGAAGCTTCAAAATCATCCAAAAGTAAAAACATTTAGTAAAGGCGAAGAACCAAATCGCCGTGTGATTATTACACTTAAGTAGACGAAAATGCAATGACTCCTGGATCGATGCCGAGTCATTGCTTTTTTCATAGATGAAGAGGTGTTAGCATGATCAATGATACGATAGCAGCCATTGCAACAGCCGTAGGTGAGGGGAGTGTTGCGATTGTTCGCGTGAGCGGTCCAGAGTCGGTCACGATTGTCGATTCGATATTTGCCGCGAAAAATAAATTAACGCAAGTGGATTCCCATACGATTCACTATGGATATATTGTTAACCCGAATACGCGTGAGAAAATGGAAGAAGTGCTCGTGACCGTAATGCGTGCGCCGCGTTCCTTTACGATGGAAGATGTCGTTGAGATTAGTACACATGGCGGCGTGATCGCAGTCAAAAGAGTGATGGACATTTTACTGCAGCAGAATGTTCGTCTGGCTGAGCCCGGTGAATTCACAAAGCGCGCCTTCTTGAATGGCCGGATTGACTTATCTCAAGCCGAAGCCGTTATCGACTTAATACGTTCCAAATCAGAACGTGCGTTCTCGGCAGCGTTCAAGCAAGTACAAGGAAATTTGTCGAAAGAGATTGAAGCCCAAAGGTATACGTTGCTTGAGACGATGGCGCATATTGAAGTGAATATTGATTATCCAGAGCATGATGTCGAATCGCTGACGAGTGCGTTTATTCGTGAGAAATGTTCACAGGTGATGGAGAGTATCGAGAAGTTGTTAAGAACGGCGAATGAAGGCAAAATATTAAGGGAAGGGATCGTAACGGCGATTGTCGGACGTCCGAATGTCGGTAAATCTTCCTTATTAAATGCATTAGCCAAAGAGAGCAAGGCAATTGTTACGGATATTCCTGGGACAACGCGTGATGTGATTGAGGAATTCATTACGATTAATGGTATTCCGCTTAAGTTATTAGATACAGCGGGTATTCGCGAAACAGCGGATGTGGTCGAGCAAATTGGTGTCGAGCGGTCGAAATCTGCGCTTGAGGATGCGGATCTTGTCGTTTTGGTGATGAATCAGAATGAGCCGCTGCATGCCGATGACTTGCAACTGATGGAACAAATCAAGAGTAGACAAGTGATTGTCGTACTGAATAAAATGGATTTACCACGACAACTCGAGCTGCGTCAGATTGAAGAGATGTTCGAACCGGATCGGATTGTGAAGATGTCGGTTAAAGAGCAAGAGGGACTGGATGCATTAGAGGCAGCCATTGCCGGCATCTTCTTCAGCGGCGGTATTGAATCGAATGATTTGACCTATGTGAGCAATGTTCGACATATTGCATTGCTGAAAAAGGCCATTGTGTCACTTCAAGATGCGATTGGGGCAACGGAAGAGCATATTCCGATTGATTTGATCCAGATTGATGTAAGAGCGGCGTGGGAACAGTTAGGTGAAATTATTGGCGATGCAGTAGGCGATTCGCTGATTGATCAAATATTTAGTCAATTCTGTCTAGGTAAGTAATAAGGAGGATCGGAAAATGGGCTATTTAGCTGGGGAATATGATGTGATTGTCATCGGTGCAGGGCATGCAGGTGTTGAAGCTGCACTCGCATCTGCAAGGATGGGATGTGAGACTTTACTGCTCACAATCAATTTAGATATGGTGGCGTTTATGCCGTGTAATCCATCGATTGGTGGTCCGGCTAAAGGTCATGTCGTGCGTGAAATCGATGCCCTTGGGGGAGAGATGGGACGCAATATCGATAAGACGTTCATTCAGATGCGAATGCTGAATACAGGGAAGGGACCGGCTGTTCATGCCCTTCGGGCGCAAGCTGATAAATTCCTGTATCAACATGAGATGAAGAAGACGATTGAAGAGACGGCGCATTTAACACTTCGCCAAGGGATGGTAGAAGAGCTTATTGTTGAGGATGGCAAATGTGTAGGTGCTGTAACGAAGACAGGTGCGCAGTATCGTGCGAAGGCTGTTGTCTTAACGACAGGGACGTATCTACGCGGTAAGATCATCATGGGTGAACTGATGTATGAGAGCGGACCAAATAACCAACAGCCATCGGTTAGATTGTCTGAATCGCTTCGTGAGTTAGGACTACAGTTGGTTCGATTCAAAACAGGAACACCACCGCGTGTTCATAAAGATACGATTGACTTCTCCAAGACCGAAATTCAACCTGGTGATGAGCATCCGAAGTTCTTCTCCTTCGAGACGATTTCATCGAGCAATGAACAGCTCCCTTGTTGGTTGACGTACACATCATCTGCGACGCATCAGGTTATTAATGATAACTTGCACCGTGCACCAATGTTCTCGGGTGCGATTGAAGGGACAGGGCCACGTTATTGCCCTTCCATTGAAGATAAAATTGTACGGTTCAGCGATAAGCCAAAACATCAAATTTTCTTGGAGCCAGAAGGTAAAAATACATCGGAGTATTATGTACAAGGACTCTCGACTAGTATGCCAGAAGATGTACAATTGCAAATTCTTCGTTCGATTCCTGGCCTCGAGAAAGTCGATATGATGCGTACAGGGTATGCGATCGAATATGATGCTGTTGTGCCTACACAGCTTTATCCTTCTTTGGAAACGAAGCTGGTACCTGGACTATTCACAGCGGGACAAATTAACGGAACATCAGGGTATGAGGAAGCGGCAGGACAAGGAATTATGGCCGGAATTAATGCTGCTCGTAAAGTACAAGGCAAAGAAGCTGTCGTGTTAGATCGATCCCAAGGGTACATTGGCGTACTTATTGATGATCTGGTAACGAAGGGCACGAGCGAGCCTTATCGATTGCTGACATCTCGTGCAGAATATCGTCTTTTATTGCGCCATGACAATGCGGATCTTAGACTTACACCAATAGGGCATGAGATTGGTCTGATCACAGAAGAACGATATGCGAAATTTATGCATAAGAAGGAAATGGTCGAGCTAGAAATCGAGCGACTTCGCACGACGAAGATTCGCCCAGACGAGCAAGTGCAAGCGATGCTTGCTTCGGTCGGATCTGCACCATTAACGAATGGGGTGGACATTCTGACATTGCTTCGTCGACCTGAAGTGACTTATGCGCATATCGAACCGATTTCACCATCTTCGCATGAATTAACAGAAGAAATGAAAGAGCAAGTAGAAATTCAAATTAAATATTCGGGTTATATTGAGAAGCAATTACTACAAGTTGAACGTCTTCAGAAGATGGAGAAGAAGAAAATCCCGGATGATATTGATTACACCGACATTCATGGAATCGCGACAGAAGCGAAGCAGAAGCTGAATAAAATCCGTCCGATTTCCATTGGGCAGGCTTCACGGATTTCCGGCGTAACACCAGCAGACATTTCAATTCTGCTCGTATACTTGGAACACTATAACCGCGTAACAGCATCGAGAGGATAAATTATGGATCACATTCAAACTGTGTTTGCAGAACGGTTGGCGAAATATGATATTTCGCTGACCGAGCAACAACTCAATCAATTTGAGATTTATTTGAGAGAATTGGTCACTTGGAATGAGAAAATGAATTTAACGGGTATTACAGAAAGAGAGCAGGTCTATACGAAGCATTTCTACGACTCTGTATCACTTTCTTTCTTTTTGAATATGAAGGAGATAACGACAGTCGCAGATATTGGTTCTGGTGCAGGATTTCCGAGCATTCCTCTAAAAATCTGTTTCCCGCATTTAAAAGTTACGATTGTAGATTCGTTGAACAAGCGCATTCAATTTCTGAATCATTTAGTTGAGCAGCTCGGATTCTCCGATGTGCAATGCATTCATGGACGTGCAGAGGATGTTGCTCGACAATTCAAATATCGTGATTATTTCGATCTCGTAACCGCACGTGCGGTTGCGCGTCTTGCAGTCTTGAACGAATTCTGTCTTCCATTTGTAAGAGTTGGGGGAACCTTCGCAGCGATGAAGGGAACAGATCTGACAGATGAAATTAAGGAAGCTGCACGAAGCTTCAAAGAGTTGAAGGGCAGCGTTAATCGGGTTGAACATTTCAAACTCCCCGTAGAAGATTCAGATCGTCATATCGTTATCGTCGATAAGAAAGGCCCAACCTCAGCCAAATACCCTCGCAAAGCAGGAACGCCTTTAAAAAGTCCGCTCGTATAAATTTTCCGCAGCATAAGGAAAGAGATGTTTCACGTGGAACATTTCATGAAAATGTTGCTTCACGCCAAATGTCTGGCAGGAAAACGCGATAGAACTGGAGAATATATAGTAATAGAAGTAATTTGCTAGAAGAACCAACTTTGTCGTACTTCTAGGGACGTTATCCATGTGAGGCTATTCAGCTATGAAAAGCCTCATTCTCTTAATTTTTGTTTTTTATGAATTGAATATCGAAACGAATGCACGGATTTTGTTCATTGGCGAAAACATTTTTTGCGGTTGGATAGACATGCTGAAGTTTCTACTGGATCATGGTTTAGGTACATCGAGAGGCAAATGGATTGAAACGTAGCGGCGCTACTATTCCATGGAGTGAAGTGCGTGAGCTGTTTTTTCATGTGTTCTCTGAACGCAAGAATCCATCAGAACATTCATAGATTGATAGGGTAGAATCAACAAAACAGTGCCTGTTAGTTATCGTTCTGATTGCCATTCGAGTGCGATTATGAATTTAGGTGGTATCATACGAAATGAAAGAACAATTGTCTAAACTATTTGGAATCGCAGAAAAAAATAATCAGGATGAGATCAAGCAAATCCCGGTTGCGGAGATTGTTACAAGTCCTTATCAACCACGAACAATATTTGACGATGAAAAAATCGATGAACTATGCCAGACGATCAAAACGCATGGCGTGATTCAACCGATTGTTGTTCGTATGCGCAATGGGAAGTATGAGATTATTGCGGGGGAACGTCGTTGGCGGGCGGTTACGCGTCTTGGCCTGGATACGATTCCTGCAATTGTTCGCGAGTTCAATGACTCCCAAGCGGCGTCAATCGCCTTAATCGAGAACTTACAACGTGAAGGCTTAACTTCGATTGAAGAAGCGGTAGCGTATCAGAAATTAATGGATTTACATAGTCTAACGCAAGAGAGCTTGGCTCAGCGTCTGGGTAAGAGCCAATCGACCATTGCGAATAAAATTCGTCTATTAAATTTACCTGAATCTGTGAAATTGGCGCTGATGGAACGTCAAATTACGGAGCGTCATGCAAGAGCGCTGCTCTCACTTGATTCGGAAGAACTGCAATTAAAGGTATTGAATGATATAATAACAAAAGAACTAAATGTAAAACAGACGGAAACTCGTGTTGCCTTCTATAAAGAAGCGTTGCAGCCGAAGAACAAGTCCAAACGTATTTCATTCACGAAAGATGTACGTCTTGCTCTGAATACAATTCGTCAATCGATTGAGATGGTGTCCGGTACAGGGATGCAGATTAAAACCGATGAGAAAGATCATGAAGACCATTACGAGATTGTCATTAAAATTCCAAAAAGATCATAAAGAAGCTTCACGGTTCAGCGGTAGCGATGACTGCTGTCTTCTTGTTGATAAATTTGAGGTGAGAATGAGTGTCTAAAATCATAGCTGTAACCAACCAAAAGGGGGGCGTTGGTAAAACAACGACTTCTGTTAATTTATCAGCTGCACTTGCCACGCTCGGCAAACGAGTCTTATTGGTTGACATCGATCCGCAGGGGAATACAACAAGCGGTATCGGTGTGAATAAAGCAGACGTTACGAATTGCGTCTATGACGTAATAATTAATGATGTGCATCCGAAGGATGCGATTCTTCCAACTCAAATTCCAGGACTAAGTATTCTGCCGGCAACGATTCAACTAGCTGGTGCAGAAATTGAATTGGTTCCTACGATATCTCGTGAGGTTCGTCTTAAGAAGTCGCTTCACCTGGTGAAGCATATGTTCGATTATATTATTATTGATTGTCCGCCATCGCTCGGGATCCTAACGATCAATTCACTAACAGCGGCGGATTCGGTCATTATCCCGATTCAATGTGAATATTATGCGTTAGAAGGATTGAGTCAACTGCTGAATACGGTGCGGCTCGTTCAGAAACATTTAAATACGTCGTTGCAAATTGAAGGTGTCCTACTTACGATGTTCGATGCTCGAACCAATTTAGGCATTCAAGTGATTGAAGAGGTCAAAAAATATTTCCAGCAAAAAGTATATCAAACCGTTATTCCTCGCAACGTAAGGCTGAGTGAAGCCCCTTCGCATGGCGAGTCAATTATTACGTATGATCCGAGATCGAAAGGTGCGGAAGTGTACTTGGAACTTGCAAAGGAAGTGATATCAAGTGAATAAACGTCTAGGTAAAGGGTTGGATGCACTTATTCCATCATTGTCTATTCATGAAGATGACAAAGTAATCGAAATTATGTTAGGTCAATTACGTCCCAACCCGTATCAGCCGCGCAAGACATTTGATGAAGCTTCGATTCAAGAATTAGCCGAATCGATTAAGCAACATGGTGTTATTCAACCGATTATTGTTCGTAGTGTATTGAAGGGTTTTGAAATCATTGCAGGGGAACGTCGTTTCCGTGCTTCGCAATTATGCGGGAATGCTACAATTCCGGCGGTTGTTCGTAACTTTAATGACCAACAAGTGATGGAAATTGCACTAATCGAGAATCTCCAACGTGAGAATCTGAATGCCATTGAGGTTGCGGTTGCGTACCAAGGCTTAATGGATCAGTTCTCCTTAACGCAAGAGGAGCTATCGATGAAGGTTGGCAAGTCACGTTCACATATCGCTAATTTCTTGCGGTTACTGCAGCTCCCTGAAGAAGTGAAGGATTATGTTTCACGTGGAACATTATCGATGGGACATGCTCGTGCAATAGCCGGGGTCAAAGATGTCGGTAAGGTGAAAGAATTAGCCAAACTTACCATTAGCAATGAATGGAGTGTCCGGGAATTAGAGGAAGCCATTCAGAACCTAAGCGCGAATACAACGGCGGTTAAGGAAAAGGCGAAGGCAAAAAAACGCGATCCATACATTCATCAAGTAGAAGAATCTTTACGAGAACGATTCAAAACAACGGTCAAAATTAAGGCGAACAAAGATAAAGGTAAGATTGAACTAGCCTATTATAGTCAGCAAGATTTGGAACGGTTGTTAGAGTTGTTGGGCTAATGAATTAAGAATAAATGTTGCCAAGTAGCATGCCATTGAATTCTTCTGTGTGAAGGATTACACTAAGGTATGCTATTCTTTTTTTGGGGGAAAGAGGGGTGCGATTCTTGGAAGACTCAGTGCAACAACGCGTCATATATATGGACCATGCAGCAACATCATGGCCGAAGCCCGATCAGGTCGTCGAAGCTATGCGCAGCACTATGCTTATGTATGGTGCCAATCCAGGTCGGGGCAGTCATTCAATGGCGGTTCAAGCTAGTCGAGTGATCTTTCAGACAAGAAGAAATCTAGCAAAATTATTCGGGATTCGAAACCCGAATGATATCGCATTTACGATGAATACGACGATGGCACTTAATATGGCGATCCAGGGTGTGTTATCATCCGGAGATCATGTGATCGCAACGTCCATCGAACATAATTCGGTACGAAGACCCCTGGAGTATTTGAGACGTACGCGTGGGATAGAAGTAACGTATATCGAGACAGACACTGCAGGTAATCTGGATATGGCGAAGTTTAGAGAGTCATTCCAGCTACATACGAAACTGGTTATCTGCAGCCATAGTTCTAACCTGCTTGGGACGATCTTACCTATTGAAGAAATAGGACAATTCACACGATCTCAAGGTGCGTTCCTGCTTGTAGATGCTGCGCAGTCAGCTGGTATTCTGCCTATCGATGTAGAACGCATGGGGATCGATTTACTAGCCTTCCCAGGACACAAAGGGCTTCTGGGCCCTCAAGGGACTGGCGGGCTCTATATCGCCCCTCACGTCGATCTGGAGCCGCTCATGCGAGGGGGGACAGGCAGCCGTTCGGAAGACATGGAGCAGCCACTGGTACGACCGGATCGTTACGAGGCAGGAACACCGAATACAGTAGGGATTGCAGGATTAAATGAAGGGGTCAAATTTATTCTGAATGAGACCGTCGAAAAAATTCATACTAAAGAATGGTTGTTGACGAGGCTGCTGATGGAGGGATTAGAAACTCTTGAGGGTATCCAATTGTTAGGACCACCCAAGAATCAGCCACGGACGGGAATTGTCTCCTTTATTATTGAAGGCATAGATGCATCACAGATCGCTTTTCGTCTGGATCGCGAATATGGGATTGCCGTCAGATCGGGTATGCATTGCACACCATTAGCGCATGCATCTGCTGGAACACTGGATAGCGGAGCTGTACGTGTTAGCGTGGGTTATGCAACAACAGAAGAAGATATTTATGCCGTGATATCGGCAGTAAGACAGATCATTGAGGATTTTGCACGGTAGGGGAGAACAGATGAGATGGACACGATGATGTTAGAACAAATGCAGTGGATTATTATGGGTGTAATGGCTTTACTCATGATCATCGTATTGATCATGTTTATTGTCCAGGCTGTGAAGCTGAAGCGGTTAAGACAGAAGTATGATCTCATGATGGAAGGCACAGGTGTGAATGGACTTGAGGATGTCATCATTGAGATGAAAGAACATATTTATGCATTACGCGAAGGTCAATTGGAACATTCGAATCAAGTGAATGGGATCCATCAGCAAATGAAGAAGATGAAATCCAATGTTGGATTTCTACGATACAATCCTTTTCAAGGTCATGGCGCAGATCTCAGCTTCTCCTTAGCGATTGTGAACGATGAACAAGATGGAATTATCCTCAGTGGTCTCCATAGCCGTGATAATACGTATTTGTATGCCAAGCCTGTGGAGCAAGGTGAATCCAAATATCCTTTATCTACTGAAGAGATGGAGGCACTTAATCTCGCCCAGCGTAAGAGTTAAGCCGATGATGCCATTGTTTGACGGCCATATATAAGCTGTTCGCAATAATGTCCGATAGCTTCATGACGAGGCTCAGGCGGGTATTCTGCAGGACGAAGTATTCCATAAAGCCGCCTACATTGACGATCCCTGTAATGTGCATATCGCCGACAGGCGGCAATTGTTTGTGCACCCCTGCACCAGGCCGAACAGGTCCAGAAGCGACTTGGATATTCCCAACGCTGCTCGTCTGGCCGAGGCATGCGTCAATACCGATAATGAACGGATTCTTGACAGAGGATTCGATGTACTGTAATGTATCGCTTAAATTCACGGCATGAACCGGATGATCGAGCGTCCCATAGATCTCGAATAGAGGGCTGTTGAACTTCGAGAGCGCGGAACCGACGAGAGGTCCAAGACAGTCTCCTGTTGAACGATCTGTACCCACACATACAACCGTAATTGTACTCTCAGCAGGAATGGGTGTCAGGAAATCTACTATTCTGTTCGTGACGGCTGCATGAATGTGAGATTCGGTATGCGCAATTTTGAGAGATGGTAGTTCTTTAATCCGGCTAGAATACAGGGGAAAGGACATATGGGGTTAACCTCCGTCTATGATTTGTATTCCTAGTATATGGATGGAAGAGCCAATTTATACTTCGAAGTGTAGAAGAATCCATTCTATATAGAGAGAGTGAGGCAGAATTATGGGGGCATGGATGCTGATTGCTTTTGATTCAACCCAGCAGGCTTTACGTACGGAGATGCTCTTGGAGTTCTTAGATATTGAAATCGATATTTGTCCGACCCCGAAGGAAATTACAGCAGGTTGTGCGTTATCGATTCATTTCCCTGCGCAAGAGGTTGAATTGGTGAAGAGGACAATTATAGATGAACAGGTGGAGATCCGGGGGATTTTTGAGCAGCATGAGAATGAATATGTGTTAGTGGAAATGTAGTACAATGGGATAGGGAGTGGTGTAGTGGCTTATTATGCGCTTGCCGAAGAGACAGGTGAGATCATCGAACAGAATCTGAATTGGTTCCAGAAGAAAATATGGGGGCCAATAACAAACCCAAATCTATGGGAGAATATGATGTGGGAGATCCTTAAGGTGATCCTTATCATTATCGTATGCCGCGTGTTGATTCGTGTTCTTCATAAGGCAATTAACCATCTGATTATTAAAAAGGGCGATAACCGATTGCAGTTCACACCGAGACGGATGATTACGATCGGTAAATTGCTCAAAAATGTAACGACATATGTCATTAACTTCGTCATGATTCTCATGATTATTAGTGAGTGGAATATCGTAGATTTAAGACCTATTCTAGCGGGAGCCGGGGTACTCGGACTTGCGATTGGTTTCGGGGCTCAGAGTCTCGTGAAAGATATCATTACAGGGTTCTTCATTATCTTCGAGGACCAGTTCGCCGTCGGTGATGTGATCGAAGTGAATACGCATCGTGGAACCGTTGAAGTGATCGGTCTACGCTCAACGCGCATCCAGAGCTGGACAGGGGAAGTTTTCATTATTCCAAATGGGATGATCAATGAGGTCACGAACTTTTCATTGCATAATTCCGTCGCATTTATCGATATTTCGGTCGCTTATGAAGAGAACGTGGATGAAGCGATTGAGATTATGAAGAAGGCGATGCCTGAACTAAAGGAACGTAACTTAGATATGGTGAAAGTACCGGAAGTGCTCGGCGTGCAAATGATGAGCGCATCGGATGTGAAAATTCGGATTATTGCCGAGTGTAAACCATATACCCAAGCAGGTGTAGCACGATTTGTTAATATTGAAATGAAGCGGCTGCTCGATGCGCATGGCATTGAGATTCCATATCCGCGAATGGTGACGTATCACCGAGCTGAGAAGGAGGGATAGAGCGTGGAACGCAAACAATTCGAACTATGGGATGTCGTACAGATGAAGAAACCGCATCCGTGCGGAACCAATGAAATGGAGATTATTCGGATGGGGATGGATATCCGGGTCAAATGTATCGGTTGTCAGCATAGTGTTCTCATCCCTAGACAGAAATTCGAGAAGAATATGAAGAAAGTCCTTCGAAATTCGAAGCACATCAAACCTCCAACGGAAGGCTAAATTTTTGGGACAATCCTGTTGCAGAAAGCCTTAAAGTGTGATAGAATTAGTTTTGCTGCGGAAAGGTACCCAAGAGGCCCAAGGGGGCTGACTCGAAATCAGCTAGGCGTCGCAAGGCGTGCGTGGGTTCGAATCCCACTCTTTCCGCCACCTTCATATAATAAGCACAACCTCTCTACTCGGTAGGGAGGTTTTTTGTTGTTTATAATCCGAAGAGGAACTATTTTCCTGAAAGCGCGTACATACAGGTACAAACAATAAGTTCAAGAGGAGAGGTTTCAATGTTGAGCAAAACGACCGTTGTACCTAGAGTCAAACAACTGCAGTTTCAAGATTGGGAATTTGGATTATTTCTTCACTTTGGTCTTCGGACATTTTACGAGGGGTATGTGGATTTCGACGCAAGGGCGATGACACCAGAAGCATTCATGCCGACAGGTCTGGACTGCGATCAGTGGATTCGGAATGCGAAGGAAGCGGGAATGGAATACGCCGTGCTGACGGCCAAACATCATGATGGATTCTCGAACTGGCCTTCGAAATATACGAAGTTCTCGGTTGAATATTCACCATGGAAAAATGGACAAGGGGATGTCGTGCGTGAATTCGTCGAGGCATGCCGTAAATATGATGTGAAGCCAGGTCTTTATTATTCACCTTTCGATGGTTCAGCGGATTTCTATACGCAGGATGCGAAGGCATACGATGATTACTTCGTGAATCAGATCACCGAGCTGCTCGGTGATTATGACGATATCGATATTCTATGGTTCGATGGCTGTGGATCGGAAGGACATGAATATGATTGGCCGAGGATTATCCGAGAAATTCGCCGTCTCCAACCGAATATTCTCATCTTTAACATCGGGGATCCAGATTTCCGGTGGATTGGTAACGAAGACGGCATTGCACCAATTCCTACGTGGAATGTGACGGATTCCGTTGAATGGTCTATCCTCTCGGATAAGGAAGATGAACTTGGTGGCCAACTCTGGCTGCCGGCTGAATGTGATGTACAGCTGCGTTCCACTTGGTTCTATAGTGATCAGAATGAAGATACATTGAAATCGCTCGATGAGCTAATGGGGCTCTATTATCATTCCGTCGGTAGAGGGACCAATCTCCTGTTGAACATCGGTCCAGACCGCGAAGGTCTGCTACCAGCGATTGATGTTGAGAGGCTGGAGCAAATGGGTGATGAGGTTCGTCGTCGATTTGGTCAACCGATTGCAAATACTTCTGCTTTTGTAGAAGAGAAGCCGGGTACTTGGGTCTATCAGACAGATTCACCACATCTGATCGATCATGTTGTACTGCAGGAGAACTTGGAGCAGGGGGAGCGGGTTCGTCGATTTACGGTCTCCATCATCTCCAAAAAGACGCATAAGCAGGTACAGATCTATGAAGGAATCAATATGGGGCATAAAGCCATTATTCGTATCCCATCCGTATATGTCCGTGGTGTCATCATTGAGGTGACGGAGAGCGAGGGTACACCGATCCTACGGGAAGCTTCATTACACTATATAGGAGAATAAAAAAGAGCCACCGCATTCGATTGCGGTGGCTTTGTTCGTTGTTATGAGAATAAGTGTAATAATTCATCAAAAGACGTAATGATGGCGTCAGCGCCTTCTAATTCACCAGACTTGCGGAAGCCTGCATAATCGCAGCCAATGGCTGTGATCTGATTTTTTTTACCGGCTTCAATATCGGAAGAACGATCTCCGACCATCCATGCCGTAGGGACCTGATGGTTCTCAAGAAGAATGCGCACCAAATCGACTTTCGTCGCGGTTTGGTATTCACCGGCACTGTACAGACCTTCAAAGAGATGATCAATGCCCATATAGCGCGTCACATCCTTGACATAGCCTTCTAGGCCGTTGCTGCCGACAAATAGACGTATTCCTTGGTCCTTAAGTGACTGAAGCGTCTCTGCCACGCCAGCATAGAGCTTCCCTTGACCACGGTCCAACAAATCATTCTCATATTCGTGCATGAGTACATTCGCGCGTTCTCTCACCTCGAAGGAAGCGTTCGGCATGAGGCGTTCCCATATATGTTCAAGGAGCATGCCTAGGCAGCCCAGAATTTCTTGATCGCCGGGTACGTCGCCATGATATAGATCCTCTTCACGAAGTTTAGCGTATGTAAGACGAAATGCTTCAATAACGATCGTCTCTGTTTGAAATAACGTGCCATCGAGGTCAAATATCATTGCTGCAGGTTTCTGTAACATTTTTGTATCCTCCGTTATCTAGGTTTTCTATAGTCATAACATAATTGAAACGGAAGTACAACCAAGGCGGGGCCTAGCTTTGCCGTGTCAAGAGTGAAATAATTAAGAAATTTTCATCGTTTTTTAATAATGATAAGGAATGTGTTGTGCAGCTTAGGGTTAATAAAACGGTGGTACATCATGGAAAAGAGTTCTATGTTACAGTAGGCATGTGGTTAACGACGGACATTCAAGTTTTACAAAAATAAAATATTGTGCAGACGAAGAGGAGGAACTAAACATGAAGAATCCAACGAACAAACGTATTCATAAAACAGCGGTTGCTATGATGCTCAGTCTTTCGATTACTTTGTCGGCAGGGCTATTCATCCCAGCTCCATCCGCACAAGCAGCTCCTACGACGAATAGCTACTCAATTGCCATGGCAATTATGAACACAGGAGAGCAATTCCTAGGTGTTCCTTATAAATTTAGTGCTAAAGCAGGAAGAACGGATCAGTTCGATTGCTCGTCTTTCACGCAATATGTATTTAAGCAAAATGGCATTGATCTTCCGCGATCTTCTCGTGATCAAGCTAAGGTGGGTACGCCCGTAGCGAAGAGCGACCTCCAGGCAGGGGATTTGGTATTCTCGGATACGAATCATGATGGCAAGATCAATCATGTAAGTATTTATATGGGTGACGGTCGATTGCTTCATACGTATCGAGTAGGCATTGGCGTTGCGATTTCCAATTTTGAAGGCAGTACATGGGATAAGACTTTCGTTACCGCACGCCGTGTTATTCAGGACAATACGAACTTGAATTCCAATAACTAGAATTTAGATCAGCCCTGTGTTCATTTAAATGGATACAGGGCTTTATTCATGTCTTCAATAAGAGGAACAAATGTTTGACAGATGCAAACTTTTACCTATATCATATATAGACCGATTGTTATAATTCTGACCGAGGAGAAGGTTCGATGCGAGAAAAATCAAATACGCGAGATCACATTGTCGATATTGCGACCCGCTTATTTTTTGTGCAAGGGTACCATGCGACTGGCATGAATCAAATCATTCAGGAAAGCCATGCACCAAAGGGATCACTGTATTATTATTTTCCGAATGGGAAAGAAGAACTGGCACAAGTTTGTATTGAACAACAGCGGAAGAGCACGACGGAAATATTGCAGCTTAACTTCGTGAAGTCGGATGATTTTGCCTCTGGTGTGCAGGCATTCTTCTTAGGCCTTGCGAATGTAGTCGAGCGGCAGCAATTCCAAGGCGTGGCGCCAAGCTGCTTCTGGAACGCTGTCGAGACATCATGTATTAGCAATCGATTGCGTGAAGCCTGCCAAGAAACGTTCGATACGTGGAAATTGGTCATGATCGAGCGGCTCAGGGAAGAAGGCTGCGAGGGAGAGCGCGCAGAATCGATCGCAATGGGCATTATCTCGTTATTGGAGGGATCTTTTGTACTGGCACTGACTTATCGTAATACAGAGCCATTAATCAATGCTGCAAAGATCATACCCCAGCTAACGAGTGAAGCAAACTAAAAATAGAGAAAAAGATTGGGGATAGAAATGGAAGCTGCTGTACATGCAACAACGCAAAAGGAAGAACAATCGTATAAAGTCATGCCGATTATGATCTCACTCTTGATCAGTGGATTCATCGGTATGTTCAGTGAGACGGCGCTGAACATCGCGCTTAGTCAGTTGATGGAGATTCTCCAAATTACACCTGCAACAGCCCAATGGCTCACGACAGGGTTTCTGTTAACGCTCGGCATTCTCGTCCCGGTATCGGGCTTATTACTCCAATGGTTCACGACAAGGCAGTTATTTATCGCGTCGCTGTCGTTCTCGATCGCAGGGACGCTGGTAGCGGCGCTTGCGGGCAGTTTTGAAGTGTTATTAATTGCACGTGTGCTTCAGGCCGTAGGAACAGCTTTATTGCTGCCGCTGATGTTCAACACGATATTGGTTATTTTCCCGCCTGCAAAGCGTGGGGCTGCGA
Source organism: Paenibacillus sp. EB106-05-06-XG162 (assembly GCF_058791655.1). Classification (NCBI taxonomy): domain Bacteria; kingdom Bacillati; phylum Bacillota; class Bacilli; order Caryophanales; family Paenibacillaceae; genus Paenibacillus; species Paenibacillus sp. EB106-05-06-XG162. The sequence goes on from NZ_JBYTDT010000007.1 coordinate 28,679, forward strand.
TGGGGATTATTGGACTCGTGATTATGTTCGCGCCAGCGGTGGGACCGACGGCTGCAGGACTCGTTATTGAGCATTTGACGTGGAATTGGATCTTCTGGATTTCATTGCCGTTTCTTGTGATTGGACTCTTGTTCGGTATCGTGTATTTGCAGAATGTATCGACAGTTACGCGTCCTAAAATTGATATTCTCTCCATTATTCTATCGAGTATTGGATTTGGTGGTATCGTATTCGGCTTCAGTAAAGCGGGTGAAGAAGGGTGGACCAATCCCGTCGTGCTTATAACCATTGGTCTTGGGATCGTAGCGCTCGCGCTATTCTCGGTTCGTCAGCTTAAGATGAAGCAACCGATGATGGACTTGCGGGTGTTCAAATATCCCATGTTTGTGATCGGCACGTTGATGGTATTAATATGTATGATGATTATTCTCTCCACAGTGCTGATTCTTCCGCTCTATATGCAAAAAGGTATGGGATTATCTGCATTCACAGCGGGGCTTGTCCTGCTGCCGGGAGGTATTCTCAATGGACTGATGTCGCCGCTCATGGGCTCGCTATTCGATAAATACGGCCCGAAATGGTTGGTTATTCCAGGGTTAATCATTGCAGGTGTCTGCTTGTGGTTCTTCACAGGCATGACGACGACATCTGCGATTGCACTCATTATTGTGCTTCACTCTTGTCTCTTCATTGGTATCTCAATGGTATTCATGCCAGCGCAGACGAATGGACTCAATCAACTACCGCCATCGATGTATCCGGATGGAACGGCGGTTATGAATACATTACAGCAGGTTGCTGGAGCGATTGGGACAGCTGTGGCTGTCAGTATCTGGTCGCATGGGATAAGCGATTACTTGAAGACTTCTGCGAACCCTCAGGATCCGTCTCCGTTGGAAATGGTGAAAGGGATGACCGTAGGGGCGCAGAATTCATTCGTATTCGGATTAATTGTTGCCGTTGTTGGTCTTATCTTAGCGTTCTTCATTCGCCGCGTTCATGTGGAGAAACAGTCCATGAAGGGCCCGACGCACTAAAATTAGTTCATTAGAAACCAAAAAGGACCTTTTTAGGGGTCCTTTGTTGGTATCGGTGGTCAGTTAGTTGGAATTCTTGTCCTACATCATCATGGTTAGCTTGTTCGACGGATTGCTGTTACGCAATGCATCTCTAAGGTGTTACAGACGGTAGCCTGCGGCACATCCACTCGCTTTCTATGCTGAGTAACTAAAGATATCCTTCTTCGTGTTCATGTTCAACTGAATTGTTCAATGGAACTACACCTCGCTTGCACCGACAAGAGTTATTATGGACAATGGCCCGATTATTATACATTCGATTTTTAGATTTATTTATGGACACCAAAAAGGACCCTTGCGGGTCCTTTTTCTGGCTGTCGGTACGTTTAGTAGCATAAGAAATCATAAGATACACATCATCATTTTAGCTGTTACATGTGTTGCAGACGGTAGTCTTTAGCACATCCACTCGCTTTCTATGCTGAGTAATCAAAGGCTTCCTTCGTGTTCATGTTCGACTGAATTGTTCAATGGAACCACACCTCGCTTGTACCGACAACAGTATTATGGACCGAATCGGAGAAGATTATGCACACAATCTTTTATCATTTTTCGGCCCGTGTTGTTTAGTGCACCATTGCGTGGTGTTTCTTCTTCCATTTGCGGTCTTTGTTCGTCGTCTCTGGGAATGTGTCACCGCGTTTGAGTTCAATAATCTGCGGGTTCTGGATCTCTGTATGGAAGCTGGCTTCACCAACCTCCATGTACAAGCCGTTATTCGGCGCTTTGTCGCCGGGTTCGTATTCTGTTTTCTCGCCCATTCAGGCCACCTCCTTAAGGGATAAGTGCGTTCCACATTATTGTGAGTCAAAGCGAAGCCGATCATGAATGGAGAATTGTTCCCTTGAAGCTACCACAAACCGGTACTTGCAGGTCGCGGCTTAATTTGTTACACTATTTGGGTGCGAGTTTGACTCGTGCCCCTTGCTCTCAACTTGAATTGAGGGCCGCTAAGTCCAAGAGGAGGTGAAAAATATGCGCAAATATGAAGTGATGTACATTATTCGTACTGATATTGAGCAAGAAGTTGTTCAAGCAGCAGTCGAGAAATTCCAAGGCATCGTCTCCAACGGTGGGGGAGAGATTACAAAGCACGATGTGCTCGGTAAACGCCGTCTTGCGTATGAGATCAAGAAGTTCCGTGATGGACACTATGTCCTAGTTAACTTCACAGCTGAACCAGCTGTTGTTGCGGAACTTGAGCGTGTGATGAAAATTTCTGATGAAGTTATTCGTTACCTGATCACTCAAGATGTTGCTTAATTGAGACAAGCTTTTGTAATTGAACGTTGAAGGAGAGGATTGGATGTTAAACCGTGTTATTCTTATCGGTCGACTTACCCGTGACCCTGAATTGCGCTACACGCCAGCTGGTGTTGCAGTGACTCAATTCACCATTGCGGTAGATCGTCCGTTCTCGAACCAAGGCGGCGAACGTGAGGCGGATTTCATTCCAGTCGTTACGTGGAGACAACTTGCAGAGACTTGCGCAAATTACTTGCGTAAAGGTCGCTTAACCGCGGTAGAAGGTCGTATCCAAGTTCGTAATTATGACAATAACGAAGGTAAACGTGTATACGTGACAGAAGTTATTGCTGATAATGTTCGTTTCTTGGAGTCTGGAAATCGTGAAGGTGGCGGATCTCGCGAAGAGGCTCAAGGCTCAGGTGGTCTCGGCGGTGGCGGATTTGGCGGCGGAAGCAGTCAAGGAAGCAACCGGAATACATCGCGCAGCAACAACCAGGATCCTTTTTCGGATGACGGAAAACCGATCGATATATCGGATGATGATTTGCCATTTTAATTGGAAAGGACTGACAACGAATGAGCTTCAAGCAAAGAGATAATAATGAAGAGCGTGGCGAGAAGAAATTCGGCGGACGCCGTGGCGGACGCAACAAACGTCGCAAAGTTTGCTTCTTCACAGTTAACAAAATTACTCACATTGATTATAAAGATACGGATTTGCTTCGCAAATTCATCAGTGAGCGCGGAAAAATTCTTCCACGTCGTGTAACTGGTACAAGCGCGAAATACCAACGCTTGCTTACAATCGCGGTGAAACGTTCCCGTCAAATCGCATTGTTGCCATACACTACAGAGTAAGATCTGTGAACAAAGCCTGTCTGAGATGATTCTCAGCAGGCTTTTTATATAATTTCAGGGTAGAAAGCAGGTGCGAAGGATGGGGCTCGGACTCATTGTCGTCGAAGTCTGTGAGAGTAATGCAATGGCCGCTCTACCGCTGGAGGACCTGGAAGATGAATTTCCCGAGGTCGCCATCATGCGGACCGATTGCTTGAATATGTGCAGCTTATGTAAGGCGAAATCTTATGTCATGGTGGATAACCAACGGGTTGCTTCTGCGGACAGAGATACATGTCTAGTTAAGGTTAAGGAAGTTATTAAGCAGCATCTTGATCAGTTCTACGGAATTGAAGAATAACGGAAGATGATAGCCGCTGTTCCGATTTTGGAATGGCGGCTTTTTTGAAATGTTTTCGGGGGTATTTTGGCATGGAAGTCATGGAGAGGTTAAGTTACAATAGGATTGAAATTGAAGTACATTCCGATCGGATTCATAATGTTAATTGTTGGAGATGGAGGCTGTGAAATGAAAATATCAGTTGAAGGATTTTCGTTCTTCCATTTATTGCAGCAAGAAATGATAGACGTCTTTGGTTATTTGGAGAGCTTGAAATATCGATATCGGGTCGACGCGGCGGGGCTCTGGAACGGATATTTCGTGGATCGAAGTGAAGAAATCTGTAAGCTTCGGGAAGTGGATTACATACGCAAAATTAAGCTTGCACTCGCAGAGCGCTCAATGACTGTGCCGAGTCTGGCGATCGATGGGGCGCATATTTGGGATCCGAACCCAGAGAAGCGGGAGCTGCTCTATCAAAATGCGCTTGCGCATCTCGATGTTGCTGAATATTTAGGAGCTCAGACGGTACGCATTGATACAGGCGGCTTCGGATCAACAGATATGACCGAGGAACAGTTCGATTATACGACCAAGCGGTTCCAGGAACTTGCGCAGCGTGCCTATGACGGTGGCTATCGGATTGGACCCGAGAATCATAGCGGTCCTTCACGGATGCCGAAATGGATGGTGAAGCTCGCGCAAGCAGTGGATCACCCCGGCTATGGCTTCTTGCTTCATATGGGGAGGTGGGATAGCGATGTAGATGCAGGTGACTCGCTGATTGCCCCTTGGGTGCATCACGTTCATTTGGATCCGAAATTTGTGCACCCCCATCAAATTGAAGAGCGGATGCAGCTCTTATTCAACCATGGCTATGATGGCTACTGGGGGATTGAGTATTATGCCCAAGCTGCACCATATGCGGAAATTGAGAGCTATGTTAGCGCGGTCAAAGCGGCCTATTTGAAACAAATCGGAGTTATTATACGTTAAACGATAAGTCGTGCGCTTAACTGGTGTTATTTGGTTTTTTTGCGAATGGTTCTCTTTTTGTTGTACCATGGAGGTAGGCGTGGGTGAACTGCAGCCGGAAAGGAGATGCGTGTCCGAAGATTGTGCCCATAAATCACCGCAAATAATTGAACCACTGGGTAAGGCACAATAACCACATCACATCATCTTGTAGACAAAGGAAAATATTGATGAAGAAATTAAACATGAAAAAACGTTATATTGCGATCTCCCTTGTCGCGCTCGTATTGATTGGAGGATTCCTATTCCGCAAACAGCTCATGCTGCTCGGATTCGATTTATTCCTGTCAGGACAAGTGGAGAAGAAGCTAGAGGGTTCTTATGAGCCGATTGAAGGCAAACCGATCGAGAATAAAATTACGCCGGCAGGCGACCCGTTCTCCACGTTGCTGCTCGGGATTGATCAGCGCGGCAAGGAAGTCGGACGATCGGACACAATTATCTACACCGTGGCAAGACCTAAGGATGATAAGATATTGATGGTATCGATCCCGCGGGATACGTATGCTGAAATCGTGGGCAAAGATAAAGAAGATAAGATTAACCATGCCTATGCTTTTGGCGGGAAGAAGATGATCATCGATTCGGTTGCTAAGCTCGTGGATGAGCCAGTAGATCATTATGCGACGATAAATTTCCAAGGATTTATTGATGTGGTCGATGCATTAGGCGGCGTGGAGCTTCCGATTACGAAGGATATCGTGAATAAAGGTGCTGAGCATGAGAAATTTACGGTCAAAGGCGGCAAACCGATCTATTCGGGTCAGGAAGCACTATACTATGTACGCTACCGGGAAGATGATCATATCAATCGAAGCGAGCGCAATATGGTGTTCGTCAATGCAATTATGAATCGAATGACTCAACTGAACCAAATTACGAAGGTCCCTGAACTTATTTCAATTATGGGTGATAATTTTACAACGGATATTGAACCAAAGAAAATTATTGATCTGGCGAAGGACGTATTCACGGCCGATCATCGTGAAATATATAGTTATACATTAAAGGGAGAAGGCGGACGCAAAGCGAATCATATATGGTACTACATTCCAGATGAGAAGGACTTAGCGTATATTCACGGTCTGATCGATAATTGGATGGATCCGAACACGAAAACGGATCAATTGATGGTGCCAGCCAAGGAGAAGTAATTAGATACGCTGCACGGTCAAGAAACAGGAGGTTATGGGGAAACATGAATATTGCTTTTTTCTTGTTGCCGAAAAATGAGGTTGTCTGTCTGACACAAGAAAGTACCTTGCGGCAAGCATTAGAACGAATGGAATATCATCGGTATACTTCGGTACCGGTTCTTACAGAGGATGGAGAGTATGTCGGTACGTGTACGGAAGGCGATTTGCTCTGGTTCATGAAGAACTCATCCGGTAAGACGACCTTCGAGACGGCATCCAAAGTAGTCTTGAAGGATATTCCGCTTCGAGGCGCGAACAAGCCTGTGCGCATTGATTCAAATATGGAGGACTTGATTAGTCTCGCGAAGGTGCAGAACTTTGTGCCCGTCGTAGATGACATGAACAAGTTCATTGGGATTGTACGTCGCTCGGAGATTATCGGCTATTGCGAGAAGAAGGTTTTCGCGAATAAGGTATAAAACAAGTTTAAATTGTATCGGATGTACAAGGTTCAAGCGACTGCAGGGTCTACGGCACCAACGGGACAATGCAGTCTTTTTTATGATATAATCGAGAGTAAAGCGTTTTTATTCATGGAGAGAGTGTGGGTGACAAAGATGCAGAAAGAAATGGATTTGGCCAAGCGCGCCAAAGTGATTGAATGGCTGAAGACAGAAGTGCTCGATCACGTTTCACGACTGTTTAAATCTTTGTGGGAAGGCAGTACAACACGTGTCGTTGACAGTCTGTCCAGCTTAATCGTGAGCAGCTATATTCTAGGCCGCCGACTCGGTGTGCCCTATAAGGAATTAGATGACAGCATTCTTGAGAAACTTAAGAAACATAAGCAAGAAGGGCATCAGCTTGAAGACTGGTATCAAGACATCTCCGCGCTCGAAGAACATTTACGTAAGAGGTGAACACATTGAAAATGCGCTGGTCTTCGGCACTGTGGAGCGTCCTCGCTCTACTACTGATCTTGTCGCTATTTACCCCGTTCCAAATTGTAACGATTAGCTTTATCGCTATACCGATTGTTGTGCTCTATGCGACAACAAGTGTACGAGCATTTATCCTGCATATGCTCTGTGTGTACCTGGTTGCATTTCTGGCCATGGGAACCTTCGGCTCTGCTGCGATCTTGTTCGCCATTTATTTTACAATACCCGCCGTGGTTATGGGCCGTCTGTATCGCCGTAAAGCCTCAGCGATGGCTGTCTTCATCGGTGGTACGATCACCGTACTCGCGGAATCGATCATTATGTTGTTCGTCATGAACACGATCCTTGGCTTTGACTTCAACCTATATCTTGGGGAGACGGTTCGGGCAAGTCTCGAGCCGCTGCAAACTGCCAATCTCATGCCTGTTGGTTGGACGCCTAAGATGACGGATGATCTGGTTGCGATGATGACGCAAATGGTTCCATTCGCGCTGATCTTCAGCTCGCTCCTGATCGCGGCTGTCACGCATACCATAAGTCAGCGTATTCTAAATAGACAGGGAGTCGAAGCTTCGAAATTCAAGCCGCTCCACGAATGGATGCTGCCGAGATCGCTTATTTGGTACTATTTCATTGCGGTGCTCGCAGATATGTTCATTGCCGATACGGACACATCTTTCGTAACGGTTGTCTTGGTTAACTTATTGCCTTTATTAAAAATCGCGTTTATGGTCCAAACGGTATGTTTCTTCTTCTTCGTAGCGCATATTAAAAAATGGAATCGCATCCTGCCTATTCTGTTCGTGATTCCGCTCTTCATTTTCCCGCCGCTTCGGATTATCGGCTTGTTGGATATTGCTTTTCCAATTCGCCAAAGTTTGGTAAAACCTAAAATGTAGGGTGAGGAATGGATGCCTAAATATTTATTTCAGCGGTGGCACGGTTATCATATGGTGTGGGCATTCATCGTCATGATGGTCATGATGGTTGCGCTCGCATGGCATAACTGGGTGCTCGGTGTAGCAGGTCTTGTATTGATAGTGATCCTTGTGATCTTTGCATGGAATGCGGAGAAGAACTTCCGGAAAGACATGAATGAGTATATTGCTACTTTAACGTACCGCGTGAAGCGGACAGGTAATGACGTCATCAATGAGCTGCCTTTTGGCGTCGTGCTCTATGACGAAGAAAAACATGTGGAATGGCATAACCCGTATATGCTCCAGATGTTAGGACGAGAGACGCTCATTGGTGTCTCCTTGAAGGAATTGGTGCCCGGTCTGCAGATGCAGAAGGAAAAGGATAAAGAGCGAATCGTTCAGAGCGAGGTTGCGATTGGAGATCGAATTTTCCTTACTGTACCGAAGCAAGAGGAGCGCCTGATCTACTTCCAAGACGTGACGGATTATGTAACGCTTCGTCGTAGTTATGAAGCAGAGAAGCTCGTAATCGGCATCGTGATGCTCGATAATCTAGATGAGCTGACGCAGGGGTTAGATGATCAACAACGCGCAGCACTGCTATCTCGCGTAACGAATCATATTACGGAATGGGCGCATGATCATCAGATTTATATGAAACGGCTCACATCTGATCGGTATTTGATTCTATTGGATCATGAGATGCTCAAGGAAATAGAGATGACTCGTTTCGTTATTCTCGATGAGGTTCGTGAGCTCACGGTGGATAATAAGCTGCCGCTCACGCTTAGCATCGGGATTGCAGCGGGGATTGATAATATTATTGAGCTTGGCCAGTTGGCACAATCCAGCTTGGATATTGCACTAGGTCGCGGTGGTGACCAGGTGGCTGTCCGTGAAGGGCAGCGGCTATCATTCTATGGCGGTAAATCGAATGCGGTCGAGAAGCGGACACGGGTCCGTGTTCGCGTCATTGCCCATGCGCTTCGCGATTTCATGCAGGCGAGCGATAAAGTCATTATTATGGGCCACCGGATGCCGGATATGGATTCCGTCGGTGCGGCGATTGGCTTACTGAAAGCAGCCCAAGCACTCAATGTCGAAGCGTACATTGTGCTTGAGGGAGTGAATCCATCCATTGATCGTATGATCAGTTATATTAAGCAGAATGATGCGCTCTGGGAGCAATTTATTACCCCAGAACAAGCAGTGCAGAAGATGACAGCGAATACACTCGCGATCGTCGTAGATACGCACAAAGCTTCGATGGTGAAGGAGCCGCGGTTATTACAGCTGACGAATCGCGTCGTTGTGATCGACCATCACCGACGTGGGGAAGAGTTCCTGCAAGATGCCGTACTGATCTATATGGAACCTTATGCGTCCTCGACCTGTGAGCTTGTAACCGAGCTGCTGCAATATATTCATGATCGGATTATTTTCCAGCCGCTGGAGGCGACAGTGCTTCTTGCGGGGATTACGGTGGATACGAAGAACTTCTCGATGCGGACGGGCTCAAGAACGTTCGAGGCGGCTGGATTCTTACGGCGTAATGGCGCAGATACGATTATGATTCAGAATATGTTAAAAGAAAATCTCAAGGAATATATCGCAAAAGCGGAGGTCATGCGCCTCACGCAAATGCTGTACGGACATATCGCTGTAGCGGTTACAGAACCAGAACGTAAATTTTCTCAGTTGATGATTGCACAAGTTGCTGATACGCTATTAACCATGAACGATGTGCTGGCTTCCTTTGTCATTAGTGAACGGCCGGACGGTCATATTGGAATAAGCGCTCGTTCCCTCGGTCAAATGAATGTGCAAGTGGTGATGGAACGGCTCGGAGGCGGCGGGCATCTAACGAATGCCGCAGCGCAATTGGACGGAACACTATCAGAAGCCGAAGCGAAGTTGAAGCGGGTATTAGCTGAAATTGATGCGGAAGAGGGGTTATTCGAATGAAAGTTATATTCTTGAAAGATGTTAAGGGTCAAGGTAAAAAAGGCGAGGTTAAAGAGATCTCAGAAGGATACGCACAAAATTTCCTTCTACCAAGAGGGTTGGCACGTTTGGCGACGGAGGGGAATGTGAAGACGCTTGAACAGCAGAACCTGTCGGAACAGAAGCGTAAAGCACAAGAGAAGGCTGACGCAGAAGCGCTAGGGAAGACACTAGAGGAGACTGCAGTTATTATCAAAGCGAAGTCCGGCGAAGGCGGCCGTCTATTCGGTGCCATTACAAGCAAACAAATTGCTGAAGCGCTTGTGAAAATGAAATTTAAAGTGGATAAAAGAAAAATTGAATTGAACGATCCGATTCGTTCACTTGGAACGATGCACGTCACGATTAAATTGCATCCGGAAGTGAAGACACAGGTGAAAATTCAAATCGTGGAGGAATAATATGAGCGAGGATCTGAATCTGAATTTCAATCGTCTTCAGCCGCAGAACCTCGAAGCAGAGCAAGCCGTGCTTGGCGCGATCCTCCTCCAACCAGAAGCTCTGATTACCGTCATGGAGCGGGTGCGGGAAGAGGATTTCTATGATCCGCGGCACCAATTCATCTTTGAGTCGATGATTCAGCTGGGTGAGGAGAATCAGCCGGTCGACCTGATTACGCTGACTGCGAAATTGCAGGATAAACAGCAGCTTGAGGATATTGGGAATGTAACGTATCTCATGAAGCTGGCGAATGCGGTACCGACAGCAGCGAATGTTGACTACTATGCACAGATTATTGAAGAGAAATCGATGCTCCGCCGTCTGATTCGGACCGCGACGCAAATTGTGAATGACGGATACGCTTCTGGAGACGAAGTCAGCGATTTGTTAAGCGATGCGGAGCGTAAAATATTAGAAATATCGAACCGCAGGTCGGGAAGTGGGTTTATCGCGATCAAGGATGTCCTCATGGAGGTATTCGAGAACGTCGAGAACCTGAGTATAAATAAAGGCGGTACGACAGGGATTCCATCGGGGTTCACGGATCTTGATAAAATGACGGCAGGCTTCCAGCGGAATGACCTGATCATCGTTGCTGCGCGTCCTTCCGTAGGAAAGACGGCCTTCGCACTGAATGTAGCGCAGAACGTCGGCGTTCGGGCCAAAGAGACCGTCGCGATCTTCAGTCTCGAGATGTCCGCTGCACAGCTCGTACAGCGGATTGTCTGTGCCGAATCCAATGTCGATGCGACGCGTATGCGGACAGGGAATTTGGAGAATGATGATTGGGAGAAGCTTACGATGGCGATTGGTGCACTCGCAGAAGCGAACATCTTCATTGATGATACGCCTGGCATTACAGTCGCTGATATTCGTGCGAAATGCCGCCGGTTGAAGAAAGAACATGGACTAGGCATGATTATGATCGACTATTTGCAGTTGATTCATGGCCGAGGCAAGGCTGGCGAGAACCGTCAGCAGGAAGTATCCGAAATTTCCAGAACATTGAAGATGATTGCCCGTGAACTTGAAGTACCGGTCATTGCCTTGTCCCAGTTAAGTCGTGGCGTTGAGCAGCGGCAAGATAAACGGCCGATGATGTCTGACCTTCGGGAATCGGGTTCGATCGAGCAGGATGCCGATATCGTCGCGTTCTTATACCGTGACGATTATTATAATCAGGATTCAGAGAAAAAGAATATCATTGAGATCATTATTGCGAAACAGCGTAATGGCCCCGTAGGGACCGTCGAGCTTGTCTTCTTGAAGAACTTCAATAAGTTCGTCAATTATGAACGAACGCATCATGATCCAATGCCAGGTAGCGCTTAGACGAATGTCGGGTTATTCCCGAACATTCGTCTTATTTGCTTTAACATTGTTCGTATTTTATTGACTTTGCTAGGTAACACTGCTAAACTTAACATGCCGCGTAAAGCGGTACAAACTTGGTGTATGAACACCCGAAACGGGGGAATAAGTCTTGTCAACAGTTGTTGTTGTCGGAACCCAATGGGGAGACGAAGGTAAAGGTAAAATTACGGATTATTTAGCAGAGAGTGCTGATGTCGTTGCACGCTACCAAGGTGGTAACAATGCGGGGCACACCATTCTAATCGATAATAAAAAATATAAATTGAGCTTAATTCCATCCGGTGTATTCTATACGGATAAAATTTGTGTGATCGGAAACGGCATGGTCGTAAATCCGAAGGCATTGATCGAAGAAATCAACTATATCCATGAAAATGGATTTACAACAGATAACCTACGTATTAGCGATCGTGCACATGTCATCTTGCCATATCATATGGTCCTTGATGCATTAGAGGAAGATCGTAAAGGTCCGAACAAAATCGGTACGACACGCAAAGGGATTGGTCCAGCTTACATGGACAAAGCGGCGCGTAACGGAATCCGTATTGCGGATTTAATGGATGCAGCAGAGTTCGAGCTGAAGCTTCGTCATGCAGTACAAGAGAAGAATCAATTGATTCAACAAGTCTATGGCGCAGAACCACTGAACGCGGACGAAATCCTCAAAGAATACTTAGAATATGCAGAATTCATTCGTAAGTACGTAACCGATACTTCGGTTGTATTGAACGATGCGATTGATGCGGACAAGAGAGTATTGTTCGAAGGCGCACAAGGCGTCATGCTGGATATCGACCAAGGTACGTATCCATTCGTTACATCGTCGAATCCATCTGCGGGCGGCGTATGTATCGGTTCTGGCGTAGGTCCTTCGAAGATTCAACAAGTTATCGGGGTTGCCAAAGCGTATACAACGCGTGTAGGCGATGGCCCATTCCCAACGGAATTGAACAATGAAATTGGGGATGCGATTCGTGAAGCAGGACATGAGTACGGTACAGTTACGGGCCGTCCACGCCGTGTAGGCTGGTTCGACAGTGTTGTAGTCCGTCACGCGCGTCGTGTAAGTGGGATCACAGGCTTGTCCTTGAACTCGCTTGACGTATTAACAGGTCTTGAGACGGTTAAGATCTGCACAGGCTACAAATTCCGTGGTGAGATCATTACGCATTACCCTGCAAGCCTGAACATGCTCGCAGAGTGTGAAGCGGTATATGAAGAAATGCCAGGTTGGTCGGAAGATATTACTTCGGCGAAGACGCTTGCAGATTTGCCTGAGACGACTCGCAACTATGTGAATCGTGTATCCGAGCTGACAGGTATCCCAATCGCGATCTTCTCGGTTGGCCGTAACCGTGAGCAGACGAACCAAGTTCTACCGATCTACGTATAATTAATTTGTAATTATATCGCTCCAATCTTTCGCTTTTAGCGGGGGGTTGGAGCTTTTTTAATTTCGGGGACCCCCGCAAAGTACCTGATTCAGCTACGAAGTCGAGTCCCCACTTTGTGGGGTTATTTATTGCCCGGGAAAAGTGGAAGACGAGCAAGCAAGGTACATGGATAATCGAACTGGAAATCTTGTAAAATAAGTGTTGACCGCATCGGTCAACAGGAATATAATCGGAATTGACCATAGTGGTCAACGATGCAGGAGGTTATTATTTTATGGTTGCAAAATTTCTTAATCTGAACCCCGATAAACAAGAGCGAATTATGAATGCTGCGATGAAGGAATTCGCACAGAAAGGATATGAGAAGGCCTCAACGAATGAAATCGTGAAGGAAGCTGAAATATCGAAGGGGATCCTATTTCATTATTTCAAGAACAAGAAGGAAATGTTCCTCTTCCTGTACGACCGGTCGGTTGAATTGATGATGGAGGATTTCCTTGCGAAGCTGGACACTCTGGAGAAGGATTTATTCGTGAAGTGGCGGCAGGCCGCGATGTTGAAGCTGGACCTCATAACCAGGCATCCGGATCTGTTCGATTTCCTCCGCGTCGCTTATGTGGAGGATGCAGCGGAGATTAAAGACGATTTGAAGCAGCGCAATCATGACCTCATGTCCACGGGATTCAACGTGATGTTCAGTCATATCGATACGACGAAGTTCAAAGAGGGCACGGACGTTGATCGCACGCTCAACATTATATTCTGGACGCTCGAAGGATTCGGAGCACGCCAGCAGGATCGCATCAAGGCTTCGCCCTTTACGGAAGCAGATATGAATGAGCTGATCTCGGAACTGGATAAGTATATGGAAGTGCTGAAGCAAGCTTTTTACAAATAAATTGAGGGTGGAAAAGGAGTGTTCAGGATGCATGTTATTGAAGTCAATAACCTGACGAAAACCTACGGAAGCGCGAGAGGAATCACGAATTTGAGCTTTCAAGTCGAGCAAGGTGAAATCTTCGGATTCATCGGGCCGAACGGGGCGGGCAAATCAACGACCATTCGGACACTGCTCGGGCTGATCTATCCGACGAGCGGGAACGCAAAGATCTTCGGCAAGGATTGTATCCAATATGGCCCTGAGATAAAGAAGGAGATTGGCTATTTGCCCTCGGAAGTCTTCTATTACGACAACATGAAGGTGAAGGATCTGCTGCAATACTCTGCGAGCTTCTACAAGAAGGATTGCCGGAAGCGTATCGCTGAACTTGCAGGCATTATGGATCTGGATCTGAACAAGAAGATCGATGATCTATCTCTTGGGAACAAGAAGAAGGTCGGTATTGTCCAGGGACTGCTGCATGAGCCGAAGCTGATCATCCTCGATGAACCTACGAGCGGGCTCGACCCGTTGATGCAGCAGCGCTTCTTCGATCTGCTCGAAGCCGAGAATAAACGAGGGGCGACAATTCTGTTCTCATCGCATATCCTGAGTGAGGTACAGCGCCTATGTGATCGTGTTGCGATCATCAAAGAAGGTAAGTTGATTCAGCTCGAGAAGATCAGCACGCTGCAGGAGAATAACTATAAACGGTTCAAGCTGGAGACAAAGGCGCCTGTCAGTCCAGACTACTTCCAGTTAAACGGTGTGAACGAGCTGAAGGTTGAAGGAACGACCGTTTCATTCCTCTACAGAGGCAATGTGAATGCGATGATGAGTAAAATTGCTGCCATTGATCTGGCGAACATCCTGGTGGAGGAACCGGATCTGGAAGAGATCTTCATGCACTACTATGAGAAGGAGGACTAATCCATGAATATGGTCTTGCATGAACTCAAGGCTTATCGCAAATCGACCATCATATGGACGTGTACGCTCGTTGCGATGGTCGTGCTTCTCTTATCGATGTTCCCGACCTTCGCAAGGGATGCAGATCAGTTCAAATCGCTGCTGCAGACCATGCCGGAAGCGGTGCTAAAGGCCGTTGGCGTACAGATCGAGACGATTACCTCGATTCTCGGATTCTATGCTTATGTATTCATGTACATCTCACTCTGCGGCGCCATTCAGGCGATGAATTTAGGGACTTCGATCTTGTCGAAGGAGATGCGGGAGAAGACGGCGGATTTCCTGTTAACGAAGCCGGTAACCCGGACCCAAATCGTGACCTCCAAGCTGCTCGCAGCTCTCATCTCGCTTCTGATTACGAATGTTATCTATCTTGCTGCATCGACGATCATGGTATTGGCTGTGAAGAATGGTGACTTCGAGATGTCGAAGCTGATGATGATCTCCGTGACGTTATTTTTTATCCAATTGATATTCATGGCGTTAGGATTCTTCGTCTCGGTCCTGGTGCTTAAGATCAAATCCGTATTGCCGATCTCCCTTGGCACAGTATTCGCGTTCTTTATCATCGGCATGCTCGGTGCGACGACAGGGGATGGGGCGATTCGGTATTTCACGCCTTTTAAATATTTCGACCCGGCTTACATCGTGCAGTATGCCAGCTATGAGGGGCCATTCCTCTGGCTTGGGCTTGGAATTGTCGTGGCAGCCATCGCCATCAGTTATGTCGTGTATCGAAAGAGAGATATCCATGCCGTCTAAGGCTGCAGGCGATGCTGTAAGCTTGCGTATGGATAAAGGGAGGCTATAATCATGAATCTCTGGACTCGAGAAATGAAGGCGCATCGCAAGTCGCTCATTCTATGGTGTATCGGGATTATTGCCATGGTCGGTGCGAGTATGAGCAAATATGCGGGATTGTCGATGTCCGGTTCAGGTGCGTCGATGAATGAATTGATGGCGGATATGCCGAAATCGCTGCAGGCCGTCATGGGTGTCGGGACGTTTGATTTATCGAAGGCAAGTGGGTATTATGGGGCGATTTTCATTTACCTACTCTTAATGGCGACCATCCATGCCGCGATGCTCGGTGCGAATATCCTCTCCAAGGAAGAACGGGATAAGACAGCTGAGTTCCTGCTCGTGAAGCCGATCTCCCGCAGCCAGATGCTGACGTTTAAGCTCCTAGCTGCTCTGACGCAGCTCGTTATATTCAATCTCGTGATGCTGGGGAGTTCCATTCTCCTCGTGAACCCATACAGCCATGGGGAATCGGTGAATCAAGACATCATGCTGCTGATGGTCGGGATGTTCTTACTTCAATTGTTGTTCCTCGGGATTGGTCTAGCCATAGCCGGAGTGAGTCGGTATCCGAAACGGGCGGTCTCGATCTCAACGGCCATTCTGTTATTCACGTTCATTCTATCGATAGCGATCGATATTAGCGGGAATATCGATTGGATGAAATATTTGACGCCATTCAAATATTTCGATGCGAAGCATGTGATGTACGGCGGAGGGCTTGATGGACGATTTATCGGGCTGACGGCGCTGATCCTGGTGGGATCGCTTATCCTTACGTATGTGGGTTATAACAAACGAGATTTGCACGTGTAGACGTGTATAGGAACAGGGACTCCAATCTGAGCTGTGAAGGCAAAGGTTGGAGTTTTTTTTGCGGGAGGGAGGTACCTTCTCCTTACGGTAAGCTTTATACTGAGGGGGAGGTGATCGGGACGGTGAAAATTACGGAGGTAGCGAGTCAATTGAATGTATCCGCACGGGCGATTCGGTTCTATGAGGAGAAAGGGCTAATTACGCCGGACAAAGAACCGGGCAATCAATATCGCCTATTCACAGAGGAGCATATTGGACAGCTGAAGACGATTATTGCCCTTCGAGAAATCGGCGTGCCGGTAGAGCAAATTAAAGTAATGCTGGAGGGTCTGGATCAAGGAGATACGGCCCCTCTGCAAGATATACTCGAACAGCATCGGAATCAGCTTTATCGCGAATTTCTGGAGATGAAACAATTGATTGAGACGGCGGACCGCATGCTGGAGCGGGTACAGATGGAGCATAAAGTGGATCAGACTTGGCTCTATAGGATGGCGGAAGGCTCGAAGCGGCTTCGAGATTCCCGTAATGCATGGAAGGATCGGTGGGACTTCGACCAATTGGCAGCTATCTATGATGAGGAAGTCGAACAAGGTTCGCCTGCACATCTTAGACCTTTTGCGAAGGAGATTGGCGGGAAGTATGCGCTACTATTGGATCGGATGGTCGAATGGATCGCGCCCCGCGCAGGGGAACAAGGGCTGGATATTGGCATTGGAACGGGAAATTTGGCGGAACGATTTCTAGCGCAGGGTGCTATGATGTCGGGCCTGGATCAGTCGCAATCAATGCTGAACGAGAGTCGGCGCAAGCTTCCTAACCTACCGACAAGACTTGGGAATTGGTTATCGATCCCCTATTTCGAGCGGACCTTCGATTTCGTCGTGAGCAGCTTCACGCTCCATCATCTGACCGAGGAACAGAAGCCACTCGCTCTAGAAGAGATGACACGCGTGTTAAAGCCACGGGGCCGAATCTGTCTCGTCGATGTCATGTTCGAGCATGAGGAAGCCCGAGAACGATATCGGGAGATGAAGGAAGCCGAAGGGGATCAAGACGTATTGCGATCACTCCATGAGCGGATGTACGCTGATATATCGCAGCTCCTCGCTTGGTTGCGCGATCACGGCTATGTCACGATGCATCAAGCATATACTGAGGTTCTGCATGTGGTCTATGCGATTCGAGCTTCAGATTAGGGCTTGAGCTTCTCCTTACGAGAACCTCTATGCTGTGCAAGAATGCATGAACATAGAGGAGGAACTCGAATGAATCAGAAGGAGAAAAAACAGGGAATGAAGGAGACCGACGTGCAAGGAGCGGGCAGTCTTCGCAGTACGGAGGTATATGCGCTGCCCGTTGCAGAGCGTTATGATGCCTTAATTGCGAAGGAAGATCGTGCGAAGAACATTGATTATTTCCTAGGGAATGTCTGTGCAGGTGCAGGGAAAGATCTCGATGTGTTGGATCTAGGAGCAGGGACAGGCAGGCTGTCCTGTATTATAGCCCTCCATGTCAGGTCGATTACAGCCTTGGATGCATCCGAGGGGATGTTGAAGCGGGCGGAGGCGAAGCTCG
Source organism: Paenibacillus sp. EB106-05-06-XG162 (assembly GCF_058791655.1). NCBI lineage: Bacteria > Bacillati > Bacillota > Bacilli > Caryophanales > Paenibacillaceae > Paenibacillus > Paenibacillus sp. EB106-05-06-XG162. Next base: position 46,475 of record NZ_JBYTDT010000007.1, read on the forward strand.
CGGGGATAGGACTCCAGCACGTTCGAGTTCAGGTTGCAGATATGCGGGAGAGGCTCCCGCTTGAAGACCAGTCGGTAGATCTCGTGATGGCTGGCTGGAGTATTTGCTACTTGGCAAGCGCGAGCAATCCACAACATGAACTCCATTTGAAGCAGCTGATGCAGGAAATTCGGCGGGTGCTGAGACCGAAGGGGAAGATAATGATTCTAGAGACGCTGGGGACCGGCCATGCGCAGCCAGAGGCTCCGGATTTTCTCGTGAATTATATGAGGGCGTTGGAAGAGGAGTATCGCTTAACGAAGACGATTCTGGATACGAGCTTTGCGTTCGATTCGGTGCAGCAGGCGGCGCTGTTGTGCCGAGATTTTTTCGGAGATGCGTTGGGTGATCTAATTGAGCGGGAGAATAGCCCGATTGTTCCGTCTTGGACGGGCATATGGTTCGGAGAACTATCATCTAAGGAATAAGAAGTATATAATTCGAGTGATACTATGGAAGAATGGCAAGAAATGAAATATTTGTTATAGGCATGCGTCCAGGAACATGGTACAGTGGAGTTCGTCCAATTGGACAGAATTTCAATCGATAAGAGCAGGGCGATGTGATCGCCGCTTCTTATGTATCATTTTCTAACAGATAGGAAGGATTTATAACATGGCACAACCAGAGGAACAGTCACCTCGAGAACGCTGGATGAAACTCATACAGGATCTCTGCGTCACGATCATATGCGGGATACTCGTCGGGCTAGGTATTCAGTTATTCTTAACGCCTCATCAACTATTAAGCGGCGGTATTCCGGGGATCGCGATGATTATGCAATATGCAGCGAATTGGAATGTATCCCTCGTCTATTTCGTCCTGAACGTACCCGTCATCGTGTGGGGCTGGATTTCGCTCGGACGTAGGTTCATTCTACTCAGCTTGTTATCCGTCGTCGTTACGACGATCACCTTGCAATACATACCTGCCTATCATGTCACGTCAGACCCGATTATGGGAGCGATTGTTGGCGGAATTGTCATTGCGATTGGCGTAGGATATTCACTGCGTGTCGGAGGATCGACTGGCGGGTTCGATATTATTGGATTCATCGTGACGCAAAAAAGAGATTTCCCGCTTGGTACCGTGTTGTCGGTACTGAACTCGGTGATCATCGTGTTTCTCGGGTTCTTGGTCAGCTGGGATGTTGCATTCTATTCATTACTCTCCTTGTTCATTAAAGGCAAATGCATTGATATGATTCATGTGCGGCATATGAAGGTAACAGCATTTATCATTACGCAGAAGAGTGACCTCATGGCGGAAGAACTAATTAAGTTCCCGCATGGTATTACGATGGTGAAGGCATATGGATGTTACAGCCATACAGAGAACTACATGCTGATGACCGTAACGACGCGCAGTGAGCTGCCGGTTCTGCGCAAGCGTGTGCTTGAGGTAGACCCGAGAGCATTCATTAATATCGTCCAGACGGCAGAAGTGGTAGGAAGATTCCGCCGCGTCATCTAACTATATAGTAACGTCGTAACGCGCCTTCGGGCGCGTTTTTTATCTGTCTACAGTGTGAAAAAAATGTGCGTTACAGCGAATGTTACCCTACGTTTCCGTTAATACTAAGAAGTATGTCTGTTTGGTAGGAAATGGAGGAATGATCTTATGGTACGACTGCTTATGAAACTATCCAAGTTATTAGGTCTCGTTATTCTTGTCAGTTCATTAACGCTGATTACAACCGGATTGATAGTCAATTCGTATATAGATAGCGTATTGAAGAAATTTAACATCCAGCTCGAAGGCAAGCCATTCGCGCTGTCTTCGTTGTGGGGCGGAGGCAAGCCGAGCAGCACGGGCGCCGGCTCCGCTCCCGCGATGGCAGACGACGCGGCGGGGTCGTCTGCCAAGCCGCAAGATGGCGCCGTCCCCGCGTTTGGCGGGGTGACGGAGCCGCCAGCGGCAACTGGCAGCGGCCATGACGATGCCGCCGCTGGTGGGCGAGGCGCCCCTGCGGGAGGCGAAGCGCCGGGTGCCACGGGCGCAACTGGCAGCAGCAGCTCTGGCAAGGCGACGGCCGATCCTGCGCTGCCTCCTGCAACCACACCGAAGGAAGACGTGATCATCCCTTCGGATGCCATCGCCAAGGCGAAGGATGGCTTATCAAAGGAAGAGAAGGAGAAGGTATTCACGACACTGATCTCGAAAATTCCAGCGAATGAGCTTCAGACGGTTCTGAATGCCGTGGAGGATGGACTCACTGGAAGTGAATTGACCGAGGTAGAACAGATCATTGCCAAATATGTGAGCACCGAAGAATATGACAAATTGATAGAATTATTGAAGCAATAAACACGAGGGACAATATAGATTCCTTTGGACTGGAAAATTGTCTAACGTACAAGATATGGTATGCGGTTTCAAAATAAGAATCAATCCATAGTCAAACAGGCGAACGCCTGTTTGTTTTTGTCTTCAAAACCATGCCAAAAGACGCTGATTTGACATATTCGACAAATTATGGAACGTGCCTCTATTCCTACTCGTGGAGTTGAATTTGGTAGGAAAGCTGTGGTAAAGTAGTTTCGTTGAGCAAAAAGGTTAAAATTTTGACACTTTTTGCAGACCTGAAATGGAAAATACCACGCAAAGGAGAATAGTATGTCGGATGTAAATGAAAAATCACGTTTTACGTTACCAGCATGGCTGAAGCGTCCTAAGAAACAATTGATCATCGCCGTCGGTAGCTTGTTCTTCGTAGGTGTGGCTGCTTTTGCAGGCAACCAGTATGTAACAGCGAACACGGTCGAATATTATAAAGTATATATGAATGGCAAGGAAGTAGGCTCCGTCAACAACAAAGCGCTTGTGAATCAATTGGTTGCGCTGAAGACGAAGGAAGCGAAGAAGGACTACCCGAATGTACATATGTCGCTTAATGCAGATCAGATTAGCTACAGTACAACGAAGGAATACAAACCGACGGTGGATAATAACGAAACGTTAGCCAAGCTAGGCAAGCTTCTCGTGCCAACAGCAACGGGGGTTGCGCTTGAGATTAATGGCAAAGTCGTCGGAACGGTGAAGGATCAGGATACTGCAGATGCCATTCTCGCGAAGGTGAAGAGTCAATATGAGCCTGCCGCTAAAGCGCCAGCCAAACAAGTGAGAACGCTCTCTGTGAGCGCATCGCCGACGAACAACGTTAAAACACCGATGAAGCGTCTAGAGTCGATCGGTTTCAAAGAAGAAGTAGAGACGGTTCCCGTGAAGTCAGATCCGTCTAAGATTCTATCCGAGAAGGAAGCTTATCAGCTATTAACGAAGGGCGAAATTGCTCCGATTACCTACAAGGTTAAGGAAGGCGACACAATCTCAGGAATTGCACATAAATATGGCGTAACGCAAGGGGTTATCTATAAGAACAATCCAACGGTAGATGAGTTCACACTTAAAATTGGTCAAGAGATCGATCTAACGGTGACGAAGCCAGCGGTTACGGTTGCAACCGTCGAGAAAGTAACAGAGAATATTGTAATTGAGCCGCAGACGATTATCCAGAAGGATCCGAAGATGCGGGCAGGTGAGTCGAAGGTGATCCGTCAAGGGAAGCCAGGACTGAAGCAAATGTCGTATATGTTAACCAAGCATAACGGCGATCTGGTCATTGAACAATGGCTAGGACAGAAGGTTATTACGGCAGCCATTCCGGAAATTATTGTGCGCGGGACGAAGGTTGTTATTGGTGAAGGTTCAGGGAACTTCGCTTATCCTGTCTCAGGTGCGAGTTTATCGAGCCCATACGGTAAACGTTGGGGACGTATACACAAAGGGGTCGATTTGACCTCGTCAAACCATAATATTAAATCGGCAGATGACGGCGTCGTTACTTTTGCAGGTACGAAGAGTGGTTACGGGAATGTCATCATTATAGACCATAAGAACGGCTACCAGACGCTGTACGGACATCTGAGCAGCATTAAGGTGAAGAAGGGTGCAGTTGTGGAAAAAGGCCAGCTTATCGGTATTATGGGTAACACAGGACGTTCCACGGGTACGCATCTACATTTCGAAATTCATAAGAATGGTTCGTTACGGAATCCATTAAGTTATCTATAGTATTTGTGATTTTGTTGAGTATAGCACTTATATCGAATAATAAGGTTTGATCAGAGGAGAGCACCATGGAGCGGGTTACCGTTCACTGGTGTTTTTTTCTTTGTCTAGGACCTGCGAGTTGTTAGGAAAGGCTCGTCTCTATGTGTTAGAATAGAAGAATCATTGTATAGTTAGGGGCGGTTTATCCTATGATCGGAAAAATTCTTGTAGTCGATGATGAGCAGCCGATTGCCGATATATTGAAATTCAACTTGGAGAAAGAAGGCTACCAGGTCATTTGTGCGTTTGACGGGGGCGCGGCAGTGGAGCTTGCGTTGCAGGAACAGCCGGATTTGATCCTTCTTGATCTTATGTTGCCAGTAAAAGACGGCATGGATGTATGCCGCGAAGTGCGGCAGCATCTGCAGACACCGATTATTATGTTAACGGCGAAAGATACGGAGATCGATAAGGTGCTTGGTCTTGAGCTGGGGGCGGACGATTATGTGACGAAGCCGTTCAGTACACGGGAACTGCTCGCGCGTGTGAAGGCTCACCTGCGCCGTCAGACGAAGGTCGTACAGACTTCGGCGGTCGATTCTGCGGTCGAAGAGCGGCAGGGCGTTGCTTATTTCAATCTGTTCATTGATACGGATATGTACGTTGTCTATAAGAACGGCGAGCCGGTAGATTTGACGCACCGGGAATTTGAGCTTCTACACTACATGATCCGCAGCAGCGGGAAAGTGATGACCCGGGAGCATCTATTGCAAGCCGTATGGGGCTTCGAATACTTCGGCGATGTGCGGACGGTTGATGTGACGATTCGCCGCTTGCGCGAGAAGATTGAGGATGATCCAAGCAAACCGGAATTTATTACGACGCGTCGCGGTCTTGGTTATATGATGCGCAGCCCAAAAACAGGAGGACTGTAATTTCATGAAATGGGTACGTTTTTTTCGCACGATCCAAGCGAAGTTAATCATTATCTATGTGCTGCTCATCTTGATTGCGATGCAGCTCATTGGTGTGTATTTCGTGAGCGTGATGAAAAATTCGTTAACGAGCAGTTTTACGCGGGATTTGAATAGTAAAGGTGAGATGCTCTCCATCTATGCCGTACGATATTTGACACCGAAAGTGGACGAGCAGACGTCAGATTCCTTGAATATTGAAGGGTTGAATGACCTCGTACGAGACCTCATTAATATTAACGACGGGGAAATCCAGGTGCTGGATGCGTCGGGGAAAGTACTGACGACCTCGCTGCAAGCGCATCAGGCCTATATTGGCCGTAAAAATACTCAGACGGTTGTTAGCCGTGCTTTACAAGGTATTCGCGACAATGAAGACGAGATGATCGATGAGAACCGCGTGCGGAAGAAGATTGTAGCCAAGCCGGTTATGAATGGCACGAAGGTCGTAGGTGCGATTTATATCGTCGCTTCAATGAAGGAGCTCTACGATACGATCGAACGCATTAATAATATATTTGTCTCTGGGACATTGATCGCGCTTGGATTGACGGCTCTGCTCGGGGTCATACTGGCCCATACGATCACGAGCCCGATTAAGGAGATCACGAAGCATGCGACCGATGTCGCCGAAGGGAATTTCGAGCTGCGATCACCTGTCATGGGGAATGATGAGATCGGCCAGCTCAGTGAGGCGTTCAACTATATGACGCAGCGGCTTCACCATGCGTTATCCCTGCATGAGGAAGAAAAGGAGAAGCTGCAGTCGGTCCTCACCAATATGAGTGACGGCGTGCTTGCGACCGATGAACAGGGACATATCATTGTCATGAATCGTCGTGCGAAGGAGATGCTCCGGGTTGAGGAGCGGGGCGCGACAGACCAAGATATCACGGAGCTGCTCGGGATCTCGATGCAGCATATTAACACGATGGAGCAAGAGGCTAGACCTTCAATGCTGATGAATCTGGGCATCGACCAGGAGCAAGAACAGGAGCTAATCTTGCGTGTCATGTTCTCCACGATTCATCGCCGTGGCGAAGGGGTAACGGGAACCATCGTGGTTCTTCAAGACGTCACCGAGCAGGAAAAGCTGGAGCAATCACGGCGCGAGTTCGTCGCGAATGTATCGCATGAGCTGCGTACGCCACTTACGACGATTAAGAGCTACGTCGAAGCGCTCGATGACGGTGCACTTGAGGAGCCGCAGCTCGCAGGGAGATTCGTTGGTGTCATTCGGAACGAGACGGAGCGGATGATAAGGCTCGTTACGGACCTGCTGCATCTATCACGATTAGACTCGAAGCAGGCGATTCTGCGGAAGAAGCCGACGAATATGGTGGAGATGCTGGAGGAAGTGGCTGACCGGTTCTCCTTCCAGATGAAGCAGCGGCGAATTAAGCCCTCGATATTCATTGCGAATGGCGTTGATCAGGTTGTACTGGATCGGGATCAGATCGATCAGGTACTGGATAACTTGATGTCCAATGCGATTAAATACACGCCAGACGGCGGTGTCATTGAGCTGGAGGCGCATAAAGCAGGTAATGACCGCATTGCAATCTCAATCAAGGATACGGGGATGGGGATTCCGAAGAAGGACCTGGACCGTATTTTCGACCGTTTCTACCGCGTCGACAAGGCGAGGTCACGCAGTATGGGCGGTACGGGATTAGGGCTATCCATTGCCCGGGAAATTGTGAAGGCACATGGCGGAACGATTAGTCTTGAATCGGAGCTAGGCGTCGGCACCAAGGTGACGTTCACGATTTCCACACTGGATGAAGGAAGTGAGGCATCATGATGGAGAAATCCAAGACCCTTATCCTGACTTTCTTGGTCGTGCTTAGCTTGGTACAGAGCTACTTCCTATCCTACAGCATGCCGAATTTCGAGCCCATTCAGAAGTCCGAGAGCAGTTATGTGAAGACGGAAGAGATGGGGCCGGAAGAGAAGATCGAGAATCTGGTCTTTCCGGAGCAAATGGTACTGCATTTGGGCGGGGGCAAGCATACGGTATTCTCACCGGATTATATTTTTTACAAAGAAATCTTCAAACGTCTGCAAGGACGGAAATTCGATGGGTTCCAACGGACTTCCACGCACTTGCTTGACCTATCCCGTATTCGAAACGAAGATCCAGGGATCGAGCTGGTATACGGACAAGGTGTTCCTGTGACCTTGCTGCGCAAGGTGATGCAAATTCAAGGTGATCCTGAATTCGGGGATGAAATGATTAACCGCATCTGGATCTTCACCTCCGACGATAAGGAGACGGTACGCGCTCTGTTCTTCAGCAGCAGAAACCAGGTGGTCTATGAGGCAACGAAGGCCGATTTGACGGTGCAGGACGTGAAGCAGCACGTGGAATTCGGGCAAGCGTGGGACAGCTATCGTTTGTTGTATGATCAGTATTATCTGCCGGATAAGCCGCTGAATATGGTCCAAATTGAAGTGCCGTATGAGGTGTTCACGGCGGAGCAGATGCAGCATAATCTCTTCTTCGATCCGAGTACGACACGCAATATTAAGGAGAAGGATGGCTCGGAGATTTATACAGATAGTAAGCGGAGCTTGCAAGTACGTCCCGAACATCAATGGGTGACGTACTCGGACCCGGTTGCTCGGGTTGAGGGTGCGAATGACGTCAGCGAGAACGTACTCTCGGCCGTGCAGTTCGTGAATCAGCATGGGGGCTGGAACGGCACGCATCGGCTTTCGATTTCACCCGTTCAGGTGGATGGTACGGAAGTGGTCTTCCAGCAGTATTATGGCGGCTATCCGATTGTGACGGATTCGATGTTCCGCTTCGGCAACATTCGTCTGAGCGTGCAGCAGGGGGTTGTCACGAGCTATCAACGATCGCTCATTTACTTGGATGATCGTGCGTCACTGAAGCAGCTGCGGACGCTGCCAGGCGGCGATGAGCTCGCGATGATGTTCAAACGTTATCTCGATACTACGAATAATAAAGTGCAGTGGGTTTTCCCAGCATATCGCCCTTTCCTGACGGATAAAGTCATTCGGTTAATTCCGACGTGGGCGGTTCGTCTGGAAGATGGCTCGATGGATTATTTGAAATAACAGCAGGTTTTATCATTTTCACCGAAAAGGAGGGTGTCCATGGATTGGAGTCGTGCGAAGAGTGTCTTGATTCTTGCTTTTCTGATTCTCAATATTATTCTGGGGTACCAGTTATGGCTTGATGTAAGGGAGCAGCTCAGCTCCAATCTGGACTGGACCTCGCTGCCGGAAGATACGAAGAAACAAATGGAGATGAAGCTCATTCAGGTGCAGGGCAAGATCCCATCTGAGACACCGGCGCTCATCGAGCGGACGTTCCAGTTCGTCGATGAGGAGCAGAATACGAATCGGGTGGATCTGCCGGCACCGGTGTCGAGTCAGTTGATCTTCAATGAGAAGGAATTGCGTAAAGCGTTGAAGGATGAGGTTCCAACGATTGAGAGGTATGTCTTTGACCCGCCTACAAGCCCGCCTACGAGCCCGGATGGTGTATTCCGACTGCAGTATATGCTCGATAACAAGTGGCCGATGTTCGAAGTAAGCCTAGAGCTATTCTACGCGAATCAGAACATCGTGGCGTACCGGGAGAATAAGGTGGTTGAGCTCGAATCGAAGGAAAAAGCCGATAAGGAGCAGAAGGTGCTGCCGGCGACGAATGCACTGGGGATCTTGATTGAGAAGTTCCTGCCGACGGGCTCGGTTGTGAAGGAGATTAAGCTTGGATACCATGGGCAGGTCTATAATGAGACGCTCGTGACGGCGCCGGCATGGCGGATCGTACTTGAGAGCGGGGATATATACTTCGTGAATGCGATTAGCGCAGAAGTCTATCATCCTAAGGGAGAGCAGCAAAAGGAGTAGTGAAACATGGGGATGCAGTTTACCGTGTTGTCGAGTGGTTCCACCGGCAATGCGACAGTGATACAGAATGAGTCTGCGACGGTGCTCGTCGATGTCGGTCTGAGTATGAAACGAATGAACGAATTGTTCGAGGAACAAGGGGTTCAGCCTGCGAATATTGATGCGGTCATGATTACGCACGAGCATTCGGATCATATTAAGGGGCTTGGCGCACTGGCGCGTAAATATGATTTGCCGATCTATGCAAATGAGGCGACATGGGAAGCGTTAGAGAAGCATATTGGTAATATTGCAGAGGAAAAGAAGGTCGTGATGCAGACGGGGGAAGCGCTGGATTTCGGGACGTTGCGCGTGGAATCGTACGGCATTTCGCATGATGCAGCCGAGCCTGTCGGGTACTGTTTCTACGATGGCGAAGAGAAGTTGAGCCTTGCGACAGACTTAGGCTACATGAGCGATAAGGTGAAAGCGGCAATCTCGGATTCGGATGTCCTCGTGCTGGAGTCCAATCATGATGTGGAGATGCTGCGGATGGGCCGGTACCCTTGGAATATCAAGCGGCGTATCTTGAGCGATGTTGGGCATTTGTCCAATGAAGCGTCGGGCGAGGCACTGAGTCAGTTGATGACGGCGAAGCTGAAGCGAACGTATCTGGCACATTTAAGCCGAGAGCATAACTTGATGGATCTCGCCAAAATGACGGTACGGGATGTGATGGAGGATCATGGGCACTTTTTCAAGGAAAAAGAGTTCGAATTGAGAGATACGTACTATGATCGTCCTACGCCATGGGATAAGGTGGGAAAACCATAAGCTGATCGAGCTCATTGGCTTTGGCGGCGATTTCTTCGCGAGTGAACAGACCTTTGTCCACGAGCAATTCGATGAGTGTACAGAGGGCAAGCGTGTTACGGTAGTGCTCCTCCTTAAGGTCTGCGAGCTTCGCAACTACGTTCACATGATCCAAAGTGCGATTGGTCATTGTCATTGTAATTCGTCTCCTTTCAGGGGTTGGTTTATGTTATGATAGGGAAGAATCATAGAGAAGTAGATTTGTCGTCTTCTCTATAATCTAGCTTTTATCGTCTAGTATTATTGTAGGCAGTTAGGGGTCAAAACATTCCTACGATTTTTGCGAGATTGAGAGAGGGGATGACCCGAGTGAGCTTTTTCGATGATGATTTCTATTCACCGAAGGTTTCTAGGCCTATCAAAAAGTTAATTGCTCGTAGAGGTACACGTAAATTGGGTCCCAGAAGGCGTTGGTCAACGCTTCAAATATCGGTTGTGAGTTCAGTATGTAGTGCAGCTGTAGGGATTGTGTTATTCAGCTGGATTACAGGTGCTGGCGGCCATATCGAAGGGACAGCACGTGCAGGCTCGGGCATGGAGACGAAGAATCAGGGCGCGTTGTCGGGAGATCCGTTCGAACGAATTATTGATGTGTCTGATCAAGTGAGCCCGTCTGTTGTTAGCGTCGTAAACCGTCAGAAGAAAGATGATAAGACGGTGGATGCTGGGCTGGGTTCGGGGATTATTTTCAGAAAAGAAGAGGGCCGGGCACTCATTCTCACGAATGCGCATGTTATAGAAGGTGCGAATGCTGTGCAGGTGGTTCTTAACAATAATGCAAGGAAAATATCGGCTACGGTCGTCGGGAAGGATCATACGACGGATATTGCGGTCTTGTCGGTGGAAGATGATAACCTGCCGGAAGCTGCTGTAATTGGGGATTCAACGAAGCTGCGGCGCGGCGAGATGGTGCTCGCGATCGGCAATGCGCTTGGACTTGGTGATTCTCTATCATACGGGATCATCAGTAAGACACTCCAGGTCGTCCCTGTATCGCTGAATGGTGATGGCACGTACGATTGGGAGGCAGAGGTCATTCAGACCGATGCGGCGATCAATGAAGGCAATAGCGGCGGCGCGCTGGTGAATTTGCAGGGGCAAGTGATCGGTGTGAACTCGATGAAGATCGCTGATGTTGGCGTCGAAGGCATTGGCTTCGCAATTCCGATCAATCAGGCGATGAAGATTGCCAATGAGATCATCCAAGAAGGCCGCGTCATTCGCGCCTACATGGGTGTCTATACGATTGATCTGAACAATGAATATGCGCCGATTACGGAGGAGCAGCGGAAGAGTCTGAAGCTGCCGTCGTCCGTGAAGGACGGCGTGATCGTCATGGAAGCGAGCGGGCCTTCGGAGACGGCAGGACTCGAGCTGAATGATGTCATTGTGAAGCTGGATAACGAGGAGATCACATCAACGCTTGATCTTCGTAAGTATCTGTATGAGCATAAGAAAGTCGGCGATACGATGCTGGTCTCGTATTATCGGGAAGGCAAAGGAATGACCACAGAAGTGAAGTTAACCGATCGTCCTCAGGAGTAGACCGGGGCCGAATCGGATACGCTAATAGCAGCTAAGAGAAAGAGGGACATGTGCATGTATGTCGTATGTAAAGATCACGTTGAATTAGCCATCGATCGATTTGTCGATGAATTCGAGGATGCACCGGATGTGGTGGATCTGAACGAGGTGGATTTCCCGCAGTGGAAGCCGCCGGTCAAATGCATGGAATGCGAGCATGAAGCGAAATTCTTAATTGTGTAGGTGAAGGGCCCGAGAGATCGGGCTCTTTTTTTTTTGTGCGTTGAGGGCTGTGGATATGTCGGTAAAAGGGCGTTTTGGGTAAAAATAAAAGATATCCACAGGGTTTCGGGTGGATTTTTACTAGGTGGAGGTTGTTGATAACTCCATCTATTGGTGTTGGGCCGAGGGAGATGTATGGTGAATGGCATGTAGAGGATTATGGGAAACTGTAAAGGGTGAGAATGGTTATGAAGGTAATTTGATTCGTCTCATATTTCAAAGGGGATTCTAGGACCTATAGAATCGGTCTTGTGTTTATTCTCGATATTAATGGTTTTGCATGATTTACAGCTGGATGAGGATCGCCTTCTGTCCACGCAGCAGGCGGCAACCCGTTTAAATCGATTTTTCATCCTACAGTACACCTTTATAATAGAAAAATCGTTCTGACAGCACCCTATCATGGTCTGTTTTTGGGTAAATTCGTGAGCAAGAAGGGGTCAAATTTGTGAATTTTATACATTACATATACATAACATTAATATTGAAGTTCATGTCACGTATTTTCGAGTCATTTGTAACAAAAACCCATATGATGTCACTTTCTATTTCATCCCCTCCCTCTTTTTGCGTTTTTTCACCCTATTTTGACGATTTTCACTGGATTTCGCCCTGTTTTTCTATCCAAATTCCGCGACGATTCGATTTTGTAAGATATTAGGTGTCGTTCACCAGATCACCACTATCGATATTATAGTATTACTTTATAGAACTACTAAGGTAGTGATTAGCATATATTCATCTCAAATCCCTTGCCTGTGATATAATAATGCGATTATATGGGTCGATGCCAACAACGTTAGAAGGAGCGATATTCGTTGAATATACAGATCGTGTGTGTAGGAAAATTGAAGGAAAAATACCTCGTTCAGGGGATTGCAGAGTATAGTAAGCGTCTTGCGCCGTATGTTAAATTAACCGTACATGAGGTACCTGATGAGAAAGCGCCGGAGAACATGAGTGATGCAGAAATGCGCCAAGTGCAAGAGAAGGAAGGCGATAAGATTCTAGCACATATCAAGCCCGATACTCATGTCGTGGCCTTGGCCATCGGCGGCCAATTGTGGTCGAGTGAGGATCTCGCAGTACACATGGACAAGCTGGGCACCTATGGTACGAGCACGATTGCTTATGTCATCGGGGGCTCGAACGGCCTGTCCGAGGCGGTGTTGTCTCACGCGCAGTCGAAGTTGTCCTTCGGCCGTATGACGCTGCCGCACCAATTGATGCGGCTTGTGCTCGTGGAGCAGATTTATCGAGCGGTGAAGATTAATCGGGGGGAACCGTACCATAAGTGACGGCAACGATTTTACCCTGCTCATGGTCGTATTGGAGTATGGGGAGCTTAGCATGGAATCACCAATGGAACTAATAACGGAGCCGCAGTGCATGTAGTTTCTATCCCGAGGTTGTATTAAACTACGCGGATTACCTGCTGGATGAGGTTGGTGTACCGCCAGTCGAGAAGGTTGATTCTTATAGGAGCTGGATACTGGACTCCAATCCGAGTAATACGAAGGACTTTGATCGCTTGGAATATAAGTGGCGAGTATACGCAGCGGAGGCTGGTTTGGTTGACGGCTCTGATTTGAAACAAAGCGTTTTCGGCGCATGATACGATAGGATTTTCACTGAGATGAAATAGGAGAGTTTGTAGGCTAGAGCGGGATAGAGGATGAAAATCCCCTCTCGCTTTTTGGGTTGCGCCGAGGATAAAGAAGCTTAGGCGTATCTATTCTACATTACGACGATTATGTCCAAGAAGGAGCTACGTCGCAGCCAAGACAAGCTGAAGGAACAGAAGTCGGTGAGTACAACGGTCGAGGAGATCAACTATCAAGTCTTTTATTATCCAGTAACCGAAAATCACACGATCACTGTACTGGCGCAAGGAGAGAATGAAAATCGATCAAATAGAGGGAAAACTGATAGCAATAGAGAAAAGTTATTAAATTAAAGAAATTTTTTAAAAAAACCGAATACAGAGAGGTTAAATCGCAATGAAAAAGGATACAAATTTTAACCTTTTACCAGACATGTCTAATGACAGCTATTGTCGAAAGATCAAAGACCGCTTGCCTGTGATGTAACAGAGCTTGTGCCTGAAGGGAATAGGGATTATGGCTTAAAAGAAATAAAGGGAGAAAGGACAACTATTCTATGAAAGCTGCTTTAATGGAGAGACTAACGACGTTCCTTCATCGAGAGGATAATAGCACACTACTAGGCATTCCAGCGAAACAAGAGGAAATTGTTAATGCACAGCAGCGTTTGAATGTAAGCTTTCATGAGGACTATTTACATTTTATCCAGACTTTCGGAGGGGCATATGCAGGGCTTGCCGTACATGCATTCTCAAATGGCTCCAGCCTCGGAAACGAAACGGTTGTCGATTTGACTCTTGGGGCCCGTGAACAATTTAATAACCCACCCTTTGCAGAAGTTTTACGCACCAGCTATGCCATTTCTATAGATGGCTCCGGTAATCCGATTATCATCAATGAAGCAGGAAACGTCTTTATTTGTTACCACGATAATGGGGAGTTCGAGTTATTAGCGGTTTCCTTTGAGGCGCTAATTGAGGAGCTTTTTTTTGAATGGTGATATCTGTGAAAAGGACTATGCTTCTATTAATAATAGATAAGGCGTGAGAGAAACTTGAGCAAATCACTTGATAATAATAAACGAATGGCACCACTATGGCTTATGTATCCATACATAGGAAGGTACAGTATAGGTTGGAGAATGGGGATGGGCGAGAGTTATAAGTATGAATTTGGAGATTGGTTTTCTGCATTAAGCATTGAAGATCAGAATAACTATCATGAAATGTTTCCAGAACCTAAAGGTTGGCTTGGCTGGTACGAAGAAGATCATCTTGATGAAGATTGTTATGATAATGAAGGTGACCTGCTTTGGAATGTTGAAGGCAAACCCGTTTATTCGATGAATTGGATACGTGAAAAAGTTAAAAGTGGTGAAGAATTACAATATTTATTCTTTTGGGGACACCAACCAAGTAGTAACGGTCATATTACAACATCTTGCTTAAGTCAGTGGTGGAAAGAACAATTTGTAATTGAGACCCATACATATTGCTGTATGGAACAATATATGATGGCAGAAAAAGCAACCGTTTTTGACGATAAGGATATGCTCGAAAGGATTTTAAATAGCGATAATCCGAAAGAAATCAAAGCGTTAGGCAGGAAAGTAACCAACTTTGATGAGGCAAAATGGATAAGCAAACGAAATTCCATTGTGCTAAACGGCAACTATGCCAAGTTTCTACAGAACCCTAAGCTGATGCAATTTCTATTACAAACAGAAAATAAAATATTAGTAGAAGCCAGTCCATATGACAACATATGGGGTATAGGCATGTCTTCTGATCATAATTCAGTTAATGATCCTTTGGAATGGAAGGGTCAAAACTTGTTAGGCTTTGCTTTAATGGAAGTGCGAGATGAACTCAGGCGGATAAGTAAACATTACAGTGAGCTAAACATAAACGAACTACATGAGGAGGAAATAAAGATGGATAACGATCTATTGGAACAGCTCACGCTTTGGCATAACGAGAATAAGTATAAAAAGATCATCACAACAATTAAGAAAATACCCGAAGCAGACAGAGACTATGACTTGGTTTGCCATTTGGGAAGAGCATTGAATAACCAAGGAGAATATAGTGAAGCTATCAACTGTTTCTTATCTGTGCAAGAACAAGGTGAGCACGACTCTCTTTGGCATTTTCGAATCGGATATGCTTATTATTACCTTAAACAGTATAAGGGAGCGATCGTTGCTTTTGAACAATGTGTAGCGCTAGACCCTAAAGATTCACAAGCCAGCATGTTTTTGAAAATGAGTCTCAATGCCGATAATAGTGCAGGAAATGAAACCACCCCTATCATGAACGTTAAAAAAGAGATGAGGTATGATCCCCGTTTGTCAGAGGTTAATGAAAAAATAGATCCATTTATGCTAGTTATACATAGTGATGAAAGCCTATCAATGATTTTAAATGTTGGAACCTATAAGCATGAGCTTTTTCAAACACGTGCCGAAGAAGGATTTGAGGGAAGTGGATATGATTGGGCTTCATTAGCAACCGTGTTTCTTGCAGAACTAATGCCTCATTTCGTTGATGTCATACGATTTGACCCAGAAGGCAGTATGTTTGCTGCATACACAGACAATAGAGATTCCATGTTCAGTTTTGCCATCGCTTTTAAGGATGCTTGTGAAGATGACACATTAATAAAAGACTTATTTTCACGAGCTATATTAGATTGATCGGTCGAATACAAGGGGATTTATTATGAATTTTTCTATTACGGAACATTGGAATGTTGATAAGCATGAACTGCCTGGATTTAATTGCATTCTCTTTCCAAACGGTACGATAACCCTTTTAAATTGTTATTGTACATATAACCCCAACACAAATGAACGCAACTTTTTCTGCTCACCTTTGTGTGACACAAGCCTTGAAAGCTTAGCAAAGTATAATGAGGACTGTTGGACGGTCGTTGATGCATGGGTCAGTATTGAGTATCAAGGCGGGAAAATCTGTGGCGGTGATGGGGCAATGGGAAATGAAGGCTTCATTGCCTGTACGGATGCTGAAGACCGTTTGGTATGGGGTATATTTTTTGAAAATTCAAACCCTATTAGAAGCTTAGAAATTAAAGATAAAATCCTAATAGCTATTAATGAACATACCGAACTACAAATTGAAATCAACTTAGAAAACCTCACCCAAATTAAAATGACTTCTATAACGGATTAATGAGGCTGGAACGAAATGATTAACCAGTAGGAGCAAAGTCTTGATACAAGAGGGGATTGAGTTGGATCGCAGGCTATGCGAAAGCCGGCATAGCCGTAAGTGTCAAAGAAGGACTTGTATCCGGGAAAAGTGACCGAGTATCGCTCCTGCCGATCCAATGACACGAGCTGAGGTAGCGACGATTTTGCAAAAATTGCTGCGGAAATCGGGATTCATCGATTAGTGCAACCGCTCAAGACAATAACAAATAACGAGAGGGAAGCTTTCTGATAAGAATTAGACATCTTATTTAGAAAGCTGTGATTCCTGTTATTGTATTAGGATTGATCGGGTATCAAATATTGCATTCAATCACATAACGATTATAAGTCTACGGAAACAGCATTTATTACGTTAACGGGTACGATAGTTGAATCATCAATAATAAGGCCGCCGATTACTTCGGCGGCTTTCTGTGTAGATGTATGAAAGCAGAATCGGATATTGAAAGGTTCGTAACTATGCGCCCGCCATGCTCCTTCTTACTTTTCGCCGATAGCCCCGTTAAGCTGAACCGTATCATAAGTAACGGCAAGTTTTTCATGATAAAATAAGTATGGAGTATCGAAATTGGGAGGTGTTTTGTGGGATCTATCTTTAAGAGCGGAGCAACCGAAAAAGAATACTATCTTTGTTATCAAAGAAGTTTAGATATGTTTGAAATGGAAATGACGTCACGTTATATCCCGACAACATTCGGAGATACACATGTACTATGTTTCGGTGATACGAGTAAGAAACCATTGTTTCTCCTTCATGGAATGACAATGAGTAGTACGATGTGGTTTCCCAATATGAAACAGCTGATTCAAGAACGCTGTGTTTATGCCGTTGACGTTATGGGTGATTTCGGTAAAAGCAAGCCAGAAGTTGCCATAAAGAATAGGAGGGCCGCCCACCAGTGGATTCTTGAAGTTTTGAACGCCATGCAGTTCAATAAGGTGGATTTGGCAGGTCACTCGATGGGCGGGTTCTTATCTTTAAATTTTTCGCTTGCATATCCAGATCGCGTATCAAAATTAATGCTTTATGCTCCAGCCGGTACTTTCCATAGAATAAGTTTGAAATTCTTCACAAAGATTTACCCTGCATTATTGTTTCATACAGAGCTGTGGATCGACAATGCTTTTAAATGGTTCTCAGGCAAGGGGGAGCCATTAGACCCTGTATTTCGTGCCCAAGTCATTGCGGGTTATCGTCATGCGAAACCACTTCTGCAGGTAATGCCCTCTGTATTTGATAAAGAGGAATTCCAAAGTTACAATATTCCTACTCTGCTCCTTATAGGAGATAAAGAAGTAATATACCCGGCCGAGAAGGCAATAGCAAATGCTAGACGTTTAATTCCTAATCTTGAGACCCATTTAATTGCTGGGGCAAGTCATTCCCTGACTATGGAGCATGCGGATGTTGTGAACGAACTAACACTTCTCTTCTTGCAAAAGGAGAATGACAATATAATGGGCTAAAACTTGCCGTTACAGACAGCGCGGAGAACCTTATCACAAGTAACATTGTTCCAGACAGTTCAATCAATTAACCGGGATGACATTGCGGGGGTATATCTGAGGACTTGAAGGATCAGCGGGTTCTGGATGTTGCCGTAAAGTATGGACTCTCATCACAAGAGGCGTTTACACGAGCATTCAACAAGGCTATTCAGCTCACCCCTGCAGCCTCCCCAAAAGCTTCCCGGCCTATTCCGTTGGCTATTCGTCAGGAGGTAGTAAGGAACTTTGACCCCCAAGGGAGAGCCATACAAATGGATTGAAGTTGGTTGTAAACAGTGTTACTCTTACAACGATAAACTCAAACTCTATGCTCTACGATACTTTCAATAATAGTCACAAATTTAGTAATAAAGAAAGGTAATACCATGATAAAAGTTGAAAACTTATCCTTCTCATTTCCACAAAAAGAACTATATACAAACATTTCATTTACGTTAGAAGAGGCACAGCATTGCGCTTTTATAGGAACAAGTGGCAGTGGTAAAAGTACACTGATCGATATACTGATGGATCCAGAAAGATATTTGTTCGAGGGCAAGTTAGAGATAGATCCAACCTGCACAATTGGGTATGTAAGTCAGTTCTCTCAACTAGACAGAACGAAAGAAACAACCGTTTTTGAATATATTGGAGAAGAATTTATTAAAATACAAAATGAAATACAATCTCTTTGTACTGAAATGGAAACATCATCGGATATTGAGCCGTTACTCGAAAAGTACCAATTAGCTTTAGACGCGTTTGATGCAATCGGCGGCGATAATTTTGAAAGCAACATTAATAAAAAACTAAATCTAGCAAACCTCATGAAGCTAAAAGATGTTAGGGTATCCGAACTGAGTGGTGGAGAATTCAAACTTATTCAAGTGATGAAGGAGATGCTTAGTAGTCCCGACTTGATGGTTATGGATGAGCCCGATGTATTTTTAGATTTTGAAAACCTAAATGCGCTTAAAAATCTTATTAATTCTCACAAAGGCATACTGCTAGTTGTTACCCACAACCGATATCTATTGAATCATTGTTTCAACAAAATTATTCACCTTGAAAACATGGAGATCCAAGAGTTTGATGGGCGATATATTGAGTATAATTTCTCATTACTTCAGACAAAAATTGAGTTGCAAGAAATCGCAGTCGCTGAACAAGAAGAAATTGAGAGATACGATAACATTATTGATAATCTAAGAGCTATCGCAACTATTAATTCAGAAGCATCTAGAGGGAGAGCGTTAAAAGCTAGAGTTAGATTTCAAGAGAGATTGGAAGCGCGTAGAATTAAAGCGCCATTTGTTGATATTAAGCAACCGAATATTAGTTTTGATATTGATCATGAGATTGAAGACACCATTGTTATAAATGTCAATAATTATAGTGTTGCCTTTGATGAGCTGCTGTTAGACAATGTTAGCTTTGAGATAAAATCTACGGATAAAGTAGCCATTATCGGTCCAAACGGTACCGGAAAAACGACTTTACTCCGAGATATCTTTAACAATAATCATGATTCCATTGAAATAAATGCGGATGCTAAAGTGACTTATCTATCTCAGCTTCAAGGCGAAGTGTTAAAGGATTCTAATACAATACTAGAAGAATTCATTGATGCTGGGTTTAGCACTTATGATGAGGTTAGATCGTATATATCTCACTATGGCTTTGAAGGAGAAATCGTTAATCAGAAGATAGCATCTTTATCTGGTGGAGAAAAAAATATACTCCAATTGGCTAAAGTTTCTGCTAGTAAGGCAAACGTATTGCTTCTTGACGAACCTACAAGCCATTTAGACACCTATACGCAAATCGCGCTGGAAAAAGCCATTGAAGATTATAAAGGTGCGATTCTCATGATATCTCATGATTTCTATTCTGTTGTAAATGGTATGGATTATGTATTAATCATTGAAGATAAGACGATTAGAAAAATGACTATGCGAAAATTTAAACAGATGATTTATGCTAGTCATTTTGATAAAGACTATTTAGAAGCGGAACAAAACAAAAAAGCAGTTGAAATGAAAATAGAATTGGCTTTAAAAGATACTGATTTCGAACTTGCAAAAGTATTAGTTGATGAGCTAGAAGAGCTGATTAAGTTGCTTTAAAATTACGACCCTCTGATTGAAATGAAGACCCCACAGGAATTAGAAGAGAAGGCACCCGATCGGGTGCCTTCTCTTTCGCTCAATGATATGCTGAACCGTACCATAAACGCTACGAGCTGAAGTTGAGAAACCTAACCGTCTGCCTAAGTGATTAGTGGGGCGGGGTCCCAAGCGAAGTGGATAGGGCCGCAGGATCAACCGTCTGGTGCTGCATATTTCCGCACGTCCGGATCGAATGTCACGTTATTGAACGGATCCAACTCCACGTGGGTGCTTCCGCGATCGTCAGTCAGCACGAGCAAGCGCGAGCCGATAATGGGGACGCGCTCGGCGCTGGTGCGCATGTGTGCTAAAACGACACATGTCTTACCATCGACGATGTAACTTACCTCGACCGTGAATATTGGGAGATTGAAGAGCCATACGTTAGTAAAGTTCACGGCGGTCAGCGTTCCGATGAATGACGATCCCTCCATGCGGAGGCGCTCGATGTCCGCCTGACGCCGTCGGGCGTGGGCGATCGATCCTGGTAGCCGCAGGAGCAAGATCGCGGTCCAGAGGGCAAAGCCAGCTCCGACGACTGCGCCGAGCTCTGGCGGAATCGTTGGCGACGTTGCTATCGCTTCGAGGTTGAAGGGTCGCGATGGATCGCTTGTCAGCGTCCAGAGCAGGAGGATTGCCGCGACGATGACAAGTCCTCCTGTGAAAGCTAGCCTTGCGAACAGGCCGCCGATCCTGGTCTGTCCGAACTGCTCGACCGCTCTGGAGTACACTTCGCTTGTCGCACCGATCGAGACGAAGAGCAGCACCACAGCGACGCCCACCGTGACCGGATGACCGAGGAATATGCTGATCGCCGGTGTCGGCGCTAGGCCGAGCAGGGCGCCGAACGGCACGGAGCCAGTTAGTGCCCACAGTGCAGAAGATGCGAGCAACCACGGCAGCAGTGGAACCACTCGTCCTATGCGTCTTCCCGGCTCTAGCGCAGTCATCCGTCCGTTCCTGTCTGTGGTGGAGAACAATGGCAGCGTCATGATGTGCTCTTGCTGCCCGTGCTTCTGTTGCCCCTCTTCAGCATCCCGCATCAACATAACCCTCCCGAATAAGATTCTCGTACCTTGAGCGGTGGAAGGGAAGTCCCTTCGGTGTGGCTGGGTAGATCAAATAATAAATGGATGACTGGATAAAAATTCATCTTATCAATGCTTCATATATAGCCATACACACCGTCACTCCTATAAAATTTTCTATATTTTACCACGCAAATGTTGTCCACTGTAAATACTCCATGTAAAAAAAATTCTTGACTAAATTGTAGTTATAGACAACGTGGAGAGCCGTATCATAAGTAGCGGCGAATAAATGGGGTGTTTGCGAGGGAATTATTGTGGGTAGTGGAATAGAGTGTGTTTTAACCCCTTCGACCTTTTGGTTTAAGGGGTTTTGCTTTGAAAAGAGACAATTATTTCGCCATATATTTCCACTATGTGATATCATAAAATTGATGAGGAATTATGTGGAGTTGAATGACTACTCATTAAAAGAAGAAAAAAAATCTGATCGATAGTGCGTTACAGACGGTAGTGAAAACCGTCTGTTTTTATTTGATTAACTTGTGGACTACTTTATTGTTGAAAGGACGGTCTTTGAGTGACAAAACACAAGAAAAAAATGAAAAGGATCAACAAGATTCTCCTGAATGCGATAGGTGGAATTATACTTATTTTGGTTGTTTTCGCGGGTTATGTTTATTTCTTTATGCTTGAAAAGCCTGCTGAACCGGATAAATGGGCTGCAGCTGAGCGCTATGTCTGGAGTAAAATCAAGTTTGACCAGGATGCACAAGTCATTTCTGCCGACGGTTCGGAGTACTATTTACTTGCCAATAAGGGAGCAGCTGCTGAAAATAAATTGATCATTTATTTTTCTGGGGGCGGTGTGGCCTGGGATGCGGTGACTGCCGCGCATCCGATCAGTCTGGGTAACGTAATAAAGAACGGTAAGATCAAATATTACTTTCCGAACATTCCATTCTTTAAGGTAAGTACGCTTGGCGGCCTGTTGAAAAATAATAACCCTGACAATCCGTTCAAGGGTTGGAATATTGTATATATCCCTTATTCTACTGGTGATCTGCATATCGGGAATGCATTCAAGGAATATACGGACGCCAAAGGCAAGCCGTTCACAATGCGTTACAACGGTCAAGCCAATACGCGCGCAGCATTGGAATGGATTACAAACCATTTCGCTGCGCCGGAAAAGATCCTCGTTGCGGGAGAAAGCGCCGGAGGATTCGGAGCTGCCTTCTGGGCGCCTGAGATTGCGAAACGCTACCCGGCTGCCCGCATTTATCAATATTCGGACAGCTCCTACTTAAATGCCGACCGCTGGCCAGATATTATCGATAACGAATGGAAGGCCAACTTTGCAGCAACTTTTGGTTATGAAGTCCACGGCGATTTAATTTCGTCCGTATTCGCGGCGAACCGCAAGCTGCTCCCGGACAATGCGATACTTTTGCAGTCTAATACGCTTTATGATGAGCTGCTGTTCGACTTTGAAAAGGATCTGAATGGTGACGTTTCGGACGATGGCGAATATGTGCATCGCTGGTCGGCGCGTATGCTGGAATCTGCCCGAGAGCTAACTGAAGTATTGCCAGGCTACTATTATTACATCACGGATTACGGTCTTAACGAGAAGACGGGCAGGACACCACATACACTCTCCCCATTAAATCATTTCTACAATGCTGAACAGGACGGGGTAAAGCTGATGAAGTGGCTGGACGATGCCGTGAATAAGGATGAATATTACTCCGTGGGTCGGCATTTTGTAGCACGATAGTTGAATCTTCAACAACTAGGCCGCCGAGTATTTCGACGGCCTTCGGTGCATGTGTATGAAGGCTTGATTCAGGCGTTAAGCTGAACCGTATCATAAGTAACGCATTTTTTTGGTATAAAAGGGTAATAACCCTTCGGGAATAAGGGTTTTTCTAGAGTTTCAGCAAAGTGCTAGTACTCTACGTGAACAGCAATACCCTTCTCCACAAGGCAGTCATCATTAAATTTCTGTTATACCTCTTTGCTCAAATACATTCATTACTTGTGCCATAGCGCTGCATGCTTTTGGAAAACCAACATAAGCGGCACAGTGAATAACGAGTTCAACGATTTCTTTTGGGCTCATCCCCACATTGAGCGCTGCATTAAGATGAAAACCCATTTGCTCAAAAGCACCCTGCGAAATTAATGCTGTCAGCGT
The DNA here is from genome assembly GCF_058791655.1 of Paenibacillus sp. EB106-05-06-XG162. Classification (NCBI taxonomy): domain Bacteria; kingdom Bacillati; phylum Bacillota; class Bacilli; order Caryophanales; family Paenibacillaceae; genus Paenibacillus; species Paenibacillus sp. EB106-05-06-XG162. The sequence goes on from NZ_JBYTDT010000007.1 coordinate 69,804, forward strand.
AATTGTTTCTCTTTGCTTATAATCCAATGTTTCTCTGGAGTAGATTTCTCCAAAACCAAACGAAACTAGAAAATCTGCAAAATCGGGATAGAATTTTTCGAACAATTCTATCGCTTTCAAGCCTGGTGCTCCAACCATCTCATTCAGAACTTCAATTCCCTTGTTATAGTGATCTGAATCTCTACTCATATTTATCCCCTCTTCATTGTTGGTGGAATTTCGAATGGATCAATCATAGCCTCAATAACAACCGTTCTATTTGCAAGTTTAGCTTGTTCTATCGCATCTGCTAGCTCCTCAGCATCGAAACATTTGAAAGAAAGAGCCCCCATGGATTCTGAAAACTTTTGAACATCTAACATCGTGTTATAAACAGTTCCCACAGCTTTTCCTAAGTGCAAAGTCATTCCTGTATCAACCATATCGATTTTGCCATTATTGAAAACGACAAAAATGACATTAGCACCGTAGTTTACAGCAGTAGAAATCTCAGTTCCATGCATAAACGTGCATCCGTCCCCGGTTAAGCAAACAATCTTAGCTTTGGGATTTGAAAGCTTGGCTCCAATAGAATACCCTATAGCATGGCCCATTGTACCGAACACATCATCAAAATAAAAAGTACCGGGTATCTTAACATCGTAATATTTTATACCGTAAAACGTATGACTCCCATCATCGCCAAAAATGATAGTATCTTCATCTAAAGTTGCGCTCATCACTTTAACAGCTTCAACTGCAGACATTGGAGTTTTACTTTCAGTAGAAGGTTCTTTGATTTTATAATCATTCATATTAAAGGGCATTTTAGTTATTTCTTTGTAATTAAGTTTATCAAATAACGCATTTAGATTTGTTTTAATATCACCAACAATAGGTAATGTTTCTACTTGAATAGTTTTACCTATGAAAGTTTGGTCAAAATCAAAATGAATGACGTTTTTTGGAAAATTGGAAGGTTTTAGGCCGGCAACTGACATATCTGAAAGTTTAGTTCCAATGACGATCATCAAATCTAAACCGCATTCAACGTATGTACTAGATTCCCCAGTCCCCCCAAGACCGTAAGCCCCCAATGACAAATGGTGATTACTCTCAAATACGCCCTTACCTCCTGGCGTGGTCATGACTGGAATGTTGAAAATCTCGGCTAACATTTTCACTTCTCGATATGCCCTGCTTGAATGTACGCCTTTGCCTAAAAAAATAACTTTTTTACCAGGACGATTTATTAAATCCTTACACTTATCTAAGTTTGGAGCAACAGGGTAAATAACCTCCGGTAAGTCAATTTCAAACTCAGCTATACTTTCAGCTAAAACGTCTGCAGCTATGGATAGATGAACCGGGCCTTTAACTCCTGAGTAGGCTTTTTCTATGGCATGCTGAAAATAAGATTGAAAAGTATCCGCTCTTTCCACTCTGGCGCTAAACTTTGTCACAGGCTCAAACATTTTAACAATATCCGTTCCAAACATCGTTGAGTCTTGGCCTAATGCTTTACCTGAATCTTTGATAGAGGGATGTCCGGTAATAAATAAAACAGGAAGATGAGATGCTTTTGCTTGACCGGCAGATGTCAAAAGATTAGTACCACCTGGACCCGATGTTCCAATAGCAACGGCCAATTTATTAGTCATTAATGCATAACCAGCAGCCTCGAATCCAGCCCCCGACTCATGTTTGGACAATACGAACTCAATACCGTTATTATATAAATCAAGAATGAGTGGAGTGACTGGTTTGCCTGGAATGCCAAATATGTGGTTGATCCCCCACTTTTTAAAGTGGATTGCTAATATCTCGGAAATTTTTTTCATTTTAACCATCCATTTCGACTGAGTAATTGATTTTTATATCGTCATTCAGTTGATAAAACGACTTTTCAAAATCATCGACAGAAAGAGGCTTACTAAAATAATATCCTTGAATAACATCGCATTTTTTCATTTGTAAAAAATTGAGCTGATCTTTTGTTTCTACACCCTCTGCTACAACATCTAAATTTAAATTGTGTGCCATTGAAATAATTGTGCTAACAATATTTGAATCATTTTTATCCAACATGATGTCTCTGACAAAGGATTTGTCTATTTTTAAAGTATGAATAGGGAACTTCTTTAAATAATTCAAAGAGCTGTAACCGGTACCGAAATCATCAATACTAATTCTTACTCCTAAAGCGTTCAATTGACCCAAAACGTTTATCGCACGCTCAACATCCATGGTCATCGTCTCCGTAATTTCTAACTCCAAATAATTAGGATCCATACCAGTTTCAATTAACGTATTGGAAATGACTTCAACTAAGTTATCCTTTAAAAATTGCTGTGAAGAAAGATTGACCGCTATTCTAAATTTAGGAAACCCCATTTCAACCCACCGCTTACTTTGATCACAGACCTCACGTAATACCCATTCACCAACTTGAGAAATTAATCCGTTTTCCTCTAAAATCGGAATAAATACATCTGGCGATACAATACCATAGTCTGGACTGTTCCATCTTAGGAGAGCTTCTGCTCCAATGATTTTCTTATTAATTAAGTCAACTTGCGGTTGATAGTACACGATAAATTCTTTATTTTCTAAAGCCTCTCTTAATGAAACTTCCAATGATAGTTTATCTTTTTCATTAGAATTGGACTTCATATTTGAATCGAATAGGGTATAATTATTTCTTCCCTTTGATTTCGACTTATACATTGCATTATCTGCGTAAACCATGAACGTTTCAGCGTCAGTCCCATCATTGGGATAGATTGCTATACCGATACTCGCAGTTACATGGAACTTGGAACCATTAATCGTGAAGGGAGTGTCAAATAAGTCAATAATTTGCTTACCTATGTGAGTAACTTCTTTTTGCCCATTAAGGTTATGAAATAAGAAAATGAATTCGTCTCCACCCATTCTGAATACCTTTCCATTATCACCTAAAAATTGTGTCAGTTTACTGGAAACTTGCTTTAGTAATATATCACCATTAGAATGTCCAAAAGCATCATTAATCGTTTTAAAGTGATCTAAATCCAAGAACATAAGTGCCAAATCAATATTTGTGCCAGAAGTTAGAGATGAAGAAATATGATCATTTAATGTTTCATGAAGTGAGCGTCTATTTGGTAATGATGTTAATTCATCGTGATAGGCTAAATAGTTGTGCCGTTCTTCATTTAAATAACGTTCTGTAATATCTCTAAGTTGAGAGTATGAACCAATAAAATTATTTGTTTCATCATAGATGGGTTGAGCGTCGAATAAACAAACTACTTTTTGATTATCTACGGTTCTTAAAATCATTTGCACATTATCAAAACTCTGTTTGTTTTGTATTACTTGTTTCATGTGACTACTTACTAGACATTCTGGGTTGTGTTCACTTCTATCAACAATATTGGTATCTTTGAGAATACTGAATGATTTGACCACAAAATCGTTCACTGAATTAATGATGCCATCAGCATTTGTGATGATAATGCCATTTCTATTTCTATTAACCATAATCTGATTTAACATATTTAACTTTCTATTCTGTTTCCTAAGTAAAAGCTCTCTCTCAATAGAGTCAACTACTGTAGATAACATGGTTAAGAAAAATGGATTATGCAATTCAGTTGCAGTCATAATACATATACTTCCGAGTAAATTGTTGTTATCTGTATAATGAAAGGCCACTCCATAGCATGCTGAGCCATGAAGGATCGTATGGTAATGATTTGAACCTATGATTTGAACCGGATGGCGTTGTTGAAGAGATAAGCTCACGACATTCGTACCCATATCTTCTTGAGTAAATTGTGCACCTACTTGTATACCTAATTGTTGAATTGTTTTTTTTATGGTTTCATCGCCAACCATATGTAGCAAATATCCATTTTCGTCAGATATTACAATTATTATAGGTGTTCCGCTTAATGAGTTTAAAATCTTTTTTGAGAAAAAATCAACAACGGATAAAATTTCACTATACGTGTTTCTTTTTTTCAACAATTCTTGTTCTGACATAGAACGTTTCGGTATTCTAATTTCATTTGGATCCATTCCTGCTTCAATACATCTCCGCTTAGACTCAACAATATAGTCCTGTTCATGATTCAGTTGTGTCATTATTATCACCACCGTTAATTTTTAGCTTTTTATTTAACGTGAATCCATGAACTCTACTTCATGAAATACATAGAAGCTATCAATTTTACTGTTTTTAAACATCCGAGACATAACCAGTTTGTGAGTGAACGCAGAATCTATTTCTAGTAATCATATCTTCCATTCTTATTCGACAAAAAAAGACATTACCCTGCAACAATAAATTTAGGACTTTAGCAATAATTGATATTGCAGTTAAGGTTGCCTAACTTTATCCAAGGGATCTGGCTGGGTGTGTGACCGAGGAGTTGATGGAAGGTAGATCCTTCGAGTCTCGTAAAGAGGGTTGGAAACGGGCAAAAAGATTACAGGCTGGAGAGATTGCGTAATCGGACGTTTTCGATGATGAAAAATATAGTAAACCAAAATGGAGTCAACCTTATTGGTTGGCTCCATTTCGATTACGCTTGCTTATCGTTAGCAAGGGGAAACTTTAGAAGGTACTGACTTTACTCGTATCCGGACACCAGCGGGATGAGCGATAAAAACGGATCAATATATCAACCGCTTCTTCCGTTCGCAGATGGGTGAGTGCTTCCGCTGCATAAGCTCTGACGTAACGGTCATTGCTGTAAAGCGCTTGCTCCAAGGAACGGACAACTTCTTGTACATAGCCTGATTTACCTATGCGAAGCAGGGAGAGCGCTGCCGTATATCCGATTTTATTGGTAATGTAGGTCTGAGATGCTGCGTAATTCACCGTCTTATTCGCTTGTGAAGCATCGTTAGTTTCGCATTTTAGAGAATCCATCAATACATTTGCTAATGCCGAAACTGCCTGTTCACCAGTATGCTTGATCATACCTAATGATTCAACGGCATTTCGACGAACCCATTCGCTCTCATCCTGTAAGCTTGCGATAAGTGAGGATACCACTTCATCCTCGGATGATCCGATCATCCCGAGTACAAAGATCGCCAACGCCCTGTGCTTCTCATCCTCATGCTTCATAACACGAAGAAGCTCGGGAATTGCCGCGATGCCAGCACCTTGCAATCCATATGCAGCCCGTACTGCTGTCAGGTTCGATCCGTTAATGATTTGCCCGATCAGCTCCTCGATCCCTTGTGTACCAAGTTGTCCAAGCTCATAGGCTGCATTCAAAGAGGTGATTTCCTCCTCTGCCTCAAGCTCTTCCCGTAATGCCAACAATCGCTCTTCACTTATTGTGCCAGCTTGCTTGGCCGATTGTTCTCCGCGAAGCCAATCCCATACGTCTTGCCATAAATTCAAGTGGATTGCTGGCGTTCCTTCCGGCACAATCATCTCACTGCTCTGATGATTCCAGGTCGGAATCTCCGGTGCGCTCAATCTGAGAAATTGAAACTTAAGCATATAACGATCTAGTTCGGATACATTAAGCGAAGCTTTATGCCACAAGTCGAAATGCACGAGTACCATAGTGCCCGCTTTCCCTGTGGGAAGCAGTGTCTCACCGCGGTCGCCGAGAAATTTTTCGTAGTATTGGGTGCCTGGCATGATTGCAGTAGGTCCTAAATCTTCGGTAATATCGTGGGTGTAATAGAAGATCATCGCCCACCAAGGTCGATGGCTGCGCATGGAAGACCAATAGCCGTCTTTATGCCATTGCCCGCCACCTGGCGTCGCATTTCCCGGTTGGTTGTAATGACAGTGGCGATGTGGATGCATGTAATAATCAGAACCTAGTACACTGCTTAAGGCTCCCTTGACAGTAGGTGTATCGAAAAGCTGCTGTATGTCCGGAACACGAGGTAGTATATTGTTTCCAGGATTACCCTCATTATGCATAACGTAATTGATTTGGTTCATGATGCTCTGATGAAGCTGTTGCGGAATATCGTTCTGAAGTACAAGATAGCCTTTCGTAATAAATTGCATCATTTGCTCATCAGTCAACAAATAGTTACTTTCTAACATGGTAGTACCTCCTTGGAAATCTATCTACATTCTTCTAAATGTTACAACGCAATGCGATTTTTGTATTTGCAAAATCGTCAATTATTTATACAATCGTCATATCAATTATTAAATTTTTGAACAAGGTGGTGATCGTCTATGGATTTCGCCAACTTACATCCTTACGTGTACTATGCAACCAGGTATCCATTCTCCATGGGACAGTCTGCCAACAATCGGATCTGTTATGCCTCCTCACTTTATTTGATCAGTGAGGGCAAAGGTGTCATTCATACGTGTGGTCGTACTTATGAAGCAACAGTTGGCTCTCTCGTATACATACCAGCAGGGCAGCCCCATCATTGGGTTGCCGACAAAGAAGATCCGATGGTCCACATCTGCTGCTATTTCGACTGGTCATACATAGATCGTCGGGTCGAGTTCATCGATCCTAGTAGGATTTGTTATGATGAATCTACTCTTGTTCCAGCTTTAATCGGACCAGCTTTTCCCTTTTCTTTACCCGAGCATATGAATGTCGAGAATTTGCGCTTGTGGATAGATTACTTTGAAAAGTTTTATATCGAAAATAAATATACAAACGAGCGGACGTTCGTTCGCAGCTTAAAGGTGCAGAGCAATTTCCAGCAGTTTATCGAGTTTTACCTCACATTTGCGCTGAAAGAGGAGCATATCCCCAATCTTCGCATGTCCAAGTTGCTCGAGCGATTGGATCAGGACTTGATACAAGGCAGTCTGCAGCCTTTGGAAGTCTATTACAGAGAGCTACGCATAAGCCGTGGTTACTTTTTTGAATTGTTCAAACAGGCAACTGGATTGCCACCTACACAGTATGTCACCCAATTCAGAATTAATCGGGCGAAGGACGACCTCCTATTTACGAATCTGAGCATTACTGAGATCGCAGATAAGCATGGTTTTTCATCTTTGCATTATTTTTCGAAGCTATTCCGCAAATTAATTGGACTATCACCACGGGAATACCGAGAAGAGAACAGCAAAGTGTGATGATGAAGCTTCCCCTAAGAAATTGGCAAAAGACCGCCCTATGGAATTAAGGAAACATTAGATTAACGTAAAGCGTTTAAATAATATAGTCATTCTAGAAGGAGAAGAGGGCAATGAAAGTAAAAAGGAGTTTGCGAGTGTTACTTCCAATTTTGGGGGCGTGTACGATCTTTGTCGGAACTGCTGTGGCTAGCAATTCTGTTGGTCTGTTCGTTAATGGTAAAGCGCTGAGTCCTAAAGAAACTAAACTTGATCATTCGGTAAACATTCAAACAGGAATTACAAAGGATATGGTTGAAGATTGGATACGAAAGCAAGGCAATGAAAAGAGGGACTATTATTTTGATGGTTTATCCTTTGAAGAAATGAATGTAGATGGGGATTCCGAACCAGAAGTACTTGTGCGAATTGATGGAGGGGTACATCTTGGTGATTTCTTCATCTTTGACAAACAGTCCAACGGTTCATATACATTAATCTTTGAGAAACCGTGGCAAGTCGAATCTTGGAACATTGAGAATTTTCGAGCTGATGGAATGAATCCTTTATTTAATATCGTCACGCGCACAGGCGGAACAGATGCCGATGTTAGAGAATCTCATCTAATGTATATGAACGATTCTGGAGTATGGACAGAAGCTTGGAAAGGTACTCTTAAAGACCGCTCTGTATTTCAAGGTAAATATCATGTTGCTATGGGTAGTTACCAGTTCAATGATGATAATGGGGAACTTTTCTATTGGCAGACCGAAATGGACGCATCCTTAGAGGACAACAAGCAAGAGGGAGACTCAAAGACCATGATGAAGATTTTTAATCTTCAACAGGGAAAGTTTATTGAGAAGAAGTGAGTATCTAACGAAACAAAGGGACATCCTTCCACAGGATGTCCTTTTTTCGAAACTTGCCGTTACAGACAGCGCGGAGAACCGTATCATAAGTGACGGCGAAAAATCGGGGTACTCTTCAGGAATGAGTTATGTTTGCCTTATAGCCGATGAAGGATATCCCGCAAACTGGTCGCCCATTCCCGAGGCATATCGAAAAAAGAAATGTGATGGCCTGGAAAAGTGGCCATTTCGCAGCCAAGTTTCTCCGCTAAGACTGGAACGGTCCGTCCGTAATATTTCCTTTTATCCAACGTCATCTTGCCTGCGGCTACGGCAATTTTCACCCCGTTTTGCTTAATCTTCTCGATATCGGGCATATAATTTACGCTAGGGATCATCTCATACCGGATTAAGAAGCTTTCATTGTTCGCCTTCGCAACCCGCTGTTGAAAATCTTTCGGAACCGTCTTAAAAGCGCTGAACGGAATGGACAGGGATAAATTGAATCTGAAGCTGGCTGCTTGAACACCAAATCGGAATGAGGTCCGATAAACGTTCGCAAAAAATCTTTGCCACTTCTTAGAATCTGGAAGGAGTCTTACGACGGGCGGTTCGTGGACCACCATCGCTTTGACCGCTTGCGGATGCCTTGCCGCCATTTCTAGCGCGAAGATGGCACCTCCGCTATTCCCGAAAACATAAGCTGACGGATGACCGACTGCTTTCAACACTGCAACCGCATCTCTGGCTTGTTGGCTAACCTCGAAATTTTGCGGTTCGTTCCGAGTGCTTCGCGAATTACCGCGACGGTCATATGTGATTACCTGGTATTCGTCGGCGAGAATATCAGCCACGTACGTGTAAAATCCGGCATCTCCACTTCCGCCCGAAATCATAATAAGCAGCTCGCCCTCTCCCCGGATTTCATAATAGAGTTCGTTTCCTTCGGTTTTTACGAATCCCGAACTTACCATGTACGATCCCTCCCGTATTTAAGTCATCTACGTTTCAAAAATGGATATGAACTTCGCACCAATGCAAGAGCTCCCCAAAACAAGACAAGCGCCAAAACAGGATGAAGGGCGCCGGCGATTCCATGCGCCGTATAGTATTGAATGTTGAAAAGGAGGAACAAACCGAGACTCCCCCAGATCATCCTCCAGGAAAGCTTCCCGAAGATTCCAAGAAAAAATAGGATTACCGAAATGTATTCAAACATATGAACGAATGTTCGGTGCCATTTCCATGCTTCCGAGTTACCGAACAACGCCATCCCAGCCAGATATACTTGTGCGATGATACATATGAACAATGCCAAGGCAAGAAGGGAGAAAGCCATCCTGCATATCCTTAGCCGTGAAGGCTCTGTTTGATTGCCTTCCACCATTTAATTCAACCTCCTTTCATCAGATGTAATTGTCCAAACCCATTTTTTTAAGCTCTTCGGTGATTTGGCCGTAAATTTTCTGTAACATCTGAATCATTTGGTCTTTTTCCACTTCACTTAACGGACTGAAAAAACTGCTGTCTCTTTCTATTCTTGTTTCATGCATCATTTCGTGTTCCTTATATATCTCTCTGCCGATGTCTGTGAGCCTGAAGTAAATCTCCTTCTTATTCTCAGGCTTTTGGTAGCGTTCAATAGCCCCCATTTCGATCAATCGTTTTGTCACCTTGCTAATTGCACCTCTGGTGACTTGAAAGGATCTCGCCAATTTGGACACGTTGGGGTCCTGCATTTTCTCGATAAGATCGATGCAGTGAACTTCCATAAATGTGTTCTCACGCATGAACTTATACTTTTTCTCTTCCATCGTTTTGATCAAGTTATGTCTTTCCGAAACGCGATTGAAAATTCGGCTTAATTCTTCATTGATGATCATGACGCACCTCAATATTGTATACTTAGGAAACAATATCATATTAATTCGTTTTGTTTCCAATGTCAACAAAAAATGATCTTGAGAAGAATAGAGTGGGAACTTTATTAGGATGCGATATGATCGCACCTCCCCAACTTCACAACACCCAATATTTTACTATCTACTAAGCAAACTTCAGGTGTTATACTAATCTGTTGATAGCGTAACGGATATACATTATGCCTGTTCTTATCAAGAAGCTCGAGGTAATTTAAACATAATACAGTCATCAGAGGGAGTGATCGTCATGAAGAAACGTATTGCTGTACGTTTATTTATTTGTATTTTTGTCCTAAGTTTGGTCGTTCCAGGACAAGCTTCAATGGAAGCATTTAGCCAAGAATCGATTATTAAAGATGGAAATCTCGAAAAAGCGATTCGTTCATGGATAGTTAAAAAAGACGATGAACCACTTACCAAAGCGGATTTAGAATCTCTCACCGTTGTATCTTTATCAGGTAAAGGAATTAAAGATCTGCAGGGATTGGAGTATGCCGTCAATATCACGGATCTCGATTTAGACATTAATGAAATTACTGATCTTACACCGCTAAAGAAACTCTCAAAGATCCATACTCTCAGCCTCAAAGCCAATCAGATCTCATCGATTGAGGAATTGTCAGCTCTGAAGGCTTTGAAGTATCTAGAAGTAAGCTGGAATCAGATATCATCCTTGGATGTAGTGAAACAATTGCCTCACCTAATCGAGTTGGACGCCGACCATAATCAAATTTCGAATGTTCAAGCACTCTCTAGTGCCGCAGAATTAGCGTATTTGAAAATGAGCGACAACGCGATAGAAGACGTAGTTCCCCTCGGCAACATGAAGAAGCTGACATATCTTAATGTGTCTTACAATAAGATTAAGGATTTTTCGCCGCTACGGAAGCTATCCAAAAGTCTGACGTATCTGGGGATTAGCGGAAACCGGGTTACTGATCTTAAGCTGCTAGAAGGATTCAACAATCTCGAAGGTCTCTCTGCCAACAACAATAACATCGAGAGTCTTGCCCCTTTAGCGAAATTAACTAACTTGTCTACATTGGATCTATCCTCCAACGAGATTAAAGATTTAGACCCGTTAAAACAATTGAACAAGCTAGATATCCTCTACTTGGATAACAACCGAGTGTGGAATTTGGAACCGTTAAGAAATTTGAAATCCTTAAGAATTCTAAATTTGAACAATAACCGGGTATGGGATCTGGAGCCGATTCAAAATAATAGTTATGACTTTCATTGGGATACGGGGGCAGAACGCTACGGACTGCAGTTGAACGATAACTACTTGGACTTAAGCCAAGGAACCCAAACCTATAAAATATTTAACAAATTGAATGCGGATCGTTATGATATTATGTCTCAGCGTAAGACTCAACGCTTGATGATCGGCAGCAAGACAGCCTATGTGGGCGACAGTATCTACAATATAACAGCAGCGCCATTCATTCAGACAGGCCGTACCTACGTACCTATTCGTTTCATTTCCGAGAAACTTGGGGCAAAGGTGAATTGGAACCAGAGTACGAAAGAGGTAACGATTCAAAAGGACGGTAAAACGATTCGTTGGTCTGTGGGGAATAAGCAAGTTAAGATAAACCAGCAAACTATGATGTCCGACGCTCCTTTACTACTGAGAAATAACAGCGCCTTTGTTCCTGTACGCTTTGTGTCGGAGCAGCTTAATACTTCTGTTGAATATTTAGGTAGCAAAAAAATGGTCATCATATTCGAGAATAAGACCGCATAAAGAATTCAATCTAGGCGCATTGATCTAATAGATAGATCAAGCGTCTTTTTTTGTGTTAGATTGTTTAATTTTACGGACCTTTCTTGTTAAATGAATTTCATTTTCATGAAATTATTTCATAATATATTGAATGTCGCTCTTATATATATTACATTATTCATAAATATGAAATTTAGGGTGAAGTCATGAATATAGGGATGGAAATAAAGAAACTGAGGACTGTTAAAGGAATTACTTTGAAAGAGTTAAGTGAAAAAAGCGAACTATCTGTTGGGTTTCTGTCTCAATTAGAAAGGGGGCTTACGACCATAGCGGTTGATTCACTTGAAAAACTAGCTGATATTTTGGAAGTACATTTGACACACTTTTTTGATTATCCGCTTAAAAGGAAAGATATGGTACTCAGAAGTTATGAACAAGAAATAATGGATTCAGTAGAAGGTGGCTTTATTAAATATAGTTTAAGTACAGATTTGGAAAATAAACAACTTGTTCCGAGACTTATAGAAATTCTTCCTCAAATGAAAGATGAAGAAATATTATCCTATAAGCATGAGGGAGAAGAGTTCATTTATGTATTAGAGGGTATATTAACAGTCTACATAAATGGTACGAGGCATGAAGTGTATCCTGGTGACAGTGTTCATATGGACTCAAATATTGCACACAATTGGGCTAATTATACGAACAAAAAGGTCCAGCTTATCGCTGTTAATACGCCTAATTATATCTACAATAGTCGGTTTAACAATGGATAAATTTATATTTTATCTCATCGGTTCTTTTTTTGTAATCGGAGCTATTGATTATATTACCGGAAATCACTTGAAACTGGGTGGGAAATTTGAGGAAGGTATAAAGACCATGGGGGCTTTAGGGCTTGGCATGATAGGGATACTTTCTTTAGCCCCTATATTTACAAATTTCTTATCTGGTGCGATTATTCCAATCTGTAGAGTGCTTCATTTAGATCCTTCTATCGTTCCTGCAGCATTGTTAGCTGTAGATATGGGGGGCTATCAAATGGCTAATAAGCTAGCATTGACAACGGAAATGGGGGCATTCTCAGGAATTATCATCGCATCTACTTTAGGAGCCACAATTAGTTTTTCAATCCCCGTCGCGTTAGGGATGCTCTCTAAAGAGGATGAAAGATATTTTTCTAAGGGTGTGCTGGTTGGAATTATTACTATACCGATAGGATGTCTTGCAGCAGGCTTATGGCAAAAAATAAATTTCGGCATATTAGTATGGAATCTGGCACCTATATTTGTTTTTGCCATTATTTTAGGGGTCGGATTATTAAAAGCTCCTCATGTTTTTATAAAAGTTTTTAATGGTTTTGGAAAGCTTATCATGATTTTGAGTACTGTTGGATTGCTTTTACAAGGTATAGATTTGATATTTGGTGTAAGGCTTGTCTCAGGATTAGCACCCCTATCTGAATGTACAGTTATCGTAGGCAAAATCGCATTGGTCTTAGGTGGAGCATATCCTATGCTAGCATTTATCAATCGAATTTTTAAAAATAGTTTTGAAAAAATAGGGGAGAAATTTGGAATTAATTCCGTGTCAGTAGCAGGCATTCTAGGAAATTTGGCTAGTAATCTGTTGATATTTGGAACATATAAGGAAATGAATCCTAAAGGAAAAGTGGTATGTGCTGCCTTTGGAGTAAGTGGAGCATTTGTATTTGGTGGTCAACTTGGCTTTGTGTCAGGAGTAGCCCCTGAAATGTTAGGAGCGTTTATCATATCAAAGCTTTCAGCCGGAATCATTAGTATCGTACTAGCCGTATGGCTGTATGATCGTGAAAGTAAAGAATTTAGCCTTAAGAAAAATGGAGGTATTCGTAATGATTATCAGGGATAGGGTCGAAAAGTTAAGGCAGCTAATGAAAGAAAATCAAATGGATGCTTATATTATTCCTAGTTTTGATGCACATCAAAGTGAATATGTAGCAGAACATTGGAAATCTAGACAATGGATATCGGGATTTACAGGGTCTGCAGGTACTGTAGTTATTACATTAAAGGATGCGGGGTTATGGACAGACGGCAGATATTATATTCAAGCTGAACAGCAGCTTGAGGGATCAGGCATCAGATTATTTAGAATGATGGATCCTGGGGTACCCTCTTATACCAAATGGCTAGCAGATGTTCTTAATGAAGGAAGCATTGTGGGCTTTGATGGAAATGTTTTTTCAACGAATATGGTTAAAAATATGGAAAAAGATCTAGCAGCAAAGAGAATCGAATTAAAAATGAATCAAGATTTCATCGGTGATCTGTGGGAAGATCGACCGGAGATTCCTAAAGGATCAATTTTTACTCATGACGTAAAATATGCAGGCAAATCACGAGTAGAAAAATTAAATGAAGTAAGAGAAGAAATGAAAAATATAGGTGCCAATTATTATATTTTAACTTCCCTTGATGACATTGCATGGCTTTTGAATATAAGAGGAGCCGATGTGCCTAACAATCCAGTTGTAATAGCAAATGTAATCGTAGCAGAACATAAATGTTATTTATTTATTGATTCTTGCAAGGTTCCCACTTTGGTTAAAGCAGAACTGGAGGCTGAAGGAATCGAGTTAAAAGCGAATCATGAAATACACACATTCTTGGAGAATCTTCCAAGCGGAGATGCAATTATGTTAGATTCGAATAAAACAAATATCAGGTTACATCATGCCATAAACAGTAATACAAAGAAAATTGAAAGTCCTGACATCACGACTAATTTAAAAGCTATTAAAAATGAAGTTGAGATAAAAAATTTAAAATGGTGTGAAATAAAAGATGGTTTAGCCATGGTGAAATTTATAAAATGGCTAAAAAACGTTGTAGATAAAGAAGAAATTACAGAGATTACTGCAGAAGAAAGATTAGAAGATTTCAGAAGGGGGCAGGATGGATTTGTTGGACCTAGCTTTGATACGATAGCAGGTTATAAAGAACATGCTGCGATGATGCATTATAAAGCCAATAAAGAAACGCAATATACGCTTAAGCATGAAGGTCTATTCTTAATTGATTCAGGCGGACAGTATTACGATGGAACAACAGATATTACACGAACAATTGTGTTAGGAAAACTTACCGATGAACAAAAAAGAGATTATACTTTGGTGTTAAAAGGATTTATTGCATTAAGCTCAGTAAAATATTTATATGGAGCAACAGGCTCTAACTTAGATGTTTTAGCAAGACAGCCCATCTGGCAGTATGGATTGGACTATAAATGCGGGACAGGACATGGCGTAGGTTTTTTCTTGAATGTTCATGAAGGGCCACAAAGCATACGAAATAATAATCATGTTACATTAGAAAAAAGCATGATTATTACGAATGAACCGGGAATATACCTCGAAGGTAAATATGGAATTAGAATTGAAAATATGATGTTAGTCGTTGAAGACGAGAAAACAGCGTTTGGTCAATTTATGAAGTTTGAAGCCATCACGTATTGCCCTATTGATTTAGCCGGTATCCAGATGGATATGTTAACAGAGAGTGAAAAGCAATGGTTAAACAATTATCATCAAGAGGTATACACCAAGCTAGCTCCTTATTTAAATGAAGAAGAGAGAGTATGGCTAAGGGAAGAAACTAGGGAAATATAAATAGAATATTATCTTTTGATTAAGGATGGGCACCCATAGGGGTGCTCATTTTTTCACAGATAGACACGTTAAGTAGAACCGTATTATAAGTATGGCGAATTAGCTAAAAAGTGCTGTTACAATTAGCTTCGTCGGGGGAGAAATCCAAGAAACCGTGACTTAAACGTCAGGGATCAGTTGACACAATCCAAAGAGGTGTTCGCACGGGCCAAGCTGCTGCAGGGTAGGCCGGTATGCATCACTCTGCATAGCGGAAAGACCTACGTCGGCTACATTACCGACGTCAACAGCAGCGGCTTGACGCTGGCTAGCGCCGGAGCTCGGCCGCGCACCTCATCCGGGAATCAAGGCTCCCGGCCTTGTCAGCGCAGAGCCGGCTCCCATGCCTCGGGCAGACGTCCTGGTAGTCGGCGAAGCGGCGCACGCAAGTCTTACGTCCGTTCCCACTCCCGCAAGCCGGACGCCCAGGTATCGACCTTTCTGCCGATGATGGGCTCGCTGCTCGGGGGATTAGGCGGCTGAATCACCGTAACCGGAAGAGGAGTAGCCCTTTTGGACGGACCAAGGGGCTATCCTTGATTCACGAGTTCATTCCACCATGACAAAGCAGGAACAGTCATCTCCCCATTCAATGCAACGGTATCACCAATTTGAGGAGTTATGAGGTTCACATTTGCTTTCTTTGCTTCAATTATGGCTCGTTCAATCGGTTCCGTCCAACCATGATAAGCAAGGGTAAAGGCTCCCCAATGAATTAACATCATATTTTTCCCATTTACATCCTTATGAGCCTTCACAGCTTCTTCAGGAGTCATATGGACCCAAGACCAACGCCTGTCATACTGTCCACCTTCAATTAATGCTAGATCAAATGGGCCATACTTTTTCCCGATATCTATAAAATGCGTATCGTAGCCACCATCACCACTGGTAAAGAAACGGGTTTTCTTACCGAGAATGACCCATCCGCCCCATAAAGTCGTATCCCGATTAAAAAGCCCTCTTCCAGAGAAGTGTTTAGAAGGAGTCAATGCAACGGTTAAACCTTGGAACTCCGTTTCGTCCCACCAATTCAGTTCAGTAATTTTTTCTTTTGCAACGCCCCATCGGAGCAAGTGAGCACTTACACCATAAGGAACAAAAAAATGTCTGACCCTGTCCTTAAGCTTTCGTATAGAGGGATAATCTAAGTGGTCGTAGTGATCATGGGTAATAAAAACCGCATCGATTGGCGGTAATTCATCAACAATATACAGTATATCTTCGCTGTAGCGTTTGCTTCCTGCAAAAGAAACAGGTGAAGCCACAGGCCCAAGCATCGGGTCTACAAATAGCTTTTTATTATCGATACTGATTAAGAAAGAAGAGTGTCCAAACCAAGTTAAGCTATCTTCTTTACTTTTGATTTTGCTCCAATCCAATTTCGTAACAGGGAGTTTGACGGAAGGCTTGCGGTCTTGAGCCCTTGAAATCGAATCCTTTATTAGTGAGAAATAATCGGATGCACTCATGGCTAGACTGGTTGGCACCTGATTAACAAACTTCCCGTTTACATAGTTATCAAACCTGCTATATTGTTCTTTTTGGTCGTTACTTGGGTTGCCACCGAGTACTGGAATCATATTGCTTTCACATTTCCTTCCCCTAAGAGCTCGCCGTTAACCGCAATCCGGTTGGTGCCGTTGGACTTGGCGAGATACATCGATTGGTCCGCCGCGCGAATGAGATCGAGCTCCGTCTTGCCCTCTGCCCATAGCGTACAGCCGACGCTGGTAGACATCGGCAGCTGTAGCCCCTTAATCCGCATCGGCGACTCTAGCTGCTCGATCAAACGCTTGGCAACCTGCACCGTGCCGTCGTAGTCGTTCTGCAGCCATGCCGCCACCACGAACTCATCGCCGCCGACGCGCGCAATTAGATCAGATTCGTGAACTGCATTCTTGATGCGATTCGCGAATTCTACAAGCACGAGATCGCCGACTTCATGTCCGTAAGTATCGTTGCATTGCTTGAACTTATTCAAATCGAGGTAGAACATCCCGAATAAGCCTTCTTCTCGACTGGCCCGATTAATCCAGCCTTGGATTCGATCGCTAAAGCCTCTACGATTCAGCAATCCCGTCAGAATGTCGCGCTCTGTCAATTGAATGAGCTCGGTCTCTAGTTTTTCGCGTCTATCAATTTCGGCTCTTAATTGAACCAATAATTGCTCGTAATCGTTCAGAATCCGAATTTTGTCGTCGTAGTTGATTTGCTTGCCTAGCTCCGAGCCCAGGGCGAGTGATAACAATTGCAATGTCTCGATATTGCGACTGGTGAAAGCATCAGGGCGGTCGGAGATGACTTTCAGCACACCGACGGCGTTGCTAGATTCGAATAGAGGAACGCAGACCATGCTCCGTGCGCCGACTTTCATTGTCGCTTCTTTGTTGACGCGGTCGTCTTGCTGCGTATCTGGCGAATACAAGATCTCTTTCTCCGTTACACACAAACCCGACAAACTGCCGTTCTTATTTATTCGTATTCCGAGGTGAGGCTGCAAAGTGCCGCTGACGGCGGCATAAACCATTTCATCGCCTGCCAGCATCTCGATAGTAGAACCGTCGGCATCGGTTAATAAGCACATCCGATCGCAGATCGTCTGCATAAACTGCTTCAGATCAAAGTTAGATAACAGCATCTGCTGTTGGATTTCCATGATGACTTTAAGGTGAGGGTTCTCAAACATCGTCCCAATTCCTCCATGCTTCGCAAAGTAATCTGTCGGCCATTATTAGGTAATATGCTAGCATTTTTAGCTAGGTTTGTCAGCAGAGTACCTAGAGGGGAGAAGAACGACAATCATTTCCAACTTGTGGTATGATTTCACTAGCAGCAAATATGTTTCATGAAGAATGATCAGGAACAAAAACATACTAGGAGAGTGACTAAGGCTATACAACCATATCAACTTCTATCTGAACTCCTATCCCGAATAGAAGAGAATGTTTCTGGTACGAGCGAGACAGAATATCTGAATGATCTCCCGGTCTCTACGGTTCATTTGCGTCGGCTTTTCAAGTTCGCTTTCGGCGTGCCGCTACAAAGCTATATTCGCTCTCGAAAACTGGCCGTCAGCTTAGAGAATTTGATGCAAACGAAGAAGCGGGTCCTCGACATTGCCATTGAATGCGGTTATGAACATGAACAAACCTACATACGCGCGTTTAAACGTGAATATGGGATAACGCCAGGCGAATGCAGGGAATCCGGCAAAAACATTCACGTAACGCCTCCTCTGTATCTTTTCCCCAAGAACGATGTTTGCGGAAATATGGTATACGGGCCGGAGCTGGTCATGATATCATCCTTTCATGTCATCGGGCGAAGGTATCAAATTGAGATCGCTGAAGCGCCGACCCAAGCGCCCGAAGCTGCCAAACAGTTCTGGTGGGACAAGCGGCATCATGTGCCTAAGCCGGTGGAACCCAATATCTATTACGGTCTAACGAGGACACCTGATCCATCGCTTAGTTGGACGTATTATCTGCCGTCTATGCGTGTAACGGATCTGAACGATATTCCTGACGGCTTCACAGGCGACACCGTCCCAGCTACCATGTGCGTCGGCTTTCGGTATATTGGGAACCATCATTACGAGGAGATTAGCGAACTACGCGCAGAGGCGCTGTATACTGCCATCGATAAGCTTGCCAAGGAGCACAACGGGAGATACGAGCTTCTGGATAGCGAATTCTTCTTCGAAAAAATTGATACGGATGCATATGATGGGGAGTATTGCCAAATGGAATGGTTTGCGCCCATCAGAGTGAAGATCACTTAAAATGATCAAAAAAGTCCATTGAGCTTGCCGCGATTGAGGTATGCTCTTTTTGTATTCATAAATAGATGTTTGTTACGAAGAGGAGAGATAGTTATAAATTATAACGAAGTTGTTGCAATCGGAGATACCTATTTACTTACAGTCGTATCAGAGATGTTCGGATTAGAAGGTTATGAATTCCAGCTGATTCCGGCACATGATGGAGGGCGGAATGTCGTATATACCTGTGAAAAAGAGGGCGAAGGCGCTAAAATACTCAGAATCGCTTTCTTACCAGACAGGAGCCGAGAAGATTTCCTAGGCGAAGTGGAATTTGTTCGGTATCTATTTGAGCACGGAGGTAGTGTCTCAAATGTCATCAGTTCCCGGAATGGGAATCTGCTGGAGGAGATCACCCACAATAACCACACCTTTTTTGTCTGCCTGTTCGAAAAGGCTAAGGGAAAATTGCTTGTAGAAAATAATTATCGGTACCGAGAAGGGGCTCCAATGACCGAATATTATTATAACTGCGGCAAGGCCTTGGGGAGACTGCACCACATATCGAAAGGATATACGCCTGTCCATCGCCGGTATAGCTTTTTTGACAAATACAATGCCGAATATATCGATAAACTGATACCGGGTTCCTTATCTCTGCTTAAGGAGAAGATGGTAGAGCTCCTTGATACCTTACAAGGATTGGATAGGGACCAGGAGACTTTTGGTATGATCCATTTTGATTACAACGATGGGAATTATTCTATAGATTTTGATACCGGGCAAATAACGGTATATGATTTCGATAATTCTTGTTACTGTTGGTATATGTTTGACTTGGCCAGTCTCTGGTCAAGCGGAATGGGCTGGATACAATTTGAACCCGATGCCGGCACGCGCCAAAAGTTTATGGATGATTATTTTACAACAGCCCTCGAGGGATACAGATCTGAGACCAGGGTCGAAGATTCAATGCTCGAAAAATTGCCCTTATTTATCCAAGTAAACCTCATGGAGAATATTATAGATGCATTCGAGGTCATGTGGAACAATGGCGAAGAGCCGGAGTGTGATGAGAGAGTGTCGTATCTCATAAAATGCATGGAAGAAGATATATCATATAGAGGATTTTTCGATAAAATTTATTCGTGTGATGAACCCTTTGCGTATGAAGAACGAAAGATTTAGTCTTTTTGTTGCGGCTTGGGCTTGATCCTTCCGCCCTATAACCCAGATCTGAATTTTAAAGCCCATGTGAGTTTTGCCTCGCAAGGGCCTTTTTCATGAGATTGTATGCAATTATGAATCGTGCGGAATCTCCGGATTGAAGAGTTAGGATGCCTGGGCACTGATTCCAGTGTTTTTTATGTGATACTATAAGTTAAAAGGCTAGAAGTTGGCAATTCGGAACGGAGGGAAAGCTTGCTTAAGTGGAATAGCAATGTATGGGGAAAGCTGACAGGACCGTATTGTTCTGCAGACAACGTACCAGTGTTATTGCAGCAGCTAGTGCAGGAATATAGCCAGGAAGTTTTTGACGAACTCTTTCAGGAGTATTTGTTCCATCAAAATACGATCTATACGGCCACTTATGCGGCGATGCCGTTTTTGGCACAGCTAGCATGCTCCACATCGGATGCGGAAGTGCGCAAAGAACTGTTCATCAATTGCGGTATCATCGAGGCAAGCCGTGATGGGCGAGATGAGGCGCCATTCCCAGCATCTTGGGCTGAATTAGCTGAGGATGTAGGCAACTCCGTTTGTACGGAATTGTATCGTGAATATGTAGAGGCAATTGGCAAGCTCAGGGCGCTTACCCAGGAAGTATTCGCCTATACAGCCCAACATCCCATAGATGAGATAGAGAAGCGTTACATTCTTGTTGCGGATGCTGCTTATCGGGGCTCATATATCCCTGCCAATATGTTGATGACGTTTAGCATCGGTGATGAGTATGTGGTCATGTGTCCGGCTTGCGAGGAAGATGTGTTCTTATGGCCTAACGAAGATCATGCAGGAATTCTTCATGCCTATGAACATGATCCCGTTTTTCACACTGGCCAGGAACCACATCCAATCGTTCCGGCAGCGTCATTTGCAGATGAAGAAGTACGCGCACTAGCGGAGCGGGCGGCAGCGATCGGAGAGCACACATTGGCGGGGCATCTGCATTATTTAGCGGGAGAAACATTATGCCCATCCTGCCGTGAGAAAATTTCCGTATGGCCGGCTTTGCTTCGCAATTTTACAATGTAGATAAAAGCCGATTTTTCACCTTTTATAAAGGAGGAAGAATCGGCTTTTTCGAACTATACAATCGTTAAATGGTATTCTTGACTGTCCGAGAGTTTCCTTTGACCATCATGCTGCCAATAGCATAGAAAATAGCAGAAGTAACAAGGCCAACGACAGCCACGGATAGCTCCGGTGCGTAGAAGTTTACAACTAATGAGATTGCTGCAGACAAGATCCACACGATAAATGCCATTGGTCTCCAGGATACTAAATCAGCAGACTCATTTTTGCGAAAAACCAAACGGTCCATAATCATAATGGAACCAATTGGTGGAATAATGACCCCAAGAAGGACAAGCCAGTCGAAAAAGTGATTATAGATACCGGATATCGCAGCGATAAGACCAACGACACCAATAATAAGCGTGATTGTTCTCATTTTTTTACCGGTCATATGTGACCAGCCCACAGCGCCATTATACAAGCAGTGTGTACCTACAGAACCTAAATTGATAAATACGAACAGAATGGATAAGATCGTGAGAAGTGGACCGTGTCCCGCTAGTACAGACATAAAGTCGCCGCCAGTAGAAGTCGCATTAGGAATAACCCCCGTTGCTACAACAATTCCCCCAACAAGTTCCGCAATGAAGTTCCCGATTGGGAAAGCGAAAATGACGGATAAAGCACCTTCGCGGCCGTTTTTTGCCCAACGTGTGAAATCGGCTGTCATGGTGCCAGAATCGGCAAATCCAGCGAATACTAAGGTAACAGCAGCTCCAAAAGACATAGCGCCGGTTACTTGCGGTTGGTAATTCAAAATGTCAGATTGACCGCTTTTTACAGCCATAGCAATGACAATGATTGCAATAATAATGTAGAAGGGTGCAGCAATCCAGCCAAGGACGGACAACGCTTTAATACCAACATAAGTAATAGCGACATAGAGGATTCCGCCGACAATCGTCATTAATAAAAGGCTGGCGCCAAATGATCCATGCATGGTGGAACCGGTAAGGCCTACTTGTAGGGCGAACCACCCGATAACGACCGTAGACAGTAAACCGGAAATGATATAATATCCGGAACGTCCAAAGGTTTTTTGCGCTGTCAGTGAAAAGTTCATTCCAGAACGACCGGCATCATAGCTTAGCAGACCAACCATGACGAACAGAAGCAGGTTGCCAAGGAGCATGGCTAATGCACCGGCTTTAAATCCAAGCTGTGCCGTAATCAGTCCGCCAATGACAGCACTGGTTAGAACCATTGGAAAACCAAACCAGACCGCTGCGACAGAGGATAATTTTTTTCGATACGCTTGAGGAACAGGTGCGTGTTCAAATTCCGGATCTAGTAGTTTTTTATCAACATTTTCGGTTGACATACTTTTTCCCTCATTTCGTATGGTTTTATGATCACTTTAACTCACTTCATAAAAGCGCTTACTTTCAGTGCTTATTGTAGGTGAGGATGGGTCTCGCGTCATTGTATAATGAGACCAAAAATTGATGGCTTCTATTGGGCATAATGTACAATCATAGGTACTCTATTTTTAATTATGGTAAATATATGAATAACGGAGGTACATATGAGAGAATTCGAACAATTAACAAGCATTGCGTCAGCGAATGAATTTATCCAGCGCCATAAACTATCGTTTCTCTTTATTTTCGGCACCGATTGTAGTGTCTGTCATGCATTACAGCCGCAGGTCCAGAGATTAATGATGAATTACCCCGAAATCGCACTGGGGGCGATCAATGCACAAGAAGTAAAAGAAGTCGCCGGGAAGTTCTCTATTTTCACTATTCCTGTTCTATTGCTTCATGTGGAGGGAAAAGAATATATACGAGAAGCGCGAATCGTGCATCTGGATCTGTTCGACGAAAAAATCCGCAAGATCTATGATTTCGTGACGGGATAAGGAGGAATAATTTTCTTGTACGTAGAATAGAGAATGGGGTCGAATTATGTAAATAGACATGGGATAACAAGGTCTTTAGTCGCAGAAGGAGGCAGGCAATTATGGCTGTAGTCGAAGTCGTCAAGTTCGATGGACCGCCGGACTTGTTCGTCTGGAAATATCCAAATCAGGAATTGGGCACTTGGACTCAATTGATCGTCAACGAGACGCAGGAAGTGGTGCTGTTCAAGGGGGGAAAGGCACTCGATCTGTTCGGGCCTGGCCGGCATACGCTCCAAACGGCGAACATTCCATTCGTTCAGTCGCTCGTCAATTTGCCGTTCGGCGGCCGTTCGCCGTTCACGGCGGAAGTATGGTACGTCAATAAAATCAATTCCTTGGACGTGAAGTGGGGAACGGCTTCGCCGCTTCAATTGCAGGATCCGAAATACCAGGTTATTCTTTCCGTCCGATCGTACGGGCAATTCGGCGTGCAGATCGAGGATTCACGCAAGTTTCTGATCAAGCTGATCGGCACGCTGCCGGCGTTCGATAAGGATGCGCTGGTGAAATATTTCCGCAGTCTTCTGATCATGAACATTAACGAGCTGATAACGACCTATTTGTCTTTAAAGAAAATCAGCATTTTGGAAATCAACGCTTACATTGCGGAGATCGCCAAACATATCGAGGAAAGAATCGGGCCGGTCTTTCAGGAGTACGGCATCAAGCTACTCAACTTCTACATCGATTCGATCAATACGCCTGACAATGATCCAGCGACGATCCGGCTTAAGGAAGCGTTGGCCAAAAAAGCCGAGATGGACATTATCGGCTATACGTACCAGCAGCAAAGGACGTTCGATACGCTCGAGGGAGCGGCAAGGAACGAAGGCGCAGGCAGCTCTGGCGTAATGAACGCGGGAATTGGACTCGGCATGGGCTTCAATGTCGGCGGTGCGGTCGGCGGCCAAATGGCTGGTCTGACTCAGCAGATGAACGTAACGGCCGGGAAACCGTGCCCGCAGTGCCACGCGGTCAATCGAGAAGACTCTCGTTTCTGCAACGGTTGTGGCTATTCGTTCGTTTCGGCGGCGCCTGCTCCGGTCGCGGGTCCAAAAGAGACGATGTGCAGCGTATGCAGCAACTCTTTTCCCGCGACCGCGAAATTTTGCCCGCATTGCGGCGATGAGAACCGTCCGTGTCCGAACTGCGGATCGGACAACCCCGCCGAAGCGGAAGATTGCGTGAAATGCGGACATACCATCGGCATCAAGCCGTGTCTGAGCTGCGGGGACCCACTAATCCCCGGCGCGAAGTTCTGTCCCAACTGCGGAGCGGGCGCGGTGTTGAAATGCGGCCAATGTCAGCATGAAGTGAAGCCAGGTCAAAAATTTTGTTTGGAATGCGGCAACAAGCTCATTCCATAAGGAGGTTTGGCATGAACAACTTCCGATTATACGCGGGGGTATGGACCTTTATTTACGTATGCGCGCTTGTGCTGACAGTCGCGCTCCTATTCTGGATAGGGCTGCCGTTCTCGCGTCCCGGCCATCTTGGGATCTCCTTCGGGGCGTTGACGCTGGCCGAGACGGCGGTATACGGAACGGCTCTTTTCGGGATTTTCTTGAAAAAACGAAATGGGAGCTTGACGATCGGCTATTCGGCGTTCGTAACGGTCTCGACGCTTTACTTGATTGCGTCGGTGGTCATCGTCATCCTGTTCTCGCTGGTACTCGATGTGCCGATTCTGTCTTACGCCCTTATTCATTTGATCGCACTTGCCGCCGCCGGAATCGCCACGGGCCTGGCAGCGTTCGCCTTCCGCAAGTCGGAACAGGACGATAACGTCACCGCCCAGACGCAGCTTGTGCAAGACATGCAGCATGCGCTGCGCGATGCCGCGCGTCAATTGCGGGACGAGGAAGAAGGAGAATTGCTGCGTGAGCTAGAGCGGCTAGAAGAAAAAGTCCGGTTCAGCGACCCGGTATCCCATAAAGCGATGCTGGATGCCGACCGCCGGCTGGTTGCCGAGGCGGAGCGGCTGGCGACCGACTTTCGCCGCTATGCGGAACAGTCCGAGCGGGCGGAGGCTGACTTGTTCGGCCGTCGAATCCGCGATCTTTCGGATTTGCTGACGGATCGCAACGAGAAGCTGATTCAACGAAAATAACGAACGGAGGATTGCTTGTGCATACGCCGGCAAATGCAAAAATTCACGGGGCGTTCATATTGCTCGGTTTCTTGATTTTTTTTCCGATTGGAATCGTCTTGCTCATTATCCGATACGTGCTTCACGCGAAGTACAATCATTTGAGGATAAGGGACTATAAGCTGACGGGACATGCTCTGTTGACGCTGTTCGGACTCATGATGATTATTTTGTTGTCGGGTACGACCAGCGATCGATTTGCGGGCTTCATCGGATTTTTTGTTTTATTGGGAATACCTGCTATTATCTTTTATGCTGCTGCTTCTTCCAAGAGGAAGAAAATGGATGCGTTGTACAAAATGTACCGGCTCATCCTTGAGCAAGGAAATGGTTCGATCGCCGTTCTGTCCCAATCGACCGGCGTATCGCCCGAAAAAGTACTCGAGGACATCCGCTATATGATCGCTACCGGCCAGCTTCCCAACGCCAGCATCGATGGTAGCGGGAATATTGTACTGCTAGGTCGGCCACCGAAGACGGGAATGCATGGGAATAACTTCGCTGCTGCCCAGGTGGCCGCGGCTGAGCAAGCTTCTTTCACGGGTGCACCTAAAAGCGTAGTCTGCTCCGGATGCGGCGCTACGGTAAATCTGTATCCAGGCCAGCCGCCGGAATGCGAATTTTGCGGAACTGTTCTGAACGTCGGGTAAGGCGGACCTGGTTGACGAGGTACAAAGTGAAACGGATCATATAAGCAAATACACCAAAAAGGAGCTGTCGAAGACGCTCCTTTTGTTTTTTCGTAGATAGATCGGAAGAATTATCTTCCTCCAATATCATTCCGTAGTTATAAAATAGGATTCCCCTAGAAGTTCCTTCACTTGATAGCTGCTTGGTGAAAGTTCCTTTTCAACAAAAGCGTTGATTTCCGACTTTTCAATATCATACATAACTTCAATTTCTTTAGAAAATAATAGCTTTTCTTTTTCAAGCAAGTTAGAAAGGGATGGTTGTTGTTTTGGTTGTATTTCTTCCGTATTTAGAATTTGCTGTAGACCCTCAACATAGGATTCTAACGGACGGCTGCCGACGATTTTCAATCCTTTCTTGTCCTCGTTGATCATAATGATCGTCGGGAAACCTCTAACGCCAAGGCTTCTAGCGAGACCAAAATCTTCATTCAATAATTGTTGGCCGGATTGTTGCTCGGCATCTTCGACAATGGCTTCTCCATCAAGACCTAACTGATTTACGATGTCAATCATGATGGATTCCTCGGCGATATTTCGATTGAATACGAAGAGAGCTTCTCGTGATCGTCTTAAGTAATCATAGGCTAATGCATCGTTATGATTTTTTTGAATCACTTTAAATACACGGGAAGGCGGGTAGGAGGATTGGACTGGATGGTCGAGCATTAGTGAACCGTCAATCGGCATGCGCGAATATGCTCCAACCTCTCTCCAGTGACCGTAGACATCAGCAGGTCCGGATATTCCGTTACGGGGGTCGACAGGCTCATCGCTCCATTTCTCCAACAATCCACCCATAACCGTATGAAAGTTGAAATAATGCCCATACTGCTCTTTAAATCGTCGAAGAACGGGATCAAGCGCCCAGCAGTGAGAGCAGATTGGGTCCGTTACATAATACACTTCAATGGATTTCTGGGGTTGATTAAAATCGATCATCTCCATATCTTCCTCCCCCGCTACGCCGCATACACCTGTCTCTAAATCACACATCAGATGATGATTGTTCGCCATTCGTTTATCCTCAATTGTCATGATGGTTGCCTCCCTGCAGTGGTTGTTTTTCCACCATTCTAGCTATAATCAATCGATCGGAACACCAATAGATCAGTCCATTTGTCGTTTATGCAACACATTGATACAATTGTTTAAAAAGTCGGAGGGACATGATATGACGCAATCCAAGATCGATCCCCGAGTTTTACGAACTCGCAAGTTAATCATGGACTCTTTTATTGAACTTTCAGGTAAAAAAGAGTTCAAGGATATTACCGTTAAGGATATTACAACAGAGGCTAAGATAAATCGCGCAACGTTCTATTATCATTTTGAAGATATATATGACCTGCTCGACAAATCATTATCGGAAGTATTATTGATTAATTTGAACGTCATCGATTTCGAGAAAAGCGAACTAAATGAAGCATCGATTATTGATATCTTCGTAGCCATAACGGACTTCCAAAAAGCTTTATCCAACCGGTGTCATAGAGGATACGATGAGACCATCGCCCGCATTATTAGGGAGCAACTCGAAATCATTTTCTACGGCATGCTGCGAAAACAACAAACAGAGGAGAAGGCATCTCTTAAAGTGACAGCTGTCATTTTAAGTTGGGGCATTTATGGCGCTTCTGTGGAGTGGAGAAGAAATTGTAACGAATCATCGCCGGAAGCATTTATTAAGTCGGCCATTCCTTTTCTGATGTCTGGGATTGAACACGTGTAAGGCTGCTATCATGTCGTAATGAAGATGAAGAATGAATTTATTCCAATTGTAAGGATGATCTGCATATGAAAATTTTATTGGTTGAAGATGATAAGACGATTGCGTCGGGTCTGGAATATTCGCTGCAGCAGGATGGTTATCTGACCGTTCTCTGCCATGATGTCGCCTCAGCCAAAAGGGTGCTCGCAGATGACATTGATCAATTCGCTTTATGCTTGTTCGATTTACAGCTTCCGGACGGAAGCGGGTATGAATTGTGCAAGATGGTGAAGGAGCGGCGAGACATCCCGGTCATCTTTTTAACGGTGATTGACGATGAGGTCAATGTCGTAATGGGGCTCGATATGGGAGCCGACGATTATATTACCAAGCCTTTTCGAGTTCGCGAGCTGCTCTCCCGGATCAAGTCCGTCCTGCGGAGATACCAGAAGCCGTCCAACACCAAAGCGATCATAGATATGGACAACGTGCGAATCAACACGCTGGAAGGCAAAGTACATAAAAACGGCGCCGAAATTTCGCTCACCGCCTTAGAGTATCGCTTGTTGCTGATCTTCGGCAGCCACATCGGACAGGTTCTCACAAGGAATCAGCTTCTAGAGCAAATCTGGGACGTGGCCGGCGACTTCGTGAACGACAATACGTTAACGGTGTATATCAAAAGACTGAGGGAGAAGTTGGAGGATGATCCCGGGCATCCGACTTTGATCAAAACAGTACGCGGCTTAGGCTATAAGGTCGGTGATTAAATGCTGCGCAATCGAGAAATTCAACGAATATTGCTCATTATGGGCTTGATCAGCTTAACAGCGCTCGTCATCGCTGCTTTCATCTCGTCCGTCACAGTGGCGCTCGTCTTCATCCTATCCTTGCTGCTTATTGGCACAAGTTTGATATTCACGAGATGGAGATATCGCGAGCTAGCGAAGCTGTCCGTCTATTTGCGGGAAATTAGCAACGGCAACGATTCCCTTGACGTTCGCGATAATCAAGAGGGCGAGCTGAGCATTCTCAAGAATGAGATTTACAAAGTGACGCTCATGCTATCGGAGCACCGGTCGCTATTACAGCGGGACAAAATTCAACTGACGGATGCCATCTCCGATATTTCACATCAGCTCAAAACGCCACTTACCTCCATGACGGTGATGGCGGATTTGTTAAGCGCCCCTGACCTGCCTCCGGCCAAAAGATCGGAGTTCACCCATCATATCCGCGTCCAGCTTGATCGCATCGATTGGCTAG
Source organism: Paenibacillus sp. EB106-05-06-XG162 (assembly GCF_058791655.1). NCBI lineage: Bacteria > Bacillati > Bacillota > Bacilli > Caryophanales > Paenibacillaceae > Paenibacillus > Paenibacillus sp. EB106-05-06-XG162. The sequence goes on from NZ_JBYTDT010000007.1 coordinate 98,812, forward strand.
TTTCTTCCTTACTCAAGCTATCGAAAATGGACGCGAAGACCATCCCATTCAAAAAAGATCGAATACGCATTAAAAACCTGATCCAAAAGGCATTAGAGCCGGTACTGATTCCGATGGATATTAAGGGACAGTCGGTTTCCATCGCGGGCGATGACGACGTCTCTTTTGTCGGCGATTTCAATTGGACTGCTGAAGCGGTCATCAATATTTTGAAGAACGGCGTGGAGCATACACCGGAAGGCGGGCTGATCTCCATCGCATTTACCGAGAACACGCTATTTACGGAGATTGTCATTGAAGACAACGGCAAAGGCATTCCGAAAGAAGATTTGCCTTATATTTTCAAACGTTTTTACAAAGGAAAGAACGCTGGCGAAGGAAGCATCGGCATCGGACTTGCGATGGCTCACAGTATCATTGCGAGCCAGAACGGCATGATCGATGTGACGAGTGCCAGCGGGAAGGGTACGCAGTTTCGGATTAAATTTTATAAGCAAGTGATTTAACGGAAACCCGTAAGTGACTGAATTGTCACCTCCATCGTCACTGGAAAGTCATTTTAGACAGATAAAATGATATTCATCAGCTAAGCGATGGAGGTAAGACAATGCAATTGAAGCAACACCGTAAGATGATTATGGCCATCACGATAGGTTATACCCTGTTGATTCTTTATTTTTTGTTTTTCGCTTTCGGTAGAGTAGGCAAGGTTGACCAAATCACGGAGTACACCTTTATTTTTTTACCTGACGATTTTTTTAGGCTGCCTGGTCTATCTGATCTTCTACATCCTACGCTGATGGATTTAGTGGGTTTCGGGAACATCGCAGCCTTCATCCCTTTTGGGATCTTGATTCCGTTGTTATTTCGGACCAACTTTATTCGATTCATGGCATGGTTCATCCTATCCATTCTCGTGCTGGAGACGATTCAGGCACTTACGTTCCTCGGCAGCTTCGATATAAATGACGTCATACAGAACGCATCGGGCGCAGCCATCGGCTTCGGGGCGCACAAACTTGGTTTTCGTATGAAAAGCGATTGGAGAAATGTGGTTGCTACGGGTGTTTACAGTGTTGTCTTGATGCTCGGGGTATGGGGGGGATTTGGGCTGGTTGACCAAGCGTTCACCAAAGAAATGGGCCCCTTTATGGCGATCAACGAATTGAAAGATAGCACCGGAAACCCATTAACGGGTACCAGACGGTACAGTCTCAAGATTAGCGGTCAAAACGTGGAACCCCGATACACGTGGGGCAATAAGGAGGAGTTATGGAGAGGTGTAAAATGAATTCTATTCATGAACGAGAAAAGAAATTTACTAAACAGCAAATTATATTACTTACTTTAATAATTGGTTATTATTCCCTTTTAATAATGACTACCACATTTGGTCGTTCAGCTGAGAATATCTTTGTAAGAACAATTGATTTTGATGTACTGGGCGAGTATCAACAAGCGTGGAATCAATTTTCATTTAATTCTTTTTTTCATATCATTGTGAATATAGGTATGCTGTTTCCGTTAGGGATTTTATTACCTTTATGTAGTGAAGTTTTCTTAAAAGCAAAATGGATGTTAATCAGTTCAGTGACAACATCTTTATTTATTGAAACTCTACAATTTATAACACTTCGTGGAAGTGCGGAATTAGACGATTTACTTCATAATACCGTAGGAATGATGCTAGGGTATTGCGTATTAAATATAGCTCTTATTATTGTGAAAAAAAAGGGATCATACAAACAAATCGTCAAATATTTAATCTTACCCACTGCAGTAAGCTTCGTCGCACTTGTAATAATTATTTCGTATCAAATGAAGGAATTTGGTAATATGCCATTTGATCCTTATGGGAAAACGGATATGTCCCATGTCACTATACAAACATCACTAGAGTTAAGTGATGAAGGTAAAAAAATGCCTGTTTACGATTCCAAAGGTCAAAAAGTGCGAGACGTTGAAATTATTTCTCCAAATGAAGCATTTCAAAAGTTGAAACATGGAGACATTTATCCTATGGGACCTTTCGGAGCGGGTGAAGAATTTGAAGGTGAGACATTAGTCATTACTGAGTATCATCTAGAGCACGCCACGGATACAAAAGGGTTTTCTCAACCTGTATATATTTTTCGCGTAAAGTTAAAAGATAATGACTTAGATCTTATGGCTCCACCTATTTCCGCAAGGAAATAATGTGAAATGAAACTCAAGAAAAGGAGGTATAGCCATGGAAATTTTAAAAATCGAGCATCTGTCTAAAATATACGGCAAAGGTGAATCGGCAGTGAAGGCGCTTGACGATGTTTCTTTCTCGGTTCAAAAAGGCGAATTCGTCGCGATTATCGGTCCGTCCGGATCGGGGAAATCAACGCTCCTCCATATGCTGGGCGGCGTGGATCGGCCGACTGGCGGCAGCGTGTATGTTCAGGATACGGACATGTATGCCTTGAACGAAACGCAGCTGGCCATTTTCAGGCGCAGGCAAATCGGCCTGATCTACCAGTTCTTCAATCTAATTCCCGTCCTGACGGTGGAAGAGAATATGACGTTGCCGCTCTTACTGGATAAGCAAAAGGTAGATCAAAAGCAATTGGATGGCCTTGTGAATACGTTGAATTTGCAGCATCGACTAAACCACCTGCCGAATCAGTTATCGGGTGGGCAGCAGCAACGGGTCTCGATCGGCAGAGCACTCATCGGCAATCCTGCGATCATGCTGGCCGACGAACCAACCGGGAATCTGGACAGCAAGAATAGCAGCGAGATCGTCGACTTATTGAAAATGTTGAATAAAACCTATCAGCAGACGCTGATCGTTATTACGCACGACGAACGAATCGCCTTGCAAGCCGACAGGATCATTTCGATTGAAGACGGGAGGATTGCCAAAGACGAGGTGATACGGCGATGAATATTGTTAATACGCTAACGATCCGGCATCTGAAGCAGAACAAGAGACGAACACTCGTAACCATCATCGGCGTTATCATTTCGGTTGCCATGGTGACGGCTGTCGCTACGCTTGTGTTTTCCTTTTCGGATTTAATGATCAGACAAGCCATTGCGGATACAGGAGAGTGGCATGTCCAATATCAAGATGTCACCAAAGAACAGTTTGCGGCGATACAGGGCGATGATGCAACCAAAGCCGTAGCGATCACAAGAGATCTTGGATTTGCCCTACTAGAAGGGGGGCAAAATCCCAATAAGCCGTACTTGTTCATCAAGGCATATGACGCGCAAGGTTTCGCGCAATTTCAGGTTGAACTAAGCAAGGGGCGTCTTCCGCTTACGGACAAGGAAGTTGTTATCTCCGAACCCGTTGCAATGAACGGCAAAGTGAAGTACGAAATCGGCGATCGTCTAACCCTTCGTGTCGGCGAACGATTCGAACAAGGGGGCGATCGTCCTCTCGATCAGACCGAACCGCTGCGTAGGGAAGACGGCACACTGACGGAAACGTTGCAGCATATCAAGACAAAGGAGTATACGGTGGTAGGCTTCATTAAGCGTCCCGTATGGGAACCAGCCTGGTCCCCAGGGTATACGATCCTTAGCTATGTCGATGAAAATAGCATCGGGGCAAATGATCGAGTCGATGCGTCGGTGGTGTTACAGCGTGTCAATCCGTTCTTGTTCGCTCATGCGGAGGATTTGGCTGAGAAAAACCATATGGAGTCCGTCCAATATAATAACAGTTTGCTTAGTTATTACGGCTTGTCCAAAAGTAGTAGCTCGTCCAGCATGATGTTCTTCTTATTGGCGATCATTATGGCGATCATTATGATCGGCTCGGTGTCGCTGATCTATAATGCTTTTGCCATATCCGTCTCGGAACGTTCCCGCCATTTAGGGATGCTGGCGAGCGTGGGGGCAACGAAAAGGCAGAAGCGTAATTCGGTGCTTTTTGAAGGTGTCGTCATTGGATTGATCAGCATTCCCATGGGCATCCTATGCGGTCTTGCCGGGATGGGGATCACTTTTTGGTTCATGAATTCCATGATTCGAGGGGCATTATGGACCAATGAAAAGCTGACGCTTATCGTCACGCCGTTATCGCTCTTGATTACTTGTGTTGTGTCGATGCTGACGATTTTCATTTCGACGTACCTTCCGGCGATCAAGGCATCCAAGGTATCCGCGATGGACGCGATTCGCCAAACCACCGACGTTAAGCTTACGGCCAAAGCCGTGAGAACGTCGAAGTTCATTCGCAAGCTCTTCGGGATCGAAGCGGAAATCGGATTGAAAAACTTAAAACGGAACAAACGGAGATATCATGCCATCGTATTTTCGCTCGTCATCAGCATCTTTTTGTTTCTGACGGTATCGTTTTTTACGGCCGGCCTGACACAATCCCTGGAACTGTCGCGGGAAGGCATCAATTATGATATTGAAGTGTTGCACAGCAACGGAAAAATAATAGACGACCGGTTGATACAATCGATTGTATCCCTAGATGGCGTCACGGAATATAACGTGATTCGTGAGGCGTATAAGAATGCTTGGGTCGATGAAGCGTTCATCGCCGATGAATTGAAAGAGAAGGTAAAGAAGGACAAGAGCTTACTGCAAGACGGCAAATACCCTTACGATATTAAGATTCATGCATTGGACGATTCGAGCCTGAAAGCCTATGCCAGAGCGGTCGGCGCAGATTACGAACAGCTGATGGATCCGAATCATCCTGCCGCGATCGTGGTGGATAGGATTCACTACAAAGATATGGACACGGGAAAATACGTCCAGACGAAGGCCATCTATACGAATGTCGGAGAGCATATCGCGTTAACGAACTTCTATAAAGAAAATGGGAAAGAAGCGAAGGCAAACGAAGTGACCGTTGCCGCGTTGACGGATCAAGCTCCGATGGGGATGAGCCCGATAGAAGTAGGCGGGTTAAATATGATCGTGTCGGAACGCGTCATGAATCGATTGGCAGACGGCGATCTTGGTAACGTTCAGATGTACCTCCATTTGAAAAGTACGGATCCGCTGCGAACGCAGCAGGAAATCGAAGAGATGCAGGAGACCAATCTGAATGTCTACAATGTATATCAATCCAGAAAAAGCGAAGAACAGCAGATTCTATTGATGTCCGTCTTTTCTTATGGTTTTATCGTATTAATCTCTGCGATTTCCATTGCGAACATTTTTAATACGATCTCGACGGGCGTGTCCCTTCGCAAACGAGAATTTGCGATGCTGAAATCCGTCGGCATGACGCCAAAGGGCTTTGCGAAAATGATGAATTATGAAAGTGTTTTTTACGGGGTTAAGTCGCTGCTGTTCGGGCTTCCCGCCAGTTTCGTCGTGATGTATCTGATCTATAGAGCATTTTCTAACAAATTCAGCTACGGGTTCACCCTTCCATGGATGAGCATTCTGTCTGTCATTGTCGCCGTATTTGTCATAGTCGGTTCCGCCATGTTATATTCCGGCGCGAAAGTGAAAAAGGAAAACATTATTGATGCGTTACAGCAAGAGAATATATGATAGCAATAGGCCCTGACTTGATTGAAGTCAGGGCTTGTTTCGTTCTGGTGAGTCTCAACGCCGCTACGCACGCGGATTTTGTTTTGTGATTGTAGAGGGCGATGATTTTGCTCGGTACCAGGCAAAGGACTCGGTTATGATATCGAGCAATGCAAGCACGACGATGGCGTTTACGAGCCATTCTTTCACCCTGGGCCAGTTCGACACTAGGGTTTTGAAGTCATTTCCATCGGTGGGTAGAAGGTTCGAGGCGGTCAAATCTTGGATGAAATGAGGATTCCATAGCGCTTTATCCGCAAGCATGATGCACACAAGTATCGTTGGAATAATCGTCATCACGATATGGAAAACCAGCAACTTGCTCGATCTATAACGCACAATAATTCGGACGATTTGCTTCATAATGATAAATGCAGCCACGATCCACAGAAGCGGTGAGTAGTGTCGGAATACATCGATGTTCAGGAACGGAACGGTCGTGAGCACGCCATCGTGGTTCCTCCAAATCCCGAGCAGATCGGTCAAATAGAGACAAACCACCATGACCACAATGGTAAAAAAGATGCCTAAGATTGGCCTTCTCCTTTTGATTTTCAGCTCTGCGTCCGGAATCTGCGGCAAATCGGAGGGCTTCCACGCTTTATTCCTGCTGCTGTTACTGGAGGTATTTCTCCGCTGCCTATACTCCATCCAAGCGAATACAACGGTGACCCAAGCGAATCCTTGTGCAACACCCGTAACTAGAGAGGTCAGGTAGCTTGTCACCGGGTCTAGCATCCCCGAATGTGAAAGGAATGTCTCGATGGTGAAAACAGCGGTAATTCCTATGACAATCGAGGCCAACACAATCTTGAGCGTAGTCAAGTAAGTGTCGATCAACATCGGGCCGATCAAGTAACGCTCATACCCACGATACTTCGCGGCCAGCTCATTCGGAGGGCCTAGCTCAAGCAGCACGCTTTCGACATCATCTTTAGATACTTGGCCAGTCGGTATACGCTCCTCCAGCATATCTTCAATCAGACTTTGCAACTCCTGTTTAATATCCTCTCTTTGTTGCTCGGGCAAACGCTGTGTCACCGCATAAATATAACGGTCAATGACTTCCATGCTACTCTCCTCCTCCAAGATCAGTCAAAATGACATCCATGCTGGCGACGAGCTTCCGCCACTCCTGGTACAGTCCCGTATATACTTCCTTCCCGAACGGGCTGAGCAAATAGTATTTACGAGGACGCGAATCATTCGTATCCCATCTGCTCTCGAGCAGCCCTTGCTTCTCCAGTCTACGAAGCAAGGGGTACAAGGTGCCGGGATCAACGGCGATTCCTTTTTCCTCCAATAAGGGTACGAGAGAATAGCCATACCGCGGTTCGGACAATTGACTGAGAACACCAATGACAATCGTGCCTCGCCGCAGCTCGCTTAATAAACCCATTATCGTTTCATTTACATCCGCCATATGATCAGCTCCTGGAAAATATTATACTGTGTACCACACACTATTGTAAATGGAACAGTATCATTATTTTTACTTGAGTATTCATGTAGCGAATCCATTAAATTCAAGCTGATTTTCCTCATCATGTTCGTGAGCTCCATCTTGGATATCGGCGAGGAGGTCATTGCAGTTTTCTTGCATTTTGAATGGTTTATACTCATCAGAAGCTGGATTTCATGGTAATATAGTATGCAAACATTACCAATTCATAGTGATGGAGGCGCATACGTATGGACCAACAATTGCAGCAAGAGGGGTATTTCGGGGAGTTCGGGGGCAGCTTTGTTCCGCCGGAATTGCAGGAAGTGCTAGATTATTTGAGTGAGCAATTTTACAAGTTTCGAGAGGACCCGGAATTCAAAGAAGAGCTTAGCTATTACCTGCGTGAATATGTTGGTCGCAAGAGCCCGCTAACGTATGCAGAGCGGCTGTCCGAAGCTTGGGGCGGACCCAAGATTTACTTAAAGCGTGAGGATTTGAATCATACCGGCGCGCATAAGATTAACAACGCGATTGGCCAGATTCTGCTCGCGAAGCGGATGGGGGCGAAGCGGATTATCGCCGAGACCGGTGCCGGACAGCACGGTGTCGCTACCGCAACGGCCTGCGCCATGTTTAACATGGAATGCGTCATTTACATGGGAGCTGAAGATACGCGTCGCCAAGCGCTCAATGTGTTCCGGATGGAACTGCTCGGCGCAACTGTTATTCCGGTTCATAAAGGCCAGGGACGATTGAAGGACGCGGTGGATGAAGCGTTAGACGATCTGGTTCGCAACTACCAAAATACATTTTATCTGCTCGGATCTGCAGTTGGCCCGCATCCATTCCCGACAATGGTCAAGCACTTCCAAGCCGTCATCAGCGAAGAGTCTAAGCAGCAGATTATCGAGAAGGAAGGCCGTCTGCCGGATGCGGTGGTGGCCTGCGCAGGCGGCGGCAGCAATGCGATTGGCGCATTCGCACACTACATCGACGAGCCGAGCGTTCGCTTGATTGGTGTTGAACCGGATAAAGCGCCATCCTTAACCCAAGGTGTGCCTAGCATCATTCATGGCTTCAAATGCTTAGTTCTGCTGGACGAAGAAGGTCAGCCGCAGAAGACCTATTCGATCGCTGCGGGGCTCGATTATCCGGGTATCGGGCCGGAACATAGCCACTTGAAAGTGACAGGACGGGCCGAATATGCGACCGTCACGAATGAGGAAGTACTGGAAGCCTTCCAGGAGCTGTCCCGCACGGAGGGCATCATTCCTGCTCTAGAGAGCGCGCACGCGGTTGCATACGCCAAGAAGCTGGCACCGACGATGAGTCGGGATCAGATTCTCATCGTGAATCTGTCTGGCCGTGGGGACAAGGATGTTGAACAAGTGTATCAGATGCTCAAATAATAGACGTGAGTGCAGTGGCCGCCAGGGAGTTGATCTGGCGGCTTTGCCGGTTTGCTTTTAAAATTTTTTTCTTGAAATGTAGAAATCGGATTAACCGAAACGACATTGTAGTGAAGTCGAATTCTAATACGGTTTTAAAGGGAGGAGCTTTCGCATGAATTACACTTTGATGTTTTACGAGAGTCAAGAGGATTTTGCGGCAAGGACGGATCTAGCCAAGCAACAAGAATACTTGGCAGGCTGGACGCACTACGTGCATGCTTTGCGACAGGCAGGAATCGTGGTATTCGGTTCGGGTCTATGTGCTCCTGAGACAGCTGGGACGATGAAACGGCGCGGCGGTGAGATGGTGGTTCAGGACGGACCATTTCCCGAGACGAAAGAACAGCTTGGTGGGATATTCGTGATTGATGTTCCGGACTTTGATACTGCGCTAGAGTGGGCTGCGCGAGGGCCGGTCGATACGGTTGAGGTCAGACAGAATCTTCCCGCGTTGAAGTAATCATTCTATGGACACGAATCAGGTCATTGAAGAAACGGCACGTGATGCTTATGGGCGATTGCTCTCCTATATGGCTGTAAATTGGCGGGACCTGCACGCTGTCGAGGATGCCATTGGAGACGCTTTTCTCGCTGCGCTAGAAACCTGGCCCAAGGTTGGCGTTCCGGATAAGCCTGAAGCATGGCTGATTACTGCCGCCCGTAGGCGGCTGATCGACCGTGCCCGCCGCACCCGTATTTCCGAAAATTCGCTGCCGACACTCCTTGCCATGTCCGAGGATGCGCAACGTCTTGCTTCTTCAAGCGCTGACTTTCCGGACGAACGATTGAGGATGATGTTTCTATGTACGCATCCGGCAATTGATCCAGTGATGCGTACACCGCTTATGCTGCAGACGGTGCTTGGCATCGATGCAGCTCGAATTGCGACTGCATTCATTATCAAGCCCTCCACCATGAGCCAGCGTCTTACTCGGACCAAAGCAAAAATTCGTGCTGAGCGGATCACTTTTGAAATGCCTGATGCAGAAGAGATCCCGGATCGTCTCGAATCCGTTCTGGAGGCCATTTATGCTGCCTACGGGAGCGGGTGGGATGAAGCAGCCATTGCCGGTTCGCCTCGCAGGAGATTGGCGGAGGAAGCGATCTACCTGGGAAGGCTGCTTCTCCAATTCGTTCCCCGTGAACCGGAAGTTCAAGGTCTGTTGGCGCTCATGCTGCACTGCGAGGCGCGCCGTGAGGCACGATATGATGACGAGGGGAACTATGTTCCCCTCTCTGAGCAAAAATGTACGCGATGGGAACAAGGCTTGGTCATGGAGGCGGAGCGTTATCTGCATACCGCATCGCAAGCTGGTGGAATCGGCCGCTTTCAACTCATGGCCGCGATTCAATCGGTGCATGCGCAGCGATTATGGACTGGACGTATCGAGTGGGAGGCGATTGCTCAGTTATACGAGGGCCTCATTCGTATGCATCCAACACTGGGCGCATTAGTCGGACGTGCCGCCGCGGTCGCGGAGGCATATGGATCGGAACGCGGTGTGACCTTGCTGGAAGCTATTCCATCTGAAGAAGTGGTGAATTATCAGCCCTATTGGGTGCTTGCGGGGCATTTGTACAAGCGGATGCATCGAATAGAAGATGCCCGTTCTGCTTATAGCCGTGCTATTGGACTAAGCATAGACGGTTCTGTACGACAATTTCTGAGCCGCCAAGTTTCCGCGATATAAATGTAGCATCGATATAAAATCTTTTAAGGCACCCTGCTAGGGTGCCTTAACTTGCTCGATGAGTGCAGCCCCTTCCGTATTAGCGAAAGGGGCTAGTCGTTCATTTTTTCAACAAGGTCTTAAAATGTTCTATTTCACCTTTATGAGAATCAACTGTCTTACCCTCTGTAACGTTCCAGTCACTTTCCAATAGCGCAATGATTTCTTCAAGCTTATCAATCGATTTATCGTATTTTCCTTGAATTTCATAGATGTGCGAAATGGCGATCAATGCATCCGTATATTTAGGATTTGGTTGTAGCTCGTGACCTTTGGAATAGCATTCAATGGCTTCGTCATATCTGCATAGTTTCGCCATACAGTCTGCTCTAGAGGACCACGCCCGCCAATCCTGCGGATACAGTTCGGTCATCTGCTCCCAGAGAATAAGTGCCTGAGGCAGGTTACATTCTTCCTTGCATATCAGACCTCCGTAGAGTTGATACAAGTAACTTGGATGGAATTCATTCAATCTTTCTAACGCTTCTTTAGCCTCTGCACATCTGCCATCTGCAAGCAAGTAGTTCATCAGCCACACATAACCACGCCAGTAATCTGGATGATTTGTCACAAAATTTGTATAGTACGCGATGAGTTTATGGCGGTTGGAGAAGTTCCAGTCCAATATGACTCCATTCTCGGCATCTCGTAAAGCGTTATGATTCCTTTTATGAGTTGGAGATAGTATCAGTGCATCCTTGGCGAAATGGGAAGCCAATTCACGGTGCTCCCCTGAACGATGAATGTGCAACTCAGCCAGCAATGTGAGACATTGGGCTTGCTTTTCGTCATCATTAAGTTTTTCCTTAAGGAATTGTTCAGCATAGGTAAAATCCTCTTTTGATATAAAATGTTCATTACTAATCATATTTTCTATTCGTTCTAAATGGGTATCATCGGTTAATGCAAACAGCTCGTCAATGGTAACACCTAAAATCACAGATAGCCTTGGAAGCAATTGTATGTCAGGCATGGTTACATTGTTTTCCCACTTGGATATGGCTTGGGAAGATATATTCAGTTGTGTCGCAAGTTCTTCTTGGGTCATTCCTTTTTGTAAACGAAGTGCCTTGATTTTTTTGCCGATCTCAACATTCAATGGATTTAACCTCCCGTTTCTATCTTGTCGACTAGTCAATTGCATTATAACTTTTTGTATAAAATACCCTCAATGACCGCTTGGTTAAACGAATGAGCTTATCCGTTACATTAGTTGTTTTATAGCTTACTAAGCTTTTATTTTTTGAGAGAATAAGCAGTTTTCCTTACTTGTAAACTTGCCGTTATAGACAGCGCGGAGAACCGTACCACAAATAGGCACGTTGACAAAACATTTGAACGTGATTAGTATTAGAAAATATTTAAATTAGTTGTGAGAAAACCACTATCGAGGTTATTCAAAGATGAGCGACCGCGTTTAGAGGTAGGTTTTATCGCCAAATAGAATTTTTTAGTTTCGATATGTCGAAACTTTTATAAATTCTATTGTGGTAAAAAACAAAATAGTAAACAAGCTATGATTGCTATGGATCGTACTATAGCAGGAGCAGCTTCTGGAGAGACCGTGGAATTCCACGGCGCCGAAGGGTTCACAATCTCAGGCAAAAGGACAGAAGAGTATTAAATATCTACTTTGTTATATTTGAATAGGTATAACAAGTCTTATTTATTATTCTTTTGATCAAGAGATTGGAGCGCATCCAATCTCTTTTTTTATGCGTGAATAATTGTTAATTACTTCACATGAATGGTTTTTTACTTGAATAAGGGGGAATATGCTATGGCACAACAGGAATTGAAGAGAGGTTTAGAGAATCGGCATGTTCAACTTATTGCTATTGGCGGAACCATTGGTACCGGGTTATTTTTAGGATCAGGCAAAGCGATTCAACTGGCAGGGCCATCCATTATCTTTGCTTATCTTATCGTGGGTATTGCCATTTTTTTCGTGATGAGGGCACTAGGGGAGCTCTTGTTGTCGAAAGTCGGGTATCAATCTTTTACAGACATTGCTGAGGACTATCTTGGACCACGGGCCGCGTTCGTAACCGGATGGACCTATTGGTTCTGTTGGATCATGACGGCCATGGCCGATGTGATTGCTGTCGGGGTATACGTGAAATATTGGTTTGATATCCCGCAGTGGATCCCTGCAGTCATCTGTTTAATCATATTATTATCACTCAATCTATTAACGGTTAAAAGTTTCGGGGAATTGGAATTTTGGTTTGCTCTAATCAAGGTCGTGACAATTCTGGCGCTGATTGCTATTGGTGTTGTGTTGCTGGTCATCGGATTCAAAACAGATGCAGGAACGGTGAGTGTCACAAATATTTGGGGGAACGGGGGATGGTTTCCAAACGGAGTTTCGGGATTCTTACTTTCATTCCAAATGGTTGTTTTTGCCTATGTCGGTGTGGAGCTAGTGGGTGTATCTGCAGCGGAGACAACCAATCCGGAAAAAAATATCCCGTCGGCGATTAATAAAATTCCGTTAAGAATTCTATTCTTCTACGTCGGTGCATTGATCGTCCTATTATGCATTAACCCATGGACGGAACTCAATCCATCCGAAAGTCCTTTTGTTAAAACGTTTGCTTTGGTCGGGATTCCTATTGCCGCAGGAATTATTAACTTTGTCGTACTAACGTCAGCCGCTTCAGCTTGCAACAGCGGGATGTTCTCAACAAGTCGGATCTTATATAATTTGAGCAAGAAAGGCCAAGCTCAAACCGGTTTTGCCAAACTAAATAAAAATCATGTACCCAGTAACGCGTTATTCATATCTACGCTTGTCCTATCTGTCGGAGCTCTTCTGAGTAAGCTTATTCCGGAGCAAGCTTTTGGAATCGTGACAACCACTAGTGCCATTTGTTTTATCTGGGTATGGGGTGTCATTCTAATTTGTCATTTGCGGTATAAAAAAACACAGCCGGAATTACAGGCAAAATCGAAATTTAAGGCACCGTTTACGCCATTTATTAATTATGTTGTCCTAACGTTGTTTGCCATCATTCTCATGATTATGCTGTATGCTGAAGAGACGCGTCCGGCCTTATTGTTGACACCAATATGGTTTGTTCTATTATTTACTTTGTATGCGAGCAGAAGAAGGAAGGAACAGCGTAACAAGCTATCAGGAAAGAATCAACAATCAACAGATGCCTGACCTATGCGATGCTAGTGTTGTATTAACGTGCCTTTTGATTTCTCGGAGTAACTTGGCCTTGCCGCAGGCAAGGCCTGTTTCTGCATGTATGACTAACATACATGAGTCATCTTCCTCACAAATGAAAGAAACGCGATCATTTTAAATTAACGGGTTGCTGTTGTGTAACACAATGAATCATACCACCATCTTTATAAAGTTCTCTCACGTCAATGCCAATAACCTTACGGTCAGGGTATAGTTTCTGGATGGTATCGTTAGCTATTTTGTCATTAGGATCATGATAATTTGGCACTAATACAACGGTATTTCCAATGTAATAATTGATATATGAACCTCTGTACCCCAAATTTTTTCCGTTATCTAGCACGACATTGTTTTTGGTAATTGGTAAATACGCATATTGATAAGGCTTGTCAAAGGCATTCTTAGCGTTCATTAATGTATTAATATCCTTATTGGAGACGCCCCATTCTTCTAAATCCTCTTCTTTCATTGTAATCAGTGTAGATTTATTATAAAACTTAGCAAAACCATCAATATGGAAATCTGTAATATCCAGATCTGGTACACCATCTAACCAAATAAAATTCGTAACACCAAGATTTTCTTCTATCACTTCTTCAATTTCTGCTTCTGATAATTTAGGATTTCTATTTTTGTTCGTAACCGCACTACGTGTCGATAAAAATGTACCATGACCATCTAACTCAAATGCGCCACCTTCAAGTACGACTTCATTGAGATCGATGCGTTCCATACCCAACTGTTTGCTTAGTTTGTTCCCAATGGAGGCATCTTTTTTATACGGGGTTTTCTTGCCCCATCCATTAAAGCCCCAGTCCATAAGTTTAAGATTTTTATCTTTGTCATATACAAAAATCGGAGCCGTATCTCTTGCCCATACATCGTCCGTAGGAATAATATAGAAGTCAATTTTGTCCATATCTATACCCTCATCATATAGAAGATCATAAATATATTCTTTTTCGTATTTATCGTAGGCGATAATATGAACATTTTCCCCTTCGCTTAGAGCGCTTGCCATCTCGATCCAAATGGATTCAAGCTTTTCTTTATGACCATTACCATAGGTAAAGTCATGAGGCCATTGCAACCAAGTGCCTTCATGCTTGCTGCTCTCATCAGGCATGGTGTAGTAACCTACATTTTGTTTTTTCATGTTTTGACCCTCATCCGCTTTACTTTGCGTACACCCTAATAAGATCCCAGCCATTAATAAAGCCCCAGTGCACAATACAATCATCTTATTCATGTTCAAATCTCCTTAAGTTCTAGTTGCTTTCTCTTGTAGTAGAATAAGCTTTGACATTGTGTCAAGGTCAAGCCATTATTGTCTTGCTTCGTTGATGATGGGAAAACAGACTTGTGTCACATACTCCTCCACAGGGCAGTCACATTCTGAACCTTTCAAGTAAGTTTCATAAGGCGGCCCATTCAAATCGTAGCCATTGTTTTCTATCCATTCTTCAAGCGCCATATGCGCGTACCCAATATAGTCATAGCTTCCGATATGCAAGGTCGTAGCAACAAACTTTTGGGGGAGTGTTTTTATTTCCCAATCACATGATGCATCTTCGTCATTTCCCTGCACGATCGGGATCATCAATTCTAAGCTGAATAAAAATATCCAAAATTAGGTTAAAAAACAGTTGACTTCATAATTCCCCTCATGGTACATTGTGCATGCACAACATACACAATTTGATGAGGAGGTACGGTATGCTGGCATTAGACATCCGAAATTTAAATAAGAAATACCCCAATTTTCAGTTAAAAGACGTATCGTTTCAACTGGAAAAGGGCTATATTATGGGTTTTATCGGAGCCAATGGCGCAGGGAAAACAACCACGATAAAATCGATTTTGAAAATGATTCATATCGATAGCGGTGAGGTGTGCATTTTGGGTAAGAACATCGCCGAACACGAAATCGAATTGAAGCAAGAAATCGGATACGCATTCGGCGACATCGATTTCTATACGCGCAGCAAGGTGAAAACGTTGACCAATGTCATTAAGAAGTTCTACAAGAATTGGGATGATGGAGCCTATTACAACTATCTGAGAAGATTCAAATTAGATGAAAATAAAAAAATAGCCGAATTGTCGACGGGGATGAAAGTAAAGTACAGCTTAGCCCTTGCTCTATCCCATGGCGCGAAGCTTCTCGTCCTTGATGAACCGACAAGCGGACTCGATCCGGTCGCTAGAGACGATCTGTTAGATATTTTTCAAGAACTCATCGTTGATGGCGAAATCAGCATTCTTTTCTCTACTCACATTACATCCGACTTGGAGAAATGCGCTGATTATATTACGTTCATCGAAAACGGGCAAATTATCGCCAGTTCTGAGAAAAACGAATTTATGGAGTCGTATCGTTTACTTAGTGGTAGCGAGAGTCAGTTGCAACAAGTGAAGGACCAGTTGATTTCCTACAAAATCAATTCTTTCGGCTTTACGGGATTGATCCATTCCAGAGACTTCGACCCTTCTTCCGATATTAGAGCAACGACGCCGAGTCTTGAGGAGATTATGATTTATTTCGCGAAAAAGGAGGATATGTATGTATAACTTGGTGATGAAGGATTTGAAATTAGGAGTAAATCCTTGGTTCTTTGCACTTCCTTTACTCATGGGCGCCTTAATGCTTGTTCCTGGTTGGCTCTATTTTCTCGTCCCTCTGTATTTTTGTTGGATAACGATACCGAATATGTTTGCCGGGTTTAGAACGCAGAACGATTTGATGTTTACCACGATGATGCCCGTAACCAAAAAAGACATCGTGAAAGCCAGGGTAACCGTTATTGTCATCCTGGAATTATTACATCTTGTTCTTGCGATGATCTATGGCATGATCACGATCCGCCTATACCCGAATCTGACCTACTATTTCTTCGCACCGCATATGGGTTTTTGGGGACTATGTTTTGTCATGCTCGCGATCTTCAACGTGATCTTTATATCCATGTATTACAAGACCGCGTATAAGTATGGCGGGGCGGCGGCGGCATCCATTACGGCCGCTATGCTGTTTGCCGGAGTTGCACAATGGCTCGGAATCCAGAATTCTTTTATCTCTGACACGTTCAATGGTAGCGGAGTTGACAATACGGCGCTTCAAATATCGATTTTGATCGCAGGAATCGTGATATTTATTGCATTCACTATGATTGCTTATCGCATTGCGGTCAAACGGTTCCTAAAAGTTGAAATCTTATGAACGTATCGATCTCGAATACATCTGAAAAACCGATTTATCAGCAGCTTTTCGAACAGATCAGCGCTCAAATTCTGAAAGGTGAGTTAGAGAGCGGTTATTGTCTGCCACCCATTCGACAAGCTGCCCTGGAGCTTCGTGTTAGTGTCATCACTGTAAAGAAGGCTTGGGAAGAACTTGAACGAAGCGGTTTGATCAATACCGTAACAGGTAAAGGGTGTTTTGTAGCCGAATTCTCGTCAGATGAGAAGCTGCGAATACGCAACGAAATGATCCTGAAGCAAATGGAAAGCGACACGGCATACTACAAATCCTTTGGCCTCACCCTAGATGAAGTAATTGAGCTGCTGAAAAAGATTTATTAACAGCCTCTCTATACTGTCCGGTCGGTGGCAAGTGTACTTATTCAAAAATTACACAATGGAGTTGAATCGTCATGAAAGGGTTAGATAGAATTTTTCTGATCGGAATGTTGCTGCTTGTTGCCGGAGTTTTGTGGGCGTTTACGATGAATGGCATTGGAACAAAAGAGTGGATTTTGTTATTGTCTGGAACTGTGTTGGGCATCGTAGCCGGGATGGTTCAAGGATGGGTACTAAATCTCAATAAACGAGGGAAAATCGGATCGGGCATGAAGATATTCGGAATAGTTGGAGCAATCATCTTGCTTGCTGCTCTGAAAGTCACAATAAATATTTCGATTCCTTCGTATTTAGCTACGAGTGAGAATGGAATCTGGGTGTCAATTGTTTTTGCCATTGGAGGCCTTCTCCTCGGACGCTCATACTACTCCCGCCTCTCGGGAGCCTCGGTAACATGATCTCGCTCGGCATGATCAGGTTGGTTGGCGATGAGAGTCTTCGGATTATTAGATGATTTTTGACAAGGCGCCCAAATGGGCGCCTTTCATTTGGCTTTGACGCAATTTTATTGGCGGGAAATCATGAAGACGCAACAACGTCGAATATTTAAAGAGGTTTTTGTTAATACCAGTCTATGTAAGCAATTTTCTCTTATATCATTTTTGGTATACTATTTGGTAGATAAGAGGACTAATTTGAAATTTGAGAAGGAGAGATGGAAATGTCGTATATCGTTGATTTTAAGAATGTGTCTACGGTTGGTTTAGAGTCTTCCCCAGTAGCAGAAGCGCTTGCTGGTTTACGTGCGAATGAAGCCCGTTACTTTATGAACAAATACAAGCATGAATTTACGGTTGTACCCGCTAGCGAAAGTCAGGAGACCCTCGATTATGCGAACCGCATTTTGAAAGAAGAACGTAATATTGAGTTTGCGGCCAAACCTTTAGAAACATCACGTTTTCAAGTGGAAAATATCCAATTTGCCTACGTTTTCTACGAGGATGGTCTTGCGATCAATGTCATGTATACGGTGGATGACCCTAAGAAGCGGGCTGTTGGTTTTAAGCTGTCTGAGGGAATGGAAGTGCCAAAGGAGTTAGAAGAGAAGTTTAAGTTTGCTAGGCAGAAGTCTAAACTAGCCGGAACCATTCGGGGCTCGTTTTTTGTGATTAAAGGACAATATTAAAGTAAGCAAAGCTCCCTCCACCATTATGGCGGAAGGGGCTTTTATGTGCCATTTATTTCTTTGCATCGTGATAGTATTTCATTAAAAAGGAAGTGCGAACAATGAATCTAGAAATGGTCATGCAAGAGCTTGAAGCTCTCGGCAAGGAACGCACCAAGAAAATATATCAATCCAATGGCGCGCACGAACCGCTTTTTGGCGTGGCTACGGGCGCGATGAAGCCCATCTTTAGGAAAATAAAACGCAATCAACCTTTGGCCGAGCAGCTCTATGCCACAGGGAATTACGATGCTATGTACTTTGCCGGGGTGATCGCGGATCCCAAAGCCATGTCTGAGGCGGACTTTGAACGGTGGATTGATAGAGCTTATTTTTATATGCTGTCGGATTATGTGGTAGCAGTAACTTTGGCAGAAACGGATATTGCACAAGAAGTTGCCGATAAATGGATTGCAAGCGATATAGAGCTGAAAATGTCGGCGGGCTGGAGCTGCTACTGCTGGCTGCTCGGGAATCGTCCAGACAGTGAATTTTCCGAAGAGAAAATTGCTGATATGTTGGAACTTGTAAAAAATACGATTCATGATGCTCCTGAACGCACGAAATACGCGATGAATAATTTCATGTACACTGTGGGCGTATCCTATCTGCCGCTTCATGATAAGGCGGTGGAGATCGCGAAGGAAGTTGGCCCGGTGGAAGTCAATCGCGGTAGCGCAAAGAGCAAGTTCTTGAACGCTTCCGTTAATATTCAAAAGGCGGCAGATAAAGGGCAGCTCGGCTTCAAACGAAAATATGTAAGGTGTTAGTCCAATAATGGCGAAAAGGATAAGAGTGAATGACAAATAATAAAGAACAACGTTACCGTTTTAGTGAAGCACCGATTTGGGATTTGCAGCGCACTTATTATGAAGAAAAAGGAATGAAGGCCTGGAATAACGACCAAGTTCCTCAATATATAACGAGTAATCCGATGATCGCGACTTCCTATGCAGAAATGATATTTGGGTTTCTTCAGGATCGGGCCAGTCAGGAACATGGATCAGATCCTGTGTGGATTGTGGAGCTTGGAGCAGGAGCGGGACGATTGGCTTACCACGTATTACTTGAGTTATGTCGATTGAGAGATTATGCGGGGATGTCGTTACCTCCGTTCCGTTACATTATGACCGATCTGGCCATGAACAATGTGTTAGCTTGGAAAGAGCATCCCGCCTTACAATCCTTTATTGCGGAGGGAGTACTCGATTTTGCGCGATTTGATGCTCTTCATGATACAGCTCTGAACCTGATTGTAGCTGACACAACCATTCGTGAGGGGGATTTAACACAACCTTTAATCATCGTTGCAAATTACTTCTTTGATAGTATTCCACAAGAGTTGATTTATGTCGGTAATGGTCACATTTACGAAGCGGATGTGATTGTCGAGAGTCCTGAAAATATCGATTCACTTCAACCGTCAGAAGCGTTAAATCAACTATCTTTGCATTATGAGCATCGGCGGGCACCGGAATATGAACAAGAAACCTACCCTTACCGTGACATCATTGCCGTGTATCAGGAGCAGTTAGAAGATTCGCATATTTTATTTCCCGTTGCGGCCTTGGCTTGTTTGGAACAGTTGAATCGGTTGTCTCGGAAGGGCTTTCTATTAATAACAGCAGATAAAGGAGATCATCTGCTTGATAACTGGAAATTCTCCGAACCGCCAGAGTTGGTACTACACGGAAGTTTTTCTTTAACGGCAAACTACCATGCTATTCAGGTTTATTATGAACAAAGAGGAGCTACGGCTTTATTTCCCCCTCATCACTATAAGAACATCAATGTGGGTTGTGTTCTCAATTTGGATATGCCGAAGGATTATGCGAATACAAGATTAGCTTATCGTCGATTTATTGAACGCTTTGGGCCGGACGATTTTTTTAGTATGAAGGAATGGGTAGATCGCAATATAGATAGCATGCAACTACAGCAAATATTAAGCTTTTGGCGTTTAGGTGGATATGATGCGGAATTTCTGATTCAGAGTAAGAAGCAGATCTCTAGTCTGCTGCCAGATGCGAACGATGAAGAAATGTTGGATCTATTAAGAGGCATTCAGATCATGTGGTCATCGTATTACGTCATGGCGCAGCGTTATAACTTAGCACTTGATGCTGGATTGATCCTGTTTGAAATGGAAATGTACGAAGATTCTAAGCGGTTTTTGGAAATATCGATGCATTCGGACCAGGATCAAATGGCATCAACCGTAATTTATTGTCTGGCGATTTGTTGTATCGAGTTAGAATTAGACGAAGAGGCATTGCAGTACACGCGAAAGTTATTAGAACTTGAGCCTGACCATGAAGAGGCACTGGCATTGCTAAGCCATTTGAATAGAGGATACTGAAACCCAATTTAGTATGCACATAGTCTGTATTTAAAAGAAGTATCAAAGAACAACTGAACGTTCTTGATACTTCTTTATTTTAATTTTAAATGAAAGATTAACTTTGTAGCTTCCCTCTTATGCTAATTTCTTTTGTTTTTGGTCTAAAAGATGACTAAAGAAAGTTAGCATACTTGCACAGACTGCAACAACCCCACCGACCCATGTCACATTCATTAAAGTCCCTTGATGGTATACAATTCCGCCTAATGCAGAACCAAAAGCGATACCTACGTTGCTTGCCACGGGCATAAGTGAAGCAGCAAGCCCTGTTGCTTTTGGCTGATAAATTTCGGCAAGGTCTATTAAATAAAGTTGAGTAGATGTTGTTAAGAGAATGCCCATTAACGACATCAAGCCAATGTTAGCAAGTCCTAAAATAAAATGATTTGTCGTCCAAAATAAACTTGTCAGAACAACTGCCTGCAAGAGGAAAACAAACCGAAGTCGTCCGATTGCATTGTGGTTGGCAATTTTACCAGCGAGGATGTTGCTGAAAATCGAGATAAATCCGTAGCCAAATAAGATTATACTAATTGAATGATTTGGTGCTCCCATTCCCTTCAATATTGGAACAAGGTACGTAAAAACGACATAAGTTGCGCCAAATCCGAGAGCAGGAATGAAAAAAGCCATCAAAATTCGTGGCTTGGCCAATAAAGAAAACTGATCCCGTATCGAACTGCGTATTTGGCTGAGCTTATTAGGCAAAACGAAAAAAGATGTCAAAAACGCCAATCCACCTAGGAAAGTAGTTAACATGAAAGTAGCATTCCAGCCATACCGTTCGGCGAGGACAGTACCAATTGGGACTCCAACGACATTTGCAAGTGAGAAACCACCGAAAACAAATGATATAGCAAGTCCACGTTTTGCGATGGGCATGGTTTCACTTGCAACAATCATGGCTAAAGAGATTAAAACTCCTGTTACAATCGCCGTCAAAATCCGAAGTGCAAGGAGCATGATGTAGCTTGTCGAAATTACGCACAGAGCATTAAGGATTATAAACAATCCAATCAAAAACAACATCCATTTACGCTTTGGAAAATGACTTGTTGCTGACATCACCAGTGGTGTGGCAATGGCAAACGTAATCGCAAACGCAGAAACGAGTGTACCAGCTTTTGCATTTGTCATATGCAGGCTCGATGAAATATCGGTTAAGATTCCGACAATAACAAATTCGCTTGTCCCGAGAACAAATGTTAATAAAGAGAGTGTTAAGATGAGCAACCAATGTCTTCTGGATAATTCTGTAGCGTGCATATATACCTCTTTTCTTAGATGAATGTAAATGTGTCACAGGGTAGATACACAATCAAAACATCATACCATAAAATATTTTAGTTAGGAAAGCCTTACTGGTATAAAGGAATTGCATGGACTCGGAGACCTTGAGTTTAATGGGTTTTAAGATCATTTCAACTAAAAATTTCCTGTTATTTTCCATTCCATGGTATAATGAGAGATAGGCAATCGCTTTCGGATACAGGGTAATAACGGAGATATTTATGAAGGTCGTGATTGCGAGAGACGTTGGACGAATCATATATGTATCATTTGCATAACAAGATGTCCAAAGCCATGGTTTGACTTTCGGGCACCTTGTTGTTTTCAATTTAGGGAATATAGGTTTTGGAATGAGGCTGTTTTTCTCAATGGATAACAATATCTTGCTCATGATAGGGGGATATATGAATGGGAAGATTGTGGAAATTTATACGAAAGTCGATGCTTTACGGACTTGCTCTTCTCCTCCTTTTGTTGGCTATTGGCTACGTGTACCAATGGGCGGGTGCTAGACAGGATTGGAATGAATATAAGCCGGTCGGGAGCAGATACGATGTTTTCGGACATAAAATGCACATTTATACCGGAGGCCAAGGCGGTACGACGATCGTATTCAATGCAGGATGGGGAACGGTTAATCCGTATGTTGATTTTTACCCGCTGTATGACAAGATCGAGGATTCCTCCCGATTTGCGGTGATTGACCGTTTTGGTTATGGGTATAGCGATAAGACAGAACGTAAACGCGATATCAACAATATCGTCGATGAAATTCATGAATTACTGCGAGTATCAGGTGAACATCCGCCATACATCTTAGTTGGCCATTCTCTTGGCTCGCTCGAAACGATCCACTTTGCGCAGAAGTATCCTGATGAAGTGAAAGGGATCGTTCTATTAGATGGAGGAAGTCCGGAGTATTATTCGAAACAATCGCCAATGACAGCAGTTTCGTTGTTCCAACGATTTCTAATTCAATCGGGTGTGGCTAGAACGCTGTATCATTTCGATGGATTTGCTGAATCGCTGTCGAGCGAGCGAAATGAGCTGAAACTTTTGCCGGATAAACTCAAAGAACTTGATCGAATTTCCACGTTACTCAAAGCCAACAACAGAAATATTACCGATGAGATGCGCCAGAGTCAGAGAAATGCAATAGAAGTTCTGAAGGGGAAGAAACCCTTGAACATTCCGATTACGGTTATGACTGCAGGAAGTAATGGTAAGGCCTCCAGTGATTGGATGGAAAGCCAAAAAGCTTTAACCTCGTGGGCCGTACAGAGTAAACAAGTGATTGTGGAAGACGCTGAGCATTATATTCATCACTATCACCCAGAACAGGTAGCCGAAGAGATACTGGCCTTGGTGAAGAAGTAACGCAACCGATATTAAAATACGGCTATTTTACTACTTTATTGGACTATTCATATTCGTTATTTTCTTGAACTATTTCGTGAAATCTACTATTTGATAAGAGCCACTGAATCAATGGAATTTGCTTACGAAAATGTCTACGCCATTTCTCTTCAGGATTAGCAGCATATGCGGATTGACATAGGAAAAACAAACTCACTCGAGCTATGGCTACAGGCAGAATATTTACTTCTTCTTTCGTAAGACCAATATACTCTTTTATAAAAAGCTCATCAAAGCCCTTGGTATATTTAGGCAAAATGATATATATTACCCACATGGAATAAGCAATGTCGTGAATTCTTTTTCCATGTTCCATGAAATCAAAATCCATAATACTATATACTTCATTATCTTTATATAATTGATTCCAGAAGTGCCAATCACCATGAATAATGGCTGATGGCAAGTCCTCCTGTGATTGATTCCACGTCGCCATGATATCCTCTGCTAGCTTTTCCGCTTCTGAGAGCTGATGACTTGGAATTCCTGGTATTCTCTTCAAATCAGCTAGAGCGTTTGAGTAATAATCAGATGGTCGGTTGAAAGACCAAGCAGGCTCTGGTCCTGATTGGGGAAATTGAATCGCTTGGTGAAACGTACTAAGCATACGGGCACTCGCTGCCACTTGTTTGGGCGAGTTTTGAAAGGTTTCCGCTCTCACAAAGGGAGTAACCTGCAGCAATTTATCATTGAAAGAGATGAATGCCTCCCCTTCTTGCGTAAGAATCGGATTTAGGACAGGCAGTCCTTGTTCCTTTAGATTTGCAAGTACGGTTTGTACGTAATTTAGATGCTGGGCCATATTCGATCGATTCATTATTCTGGCTACAAATTCTCCTTTACTTGTCTCGATCTTAATATTCAGATTGTAGGATCCTCCTAATTTACGCCCTACCCCTTTAAGCTTTCCGACCGGAAATGATTCGCTTATCATTTTGAGTGCGAATAAAACGTCAGTTGGCAAAGACGTCCCCATACCGATCGCTCCTTGTCGCTATATGATCCAGCCATATTGAATACATATCTGAATCCAAATCTTTGATGTGCGTCATGAATGGACCCAATAATCCAAGCTTCGCTAACCCCTTGAGCATTACCTTAGGTACTGGATACTCCTTATGATATGAATTCACCAAATCAATAATTTTATAAGAATGCTCTTGGATATAAATGTGAAACAAGGCAATATCTATTCTCGTAAAGCCCAGGCGTTTCATTTCATGAATAATGTACAAAATTTGCTCGGATTCCGCTCTTGAGATCGTCTTGGTATTTACCAACGTTCTCTTTAATGAATGTCCATTAAGAAACTCTATAACCAAGTAGTCCTCTCCATATTCGTACAATTTAGGAATGATCGGAGATCCCTCAGCAAGACGGTAAGCTGTATATTCCATACGTGCATGTTCCTTATTCTTGTAAAATTTAATGCAGCGGTCGGCTGAGATCCGATAAACCATTCCTTGTTTTCCACGCCCGATTAAAACGGCATCAGCAGGTAAATGTTGCTTATCCAATCCCAATCCCACCCCAAAATGAAATGTATTCAATTTATCATATTTGATATTTAGAAAAGAAACATAGGAGTTTGACCAATTTTAAATACGTTTCACTAAAATCCACTAATGTACAATCATCCATTCACCTAATGACATATGCATAGAGATAGAACAGACCAACCTGTTATGTGGAGGTGATTCCATGCTAAAAAAAAAACGGGGAACACCAAAAAACACCATTATACCAAGAAAGCGAAGGCAAACCTCAAAGCCAAAAAGCGTTATTCATTCTTCCACCCCTGTACCCATTGAGACTCCATTATTAATTAATCGTTCGGTTCCAATGCGAATCTTAATGGTGTTAGATCAGTTAAATATAGGCGGTACTGAAACCTATACACTTTCTGTTACACGCGAACTGATTAAAAAAGGAGTATTCGTTGTTATCGCTTGTAAAAAAGGTAAGCTTCGTGAACATTTTCTCGGGCTAGGATGCCCTGTTTATGAAATTGATTTTGTTCTGGATAATTACGAACTTGATTACCAGAATCGAATTAAAAATTTAGAGTTATTAAAATCTGTTATTAGCTCGGAACAAATTGATCTCGTTCACTGTCATCAGGTCCCATCGGGCAGTTTAGCGCTATTAGCAGCAAGGCAATTGCATATACCTTGCGTTTTTACCGTCCACGGAACCTACTATGACATGGATATCTTAGAATCTTTACAGAGAGGATCAACAATTACTTGTGTGAGCCCTTCCATTAAGCGACTTCTTCTATCCAAAGGAATCGATACGAAGGTCATCTCCAATGGGATCGATAATCACGAATATCATAAGTATGGTCCTGCTTATTTACAGCATTTCCGTACTAAGCTAGGGCTTCCCCGAGACGCTATCGTGGTCTTGTACGCTGGTCGGTTATCCTGGGAAAAGGGCGAAATATGTGAAGAAATAATTCAAACCGTAGATTCATTACGTCAAAACGGCTACTCCCATTTGCATCTAATTATTGCGGGTGGAGGAAACAAACAACAGGACATTTTAAATCTCATAGATAAGAAGCATCGTCTGACAAATGAACATTTCATTCATTATGTCGGAGAAATTACGAATATGGGGGTGTACTATTCCATTAGCGATTGTGTTATTGGAACTGGAAGAGTAGCACTTGAAGCCATGTCGTGCGAGAGGCCTGTTATTGCAGTCGGTACGAAAGGATTTTTAGGTATTGTCAATCCAGATAAGTATGAGAAAGCGTGGGATAGCTGGTTTGGCGACCATGATGATGACAATAAATGCTCAAGGGCTATGTTGACTTCCCATCTTAGGAAACTAATCACAATGGAAGCTAACGAAAAGTCTTATTTGGTCCATTCCGGTAAACAATTTGTAACACAGCGGTTTCCCATATCGCAAACGGCGGAGAGCTTAATGAGCATCTATTTGCGCTCAATAATTGAAGATGATTATAACTATATTGCTCAACAGTAATTAATTTAGCTAATATCACTTATTCTAAAAAATAAATATGGAGTGATGGTGGTGGAAAATTACCAAATCGTCCCTTGGGCTGAGCAAATCTTATCCCCTGATGTAGTGCATGAACAGTATGTACCTCCCGAATTGGAAATGTTGGCAAGACAGGTCATGGAGCAATATGATATGCAGGTCAATGAAATGGTTCTGATAACATCCAAGCCTGACAAAGGCGGAGCTATTTGGAAAATAGGTACAGATAAAGGAACCCGCAGTATTAAAGTTCTACACAGACGCCCTCAAAGAAGTCTCTTCAGTATTGGAGCGCAAGAGTACATGTCTGGCTTGGGATATCGGGTCCCTTCGTTCATTCCAACCCGAGATGGAAGTATCTATGTTGAAGCAGGCGGTAAACTGTGGATTGTGACGGAATGGATAGAACCATTGCTGCCTGTTTCTAAAATAGATTTGGAAGGAGCCGCCGAGCTTTGCTTTGGCCTAGGAGAGTTTCATAAAAACTCCAAAGGTTATGTTCCTCCTTATGGATCGGAGAGATCGTCAAGGATATATGGATGGACCAAATATTATGAAAAAATAATTGCCAAAATAGGCTGGTTCAGGGATATTGCACAGGCTTACCCGGAAACCGCGGCTAGTGAAAGCTTACTTTCAGTCGTCGATGATTTCGAGAGGCAGGCTATTGAAGTTTTTGAAAAGTTCAAGCTGTCTCCTTATACTAAAATGATAGCCAAAGGAGAGCCTCATTGGGGGCTTGCTCACCAGGATTATGGTTGGTCGAACGGTCAAATGGGTCCGGGTGGTATTTGGGTTATCGATTTAGATGGGGTGTCCTACGACCTTCCATTTCGCGATCTACGTAAGTTAATTACCAGTACTATGGATGATATGGGCGTCTGGGACGTGACCTGGATTCGTGGAATGATCGATGCCTATCATCAAGCAAATCCAATTGATCAGGAGACGTTTGAAATATTGTGGTTGGATATGGCATTTCCTAACGGATTTTACAAGCATGTTAAAGAAATTGTATTTGAACCTTTGTTGTTCCTTCAAACAGAGCTGGAACCGATCCTGCAAAGAGTCATGGCAACGGAAGCAAGCAAATGGCAGGTTTTAGCTGAACTTGAAATGGATAAATCAAAATACCCTGCCGGAGATTATACTACGGAAGAAATTACGCCGTTTGTTTTCGAGCGTCCGGTTCTTATCCCAGGTAACATGATTCTTACAGATCCTGTAGCAATAGATACTTCTTCACCTGTTCTTGAACAAAACTACAATCCTGAACGAATTGCTTCCAATACGGAAACTCCTGTTTATACCCCCTCAATATTGGCTGATAATACATCAGAAATACCAACTTCAGTCATACCAGAGAAATTTACTCTCCGAATACCGAAACGCCGTTCTTCACCAAAACCAAAGCGTATCAAAAAATTAAGCAAGTTCAAAAAGAAAAAGCAAAAGAAACTTATAAGAATAAAACCAGGCACTAGGAAGTATAAGCGTGGTACCAAAAAATCCCTTTACAGAAAAATCGTTCTATTCAAGCTTAAAAAGAAAACTACAAAACGAAAAAAAGGATTTAAGAAAACCACAAAAGCACTGAGAAAGAAGAAAAGTTACTTAAGACGAAAAACGGCTTGAAGAAAGGAGCTGTTAACAAGTGAACATTTTGATGATCTGTACGGAAAAGCTGCCTGTCCCCAACATTAGAGGAGGAGCCATCCAAACATATATTTGTGGGGTGGCTTCACTATTAAGCAAGCATCACAGGATTACGATTCTCGGCAGAACGGACCCCGATTTACCCCTCGACGAAATTGTCGATGGTATCCGCTATGTACGTGTGAATTCTGAAGGATTGCTTGATGTTTACTCCAGGGGAGTGATTAGCTTCCTAGAGCATACGACAGAACATTTTGATATCATTCATATCTTTAACCGGCCAAGGTTGGTTCTTCCCGTCAGGAATGTTGCTCCTTTCTCCAGACTTATTTTGAGTATGCACAATGATATGTTCAATCCGTATAAGCTACACAGCAGTGAAGGAAATGCGGCTATTGAACAATTAGAACGGATTATTACAATAAGCAATTATATTGGTACTGCGATCTGTGATTACTATCCTTATGCAGCTCACAAGTTAAAGACGATTTATTCGGGCGTTGATTTAGATCGGTTTGCACCCTGGATGGAGTCACCGAGCGCATTGCGTGCCCGTGAAAGCCTCAGAGCGGAATATAACCTTCAGAACAAAAAAATAATTTTGTTCGTCGGAAGACTCTCCCGCAATAAAGGCCCTCATGTATTAGTGCGTGCTATGTCTAAATTAAACCATTCGGATGCTGCACTTGTTGTTGTTGGAGGAGCTTGGTACAGTGATAACACAATAAGTGATTATGTTGCTTACGTTAGGGCTCTTGCAGAACGGGCACCTCTTCCGGTAATAACAACGGGATATGTTCAAGCTCACGATGTTCACCGCTGGTTCTATGCAGGAGATGTTTTTGTATGTACTTCTCTGTGGCAGGAACCCTTGGCCAGAGTTCATTACGAAGCCATGGCAGCCGGACTTCCTTTCCTTACAACAGCGAGAGGCGGCAATCCTGAAATTATTGTCAACAATAACGGCTTATTGGTATCGAATCCGGAAGACCCCAGTGAATATGCAGAAAAGCTAAATACCATGCTGTCAGACATGAATCGAGCGCGTCAAATGGGTATTAATGGAAGGCGGCTGGCAGAAAGAAATTTCACATGGGAACGTGTCGCTAATGATATACGATCTGTTTGGGAGCAAAGATAGATAGCCTTTCTTACAGAATGATCCAGTCCCAAATTTTAAGTGAAAAAGCCTCTAAAACCACTCTGAAGGTGGAGATAGAGGCTTATTTTTTTTGATATCGTCATTGCTTAAGCTTGTTCCTCTTCTTCCTCTTCATCTTCCTCTTCATCATCGTCATCGTCATCATCTTCATCTTCTTCATCATCGTCATCATCGTCTTCATCGTCCAAATCTAAACTATCTTTGGAGCCATCAGCCATTTCCACTTCAATTTTTTCAACATTAGCCCAATCTACATCTTTCAGCAAGTCGCTGACTTCCCCGTCCTCCAAAGCATAATCTGTTTTGTCACCATTTGAATACCCTACTTGAATCTCTTCTACACCTTCATAGGCTTCCAAATACTTCAACACTATTTCTAAATTTAGCAATCGTATCATTCCCTTCAATATATTTCGAAACGTAACAGGTTTCCATGTATAATATGAGATTTCAATCCAGATGATTAGGCTTTTGATAGAGTTGATTAGTGGAATATGAATTGTCCTCAAAGTAACGCGCATTTAACGGCTATTACTCTCCTATAAACGCCCTCACATTTAGATATTTCCATCATAAATTAATAATGTCTTAATATAGACAAGGAGGTAAAGGCATATGAAGGGATTAATTCTCTGTGCAGTGAAACAATCCGAAGCTTTCATAGACAATGAACCATTCCTCCTACTTCACTTCTCTGACGGACTGCTTACAGAGACGTATCGTGGAGGGCCAATAATATGAATATTCTAATCATGGGTATGGGATATGTCGGGGTGACTACCGGATTGGTATTTGCCGAACAAGGGTGGAATGTAACCGGGCTTGACACCGATTCTATGAAAATCCAAACCTTATCAGAAGGCAAGCTTACATTTTATGAACAGGGGCTGGATGACTTATTACTGAAACACCTTAAATCTGGTAACATACGCTTTACCTCCTCGACGAAGCAGGCAATACGTGACAACAACATCATATTCCTTTGTGTAGGAACTCCTTCGGATAAAGATGGAAGCGCTGATCTTCAGTTCATCCGTGGAGTTGCCGGTAGTATAGGTAAATATATGAATGAATATAAGTTGATTGCTGTGAAAAGCACTGTCCCCATAGATACTAACAATAAATTGGTCCATTGGATCCGTGAGGCTCAATCTACTCCTAACGAATTCGATGTTGTATCCAATCCGGAGTTTCTTCGGGAAGGCAGTGCTCTGCAAGATGCCTTAAATCCGGACCGCATCATTATAGGAAGTGATAGCTCTCATGCAATTGATATGACCAAATCCCTATATGGGAAAATATCAGCCCCTTTCTTCGTTACTACAGCAAGAACAGCAGAAATGATTAAGTATGCTTCGAACGCGTTCTTGGCAACTAAAATTTCCTATATGAACGAATTGTCAAGGCTTTGCGAGACGATTAAAGTCAACATATCTGATGTCGCTGAAGGAATAGGAATGGATCACCGGATAGGCAAGCATTTCTTGAGAGCCGGGATCGGATACGGTGGATCTTGCTTTCCGAAAGATATAAAAGCTCTACTATATACCGCTAAGGAGCATAACACGGATCTGAGCATACTCGAAAAAGTATATCAAGTGAACCAAACGCAATACTCTCATTTCTTGAATGTTTGGGAACAAAAGCTAGGCGGATTTAGCCATAAAACCGTTGCGATTCTGGGCATCTCCTTCAAGCCCAACACCGATGATTTAAGAGAAGCGCCAGCGATTTCTATCATTCAAGAACTACTTGAAAAACAAGCAATCGTTAAAGTTCACGATCCTATAGCTAAGCTCCCCTTCGGTTTGCTGTCCGGTAAACTTCAACAATTCGACTCGCTTGAGGAGACGTTAGATCAATGTGACGCTGTTATCCTCTGTTCAGAATGGGATGAATATAAGTTAGCGGATTGGACTCAAATGCAAGCTTACATGAACCAGCATTTCATTTTTGACGGAAGAAACATGCTGGACAGTGAGCAGTTGATAAAGCTAGGTTATCATTATCATGGCATCGCTAATGAATAAAGCTTTTCACTGTATTGTTGTTACTCGAAAAGTTTTTAGGAGGCGTCATTCATGAAAATATTAGTTACAGGCGCAGCTGGATTTATAGGTTCACATCTTTGCGAGCGGCTTCTGCTAGATACTAGCTTTGAAGTCATTGGCTTGGATGCATTTGTGAAGTCATCTACTCCTGTTCTTGCGAGAGAATATAATCTAAGGTATCTGCTTCAGCATCCCCGCTTTACTTTTATTCAACAAGATTTACTAAAGGTACCTTGGGACCAACTTCTTCCTGGTGTAGATATCGTATACCATTTGGCCGGGATGCCTGGAGTGCGTTCCAGTTGGGGAGAAGATTTTAAATATTACATTACCAATAACATTGAGGCGACCCAAAGGCTTCTTGAAGGCTGCCGCTCCTACCCGGTCACCAAATTTGTTTATGCGTCGACTTCTTCTGTTTACGGTGAACAAACAGGTCAGGTTAACGAAACTTCCACCACGGAGCCACTATCTCCTTATGGAGTAAGCAAACTGACGGGAGAACTACTGTGCAGAGTATATGCTCATAATGATCGTATCCCCGTTGTAATCTTAAGATTTTTTACCGTATATGGTCCAAGGCAGCGGCCGGATATGGCATTTCATAGGTTTATTAAGCACATTTTGCAAAATAAGCCAATTCCGATTAACGGGGATGGGAAACAAACCCGTGATTTTACTTACGTGGAAGATTGCGTATCTGCCATTGCTGCGACGGCATATGCCGATAACATTATTGGCGAAACAATTAATATTGGAGGTAAAGAACGTGCTTCCGTTCTGGATTGTATAGCCATTCTTGAGGAGCTGTTCAACAAAAAAGTGGAACAGCAGTTTATGGGCAAACCGATTGGAGAACCCAGCCATACTTGGGCAGATACCATTAAGGCACAGTCCCTTCTGGGATATGAGCCAAAAACAGATTTGCGCAGAGGCCTCACAGCCGAGATTCTCGATATCGTTAATAACCCTTTCTTATAACGTATGTCAATATAGAGCATATGCTACTGGTCAGAACGCATTACAGTCGTAATGTGTTTTGAGTTACATAGATCGAATAATCTAATCAAATTAGGATTTATTTTAGCATGAATCCACGGATCCGATCCTCGTGCCACAACCACCTGATGCCATCCACGTTTTCGATCCATCCAATGTAATCAGTGTCAATAACTGGATGTCCTCGGCGAGCCAGTTCAGCCATATCTTCTGATTCTCCCGTACTAGGTATACCTCTGTAAGTTATTATTTTACAAAAAACGGTACTTTAGTCCCGCCTCATTTAAGGGTTATTATCTTATAATTGATAGGATGTAACCGACAATTAACGACATTTATAGAAAAGGTGAGGTAAAAAGTATGATTTCTCCTTTCCTCAAAAAAAGGAAGTCCTCTGAACGGCAATCCGAGGGGAGCTTTATTGAACATACGGTTTCTGAGGATTTGCAACAGGACGCGTTGGAAAATTACAGTACTTCAGGGGCCGAGGAAGAGTCAAGCTCCATTTTAGAAAAAAAGTCACATTTGGATAAGAAATCTCTCGATTTGGTATTTGCTGTCGAACAGATGATACAGGCCAAGCAGCGTGTTGAGACAAGCAATTACGAGATGCAAGATCGGTTAAACTATGCGAACGGGCAAATTGACCGGTTAAACAAAGACCTGAAGAATATGAATAAAGTCATTGAGGATCGCGAGAAAAGCATTAGGGACTTGGAGCAGAGGCTGGCCGAGAAAAACCTAAGAGTGGACCAGATGTTGGACGATTACCGGGAGCTCCAATCTACCTTGTCCTACGAGATTGAGGAGCTAAAAAGTATAAATGAGGTTGAACGCCAAAAATATGCGTCCTTGCTGCAAAAGAATACCGATACCCTTGCTGAGAAAAACAGGAAAATCAACGAGCTTGAGGAGAAGATTGGTAAACTCGAGATTGAGCATGGGCATATGAAGCAGAAGTTTGAGACACTTCGTCAGGAGAAGACGCATCTTGTTAACATTGTCAACGACTTTGCTGCCCGCATGACATCTCCTTTTGCAGCGAAATCAAGCGAAAATGGTGAGATTTCATCGGATTGAGGTTATGAGCTAATTGGCTAGAAGGACGATGAGTGAAATGGAGACGTATAACACACAGGTGATAGAGCTATTGTCGCTTGGGAAATTACCGAATGGCTGTTGCCACATGAATCTCGGGATCTCCCATCTAGATAAACAAGCTTCATTCGTGATTGAAATAGATGAATTTACATATCTACAATTGAATGCCTTGAAGCCGTTGAACGGGGGGAGAGTTCGACTTTCTCTTTACCCTAAGTGGGACCCATATCGTAACACGTATTATAGCGCTTTAGTCCGAACGACAGGTACCTTTAGGGAAACGCTTTATTTTTCATGCAGTGAAAAATTTAAGGCACAGATGCAAGAGATCCAGCTACGGAAGGTTATTTCCGTCCCAAATGACGATGACGGTCAGAAGAGGGAGGCCAGGATCGAGGGAAGCGAACAGCGCCATGCAAGGCGTGTCTCCAATCTAGGCATGCTGCGGAGGGGACTGCTGCTGGTAACCGGTGCTTTGTTTGCCTATCTATGCATCTGGTTCAACAGCGATTGGATCACGAATGATACCAACACCACAAAAAGACAATTTGGTACTATGATGGCAACGACATCAACCGATTCACGGAAAAAGGATTTGGTTCATTCGAACGAGCCTACTATTAAGGTAGAGGATCAAGAAGCCACCGTCGTTAAGCTTGCTAAATACGACAAGAAGGATACGGCTCAAGAGAACTACGAGGTTATGGAGATTAGTGGGGATCGAAGCTTCTTTGCGTTGCCAGAAGAATACGTCGCTTTATCGTTCGATGATGGCCCGTCGGTATATACGAAGAAGATCGTGGATATTTTGATGGAACATAAAGTAGCGGCGACCTTTCTTTTTGTTGGGAAAAATGTGGAACGCAACTCAGATGCGGTCATCTATGCGAGTGAGCACGGTATGTCGATCGGGAATCATTCCTGGGATCATAGTGTGCTTACAAAGGCAGGTGGTAAGGAGCAGGTCAAGAATCTAGCGAAGACCTCCAGCCTTATTGAGTCGATTACCCATAATCCTGTTACCTTATTCCGTCCCCCATACGGTGCTGTTAATGGTGGTCTCGTGTCCAACGCGAAGGAACAACAATTGAAGGTTTTATTGTGGAATCGTGATCCCGAGGATTGGCGCGCAAAAAAGCCGGAGGACATCATCAAGTATTTCGAAAAAGTAAAATCGTCCGGCGGTGTGTATGTGCTTCATGAACACAAGAATACGGTAGAGGCATTGCCGGCTATTCTCGAGTTACTGGAAAAGACCAACCTGAAATTTGTCACGTTCAAGTAATATTGTGTCAGTACGCTTCGGTGTCTGGCATCGACTGACGTGTAGGAATGATGAAAGGGCATCCTAAATAGGGTGCCCTTATTCTTATTAATTCGCTGTTAGACTCGGAGATAGTAGGGAGAATACGGATGGCAAATAAGACCCGTTAAGCAATCGGGTATAGCTCAGTTTAAGGATGCGACTGGTACTAAGGGAACAGTTCTAATCATATTTTTAAAAAAGGAATCAAGAGGAGGGAGTGCTGAAGTTAGTTGATACAAGTTAAGGTTAGTTTACGGCCCATTGTAAGTAAGATAAATATGCCCACTGTTTTGAAAACAGCTATACTCCCGGGTGATTCCATGGAGAGTCTATTTATTGCGACCCAGGTAGGAGAGATCTTTTACATACGAAACGAAGTCATAAGGACTTTTCTAGATATTAGCCCGCGAATCATGAAACTAGGTGTTTCTAGTGGAGGATATGATGAACGCGGATTGCTAGGGCTAGCGTTTCATCCCGAATTTTATTATAACGGTCTTTTCTATCTTCATTTTACAGTAGCCGGGACACAAGGTCCTGGTGCTCTTTCAGGCGCTTTTGAATCTTTTAAGCCTAACCCGTGTGATCCCGGCACTTTAAACCTAAGATGGATGAATAGAGAAACGCAATATGATCATATTGATACCGTTGAAGAATGGATTTTACAGCCGAATGGTCAACCTCAAAAACGACGGACATTACTTAATATAAGAAGACCATTTTTAAACCATAATGGTATCAATAGCTTAAACTTTTCACCTGAAACTGGAAAACTTGTTTTAACAACAGGAGATGGTGGGTCAGGCTACGATCCATTTAATTTAAGTCAGGATGATATGGAGATAGCCGGCAAAATCATTGAAATTGATGTCTTTAAGAATACGTTCATCGATAATCCACCCGTAGTTACACGCTTTAATGAACTTCCCGCACCTATTCAGGAGACGCTTACGGTCATTGCCAAAGGAGTTCGCAATA
Organism: Paenibacillus sp. EB106-05-06-XG162; assembly: GCF_058791655.1. NCBI lineage: Bacteria > Bacillati > Bacillota > Bacilli > Caryophanales > Paenibacillaceae > Paenibacillus > Paenibacillus sp. EB106-05-06-XG162. Next base: position 134,347 of record NZ_JBYTDT010000007.1, read on the forward strand.
TTCCAGGAATTTCATTTCAAAGGTTCTATAATTACTATATCAAATATGTGGGAATTGTCGGACAGGATTTGGTAGAGTCGATTTTTTCGTTCGTTCATCATCAACCAATACCGGTTACCCAGCTTGTTCAAGCTTCTTTAATGAATTCTGAACCGAACCAAAATGGATTTATTAACTTTGGATGGCGAGGGTGGGAAGGTGCTTTTCCTACTTCGATGATTAGGGGCTGTTCTGCAAATCCAGCTTTGGATGAGAAAACAATTGCTTATTACGATGAAGCAGTAAAAACTTCAGTGAGGCGTCTTCAGCCTTTAACGAGTTATTTCCATAAAGATCCAAGGCCTGATAAATTTGAAGGAACTGCACTTACAGGAGTCCAGCCTTATATGGGGAATGGAATCCCCGGTTTAACGGGAAGCGTTGTATTTACCGATCTTGCTCGGAAAGGATCTCACCCCCCGGTTAGAGGGGTTTTGGCTTATACCAGGGTACAACCAGATTGCAAACTAAATGATTTTAGTGTGATTGAAACCGATTATGATTTTGGATCACGATCGGCTTATTATGTTAGCCTGGGGACGAATCTGGATCAAACCAGACTATATTTAGGGGTTTATGGCTCCGTGAAAGTAGCTGATTTTAACCAAGGTACCGTTTTTGAAATTGTTCCATAATTCATATCATTTATTCCTACCAGTTACTTGTCGCCCATACAAGGCAGGTGCCGTTACCAGGATAGGTGTCCCTACATAGGTATAAGCAGATAAGAACAGCTTACCCATGAACGAGGATGGTGGATATTACGATGGCACAACACCGGAAAAAGACAGGTACGCAATTGACCGGTAGGATCGTGGTACCGGGCAGCCCGTCATACAATGCGGCCAGAACGGAGTTCAACAGGCGCTTTTCCAAGTTTCCGCGGCTGATCGTCTTCTGCAGACGAACGCAGGACGTGGTCAACGCCGTTAAATGGGCTAGGGAGCGGGGCGTGCGGCTAAGAGCGCGCAGCGGGCGGCACAGCTATGAAGGCTTCTCGTCTGTCAATGGCGGGATTATTATCGATGTCAGCGAGATGAATAAGGTGAAGGTAGATCGCAAGAAGATGGTGGCCCAGGTACAGACAGGCAATCCGCTTGCCCGCGTGTACAGGAAGCTGTGGAATAAGCGCGTAGTCCTTCCGGCGGGGACTGCACCCGATGTAGGCGTTGGCGGACTTACCTTGGGAGGCGGAATTGGGCTTCTGTCTCGCAAATATGGGCTTACCTGCGATAACCTAAAACAGGTGAAGATGGTCGTCGCCTCAGGACGGTGTGGGGCGAAGACGATTGTGACCAGCAAGAAGAAACATTCCGATCTGCTCTGGGCATCACGAGGTGGCGGGGGAGGGAATTTCGGCATTGCTACCTCGTATACGTTCCGGGTACGGCCTATCTCCACGGTCTCCATCTACAGCATTACCTGGAAATGGCGCGATCTGGAGAAGGTATTCCCGGCTTGGCAGCACTGGGCGCCTTCGGTCACGAACCGCTTAACCTCAACCATCGAGGTGGCTGCCAAGCAGGTGGGAACGATCGTATCGACGGGGCAATTGCTGGGCGGTGCAGAGGAACTCCGGCGATTAATCCAACCTTTGCTGCAGGCAGGAACTCCGGTGAAGGTGATGGTACGGACCGTCCCATTTATTGAAGCGACCAAATTTTTCGCCGAAGGGGACTTGAATCTGGAGCCGAAGTTCAAAATAACCGGCGCGTTCGGATTTAAGCCTTTGCCTCGCGAAGGCGTGCGGATCATTCGTGACTTCCTAGCCAACGCGCCCAATAGGCATTCTACCGTATGGTGTCAGAGCTTGGGGGGTGCAGGCAGCGCAGTGAGCCGGGTATCTCCGACGGCAACGGCCTATCCATATCGGAAGGCAGAGACAATCTATGAGCTGTCGGCGCGATGGAGGAACGATGGTGAGCAGCAGCGAAATATTCAGTGGGTGGAAAGGTTCCGTAGAGCGTTACGTCCCTTTGTCGTTGGGGATTACGTGAACTTCCCCGATCTAAAGATCAAAAATTGGCCAAAGGCGTATTATGATGTGAACTTCCCAAGGCTGACGCGGGTGAAACGGAAGTACGATCCCCATAATGTGTTTCGTTTCGCCCAGAGCATTCCGGTGGGGAAAAAGGTAAGGAAGCGGCAGTAGCCTATCTGCTCTATTCTACATTCGATCATTGAAGAGAGAAAAAGAAAAGAGCCCAACCCGCACGCTGTCAGCGTAAGGATTGGGCTCTTGGCGTATTCTTTTATTACTTGTAAATCTTGTTCAAGATGCGGTACATGAATACAGCGACTTCCGCTCTCGTGGCGTTTCCTTCGGGGTTCAGCGCCTGACCGTCGCCTTGAATCAGACCTTCCTTAATCATTCCGGCCAGACTGTCCGCCGCATAAGCAGCGACCTTCGTATGATCCGCGAAACCGGTTAACGTCTCAGCGCTTGCGGTCATTTTCAAGTTTCTGGCCGTATTCAACGCTCTAGCCGTGATCGCAAACATATCCTGGCGGGAGATTTTTTCTTTCGGATGAAAGATCCCGTCGCCGGTTCCTTCGATGATGTTCAATGCCTTGGCCGTGCCCAGTGCTTCGTAGTAGTAATCGTCGCTGTTCACGTCTTTGAAGCTACCGGTTACGTTAGCGCTCAGCTCAAGTGTTCGAACGAGCATTGCGACGAAATCCGCTCTTGTAATGTTCGATATCGGGGCGTACGTGCGCTCATCCATGCCCTGAATGACGCCACGCGCTGCTAAAGCCTCGATCGACGGCCTAGCCCACGCATAATTCGCAATATCTGCAAAGGTCTTGTCGACAACAGCTACGGCATAGGTGCTGAAGTGCTTCACTTCAAAGAGCACCGTTCCTGTGGCTGGATCGTAGATGCCGCTCGGCACCGGAGTCACGCGGCCCGCCGTATCGATGTATTGGATGACAATGCTGCCTGGGTTCTTCAGTTCCTTCGCCGTCGGCTTATACGGAATCGCAACCCGTACGACCGTGTCCGGATTATTCCACACGCGGCGCGTTCCTTTTTCCATGATCTCTAGATTAATGATCGGACGGCTGCCGATATCATTCCGGGCGTTAGTGTTTAGTGAAGTCGGGTCGACCTTGCTAATGATGAGACTCACGAAGTCGGTATCCGATACGTTCGTATCCTTCAGGAAATTCGAAGGTAAGGTGACGATGCCGATCGACGTCACGATCTCGATCTTGTTGTCCGGCGTCGGCTTTGTTACCGACTTCTTAGGCAGCGACACTTCCACGAAGTTCGCGGCTGATGCACCCTTCACTTCGATACGGACGACTTTAGCGCCATCGGTGTCTGGCTTAGCATCCTTCTGTGCGCGCTCTAGGTCTTCCGCGCGAATCTCGACTTTGGCGGTTCCCGCAGCAACCTTTGCTTCTACGGAGATATGGCCTGACGTTACCGTCGCCTTGCCCGGCGTCATAGCCGGAGGCTGCGTGTTTGTATTGCCCGGTGTCGTAGTTCCCGGCGACTCAGGACGCGGGTTGGTGTCGTCCCGTTCTTTGACGATTAGCTCCAACTGCGCGTACTTGGTCGGATCCATTTGGCTCGTGGCGCGGATGAACACCGTTCCCGGGTTCAATGCGGTAACTAGACCTTTGTCGGTGACATTCGCAATGCCTGCCGAACCTTCTACCGACCAGATTACGTTTTTGTTAACAACGTTCTCCGGCAGTATTTTGGCCGACAATTGCAGCGTATCTTCTACCTTGATGACCGCTCGCTCGCGATCCAGCCAGACTTCGCTGACCGGCGGATTGGTCGGCGTATCCGCTTCTTCCACGGTAAGCTGAAAGTCTGCGTATTTGGTCGCATCCGCTGCGCTCATCGCGCGGATCGTTCTCGTCCCTTGCGAGATGGCTTTAATCAGACCCATGTCGGAGACGTCAGCCACTTGCTTCGACGCATCGCCGTATACGGACCAGATGACGCTCTTGTTCGGCACATTCTCCGGCAGTACGGTAGCGTTCAATTGCAGCTCTTGCCCGACTTTCAATGTCCCGCTCGTCTGATCCAGATGCACTTCATCCACGTGGATCTCTGGCATGCGATCTACCGTAATGACGCTGTCGGCGTATACATTGCTCCATACACTCGTCGCTCGAACGATGGCGCTTCCTAAATGCTGGGCCGTTACCAGGCCGTCCGCGGTTAGCTGAACAACATTGTCCTCAGATGAGCTGTATACGGACCAAGTTACGCCCTTGTTGCTGGCATTGGCCGGCAGTACGGTAGCGTTCAATTTCACGCTCTCATTCACGGCCAGATTGACATTCGGTTGATCGATGACGACTGATTGCGCCGGAATTTTGACCAGTCTAAATTCATCGACCACGCGGTCGTTGATGGTCTTCACGACGAATTTCATCTCGTCCCCGTCGATCTCGGCAGCGACGTACATCTGCACCTGCTCGCCGTCGGTCACCTTCTGCCAATCCCTTGCCCATACTTGGTAGAACTTCGGACCGGACGAGCCGCCGACGATATAGGTCGTTCCTTCGCCATCGCCTACCGGCTTTTTGTCTTTCATCGGATAAGTCCGTACATATACGTGATCGTGGCCGTTCATGACAAGATCGACTTGGAACTCGTCAAAAATCGGCGTCCACGTGTTGCGGATATGCTCGGAATCGTACATGCTGCCGAATGGTCCGCGGTGGAACGCGACGATCTTCCACTTCTTATCAGTTGCGGCCAGATCTTTGCGCATCCATTCCTTTTGCTGTTCAAAATCATATTCACTGTTCAGTACTACAAAATGAGCGTTCTTGTAATCAAAGGAGAAGTTGCTTCCTTTGAGACTGTCGATCCCGTTCTGCGGGTGGTTGAAGTGAGCAAGGTAATCCTCTGTCTTACGAGTACCCGTCACTTCATGATTGCCGACCACAGGCACGACGGTCGTCTGCATCAGGATGCCTTGCGCGGCATTAAACCACATGTTCCACTCGTTTTCCTTGAAGCCGTCCTCGACCAAATCGCCGCCCTGTACGACGAATTCCGTGTCCGGGTGATCCGTCACAGCTTTTTTCAGAATATCGCCCCACAGCTTGAAATCCGCTTCTTTCGTAGCCTGCGAATCCGCGAGGAAGATGAACTTGGTCTTCTCGCCAGTCGCAGCCGCTGTCTGGAACGACCCGTTCGTGCTGTAGCTGCCATGTCCGTCACCTACGCGGAACATATAGTGCGTTCCCGGCTCTAGGCCGTTTGCCACGGATTTATGAACCCGAACGGTTCCTGTATCGGTCGTGGTGAACAAGTAACTGCTGCCAGTAAATCGTTGCACATTCGGTGCATTGAAGTCCGTGAACTCCGACTTCTTCACCACCTCAACCACGGTATCGGCCGTCGCCGGGTTCGTATGCCAGGTGAAGGCTTTGGAGGTCGTCGTGTCCTCGCCCATCGTCACGCTGACATTGCTCGGTGCGGGGCTACCTGCTAGCGGCGAGACTTTGAATTTCAGGATCGGGCTGTAGGCGTCGCCCTTCACTGCTTGGAGTTGGTACACCTTCAGCTCTGAGGTAAGCGTCTCCGTGATGAGCTTCCCTTGCGCGTCGGTCGTACCGATCTCGGAACCGGCCACATCGGTGATTTTTACGCCTTCGACTGCTGCGTCACTCTCATCGACGACGGTGAAGGTCGTAGGCATGCCTTGCACGATGCCATGTTCATTCCAGCTTAGCTGCAGATGGTGCTTCACGGCCGCTTCCACCGGCAAGCCGAAGAAGCCAAAGCTTGTATCGCCTTTGTCTATGAACGTAATGGCACCTGATTTAAATGAGAACTTAACCGTCTCCTCAGCATCAGGTTTAACCCGATATTGAATCTGGCCGAGCAGATCTTGGTCCGTCAATCCTGCCTTATGGATGGTGTTGAAGCTAAGCTTTACGCTACCCGTAGCCGCATCGATCTTTGAGACGAGTTGGCTATCCGTCAGCTTGCCGCCTTTCAACACGTTCAATCCGTCAACCTTCTTCGGATCGAAGTTGAATTCCATCGTGCTGCCTTGAATATCCGCTGCCTTCAGCGCTTTAATATCCACGGTGTACGTATTTCCGGCATAGACGGTTGTCGGAGCTTCGTAGACGATCTTCGACGAGCCTGTATTGACCGTAAAGGTCCATTCCTTCTCCGTCACGTTGCCGGACATGTCTCGGATCTTGATCTTCGCCAAGTGGACTCCATCAGCTAGCGGCACGTTCGGCGTATAGTGAATTTGTCCTTTCGGTGGATACAGCGCATGCTGCACCAAGACACCGTCGACGTAGAAGCGGATTTTGTCCGGATCGATTAGCGTCGTTCCTGGATGGGTCACAGGATCATACCCGAAGTCTTCACCGATGGCTTCAATTTTCGGTGTATTCGTTGTAATTGTGCTGCCTTCCGCAGGTTTGAAATCTTTCAGGATCGGCGGATCCATATCATCGTTGGTAGGTCCGTATACCGCCCGGATCTGGTCGATGTAGAGGACGCCTGCCGTCTTATTGTCATTCTTCGTCTCCATGTAGCGTACAGGCTGATCCATGCGCAGTGGAAGCGGTCGCCCTTTCGGCACATCGGCCTCCAGGTATCGCCAGCCCGTAAAATCGACGCCCACCGATTCATTTACGTAATCAATACCGACGGCCGCCCCGTTGCCGTCGCGGATTTGTCCGCGCAGCCAGTGCTTCTTCCCGTCGCCGTATACCCAGAGACCGATTTTCTCCGGATAGCCTGGAATTTTAATATTGCTCTCCAGATCATTTGCAGCGATATAGGCACCGGACGTCCCGATCGTCTCGGTGAAATCGTACTCTAGTTTCGCCGATTTATTGCCTAACCGGACGAAATCCTCATCCGTCTCTTCGCTAAGCTTCACGCTCTTGTATCGCGCGCCGGATTCGATCTGATACTTGCCTGTGCCGTTCTCGAAATTCTCCAGCACCACCGGTGGAAGCCCGACCTTGACGTCCATCGACGTCACAATGCTGTTGTATGTCACGATAATTTTGCCGCTCTGTTCTGTATCGTTCGTTGCGGTAAAGACACCGTTATTATCAATGCTTCCGATTGGCCCCTCAATATCCCATTTGAACTTGTCGTTTTGCGCTTGAATGAGCTGCCCGTTACGGAGCGCACTGACGGATAACGTGAATTTCTCGCCTGAGGTGAAGGTTTTCACGGCGTCAGTGAATTTCAGCTCGGTTAATTCATCCACGACTTCCACCTGCCCTGTGCCGTTCAATCCGCCTGCGGTCGCCGTAATTTCGGCTGTTCCCGCAAGGTTGCCGGCCGTAAATGTCCCTGCGTTATCGATCGTTCCGACAGGCGACCCAAGGCGCCATGTCGGCGTTCCGGCGAGCGAGGCGGGATGCCCGTTCGCATCAACGGCCGCCGCTCTGAACGTAACGGAGGAGCCGACCAGCACGCGTTCCAAGTTCGGCTGCACGACTAGCTTGGATGCGGCGCCTTCTGGTGCTTTGTTCACGAGCAGCAGCCCGTTCGCCGTCTTCCGCTCCGAACCGTCGGATGGCCGGTTCAGGATTTGCCGCTTCGTATCGCCGGGCAGCTTGGCGACAAATGTCGCGGAACCACCACCGTCTAAGCACAGCGCATTCACGGCGCCCATATCCTTCATGATCTTGCCCAGATCGTCGTAGGACACACCTTCGCTAAAGCCCGGGGCGCGGCCGTCGATTTCGACCATGATGATCGAACCGTCGGCCTTGGTGCCGATCCCGACACGCGGATACAAGGCTTTGTCTTCGTGGGTTTGGGCTACGCCGTCCTTCACCAGCATGAAGACGCCGCCCATCGCCATCTTGACGTCTTTCCATTCATCTTCCAGCTCGAAGCTGGCTGTAACCTCGTCGCCGATGTTCAGTTCGGCCAGTTCGGCCCGGTATTTGCCCGATGCGGACAACACGACTTGACCAGCCTTCAGAGGTGTATTTCCTTTACCCTTATGTATCCCGGCAACTTTGAGCTTCAAGCTCTTGCCGCTCTTCACTTCGCCTTCCAGCACGTCGAGCACAACTTCGTCGCCGAGATCGTTCGTCATCGTCGAGGTATGGAAGGAAGAGGTATATAGTATGAGTTCTTCGATATTCGTATCTCGCATCCGATTGATGTGAGAGATCGGTACCGTCTTGCCCCTGATCGTAAGCGTACGGTTCAGATCCGGGCTCAAGCCGTAAATGGTCGTACCGTCATTCTTCAGGCCGAAGGCAAGCCAACTCCATTTCTCCGGCGGACTGGTCAGAATCTCACCGTCCCCCATGAACAACCCGAGCGGAACGCCGGTCGCCATATCGTAAAAGTCGCCGTTAATGGCCGCAATGACCCGGTTCCCTGGGGCGTCGGCGTCGTCGGCCATTTTGGTGACACCCTGCATCCCGTATACTTTGCCGTTTGTTTTGCCCGGCTGTAGGTCGAGCATCTTATTCTTCGGATCAAATTCGACAGAATGAATTTTCTCCAAGCCCTGCGGCAGCTTCATCTCCTGCCAGGTGTACTTCGCACCTGGACTGAGCTCCATCTTGCGCGAATCCAGAACTTGTCCGAATGCCGCCTGGGGACTGTCCGCCGCTAGAGCTTGTCCCAAAGGAGAGACCAAAGAGAACATGATAATAAGGTTGAGACATATTGCGATGCTGCGTGTCTTTCGTTTCATCTCGTTTCTTTTCCTCCTTGCTAGATTCTAGTCGTCTAAATGACGTGTCCTAGTATAATATGCAAGGCCGGAAAAGTAATGAACCGTTCTTATTGTTTCTGAGCCGATTTTCTTCTTAACGAAATCTTTAAAAGCCAGCTCAAATTCCAAGGCTTCTCCGGTATTCCCCCGGCGTCATATGTACATGCTGCTTGAATACTCTATTGAAATATTGCAGCGTGTCATACCCCACCTCGCCAGCTACTTCGTAAATCTTATGATTGGGCTGCAGCAGCAGCTCCTTGGCCTTCTCGATTCGGACGCGGTTCAAGTAATTGACGAACGAATAGCCGGTATATTTCTTGAACTGCACGCTGAAATAAGAGATGCTCATGCCGAAGCGCTCGCTGACCTCAGCCAGCGTATGATCACTCCGGTAGTTCTCCCGGATATAGTCGCAGGCCCGCTTTACGTTCAACTTCACGCTGCTATCGGCCGGCGAGGCAGACTGGGCGATCCAGAATTCGCATAGTCTCTGAAAATAAGCGACAGCCTCATCTTCGTCCTCCCATGAGAAAGGCTCGTCGAATTCAAGCCCGCGTTTCTTGAGAATATAATGCCATTTGGCATAAAGCAGGCGGAACAGGCCCAGCTTCTCTCCCTGCTGGCCCCCCTCGAAGCTCTTCATGCTTCGGATCATCTCGGCGTGCCTCTCGATGAACTCGCCCGGCTGAAGAAGATCCAGCCTCTCGAAAAACTGCTGCGCTTGCACGAACTCGCGATGCGCGCCGTGGAAATATACCACTCGCTCTTCCGCCCGCCGCAGCGCCCGTCGCAGCTCTTCGCCCTTCACCGGCTTTTGCAAATAATCGATGGCGCCTGCTTGCATGGACTGCCGAACATAGTCGAAGCGCGTGCTGTCGCTCAGGATGATCGTTACTACGGGAATACGCTGTTCGTACACCTGTCTCACCAAGGCGAGTCCTTCAAGCCGGGGCAGCATAAGATCGGTCAGGAGAAGCGTGGGCCAGCCCTGTTCCATCAATCGTAATGCTTCTTCCCGGTCACACGCCTCCCCGACGACGATATGCCCCATTCCTTGCACCATCTTTTTGATTGCCGCACGTTTATCCGCATGAGGCTCTACAATTTGTACATGAAGCATCGCTGATGTCCTCCCTATCCTCCGAATGGGGTGTAGTCCGCTCGTTCGTATCTAACGTTTCTTCGGCTGAATGGTTCCGGGAAGTGAGCGCCTTTGCAAAACCTTTAAAAAGGAACAGTTGGATAAGTAGGCCTAAATCACGGATAAGGGAGGAGATTCGCACGCAATTTGCGGATCTTTATGCGTACATTTGGTTGAAATATCCATTATTCTATGAAATAATCACTGGCGTGAAGAAAATCGGAAATACAATGTCTCAATAAAAAACGGAGGAATCAAAGGCTGATGAACATACCAGGGATCCGATACGAACGTTTCAGTGAAAAAGATTATAATGCCGCCAGAGAATTATTAAGCGATGACGTCGACGCGAGTGAAGACATCCTTCGGGTGCTTGCTGAAGAACCGGAACTGTTTATTACCGCGTTTATTGAGGATAAGCTTGTTGCACTGGCCCAAGTGAACGAGCCTGCATCTCAGACCTATTTAACGGTGTTCGTCTCTCCTCAGTTTCGTAAGCAAGGAATCGGTTCTGCCATGGTAGAGTATGCTGAAAACGAATTGCGAGCGGGTGGATCCCAAATCGTCAGGAGTTCCTTTCGTGCTGGTCATCAATCATCTTTTGCGTTTGCGCGCAAGCTCGGTTATGACAAATACTTTTCATCGGCTTATATGCAGCGAACCAGCGATCCCTTTCCCCTGGAGGAGCTTCCGGTGAGGCTGTATACGGATGAAGACTATCTTCCCACGCAGTCGATGTATGCCACAGCTTTTCATGAAATGCGAGTCCGTGTTGGGTGCTTTCCTGATTCTGTGATTGCAGAGCCCAGTGAAAAAGGACGAAGAGCATGGATAGAGGATGCGGAAAACCGTTTTGTCTACGAAATAAATGGGGAAATCGTTGCTTATAGCCACCTTTGTGGTCATGAAATCAGCAGTATTTCCGTACGTACAGACTTTCAGGGGCAAGGGATCGGAAGAAAGTTCGTGATGTATTTATGCAACGAGATCTATCAGCGTGGCAGCGCAACCGTCGACCTTTGGTGTGTCGTCGGGAATGATGCCAGAAATCTGTATGACAGTCTTGGATTTAAGGAAAAGTATGTTAAGGAATTTATGCGGAAAACACTCTGATCGTGATTTATCGGGGAGTTGCACCCCCTGAGCCGGAGCAATCCTCGTTCCTCTCCCATTGTGCACAATTTACCAAGTGAACATAAATTGTTTTCATAAGGAAAAGATACTACAATATAATTGATCAGTGGAGTAACGTAGCTTAGACGAATTTATTAAGATAGGTCATTAATGACTTTAGATAGCGCTTACAAAATAAAACTAACGTCTACTTCGTCATTGTAAGATTTTGCAGCTTGTCCAAAATAACAGCTAAGAGAGTAGCAGAGGGAAGGGGAACTGCAATGAAAGACAATGAATTAAAGAGGGGTCTCGAAGCGCGTCATATTCAGATGATTGCTTTGGGTGGCACAATCGGTGTCGGGTTATTTATGGGCTCAGCAAGCACGATCAAATGGACAGGTCCATCGGTAATGCTTGCGTATGCCATTGTAGGGATTTTTATATTTTTCATCATGCGCGCAATGGGGGAAATGCAGTACGTAGAACCGAGCACGGGGTCATTTGCGACCTTTGGCCATAAGTACATTCATCCTTTGGCAGGGTATACGACGGCTTGGAGCAACTGGTTCCAATGGGTTATTGTCGGGATGGCGGAGATCATTGCCGTTGGGACATATATGAAGTACTGGTTTCCGGATCTGCCCGCTTGGATACCAGGTATCGTCGCAATGGTGATTCTCGGTGCAGCCAACCTATTCTCTGTGAAATCATTTGGTGAATTTGAGTTTTGGTTTGCAATGATTAAAATCGTAACCATCGTATTGATGATTGTTGCAGGGTTTGGTCTGATTTTCTTCGGGATTGGCAACGGCGGGAATGCGATCGGATTTTCTAATCTGTGGAAGCATGGGGGCTTTTTTACCGGTGGATGGTCGGGCTTTTTCTTCGCTCTCTCGCTGGTGATTGGGGCTTATCAAGGTGTCGAACTGATCGGGATTACAGCAGGGGAGGCGAAAAACCCGCAAAAAACGTTAATGAGCGCGACGCAAAGTATTATTTGGCGGATTTTGATCTTCTATATTGGCGCGATTTTTGTGATTGTAACAGTCTACCCTTGGAATCAATTGCAAGCCATCGGCAGCCCATTCGTTGCAACCTTTGCGAAAATCGGCATTACAGCAGCGGCGGGGATCATCAACTTTGTCGTCATCACCTCTGCTATGTCAGGTTGTAATAGCGGGATTTATAGCGCAGGACGCATGCTGTATACATTAGGAGTCAATGGACAGGCACCGAAAATATTTACGAAACTGTCCCATAACGGCGTGCCCCTACTGGGAACGATTGGCGTGCTCGTGGGATTGGGCATTGGCGTGATCTTAAGCTATATTGCACCGGAAAATCTGTTTGTGCATGTGTACAGCGCCAGCGTACTTCCCGGTATGGTACCGTGGTTTGTTATTCTGATCAGTCAAATCAAATTCAGAAAAATCAAGGGGGCTGCATTGGATCAACATCCGTTCAAAATGCCTTTCGCCCCAGTGTCCAACTATGTCACCATTGCCTTTTTGCTTATGGTGCTGGTCGGGATGTGGATAAACGATGAGACACGCATCTCCCTGATTTCCGGCATTGTTTTCTTAAGTATTGTTGTGATTAGTTATTACGTTTTCGGGGTTAGCAAGGCTGTTCCAATAAGTGATCAAACAAATGATGAACATACGAGCAGCTAATTGGCAAACATCCATTTGACTAAATCAAAAAACATCCCATTCTCCCTAAAGAGGAATGGGATGTTTTTTTGATTGTCGGCAACGGCTTCGATATTACGTCAATATTCTATGTAGAGGACTCAATTTTAACGCCATTTACATACCAAGCATTGGAGTCATCGCTTTTAGTTTTCATCTCAAGTGCAACGTAAGAACCATTAGCTTTTTCCCAATACACCAGAGCTCGTGACTTATCTGGGTTTATAAGTAAGGCTGATACATAATCGCCTACATCAAGATTCTCTCCTCTCTCCTTGCCATAAAAAGCATCTAAAAAGGAAGATTGTTCTTCTTGTGAGAAAGAAGATAGTAACTCTTCTTGAAGCTTAGTAATATCTATAAACGTCCATTTTGTTAAATCCTGATCCCCATCCATATTTGCAAATGCCGTAGCCTCATCACTTTTTAGTATTACTTCCCTTCCTGTAGTCCATGATTGATTTAAACGCTCTTCTACTTTTTTCACTTTATCTTGGTGTTCAGGGCTTACATCTGGAAAAAGGGAAGAAGAAATAGTACCACTGGAGCATGCGCTTGTACCAGTTATCATAATGAGAGCGGCTAATCCAAGGACGATAAATTTTTTAATCATTTTTTTCATTATTAACACCCCTTTTAGAATAGTTAGCTCATATAATAAGTTTTTCTCCTGCGATTCCATAATTTTTGTGGCCTTCATTCATAGTTTCCTTTGAAATGCATAATTTTTATTTTAATGTAAGTATATACCAATTTAAAAGAAATCTCTATATTTCTTTAGTGATAATTATATTACCTTCAGATTAGCGATTGATTTGAGACTTGGAAAAAAACTAGCCGATCCTGCGTAAAGGGTCGGCTAGTTAAGTATGATTCATGTACTTCGCACCTGTCGCCTTCCTGGCTTTTCCAGTGTATCATGAATAGAAAGGAGCCTTGCGTTAGTAAAAGGGCTTTACATGACATTTTAGAAAAACACGTTAATAAAGCGGAAAGCAAGCTTCATATTCTTGTTGAATCGGCGATTTAATGTGTTCATTCCATTATTCGCCGATTATTTTATTTGACCTAGGAAGGAGGTGATGAAGATGAGTACCATTCACATGCTGGTCGGTATTCCGGGCAGCGGCAAAAGCCATTATGCAAAAGAATGCTGTAAACGGGAAAGGGCCGTTTTAGTGGCTACGGATGCCATACGGGAAAAGCTATTCGGAAGTGAAACCCGGCAGAAAGATACCTATCGGGTCTTTAACGAAGCATTTGCCGAGATTGAACAGGCGTTGGCATCCGGGAGAAACGTCGTTTTTGACGCGACGAACGTCGGCCGGGACCGGCGAGTTCAATTTTTAAAGCGATTTAGGGATGTCTCGGTTGAATGCCATGTCTGTATAACGCCCTATGAGATGGCCAGGGAACGGGTGATTGCGAGAAAACGCAGTATTGAAGACAAGGTGCTGGAGAAGTATTGTAAAAACTTTGAGTTTCCTGTGCGTGCCGAAGGCTTTGATAGCTTGCATATCGTCCATACGCCTGCAGACGTCAGACTTACACGAGCCGAACTGGAGCTGCTTCTTGCGCGGAAACCGGGTCACGACGAGCTGTTTGCCTATTTGCGTGAGTCTCCCTATTTTAACGTGATGCTGGACTATGATCAGGAAAACCCCTATCATTCTAAAACGTTGTCTGAACATACCTATGCCGTTTTGGATTATATTAACGTATTTTACGGAGGGGAGCATCTGCTGGAGATGCAGCTCGCGGCGCTATTTCATGACGCAGGCAAGCCGTTCTGTAAGGTTTGGAAGCCGAACCGGGGGTATTACTCGTATTTCGGACATGAGCATGTATCTGCCGGTATAGCCTGCCACGTTCTGAAAGAACTGGGGTACGGTGACGATTTTATTTTACATGTGGTGAACATGGTGAGCTTCCATATGGAGATATTACATGGCGGAGACGCCGGAGCGTCCAAGATTTATCATTTGCTTGGCGAGCAGCTTCTGGCAGAGCTGTATTTCTTCGCGGAAGCAGACACATTCGCCAAATAGAGGTGATATTATGAAAATGAAATATCCGAAAACGATGCACCTGCCTTGGTCGAGAAGCTATACAGACGATGATAAAATATTGCGGAATACGGAGCATTTTATCGGGCAGGAGGTTGTCATTACCGAGAAAATGGACGGGGAAAACACGACGATGTACCCCGACTTTATTCACGCCAGGTCGCTCGACAGCAAGGATCATTCTTCACGGCATTATGTGAAGACACTGCATGGAGGGATCAAGTATCTGATTCCGGAAGGATACCGGCTGTGCGGGGAGAATGTATACGCGAAGCACTCGTTGTTCTATTCGTCCTTGCCTGGTTACTTCATGCTCTTCTCGGTGTGGAACGACCGCAATATCTGTCTGTCCTGGGATGACACTGCGGCATGTGCGGATAAATGGGGAATTCCGCTAGTTCCGGTCTTGTACCGCGGGATATGGAGCGAGGAAGCCGCCAAACAATGCTACACAAAGCAGTCCCGATGCGGCGGAGAACAAGAAGGCTATGTGGTCCGACTGGCAACCAAATTTTCTTACGAGGACTTTAAGTGTTCGGTCGCCAAATTTGTCCGGAAAAACCATGTCCAAACCGATGAACACTGGCTTAGCAAACCAGTCGAACCCAACGTCTTGGCCTAAGGGGGTATTACAGAACGCTTAGTTAAGCTAGCGGAAGGTAGATAACGAAAGAGACGAGGAGGGTTTATCATGTAATTCTTCATAAAACTCCACTTATTTGCGACAAGGAGAGGGTACATATGGATAAGCAGACATACGCAAGGTATCTGCTCAATCTTATGGATGAGGAAGTAGATTCCGATGAAGTCGTCATTGAAGAAGATGCGTTGTATGGATATTTTCAAATGTATATGCCCAGCGGAAAAGGGGTGGAAGCCACTTTTGAGCCGCTTGAAGATGGAGCCGCTTATTTGCGGCGGATTGCCCGGATCTATGAGATGCTGGACCCGGAGGATTTTGGCGGTGAAACGGTGCCAGGCTATTTCAACGGCAAAGCTGATGAGGTGCCTGAAGATGTGTTGAAAGGGTATGGCGAGCAGCATATTAAAGGGCTGAAGCAATTGCTGGACGAGTTCGCCGAATGGGATGGTGCGGCGGAAGCGACGGAATACCTGGCTGGAATCGAAGGAATACAACTCCTGCCGCGTGGAGAAATAGACAGCGTCCGGGAATCCTGCGATCCCGATGTCTATGAGGCGCTGTTTGAAGTTGTTCATGAGCACAAGGATTATGATGAACCTATTGAGATTCTAAATGAAGCCTATTACTCAATCGCCTGCGATTATTGGATTTCCTATTATTTGCAGTGGCATCGCTACGGACTTAAGGGTGACCCGCTCGCACCGTATTTTGAGCTGTACAGGCTCGGATATTCGGCGATTTTCTCACAGCGGAAGCTGTATATCGGTTGATTGAATCTGTAAATGAAAGAACATCATCATAACGGAGGTGAAGCAGCCGTGACAGAACGTATTCCATGCAAAACGGAAGGCTGCAGGGCGACGATCCTGCCGACCACGGTCGCCAAAACAGGCGGCTACTGCATGCCCTGCCATCAAGAGCAGGAACGGCAGAAACGGCAAGCCTATATTGAGCAGCACCGCAAAACGGTGAATTTATATGAGGACATGACGGATCCAGTGGAGATTCTCAAAATCATGCATGCACCGAGGCAGTATGATCCGCTGATTCAATATGTACCGTACCCGCTCGGCAAAGAGCAGATGTACGTATCATTAACGGCTGAAGAGGCGGGCCGAATGCTGAAGTATGCGCTGGAGCTTTTGGCTGCAGGCGATAATAGTGAAGCCGACGAAATATTATTGTCGCTAGTGTGTTACCGGAATGACAATATCACCGGAGCTCTGCCTGAGCTTATGGAACAAGGCATGTACCATTCCGGCATATTATTCAAGGATGCCCCACCCGACATCCGGGACCGCCTGATGCAGCAGGTGGAATGGGACGAAGATAACCGCAATCATCTTCTGCTGATTTTGAGCTGGATTGGAGACCCCGTGGTTGTCAGCCGGTTTCAGGAATGGCGATTACATCCGCCGGAGTGGGCGGGGCAGCTGTTCGTCGGGCCTGAAATTTATGCCATGGAGGGAGGATGGGAGCTCACACCGGACGGGGAAAGACGTGATTTGATCCACGGCTTGAGTTATGCGATTAGGGTAACGGATGGGCATCGTGATTCTTCAGCCGAAGCGTCCGCTGCCCGGTTCCTGCAAACAAGCGCCTCCATTTGCCCGTGGTGTGAGGGGAAGCTGACCATCCTGATGGATGTGGACACCTCCCATCCTTCCGTGGCGTATCTCGGCCTATCGCTGGAACGCCTACAAATGGAGACCTGTGAGCGCTGCGGATGCTTCGGCACCATTCACATGGAACTGGATGATCAGGGCGTGCCAGTCTGGAGCCAGTTTAACCGGAAACCTGAGTACTTGCCGAGTTTTGATTCCGAGGATATCAGCGGCGTGGACGTACCAAGGCTAACCCTTTCGGACGAGCCTCACTCCCCATTTTATGCCGCGACTTGGTCCTTGTCCCAGCAGGATTCGCAGATCGGGGGGCACCCGAGTTGGGTGCAGGATGCCGATTATCCGGTATGCCCTTGCTGTGCCAAACGCATGCGGTTTATCGGTCAGGTGGACTGGGCGGATTTCGATAAGTTTGGGGAAGGCATTTTTTATATGTTTGTTTGTCCAGTGGACAAGGTGACGGCTGCGTTGTATCAACAAAGCTGAGCCATTTTAATTAGCGGGGCAATGCAGAATACGAGAATGGGAGGAGAAACCGTTGAATCACGCAGTAGAAGCCTTTCTGAACGAGGTATGGAACGAAATCACGGAAATTTACGCAAAAGAAAGCAAGAGGATTAATGAGCTTAAAAATAGAAGCAGGCTGCAAGCCGGAATCATGGATTATCTTCGAGTTGCATGGAGAAAGGGCAAGTTTGCTTGGGCAGATGGACGCATACATATCGATGTACACGAGCCATTCTCTTGGTCTGACAGCTCCTATAAAGTTGAAGCGGGTTCATATATAACTGAGTTGACCAATGAACTTCTAGTTGAGGAATTCTTTCCTGCCTTGTGCGAACGTGTAGATCGACTGTTCCGCTCTGAGGAGCTGGGAGCGCGTTTCTTTGATTATAAGTTTGAAGTTGTATTGGAGTTTGAATGGGAACAGTCGAAATTATCGCTTAACCAACAGTTAATAAATGAGCCAAAGTTGAGTCAACTGAAACAGACACTG
This sequence comes from Paenibacillus sp. EB106-05-06-XG162, assembly GCF_058791655.1. Taxonomy (NCBI): domain Bacteria; kingdom Bacillati; phylum Bacillota; class Bacilli; order Caryophanales; family Paenibacillaceae; genus Paenibacillus; species Paenibacillus sp. EB106-05-06-XG162. Next base: position 152,364 of record NZ_JBYTDT010000007.1, read on the forward strand.
GAGCAATTTATTCAAACAAAGGTTTTGCCTGATCCACCAGTGCTACCGGGAGAAAAAGACTTCTTCTTTTTTGCCAACCATTTGGTCAATCCTGATCTGATGAAACAGGAAGCGGAACAGATCGAGCCATTGATTCGCCGTCTCTCCGACAAGCTAAATAAGAACCAAGAGCGCAAAAACGATTGGATCAGACGTTATACTTCGGCCTTCAACCATTGGGTGAAGGATCACTTTTTACCGCAGCATTTTACCGGTAACAAGTGGGCGTTGAAGGAGGAACCAGTTCATCCTTCCGTAGATGCCGGGGAAATGGATTTCTTTCTCTATGCAGCCCTGCAGATTGGCTTCACCGAGCCGGATACTCGGCTGAAGTACCTTGAACTTGCGGTGCAATTGGGTTCAAAGCGAGCAGCAGATTATTTGAAAATAGGCAGCGGAAAATTTGAGAGTACCTATCGGGGAGAGAGAATAGAAGCCCACAACAATGACGTAACTCAGACGATCGACATCCGGATTCTCTCTGAAGAGGAGTCGGCTTACGGGGAGGCGCTCGATTATATCATAAATCTTTTGCGGCAGGGTTTTCCCAAAGAATACAACCTAAAGCTGAAGAGCAGCCAAAAGCATCTTCTCCCGTTTAAAAAACTGGCAAAGTCCAAGCTGCATCAGTTTTTTGCCAATGCACTCAACTACCCGGCGTTGTTCCCAAAAATTGCAGAATATGCGGATACAGCAATGGAGGAGTTCGCGTGGTACAGCGATGTGGAGCCGAGCGAAAAATCGGTTATGCCGGGCACTTATGCCGTACTGGGCCTCGGCTTGTACAGCGAGGATTATTTCCCATTGGTAAGTCGTTATATGGGCCTGGTGGATACGGAGCACCAAATGGTGCAGGATGGCTATGCGCAGGCATTTATCGAGGCGCATGGTGTAAAGGCAGAGCATATGCCGGTGATTGTATCCATTTTGCTGGGAGGGAATGACGAGGGAACACAGGTAAAAAACCTAACCATCGACCATCCTGAGCTTACCGAGGCGCTTATCGAGGCGCTGAAAGACAAAGAGATCTATCAGCGTGAGATGGTAATGTGCCGAATCTTTGGAAGCGTGAAGAAGCTGGAAGGAGCGGCCCGAAAAGCACAACCGCCGCTAAAAGAAGGACTGGAGCAGCTGTTGGCGCTCTGTTAACGCTTTTGAAATCACCTGAGTTAAAAAGAAGAAGAGCCCACGTCGAACGTGGGCTCTAGTCGTTGCTTTTATGATCCGGGACGGACTTTTAGGCTTCTCGCAGCTGCTTAATCACTTCCGCTGCGAACGAATCCGTAAACCGAAGGCGTCCATTTTCCTGTACGATCCGTCCTTCATGTATGCGGCGGTCCAGCCATTCGGTAATCCATCCTGGGGCATAGCCACTTTGACCGAATTCTCCGCCGAAGGCAATCATTTTCTCATAGATAGCCAGATACTGTTCGCGACTGGTATCGGGGTATGACTTAGTGTATAGCCAAAACTGCACATCATACATCAGATACGATAATTCATCCGCATGAAAAGAAAAATGGCCTTTTTCTTCAACAATCCGTGTACAGATGCTGCGGATTTTCTGTTCAATATTTTCCACTTCCGTCACTTGACCGCAAAGCTCTCCCAGCAAGGGAGAAAATTTCCCGTGGGCTACTTTGTTAAGATCCGCTTCCTTATCCTCCTCGGAGGTATCGAATTCTTCTTCGCTCACTAAGCCGTTGATAAACGCTTCGAAATTGTCAGCCAGAAAAGTAATCTCATAATCGTCCTCCTGATCGACGTGAATGACTTCAGGTTCACCATCTCTACCGCATGCCCGGTAGTCTAGCATCACGACGTCATGACCTGCTGAAGGACAATCGCAGATCACTACACCAATGTCAGGATATCCCCAATCCTCAATCATAAATTGACTGCCGAGATCCCCGCAGAGCGAATAGCTTTTCTCCCGGCCAATGCCCAGAATGCCCGTAATGGCAATATGATCCTCAGCCCAGGAGGTCGGCTCCTCTGTTGGAAAGCTCGTGTTCTTCGGAATTCCGCCATTCTGCTGCTTCATCAGAGCAATATATGAGGAAGGGAGCTTATAACCCAGCTCTTCCTCGATCGAGGCGATGAGTTCATCCGTGGGTGGCTCGGATAGATAGGACTTTCTCGCGTACTCGCTGTCGTCCCAAAAGTCAACAGGCGACATGCTCGAAAAAGGAATTTCCTTCTCTCCCGATCCGCGAGACTCCACGGCCGCTGCCCTTTTGTTCGCTAACCGACGCTCATGCCGTTGCTGCTTCTCCACTTTTTGCAAGCTCCACTTTAACCATAATTCGGTATTCTGATCGCCGGCTTCTAGCTTGTCTGAGGCACGGAATGCCTGTGCCGCATCCTCGTATCTTTTTAAATGATAAAGAGCAAAACCTACCCGATAATGCCATAGTGAATCTTGTTGACCTACTTCGGATATTTTTTCAAATTGGTTGAGTGCTTCTTCATAAAGCCCCAAGTTGTTATAGGCTCTGGCTAGTCGGCTGACTGCCTCATAATCCCGTTCCTTCTCGGGAATAGCTAACAACAAGTCCACAATTTGCTGCTGTTCGTCTTCTTCATGCCATTGGTTCAATTGTTCGATAAGCGCTTGGTCCATTGCAGCCTCCAAAACTATTATTTTTCTATTAAAATTTAGCGGCGTTTGTCCTCGGAAATTCGTGCAGTGAGGGGATAACTAAGGGTTACATCGATGATAGCCAAAGCACGAAGACACCCTGTGCGGTTCCTAAAAGCACCCGTTTCATTAGAGCTCATTGCGGGTAACTAAATTGGTGCATCGCCAGCAAATTCGAGCAGGCTTTGACCCCGGAGCTGCAGTATATAACGCTTGGTATCTTCTACCTTTAAAAATTGTAACATCAATAAATGGGTGTGTACATGAATAAGAGAACGATCTCGGGGAACTATGCCTCATCAAGTTTCTTGAAGGGGAGCTATAAATGCAGCAAGCTGACGCCAGTAGAGTGCCGACGTTAGCTTGCATCCTAATACGGGAGAGAACCATTACAGATCCAGCTTTTTAGGATCGCGCTGCTCAAGGTTACGGGCCGTTTCGCTAAGCTTAACTTTCTTGTGGTCCTCAAAAGTACCTAATGCAAAATCAAGCACCGGATTGGTGACGCCGTACCAGTAATTTTCATTTTTATAATGATGCCATAAATGGATTTTCTTCATCCAGCGGCCCCAGGGGGAGACGGGGGTAATTGGACGATGAGCGATATAATGCTTCCACTCATAGAACAATAGAAATAGGATCACGCCAGCGATAAACGCATTTGTAATTACGAGGCTGGTAGAAATAAAGTAGGCAATTGTTCCCGCAATGGCGATGTTCGGCAGAGAATACCACAAAGGCAGAAACAATAAATGCAGGTCATTCGGATTGGAATGATGATCATAGTGTAAGCGCTTAATTAAACTTAAATAGAATGGGTTTTTCGGAGTTTTCATGTGAAAAAGGAAGCGGTGTGTGAAATACTCGGCAGCGGCATAAGAGGCCATGCCTATAACCAAAGCAATCCATGGGCCGATGGAAGTCAAGTGTGGGACTAGAAAGCCAAAACTGATCAGGAAGATTCCGCACATGATGCATATGTCGGGGAAGAAGAAAAACTCTTTTACATATTTATCTTTCATTCAAAAGCACCTCCTGATTATCATTATTTAGGGCTAACGTTCCTGTGTTTCTTGTGAAATGGCTTCTTTGTCACGTAATCTATGAATATGCAGGAAAAATTTACTTGATTCTGAAGTTATTTTCTGTTATCTTTGTTAGTATCAAAGTGTTATTATCAATTAAATACGAAGAAACGAACAGGTGGGGAAAATCGTGGACTTACTAGATCGCGACGGATTAACGGAACGCGAATTTATGGAACGGTATCAGGTAGGAGATTATGAGTGTCCTTCGATAGCGGCGGACATCGTCGTCTTCACCGTTACGCAAACAGACGAGAACAATTACCGCAAGCTCCCTGAGAAGGAGCTAAGGGTTCTACTCATACGTCGGGGAGGGCATCCCTTCTTGGGCAAATGGGCGCTGCCGGGTGGATTTGTCCGGCCAACCGAGACGACGGAACAGACCGCAGCAAGGGAACTGCGGGAGGAGACCGGCGTGGATAACATTTATTTGGAGCAGCTGTATACGTTCAGTGAAGTCGGGCGAGATCCCCGGACATGGGTTATGAGCTGCTGCTATATGTCGCTGATTAATAGTGACCAAGTGCAGTTGAAGGCAGGGGATGACGCAGCTAACGCCGCTTGGTTCAAGGTTTCTTATAAGCTCTTGAGGGAGCATAAAGAGTTGATTGAGGGCGGATACGTTAAGTCGCTGCAGTACGAACTCAAGCTGAGTTCCGAACATGAGGAGTTGACGGCGGTAGTCGAACGTACAGTGACGGTGACGGAATCTTCAACCGCGACGTCTTACACCATCCTATCCAATGAGGGATTGGCTTTCGATCATGCGAAAATTATTGTCTACTCGATCGAGCGTTTGCGTGGCAAGGTTAACTATACTGATATTGCGCTTCACTTGATGCCCAAGCTGTTCACCTTGACGGAGCTGCAGCAGGTTTACGAGGTGATATTGGATAAAGAGCTGCTAAAGGCTGCATTCCGACGTAAAGTAGCCGATCTTGTTATGGAAACGGACCACTATACCGAAAATGCGGGCCACCGTCCATCCCGTTTGTATCGAAAAAGTCTGGAGGAAATCCGATGATGTACGACATTCAAAATTTGCGCAACGCTCATCTTAAAGGGAAATCGTTCAAGTTTTTGTTCTTCTGGGGCCATACGCCACCGCGCGATGGAAGCGTGGATAAGAGCTGCTTCAGCCAGTGGTGGATGAGCCCGTTCATTGTAGAGGGAACGACATACTCCTGTGCTGAACAGTACATGATGGCGGAGAAGGCGCGGTTATTCGGGGATGATGACATGCTTGGTGCCATTATGCAGGCCAAGCATCCCAAGGAGATGAAAGCATACGGACGTGCGGTGAAGAACTTCGATAAGGAAGTCTGGGAGAGCCGCTGCTATGAGATCGTCAAGCGAGGCAGCTTGGCCAAATTCTCGCAGAATCCACAGCTGGGGGATTATTTGAAATCGACGAAAAACCGTATTTTGGTAGAGGCTAGTCCACGGGATCGCATTTGGGGTATCGGCATGGGACAATCCAACCCGGATGCGGAAAATCCAATGAAATGGCGGGGGAGAAATTTACTGGGTTTTGCGCTGACCGAAGCGCGAGACGAGTTATTGAAAGAAGGGGAATGAATTGAATCGAAAGGAAATTGCACAAGAGACCTTGCGGATCCAGCAACAAGGCTACTATGAATTTGATGGACACCGAATAGATTTTGCCGCGGCGCAGAAACATTCGGAGGTGAGCAGCCATCTGATCACTCCTGAACAAGGTGCCGCGATGGTACGAGACTGTCATGTGTTGCCCAAGTCTGAACAAGCTGCTTTATACTCCGTCTCCAACGAGGCGACCGTGAAGGCGATCGTGGATTTTGCGAAAGCAGGGAAAGATCGGATCGGCGTGCTAAACTTTGCTAGTGCGAAAAATCCGGGAGGCGGATTTCTGAACGGAGCGATGGCACAGGAAGAAAGCTTAGCGGCATCTAGCGGATTATACGGAACGCAACTGCGCAACGAAGGCTATTATACGGCTAATCGTGCTTACCGTTCCATGATGTATACCAACCATGCTATTTATTCTCCTGATGTGGTCTTTTTCCGCGACGAGCGGTTTAACCTTATGAAACAGCCTGTTACGGCTTCAGTTTTGACGTTGCCCGCTGTGAATTATGGACAGGTTTTGATTAAAGGGGAGGACCGTCAGAAAGCGGAACGTGTGATGAAAGACCGTATGCGGCTGGCTTTGGCGATATTCGCGTGCAAGAAAGATAAACATCTCGTTTTGGGGGCGTACGGCTGCGGCGTGTTCCGGAACGATCCGTTGAAGATAGCCGGTTGGTGGCAGGATTTACTGGATAACGAAGGCTTTGGATCGTTCTTCTCGGAAATCAGGTTCGCGGTATTGGATACTTCGAAGGATGGTAAATGCATTCGGGCATTTGAGAAGCTGAAGTGACAAGACGCGAGGGTTATGACGTGAATCCTGATCGGCCGGATGATGTTAAATATGGGTCGGCGAAATGATCCGTCTCGCGCAGCAGAAGTTGGTGGGCCGGGAAAGGGAGTAGCGAATACTGGAATCCTCAAATGACAGGAAATCAGGCCATCCTGTTTATAACAGATTCCCTTTTCGGGTGAAGAATGTGTTGATCCGAGCTATTAGGCTAACGCTTTTTTAATCATAACCAAGTTAGTGTCCAACCATTCATCACTATATCGACATATAGTAATTGAAAGGAGGGATTAACTTGTCTAGTAAAGATGAAGAGTATTATAAGAAGATGTATCATTTCTACAAAGAGAAATATGAGAATTGCAAAGAAAGTCTTGAAGAATGTAAAGAATCGCACTGTCAACCCGGACCTCCCGGACCCCCAGGCCCTCCAGGACAGGATGGACAGAATGGACAGAATGGACAGGCAGGCGAGCAAGGTCCCCCAGGACCCCCAGGACCCCCAGGACCTCCAGGACAGGATGGACAGACTGGACAGGCTGGCGAGCAAGGTCCACCCGGACCCCCAGGACCTCCGGGACAAGATGGACAGGCTGGGCAGCCCGGTGAGCAAGGTCCACCTGGATCCGAAGGACCACAAGGGCCCCCAGGACCGACAATAACTCCAGCCTATGGATATGTCGTACGGAATAATACGGGTAATGTAACGTATGTTGCGAACGCGCCAGTTCAACTGGATGTATTTAATCCACTTGTTCTAAACGACGTAACGATGGCGACTAATGGCTTGCGAGTACAAAGAACAGGGATATATCATGTGCAATTCGCAGTGTCTACTGTACAATCTTCAAATGGGAACAGCCAATCTCTTGTTGATTTAAGGTTTTTCATAAATGGCAACGTTTCTGCCCAAACACAATATCCTAGTAGAGTATCATTACAGTTTACACAAAACGGCCAAACTGTAAATCATACGATCACGCAACATTCCTCTGCACTCCTACAATTAAATACAGGAGACTTAGTTCAAATTGCACCGGTTTCCGTGGCAGCAAGTTCTTATACTACTGCGTATTTACAAGTAATCCAAATCATATAACCAAAACTAAATTATAGTCAAAAAAGAACCCTAAACTGTTGGTTTAGGGTCCTAATTATGAACTAAACGTAATCTATTTCGTCGCTTTCCGTCCTACGAATAACCAGTATAGCGATAAACTCAAAAGAGTAATGAGTGCGAGAATGAATAGGATATTACTAAACATGGAAGCATTCGAATTGCTTGTAATCCCTAGGAAGCTTGTTCGCATGGAGGAATGGTCCATCATGGCTGCTGTATAGGCAATTCCGATTGACATCGCGACATTCAGTGTTAAATTAAAAAATCCGACGGCTGTTCCTGCTTTTTCTTTTTCAATCGTACGAATGCAAGAATCAAGTATTGGTGCATACATGAATGCAAATGAACTAGAGAATAATACCATCGAAATCACGAATACAACAACAGAAGATTGTATAAAGAATACGCCTAATAATAAGCTGACCACAATACAAGACATCGCGATTGTAATACATTGCTTGCTTCCCAGAAACTTCGCAATTTTTCCGGAAAGTGCCCCGACGACCGTAGCTGCTATAAAGCCTGGAATCATTAATAGTGAAATGGTATCAAGCTTCAAACCATACATCTTTTCAAGTAAGAATGGAAATAAGAAAATATACGCTAACTGTACAGAGTAAATAACAAAAGCAACACTAAGCAAGGAGATAAACTGTTTATTTTTAAAGAAGGATATGCCAATAAACGCTTTTGAGTTTTTACTGATATAAACAAGGAATAATGTAACTGCAACAACAAACAAGATCAGGTATAGCCAATTGAAATCAGTAATATACAGGAGTAGAGCTGCCGAAATGGTTCCCACTAGGAATAATCCTAGTACATCGACATGACGTTTTTTCGTTTCTTCCTTAGGAAGATATTTTAAAATAAAAGGAAGGGTGATAAGGGTTACTAAAGAAATTAAAAATAGAGATGTCCAATGGAAATACGTAGAAACGTAACCGCCAGTTAATGTACCGATAAGCTGCGAAAGAGCAAAGCTGCTAGTACTTAATCCTAAAAATTTCTTTTGTTCATTTGCTGGTAAATGTTTGGTTACAAAGATTACATATAATGTCTCGGCTGATGCTAAACCTGCCGTTTGGATCATTCGTGAGATTACAACGAGCAAATACGAATGTTGAAACATGTATCCCATGACTGAACCGACACATATTAAAATGATACCCGCGATAAAAAGTTTTCTGATACTAATGGAATCCGCCAAAGCTGCGTACACCACCGCCCCAATTCCAATCACAAGGCCAGCTAGGGTGGCTTGCCAGCTAACTGTTGTCGCTGAAATGTTGAAATCCTTGGCCATATCAACAGAAATGATCTTAAACGAATTATCAATGATTAAGCATAGAAGAAATAATAGTAAGGTAATAGGTACTGCTTTCTTAATATTAAATTCCTGAGTTTTCTTCATGCTCACATCTGCAGTAGTGGTAGACATAGCGATATTCTTCTCCTTTGTTGTTTCATTCTTATGATGTCTAATAAGGTAGCGCTTCCATGAATATCCCAAAATATTATTCCTTTTGGTTACGATTTCATGATCATATACAATATTGTATAGTTGTCTAAAAACTTGTATACGTTTTAATAATGAGAATGGTAACACAGCTTTATCTCGAAAAACAACCCATCTTTTTTGTGCAATTTGTCTTTTTTGTTACAAAAAAGCGATGTATTCATAAAAAATACACCGCTTCCAAATTAATGAATTGTTTATTCAGTTATTTAGATGTTTTAATCTTCATTTGACTAAATTCTATAGGGATATAGTATTTATTGTAAACAACAGGGTATTTGTCACTGATATATACACTTTCTAAAATCAAATCACATTCTTCACTGTGGGAAAGCTGGTATTTCAATGACGGCGTATTGACGGAATTCGAACGTTTAATTTCAAGGGTAGAGGAATTAGCGAGTTCATATACTTTATTCTCCAACATATCCAACACTTGCTTATCGTTCTGTAAGTCAAGATTTAATTCGGAAACGGCTTCGATCGGCATCATCGTAAAAGCAAAAGCTACGATCTTATCGTTACTTTTATACCAGCGTTCCAACGCAACAACTGCAGTCGTCTGTTGATGTAATACTTGCATGGCATAGTCCGTTAATAGTTCAATTCGAAAAATAAGTTCGATATCATCTATGTTTCCCGTATAGCATTTATATAGAGGATTCCCGAGCTTCTCCAAGCCATCCATATGATCATTATGATGGAATTTTGTAATGAAATTTCCTTTACCATGGATATTCTTAACCAATCCATCTTCCTGCAAAAGGGCCAGAGCATGTCTCAATGTCATTCTGCTTACACCAAATTTTTTGGCCAATTCGGGTTCTGTTGGAAGCTGGCTGTCGGGAGGAAATGCTCCATCCATGATTAATTTATACAATTGGTCATAGACAATGACGGATAGTGGTTTTTTTTGTTTATGGAGTTCATGAAGTTTACTGATCATTTTCTTATGCCCCTATAATTTATTATTCGTGAATATACAATTCCATTTCTTCTCGTTCTTCTTTTCTTGAATCTATTGTAACGTACTTTTCTACTAAAATTAATACGCTTTCAAGAATCTATTATAAAACCCTCCCCGGAAATTCATCGAGCCCGCCTAATCGATCTGATTGATGCCAAGAAAAAGGAATTTATAACGTACGACCAATCCGCTCATTATCCGCAATTTGAAGAAAAAGAAAAATTCTCAAAGTGGATGGTGGATACGTTCGAAAAATGACGAATTAAAGAGGACTAAATCATTTAGTCCTCTTTAATCTGCTAACTAGAAATAGGTAAAGTAATCTCGACAATCGTACCCTTATTGATTTCACTTGTAATGTGGATACGGCCTTGATGGTCTTTAATGATTTTGTTACTGACAAGTAAACCTAAACCTGTTCCCTTTTCTTTTGAAGTGTAAAAAGGTTCTCCAAGTCTGGGCAGCAGCTCTTGTGAAATGCCGCATCCGTTATCGGAAAAGCGAATAAGGACTTGGTTGTCGCTTAGAAGTTTGATTTGAATACGAATTTCGCCATTTGCAGAGATGGCGTCCAGGGAATTCTTCATGATGTTGATGAATACTTGTTTTAGTTGATTTTCTTCACAGTTGATCGTAACGGGTATGTTTGAAAAGGTTGTATTGATTTCAATATTCTTTAAATGAGCCTCGGACGCAAGAAACTTTACAACGTTTTCTATGATTCGATGCAAAAGAATTGATTTTACATGGAGATTTTGCGGTTTCGCCAAGACAAGCAGCTCACTCACGATAAAGTTGATTCGATCTAGTTCAGACAACATAATGTCAGTAATAGTAGAAGATTTCTCTGAAATCGAGGGTTGTAAATATTGAATAAAACCCTTTAGTGAGGTAAGAGGATTTCTTATTTCATGCGCTATACTTGCCGCCAATCCTCCGATGACCGACAGCTTTTCTGTTCTCAGGAGAAGTTCTTCATTCTGCTTCCTCTCCGTAATATCACGCGTAATGTTGAAAAAGTGTTGACATTCGCCATCGGTGTTGAAAAAAGGCATTCCTAAAGATTCGAAATAAATCCAATCACCATTTTCGAGTGTGTATCGATATTCACAAGTAATGGGGGTTTTCGATTGAAGCATGTATGAAAAACGTTCACAGACGGTAGGAGCATCGTCAGGATGGATATTATGAAAGTTAATTCTATCTGTGCCTAACTTTTTAACATGCGAAGGAGAACTGTATATTGTATCGCCATTCTTATCAATCACAGAAATGAAGTCTGCTGTATTTTCAGCAATGAACCTGTATTGTTCTTCACTCTTCCGCAAAGCTTCTTCGGCTTGTTTTCGTTCTGTGATATTACGTGACACGATTAGATAGCTCTCGATCTCATTGTTCTCAGAAAGGATCGGCACACAACGCGACTCCAAATAGACCCAATATCCATCTTTATGTTGTATTCTACATTCCATTTGAACGTTTTTTTTGTAGATAGCGATGGATTGACGTAGATCTAGGAGTGTGTTTATATCATCAGGGTGAATCAAGGCGAATGTATCCTTCTGAAGATATTCATATGGAGTGTATCCCAAGTGAAGCTCTATAGAAGGAGATACGAATATTTTTTTCATGCTTAAATCATATGTGCTTATAATGTCGGTTGTATTTTCTACTAATATCCGATATTTAGCTTCACTTTCTAGTAAAGCTGCTTCAGCCAATTTGCGGTATGTAACATCCCTAGCAATCACAGAAGTGCCAACGATATTCCCAGCTGAATCTCGTATTGGGGAAGCTGTTAGGCATACCTGAACCAACGTACCGTCCTTTCGTTTACGTACCGTCTCGTATCCAGAGATTTTCTTGCCAAAGGATTTAATCAGATGAAATCGTTCTTTCGTCTCGGTTATTAAAGGTTCTGGTACCAGGCAGTAAGGGTCATGAAGCAGGTCTTGGTAAGTCCACCCATAAAACTGTTCAAAGGCAAGATTTACGAGAAGTATATTTCCCTGCATGTCCCGAATAGAAATCGCGTCCGTTGTAGTTTCGACAAGAGACTGAAGCAGTTCTTTCATGTCGATCTGTTCTTTACTTAGACTTGTTCGAAGAGTCTCTTTATCCATTGGGCGATCCCTACCTTTAATAAGGATTTGATTCTAAGTATATCTATTCCACCTTTCTTGTAAAGGTGGACTGAGGGCAGAATACATAAAAAACATAAGAAACACATAAAGATACGACTAAAATTGCAAAGTAATTCGATGGTCATCGAAGAATTCTCATGCTAGCATAGAGAGACAACATGAGAAATAAGAAAGTAGGAATCATTGTGTCTCGATTACTCTATGCCGCATTAGTGATGCTAAGTCTGATTTGGGGAGGATCGTTTTTCTTTATTAAGCAGTTGCTGCACGACTACGGTCCGTGGACGATTGCATTCCTCAGGTCCAGCTTTGGCTTGATGACCATTACAATAATCATGCTCATACTACGGAAGCCATTCGAATTACGAAAAATCCAGTGGTTCCCGATGGCAGTCATGGCTCTCGTCAATACGGCAGTCCCATGGGCAATTATCGGTTTCAGTGAAACCAGATTGTCCAGCAGCATAGCATCGATCTTGAATGCTACAACGCCGCTATGGACGATCATCGTCGGGGCGCTGGTCTTCAAGGCATCTACGAACCGGATGCAATGGATTGGCATGGGGGTTGCTTTTGTCGGGCTGGTTATTTTATTGGACATCAATCCGCATTCCATTGTGTCGGTCGATTTGATCGGATTTATTTGCATGCTGGCAGCTACGTTATGCTATGCGTTCGGTTCCCAATTATCCAAGCGACTTAAGGGCGTGTCCATGTATCAGACGACATTCGGCACGCTGCTCTGCGCCATGCTCGGGAGCGGGGCCATGGCTTTTTCGTTCGAACCGGTTGACCTAACTCGGTTGGCAACGCCCACGAATATCGGGATGGTCATCGGACTGGGTGTGTTTGGATCGGGCATTGCTTATATTTTGTTTTATTTCATGGTTCAACGAGGAAGTCCTGAGTTCGCGACGATGGTCACTTATCTCGTTCCTGCAACAGCAATCATATGGGGTAGTACGTTGTTGAACGAGCCCGTTCATTGGAGCTTATTCGCTGGTCTTGCCTTTATTTTGGGCGGCGTATTCGTATCGAGTAGGAAACGAACGCCATCTGGGCTGCCATTGCAGAGCGAAGCGAAGTAGATATGCATGATCGTAACGTATTTCCGTTACAGACAGCGGGGAGAAAGAAATATCAGCTTGTTATGAATAACAAGTAAGATGGTTTGTAAGGCAGGTTTATGCCGCGTATTCAGCCTTAAAAATTCAACGCAGCCATTAAGGCTGCGTTTTTTCTTCTGATTGGAGCAAATGCAGCAGTTCCTGAATAGCGGGAGCATGCTGATCGTTACCGTTCATAATCGCGGTGAAAACAGGAACTGCATCTCTTAGCAGCAAATAACTGAAATAATAATAGCTGAAAAATGCCTCCGTCTCATAGCCCGGCGGCTCCTCTTCCTCCCACTGCCATTCATCTTCTTCCTCATTCTCGGGCCATAAGTACTTTTCGTCCAGCAGCTCGTTCATTGTCTCAACCGTATTTTGCGAATCCATATACTCTACGGTTATCGCATTAGCTACAGCCACGTACAGCCCAACTTCCTCTGAAGAGACATCCTCTGGCTTCTGTTTTGCAAGCTCCCGCAGGAGCATAAGCAGGACCCACGGTGTCGTCTGCCACAAGGTGCCTTGGTGCTCGATCAGGTTGGCCAATTCCTCATATTGCCCTGTCTCCAAGAGCCGCGGAATGTCTGTCCCTCTTCCATAGGCTGTCGTCAATCGCTGCCATGGAACGTTGTTTGTCGTTTGGGTCAAAGCGCTCATCCCTATCTCCTCCTTATTGCAAAAGCTATTCGAAAAAAGCCGATTGTCCATTGCATATTCGATTAACGCTTTTTGTTTTTCTGAAATTTTAACACGAAATGGAAGGAAGCGTCTCGAAAACGCTTGCACCTTACGTAACGTAAGGTTTTATAATAGAGCTATCGGTACATAGTTAGCGTCAAAGAGAGGAGATGGTAAATGAAGAGATATTGGAAGATCGGGGACCTCGCCAAGATGACGGGGATTACCGTACGAACCTTGCGGTTTTATGATCAAATCGGATTATTCTCTTCGTCGGGACAGACGGAATCCGGCCACAGGCTGTACAGTGAATCGGATTTGTCGCGTTTGCATCAGATTTTATCGCTTAAGGAGCTGGGCCTATCTCTCGAGGAAGTCAAAACGGTCTTAACTGGGGGGCAGATCACTCCGCTTGAGATCGTCAACTTGCAGATAGCCCGAATCAAAGAGCAAATCAAATTACAGCAGAAACTATTGGATCAACTCGGACATGTATCCAAGCTTATGCAGGGCAAGGCGCAATTAACGGTTGAAGATTTCACGAGCCTTTTGCAAGCGATGAAAATGGAATTTGAGAAGCCGGTCATTGAGCGTCAAACGATTTGGGAGCGACATTTGGATCTGTTGGGAAACTTTCTTATCGAGGTGAGCGAAATGCCGAAACCTAAGGAGGAAAATCAATGAACGAACGATTCATCAAGCATGCAACCTTCGTCGTCGAGCGGACTTATGCCGTTTCGCCGGAGCGGGTGTACCAAGCCTGGGCCGACCCGATTGCCAAAGCCAAGTGGTTCTCGAAGCCGGAAATCTTCGACTTTCAGGTTGGAGGACGTGAGTACAGCAGTGGCGGGCCGCCGGAAGGGCCGATCTTTACATTCAACGCTAGTTATCAAGAGCTCGTTCCAGAGCAGCGCATTGTCTATACGTACACCCTGGATTCGAACAACACACGCATCTCCGTCTCGATAACAACAGTTGAGCTTATTAAAGTGGAGGGCGGCACGAAACTGATTTTTACGGAGCAAGGAGCGTACTTTGACGGACACGATACGCCTGAAGTACGGGAACACGGTACAAACGTCATGTTGGACACCCTGGGCAAGGTTGTAGAAGGGGAGGAGTGAGCATGACTATAGGTGAAAATGAACTTATTGCTACGCGCGAGTACGATGTTCCGCGGGAGCTCGTGTTTCGGGCCTGGACAACCCCCGATTTGTTAGCCCAATGGTGGGGGCCGCAAGGCTTCAAGAATACATTTCACGAATGCGATATGAGGCCGGGAGGCACGTGGATGTTCACCATGCATGCACCGAATGGCGTGGATTATCCGAACCATAATGTCTTTGTTGAGATCGTGCCGCCGGAGCGGATCGTAATTGATCATCTATCTGGTCACGAACTTCGGATAACGGCTACCTTCGACGACCTGGGAGGGCGCACCAAAGTTACTTTCCGTCAGACTTTCAAGGAAAAAGAGGCGTATGAACAAGCTAAGCCGATCTGCATAGAAGCTAATGAACAGCAGCTTGATCGACTTGGCAAGGTGCTGGCGGAAATGGCGTCCTAGCTATGCAAGTAATATTGGAAGAACCACCGATTAAATAATGACTCTAAAGTTGTCGTCGTTCACGCCCCCTGTGGGTGTTGGACGGCGATTTTTATATTTTACATTCAGCAATTCGTTCGAAGAAAAATGTTTGCTTTGCGCAAGCAAATAAATTAATCTAAGAATAATCAAGATATTTTACTAAGGTGGTGTTTGTATTGACGAAGAACCGCAATGAGCTTCGTAAGCTGGCTCGAGGAACTTTAAAGCTAGTGAAAGAATTCAAACATGCGCAGGACCGAAGATCTGATCTAGATCGGGTGACGTTCGAAATACTGATGTTGATTAAAGTCCGCGAGCAAATTCGCTTGACGGACATCGCTCAAGAGTTACAGATGAATCCGTCCTCAATTACTAGACGAATCCATAACTTGAAGCAATTAGGGCAGGTTTCCGTGTTTTCGGACCCAAATGATCTCCGTTCAAGTCTTACTCGGTTAACAGAAACTGGAGAAGAAGTGCTTCTGGATTTCTTTGAAAGAAGTGTCGATGGGTTGGCCCATATTCTACAGGAATGGGATGAGGATGAGTTAGGGGCTCTTGCCGACAGCGTGACACGCTATGCCGACTCAATGGGTAAATGGCGGGCAACATCCGCAAACTCCGAAGAAGGGGGTAATGATAATGGAGAATAAAGAAAATCCTCAACCAAAACAATATATAAACTCAGGTAATTTCAATGCACGAATCTATATGCACCGTATGTTTAGCACGAACAAACACCTGTGGCCATGCTGGATATTTGATCAGTTCAAGCAGACGGATCATGCCAAGGTTCTGGAACTCGGGGGAGGGAATGGGTTACTGTGGATGACGAATGTCCAACGAATTCCGGCACAGTGGGATATTACCGTTACGGATATTTCTTCAGGAATGCTTGAAGATGCTAGGGCAAATCTGGATGCTTTGGGCGGTAGGCTTCATTTCGAGGTTATGGACGCTGAGCAAATCCATTATCCTGACAGCACATTCGACATCATCATCGCCAATCATATGCTGTATCATGTGGAGGATCGAAGAAGGGCCCTAGCGGAGATAAAGCGGGTGTTGAAGCCTGACGGTACTTTCTACGCGAGTACAGTGGGCAGCCGAAACATGCTGGAGATGAGGGAAATGGTCAATGCGTTTGACCCCCAATCCAAGTACAATGAAGTGCTCGGCTCGATTGAGACCCGTTTTTCTCTCGAGAATGGGAGGGAACAGCTATTGGATTATTTCGGCGATGTACAGCTTAGTCTGTATGAGGATTCATTGTTGGTGACTGAGTCGGAGGCTATAGTGAAGTATCTATTATCTATGAATGGATTTTCCTCAGATCAGGTTGTTCTGGACCCGGAGGCAGCCGATCAGTTCAAAGAATTCATTGATCGAAAGATGGCTCAGTCCTATGGCCAAATTCACATTCAGAAAACCTCAGGTATTTTTATCAGCACTCGATAGTGACATTTCTCTGTGTAACCTACGCTCGCTGCGAATGGAAATTCGATCGATAACGAAAGCGCCTAAACCGCGGGAAGGAAGTCTCCGGCCAAGGCGCTCTACGTTCCTGCCGTATTTTGTTCGATATTCGTTGGATGTTGCGACAAATACGACTCAGGGAGTACGGATTCCTTCGAATGCGAATTTCACCAAATGTTGTACATAGGGTTCGTCCAACGTATCGCCTGTCACAAGCAAACGATAGAAAATTGGCCCATAAATGAGATCAGTGCATATGTCAATGTCGAGACTTTCTTTCAATTCCCCGCGTTGAATCCCTTTCTCTAAAAGACCTCTTGCCTCAAGTCGGCGGGGACGGAAAAATCGAGCTCGATAGGCCTCCGCCAATCCTGAATCAAATTGCCCTTCGCCTAATAACTCCGTAATGATGGTTCCCTCGCGACTCGTCAAAAACCTGGCTAAATTCGTGGCGTGTATTTGAATATCTTGAAATGTCGAACCCGTATCAGGCACGGGCAATCTGGCCGTGGCGGCATACAGGAAACTATCCATGACCACGGCAGCCTTGTTAGGCCACCATTTATAAATCGTGGCCTTGCTAACTTGAGCACGATCGGCAATTTTATCAACGGTGACGGCTTGAAAGCCATTTTCCAACAATAACTCATAAGATGCGGAAAGGATAGACTTTTGCGCTTCTACATTACGAGGCCTGCCCCTCTTGCCATTCATCGTAATTATCCCCTTTCAGTACATAACAGATAAAAACAAACTATACGTTCAGTATACCAATTATGAATAAAAAATAAAGTTGAAACCACCTATTTACAAAACTATACGTTCAGTATATTATCTTGTTATATAATTTATATACTACACGTTCAGTATTTAAAAAATACGAAGAAGGAGGAACTACCATGAGGAGAAATTCGATGGAATTGTAATTGCCGTGAAGTAATGGAGTTTTCTGACTTTAGAGAATTATCATTTTGTATAAGGAGTTGCATAAAATGACTGCTGTAAAAGAACAAACAATCGAGAAAAATATCCCGACATGGTTAACCATACTTCTGGCTGCCGCATGCGGTATTATTGTAGCTAATCTTTACTATGCGCAGCCCTTGATCGGGGTCATCAGCTCTTCAATCGGGCTGTCTGCAACCAATGCTGGCTTTATCGTGACAATAGCGCAGATTGGTTACGTCGTCGGCTTGCTATTTGTCGTACCTATGGGAGATATTGTTGAGAATCGAAGGCTGATTGTCATATCTTTACTTCTCACAGCGGTTGCCCTTGCCATTACGGCAGTATCGAAGCAAGCTGTGCCGTTCTTAGCCGCATCGTTTGTCATTGGTATAGGGTCGGTCGCTGCACAAGTACTCGTACCATTTGCGTCATACCTTGCATCCGAATCTTCACGCGGCCGTGTTGTCGGTAATATCATGAGTGGTTTGTTACTTGGAATTATGCTTGCACGTCCTTTGTCGAGCCTGGTCGCTGACTTCTTTGGATGGCATACCGTATTCGCTTTGTCTGCCGCAGCTATTTTTATTCTGGCAATCGTACTGTCGAAGGTGCTGCCTACAAGAAGGCCTTCGACAGACACACACTATACAGCTCTACTCGGTTCGATGTGGCACTTGCTGCGAACAACCCCGATCTTACGCCGTCGGGCTGCATATCATGCATGTGTGTTTGCGACGTTTAGCTTATTCTGGACAACAGTTCCATTACTGTTATCTAGCCCGACTTTTCATTTTTCTCAGAAAGGCATTGCATTGTTCGCGCTTGTCGGCGTCGCAGGTGCAGTAGCTGCGCCTGTGGCTGGACGGTTGGCCGACCGCGGCTGGACTAAAACCGCTACAGGGATTGCGCTCGCTACGGTTGTCATTTCTGTTTTGTTACCGCTTATGATCCGTAGTAGTTCACCCATCGGCATTGCTGTTCTTGTCGTTGCAGCCATATTATTGGACGCCGGTGTATCCGCAAATCTTGTGCTCGGACAACGTGCGCTCTTCTCATTGAGTCCGGAAATTCGCAGTCGTCTGAATGGGCTTTTCATGGCTATTTTCTTTTTTGGTGGTGCCATCGGATCCGCAATTGGGGGGTGGATATACGCCACGGGCGGATGGAGTGCCGCGTTATGGATTGGGATAGCTTTCCCGATCATTGCCATACTTTATTTTGCCACAGAGAAGAAGTAGTTCTATGCGTCGTCCTGTTTTTCATTTTATTCATGTGAGCAAATGAACTTTCAAGATAGGCTGCACGTATTATAGCTATTCTACTAGAAGAGCGTATAGGCACAGATACGATCCTATTAAAAGTTCAGAAACCGCAATGAAAGGGTGAAGGGAATTGCTAACAATAAAACATTTTTCCAAGTGTTATAAGGGTGGCAAAAAGGCAGTAGACGACTTGAATTTAGTCATCGAGCGTGGCGATATCTACGGCTTTATCGGACATAACGGTGCAGGTAAAACAACAACCATCCGAGCAGTAGTCGGTGTACTTGACTTTGAAGAAGGGGACATTGAAATTGATGGCATTTCGATTAAAAGAGATCCAGTAGCCTGCAAAGCGATTACCGCGTATATTCCTGATAACCCGGATCTATACGATCACCTGACCGGCATACAGTACTTGAATTTTATTGGCGATCTCTTTAGCGTATCCAAAGCTGATCGTGAGTCACTCATTAAAAAATACGGCGATGACTTTCAGATTACTGCCTACTTCGGAGATCTGATCTCTTCGTATTCTCATGGCATGAAGCAGAAGCTTGCCATCATCTCTGCTCTCATCCATAGACCAAAGCTGCTAGTGCTGGATGAGCCCTTTGTGGGACTTGATCCAAAGGCTGCTCACATGTTAAAGACGATCATGGCCGATCTATGCAGTAATGGCAGTGCAATTTTCTTCTCAACCCATGTACTGGATGTGGCGGAAAAGCTCTGCAATAAGATTGCGATCATTAAAGCGGGGAAATTAATAACGCATGGCAAGACAGAAGAAGTAAAAGGGGACAACAGCCTTGAAAATGTGTTCCTGGAGTTGATCGATCATGATTAATATATGGAGATTAACGAAGATACAGCTGCTTTCTTCATTTGGCTTGAATAAAGCATTGCATACGCACGATGTTAAGGAAAGACGCAGATTACTCCTGCTGAGCATCGTTATTCTGATTAGTGTGGTCATGGTTGGAGTGGTCTCATTCGGATACAGCTTCATGATGGCACTGACCTTTGAACAAATAGGCCGTATGGATCTCTTGCTTGCCATTATGATGGCTGTAACTTCGGTTATGGGGTTCTTCACAACGATCTATAAGGCAAGCGGGGTATTATTTAGCTTTAAGGACTACGATTTGGTGATGTCGTTGCCTATTAAAACCAGCCATGTTGTAGCGAGTCGTGTTCTTCAGCTTTATGTGCTGAATTTATTTTTTACTTTGATGGTGATGCTGCCGGCTGGTGTGGTTTATGCGATCAAAGTGAATCCTGGAATGTTCTATTATCTGTTGTATCTCACGACGCTCTTATTTATTCCGTTAATACCCATTATTGCTGCAACGATCATTGGCTCACTAATTAGCTGGATCTCCTCTCGGTTCAAAGGGAGTCATGTGATCAGCATCATCTTAACTTTTGCAGTCATCCTTACAGTTATGTTTGGTTCGTTTCGTATGAATGGAAGTGTGCAGATACTTTCGGATATGGGTACACAACTGGCAGATATGATATTCAAGCTATATCCACTTACGTCCATATATGTAGATGCTGTCTGCTCGTATCAGATGGGTTCTTTTCTCTTATTTATTGTGATATCGGTTCTTGCATTTATGCTATTTACCATTGTGCTTGGCACAAGATTTAAAGCGATATATACAGGAATAACCACCTCTCATGCCAGCAGCAAATATCAAATGAAGCCGCTAGAAGCAGCATCACCTTTTCTTGCACTTTATAGGAAGGAGCTGCGTCGATATATTAGTTCTTCCTCATATGTGCTGAATACGAGTATTGGCATGATTCTTTTGCTCGCGATGTCGATTTCCTTGCTGTTCATAAGTTCGGAGAAACTCGGGCAACTGGTTGAAATCCCGCAACTTTCTACTTATCTAAGCAAACTGGCACCACTGGTCGTTTCTATGTTTGTAACGTTAAGTTGCACAACGTCAAGTTCCATTTCACTTGAAGGCAAAAATATATGGATTTTAAAAAGCTCACCCGTCCCAAAACAAACGATACTGCTTAGCAAAATCGCGGTGAATCTTACGGTTACCATACCTATGCTGATTGTTAGTTATGTGCTGCTTATGATATCCTTGCGCACGGGATGGATTGAAAGCTTGCTATTGCTTGCTATCCCTATGATTTATGCCTGTTATTCAGCGATGATGGGCGTGCTGGTCAACTTGAAATTTCCCAATCTGGAATGGACAAGTGAAGTTACGGTAATCAAACAAAGCGCATCGGTCATTGTGGCCATGCTTATAGGCTTCATCAGTCTAGTCATCCCATTTGCATTAGTTCTTCTTCTGTCCAATGTAAATGGCAATCTGATCTTGTTAGGGATTGGACTGATCATGATAGCGGTGTGCAGCGTGATTTTTAGATATATCCGAACGAAAGGGGAGCAGTTGTTTCAGACGCTTTAACCATCAGCGTAAAAAGTGGGAGGGGATTCCCTCCATAAATGCAACGCAGCCAATGCTACTGCGTTGCATTTATATTCGCTGACGTGAGCAAAATGCGAATCACATTTTTCATATGGTTCATCCAGTCCGAATCCTCCAGTAGCGGCAAATTTTTTTTAAGTATTTTTTAAGCGATAATCAAATTCAGTACTAACAATTGGATATTTTTATGATATGATATATGAATAGTTCTCAAAATGAAGGAAATCGTGATTTTTTGCTGTTAACATTGCTTTTTTCAAGTTGTTGGTGAGCATGGCGAACCAAAGCCACAACCCTTACAAGTACATGGGTTAAGGCCTTGGTTTTTGTGTTATTCCTAGGGTTTTGTGTCATTACCTAAAATTTATCGGTTTTTTATAGCATGTAACTATCATATAATAGTAAATATCTTAATCTATTAATATTAGTGAGCCTAAACAGGCAGGAGCGCCTACATTATTTCTTTCAAATACTAGCGTGTAAGGACGGTAAACATGAGCGACAGACAAACCGAAACAGACGTTATTTTAATTGGTGCCGGAATCATGAGTGCGACTTTGGGGACAATACTGAAAGAATTAGTACCGGACTGGAAAATTACAGTGTTTGAGAAGCTAGCAAGTTCAGGAGAGGAAAGCTCTAACGAATGGAATAATGCGGGAACGGGCCATGCTGCACTGTGCGAGCTTAACTACACGGACGAAAAACCGGATGGATCGATAGATATCAGCAAAGCTGTAAAGGTTAATGAACAGTTTCAAGATTCCATGCAGTTTTGGTCTTATCTTGTACACAGCAATTTGATTCGTAATCCGCAAGACTTTATCATGCCGTTGTCCCATATGAGTTTAGTACAAGGGGAACAGAATGTAGCTTTTTTGAAAAAACGTTTTGAAGCGATGTCAGCCAATCCTCTGTTTCCAGGAATGGAATTTTCCGATGACCCGAAAAAACTGATGGAATGGATTCCGCTTATTATGAAAGACCGTGCACTGAACGAACCGATCGCGGCAACAAAAATTGACTCGGGCACGGATGTTAACTTTGGCGCTTTAACGCGCATGTTGTTCGATCATCTAAAGAGTAAAAACGTCGGTATCCATTACAAGCATAGCGTAGATGATATTAATCGTACTAGCGATGGCTTGTGGGAATTGAAAGTACGGAATGATAACGGTAAAGTCGAACGCCATACTGCAAAATTCGTCTTTATCGGCGGCGGGGGCGGGAGTCTTCCTTTGCTTCAAAAATCCGGTATTCCTGAAGGAAAACATGTTGGTGGATTCCCGATCAGTGGACTATTTATGGTGTGTAATAATCCGGAAGTGGTGGCACAGCATCATGCCAAAGTTTACGGCAAAGCTAAGGTTGGCGCACCTCCAATGTCTGTTCCGCATCTGGATACCCGATTCATCGATAATAAAAAATCGTTGCTCTTTGGACCGTTTGCCGGCTTCTCGCCAAAGTTCTTAAAAACCGGCTCCATGTTCGATTTGTTAGGTTCGGTAAAACCGAATAACGTTACAACGATGCTCGCGGCAGGTGCCAAGAACCTCTCATTGACAAAATATTTAATCCAGCAAGTGATGCTATCGAAAGAAAAGCGGATGGAAGAGCTACGAGAGTTTATCCCGAACGCCAAAAGTGAGGACTGGGATTTGCTAGTCGCAGGCCAGCGTGTGCAAATTATTAAAGATACGGCTGCCGGCAAAGGAACGCTTCAATTTGGTACGGAAGTGATTAGTGCCGAAGATGGCTCGATCGCTGCATTGCTCGGCGCCTCTCCGGGTGCTTCTACCGCCGTATCCGTCATGCTTGAAGTCATCAAAAAATGCTTCCCTCAGCATATCAAGGCGTGGGAGCCGAAAATAAAAGAAATGATTCCTTCTTATGGCGTGTCCCTGTTGAAAAACCCAGAGCTTATCCACGAAATTCATACTTCAACAGCACGGACGCTTGGTCTGAATAAAGAACTGCAATCCGTCAGGTAGACAGCACAAAGAATACAAATCAGTTAAGCGGCCTTCGTCCTAAGTTCCATGGGATGGAAGGCCTTTTGAGTAGATAACGGTATCTTCGCGATGAAAGGAACGAAATATGAAAGAAATATTGTTCGAGTACATGACGAGATTGACATCCTTGAACGAAGAAGAACAACAGGCTATCGTTGAAGATATCCTGATTGAGGAATACAAAAAGGGAACAGTGCTCCTTCGACAAGGAGATGTCCCCACGAAATGTTATTTTGTGTTAAAGGGATGCGTAAGGCAGTATTCAATTAATGAGGCGGGAAAAGAGGTCACCTCCAATTTCTACACGGAGGAGCAAGCCATCGCGATCTCCAATTCTTATAAACGAGATAAGTCATCCGAGTACACATTAACGTGTCTTGAAGACGCGGTATTGGTCGTTGGCGATCTAGCGATCGAAGATGACATGTATAACAAATACGATCAATTGGAATCCATGATACGCAAGATGATCGAGGAGAAGTTCGGTCAAGTCCAAGATGAATACGCTGCTTTTATCGCTTCTACACCTGAAGAACGCTTCAAGTCACTATTACTGAACCGGCCCCATTTAATCGATCGCGTGCCTCAACATCAATTGGCAAGTTATCTCGGCATTACCCCCGAGTCACTAAGCAGAATTAAGAAGCGAGTCTATACAGACAACCATGAAGCAGATATTTAGGCCGTTATCGTGACTTTCCCGCCTTTGAACAGCAGCCATAACCCAAAGCCCAATTCTCCTACAATCATTGGCACAGTAAATATAAGTTTAAGTACGGTAATGACCCCATCGAATTGTGGGAGAAACGCGTTGCATAGGTGAATGAGTATATAGCCTGCACCAGCAATCATCAATAAGATACTAATGATTCTAGGTATGCCGTTGGATTTGACAGCCACCCCACCCACAATGAGCAAGTGCCCACCAAAAACAATTAAACCAATCGACCACATAGATTCAAAAGCATTTAAATACAGCATGACTTGTGCTTGAAGCGGATCGGATATCGCTAAAGGGTCAGCACTGTTCGCGAGCAGCCGCACAAATAGTAAATTCAATATGGCTATTCCCAATATCGCCGTATAGGTTAGACGGAACCATGCACCGAGCAGTGAAAGGCTGTTGTTCATTGGCTTCAGGAACATATAGAATGCCCAAGTAACCACGATGTCACTAATCAGGATGATGACCCAACCGAAGATTTCAGCTTTGAAAAGCGTGCTTGATGACATGAGATTATGAAATGTGGCGCTGGCATCTCCTTGCACTACAAGGCTTGCATGGACATAGCCATACGAAAAAAATGAAGCAAGTGTCATGATGATAAGCGATATGCCCGCAATCAGAGCAGGTTGTCGCTGATCCGTTCGTTGTATTCCTGTGGTAACCATCCAAATAACCCCCTAAACGTTCTGTGTTAATCTCATTGTAATCGGAGGGTTATAACGGTTCATTGACTTAAATCAAGGGAATTCGTATTTGGAGGTAGTGATTGAATCATCGTCTTGAATAAGGGCTATCTCAACAGACCCGAGTGGAGGGATTATGAATAATGAATCTTATTCCATGTATCATTCTAGTAACCGGTATTATGGCTAGCGGTAAATCGACAGTTGCGCAACTTCTTTCTGAACATTTCGATAAATCAGTACATCTTAGGGGGGACGTATTTCGTAAAATGATTGTGAATGATCGTAAGGAGGTTCATCCGGATGCAGACAAAGATGAGCTTAACCAACTTCGACTCCGCTATCGACTGGCTGCTCAAGCTGCAGAAACATATGTGAAGGATGGGTTCACGGTCATTGTACAGGATGTAGTTGTTGGCCCTATGTTGAATGATTTCATTTCGTACATTTCATATCGTCCGTTCTATGTGGTTGTTCTTTGCCCTGATCCCGATGTCGTCGCACAAAGGGAAGCTGAACGGGCTAAGACAGGATATGGGATATGGAGCGTAGCCGCACTGGATGACGTTCTCCGGCAAGAAACACCACGTACTGGAATGTGGTTAGATTCATCAAAATTAACCGCAGAAGAAACCGTCGATGAAATATTAAAACGAATGGAGACAGAAGCTCGTGTATAGAATATCAAATTGATAGGATAATCTTGCCGTTACAGACAGCGCGGAGAACCGTACCGCAAGTATCGGCAAGTTTTGGCGACCCGCCGTAAGGACTTCGAACATATATGTCGAGGTTTTTTCTGTGTAAATTTTTCTTGAATGAAGATGGCTTCTACTGTCTAGAAGCCGCGACTTGAAAATAACGATCCAACAATCAAAGACAACGTTTGCTTGTAAACGGCATGAGCGGATTGCACATCACCCAAATGTCCACCCATGTAGAGATGGATAACGCCGTGAAGCGACGCCCAGAATATACGGACGACGGTCTCCGTGTCATGCGGACCGGTAATCAGTCCCTGCTCTTGCGCATTGCCGATTACCGTCAACAATTGCCGCATTGCTGTCACGGTACCGTTCATGCTCTCCTCGTCCGGTTTAAAATCCGCGAAGGCTCCCCCGAACATCACCTTGTAATAGCTGGAGTAACGCTGTCCGAATTGCCAGAAAGTCTCGCCTAAATGGAGCAGCTGCTGTGCAGTATCGTCAGTGTGCGGCGTTCCCTCGAGTTCGTTGGCGAGAAGCTTGCAGCCGTCGAGATACAGCTGCTGAGCCAGCCCCTCTTTATTGACAAACAGACTATATATGATTTTGGTCGAGCAATCCATCTTCTGCGCAACTTTACGTACTGTCACAGCTTCAGGACCCTCATCATGCAAAATCGTTGCCGCAGCATCGACGACGAGCTTACGGAGATTTTCAGTATTTTGGAGACGAGCCTCCTGATACGTTTTCAACTTCCGTGTATTTGCAGCGGAGGGACTATTTCGGTCGGTCATCGCTATCACCCTCTATTCATGCGTTTTCGATAAGAAACAAGGTTTTCGATTCATAACAGGAATTTTAAATTGTTATCTGACCGTTGTCAATGCGACGCGGAATGCTCCGAACCAGCGATTAAAAAAACGATGTTGACATTCTAAAAAAGCATGATTACAATGAATCTAATTGGAAACAGTGTTACCGAACATGCAGGAATTCTTGACTCTGATGGGAGTCAGGATTTATTTATTAACGCTTTGGTAACAGTGTTTCCTGATGAAAACAATGAATTCGATAGGAGAGTTGTAATATGAACATTCAAGGAAAATGGGCTCTTGTCACGGGAGCTTCTTCCGGCATCGGAGAGCAGTTCGCCCGGCAATTAGCCAAAGAGGGCGGCCACCTCGTACTCGTAGCCCGATCGAAGAACAAGCTGGAGAGCCTGGCATCGGAGCTTAGAAAGAAGCATGGCGTCAAGGTCGAGGTGATCCCTGCCGATCTTGGCCAAGAGGGTGCACCAGGCGGTTTGTATCGGCAATGTCAGCTTCTGAATTTGGAGATCGAACTGCTGGTCAACAACGCAGGCTTTGCCACGCACGGTTTATTTGAACAAGTGTCAGGCGTGCGCCAGCATGAGGAAGTCATGCTCAATGTTGCCGCTGTTGTAGATATGACGCACTTGTTCCTGCCCGAAATGCTGCGCAGAAACTCCGGCGCCGTTATCAATGTCGCTTCGACCGCCGGATTTCAACCCCTTCCCTATATGGCCGTATACGGAGCGACGAAAGCTTTCGTGTTGTCGTTTACCCAAGCTTTGTGGTGGGAAAACCGCAACAGCGGCGTCCAATTTTTCACACTTTGTCCGGGAGCAACGGACACCGCATTCTTCAGCGTCGTAGGTACGGAAGAAGCGGCTGTCGGTAAGAAAGACACGCCGGAGAGAGTCGTAGAAGTTGCGCTTCGAGCGCTGAAGGATGGGAAGCTGTATGTTGTTCCAGGTACGCAGAATTATATAGGTACGCAGATCGGACGATTCATGACGAGGAAGCAGGGACTTCGGCTCGTTGGCGGCATGCTTCGCCCGCGCGACGGCTCCGTCAAGCATAAGAAGCCGCCCGGTCCGTCCGATCTTGCAGGATGGATGATCCAGGAGGTGCACTCATGACTCATTCGCCAAAAGATTCAGCAAATGCTGCTGCACAAGCAAACCGTCCCAAACGTTCGCGATTGAAACGAATACGGAACGTGGGATTATCTCTGCTCGCTATAATCCTTCTTGGAATCATCATTTTCGTGGTCGTGCCCTCGCCTGTCGATCCGGTGAAATGGAACGCGCCGACAGGCCCCTCTTTTACGGAACCGGGGCCGTGGCAAGAGAACGACAAGCTCAGTCCGGCCGAACTGGTCTCGGATGCTCCTCAATTCCCAGAGTTCATTACGTTTGACAAGGTAGGCGTGCTCTATACCGGGGATTCCAACGGAGTAATTTACAAGGTTGGTTTCGATGCGGAGGGCAAACCGCAGAAGGCCCAGGTGTTTGCAGACACCCATGGGACACCTAACGGGCTCAAGTTCGATGCCAACGGCAATTTGATCGTTACAGATATCAAGAAAGGGCTATTGTCCATCAACCCGTCTGGGACCGTACAGGTGCTGGCTGATCATGTGGATGGCAAACCGATCTACTTGGCTAACGAGCTCGATATTGCGCAGGACGGCTCCATTTATTTCTCCGACACCTCGACCTATGGTCGCGTGCTGTTCAAAGAAATGGCTGAGGGCAAGCCGCATGGACGCTTGCTGAAGTACGATCCGGCAACCAAGCAGACGAGTGTCCTGTTGGAAGGACTCTATTTCGCCAACGGAATCGCCCTGTCCAGTGACGAAGATTATGTGCTCATTGCGGAATCCTATCGTTATCAACTGACTAGATATTGGCTGAAGGGTCCGAAGAAAGGCACATCCGACATTTTTACGGACAATCTCGCAGGTTTTCCTGACAACATTTCGCGTGACGAGCAAGGCCATTTCTGGGTGGGGATCTTCACAACGCGCTTATCTTTTGTAGATCAGATGCATGGCAACCCGTGGCTGGCTGGTCTTATGGCCAAAGTGCCGCAGGCGCTGCTTAACGGGGCAAGTGCGCCAGTGAAGCACGGGTTTGTTGCGGAGATCAGTCCGGATGGGAAAGTCATTGGAAGCTGGCACGATCCGGAAGGCAAGCTGTATGGGGTAACTACGGCAGTCAACCATAACGGATATTTATATATTGGAACCGCGCCGGGAGGCAGTAAGGGTGTTCATCGGGTACCTTTGACCCAATAACATGAAGATCGGAGGCGTGACGACAATCCAGCCTGGAAGTAACTTTCCATTATAGAGATGCTCAAGTTCTGCTTGAGTTTGGGGGCTTTCCTAGTAATAGGGAAAGTCCTTATCTTCGTCTATTTGTTCTCGATCTTATGAATGAGGACATATGTCCTTTCTCGATTCCTCGACTCATTGTTAAATAAGAGAAAGCGTTGGAGATGGGGAGGAAATCAAAAGATGAAGGGCTTAATATATGCATGTCTGGGAGGTGCTTTCCTGACATTGCAGGGTGTAGCGAATGCGGCCATCGGAGAGCATATCGGGACTTGGCAGGCTGCCACGATGACTCAGGGTACAGGATTTGTAGCAGCGATGCTGCTCGTCTGGTTGGTCGGCGATAAGTCTTGGCGAAATCTCAAGCAGGTGAAGCTGGTATATCGGTTCGGCGGGGCTTTTGCAGCCTTCATCCTCTTCAGCAACATAACGGCGTTTCACCAGAATGGCGCGGCATTGACTGTATCGGCTGTCCTAATCGCCCAAATTACTGTAACTTTAGTGATGGAGAAGATGGGTTGGTTCGGCTCAACCTCGCTGCATCTGCGGCCTTCTCAATGGATCGGCGTAGGGTTTATGGTTATTGGCATCCTATGTTTAACATTCTAAAGATTGTAATACCTAACATGGGAGGAATCATTACGTATGAAAGAGATCATGGACAAGGGAAAGATCGATCAATATCTCAACCAATTTGGGTTGGAAAAAGTTTTCCCAGAACCGTTACGACAACATCTGGCCTTATATCGTTTTGAACCGGACGAAGCGCTTTGTTTGCAAGGCGAAGAACCCCAGTTTTTATTTTTGCTGGTACAAGGAAAGGTAAAAGTGTATACAACATCAACGGAAGGAAGAACATTGCTGATTAATTTTACAAATCCGCTCGGGGTCATTGGGGAAATCGAATGTCTGAGGGGTAAGGAGAATCTAAACACGGTGACGGCGGTGTCCCCGGTTGAGACGATCGGAGTCTCTAAACGTTGGGTAGAACAGAATGCGTTGGAAGCATCGTTTTTACGATTTTTACTTGACATGGTGGCCGAAAAATTTTACATGAAATCGATCTCACTGAGCTCCAATCTGCTATATCCGGTCGAAGTCAGGCTCGCTAGTTACCTCTTGTCAGTCTCATATGACGACGAGGTGGAGGCAAATCCAAGAGTAAGCATGTCAAATATGAAGGATACGGCGAACCTGATCGGCACGAGTTACCGGCATTTGAATCGGGTTCTACAAAGCTTCTGTTCTGCAGGGCTGTTGGAGCGGAGAAGAGGCAAACTCGTGGTGATAGATAGGAAGGGGCTAACCGCTGTGGCTGGCCAGAATATTTACGAGAAAGGCGAAAGGAGGAATGGAATATGATCATGGGCATTGTGTTGGCGTTAGCAGCAGGCTCTCTGATAAGTGTTCAAACGATGTTTAATAACAAAGTTAGTGAAGCTGTCAGCTCCCAGACGACGACAGCTCTGGTGCTGGGTATGGGATTCTTAGCATCGTTGTGTATGGGCGTGTTGTTCGAAGGAACGGAATACTTTACGCTCGGGCCTATACAGCCATGGTTCTGGTTCAGCGGCTTGCTAGGAATAGGTGTCGTGACATGCGTAGTAAGGGGAGTGAAGCTGCTGGGACCCAGCAACGCGATCGCCATGGTCATGGCTTCTCAGCTTATCTGTGCTTTATGGTGGGATTCCTTAGGCTGGTTCGGGCTGGAGACCGTTCCTTTTACGTTTCAAAAAGCAATAGGGGCGATTGTGTTGATCAGTGGCCTGATTTTATTCAAGGCAAAGCCGAAAAAAGTACAAAAGGTGGAATCGTCTATCCTATAGGGATAGACTTTTTTAGTGAAGCGCGAGGGAGTAACGTGCACTTCGGGTACTACAAGAGTAGAAATAAGCCCAGCCTGCCTTAGGGTGGCCATTTTCTCATAGACAGAGGATTTATCTCCCGAGAAATTATGAGTAGATATTCCTGCGGCTTTCAAATGGGTTGCTGGGAAAAACAATTGACAGAAGAAAACCAGGGTACTAATATAAGTTACGTAAACGTTTACCTTATCAGATAGAACATGAATATATCAATGAAATTCGATTTTTAGAAAACGTTTGCGTGGAGGGTAGCTGGATGGCAGCAACGATTAAGGACATTGCGAGAGTAGCCGGCGTCTCGACCGCAACGGTATCTCGAGTAATCAACAACCTCGGCGGCTATAATGAGGAGACCGAGAAGAAAGTGAACGCTGTCGCCAAGGCATTAGGATACCGCAAGAACGAAAATGCCCGCAGCCTGGTGCAGAAATCAACCAACACGATCGGTGTCATTATGCCGGATGTCACGACGTCCTTTTATGGCGATATCATTCGAGGCATCGAGGATATGTCGTATGAGCATGGATACAGCGTAATCTTAACGCATGCCGGCAGTAGCGGGTCCCGGATTCATGAGAGCTTGAATCTTATGGGAGAACGTAGGGTTGATGGGCTGATCATTGTATCGATTGAGCTGCATGATGCCGCGATAGACGCGTTAACATCGCTTGATATTCCCTTTATTTTGCTCTCGACGATGACGAATCGGGAAGATATGCCATATCTGAAAGTGGACGATTACGCCGCAGCCTATGCCGCCGTCGAACATCTCATTACGAACAATCATCGCGTCATCGGCATGGCCGGGGCGAACCCGAATGATCCGATTTCCGGGGCGCCGCGAATTCATGGTTATACGCAAGCGTTGCGTGATCACGGCATCAAGGTCGACTTGAATCTGATCAAGGCAGGGGACTTTAGCTTCGAATCTGGGCAAGCGGCGATGCAGTCGTTCCTCGAAGATCAAACACCGATAACTGCGGTGTTCTGCGCAAGCGATGAAGCCGCATTAGGGATCATCTCGACGTGCTTCGAACATGGCATTGGCGTTCCCACGGACCTGTCCGTCGTCGGTTACGATAATTCCAAGGTATCGCATATGTCGATTCCGCCGCTCACGACAGTCGCTCAGCCGTTATACGACATGGGGCGGGAAGGCTGTTCGGAATTGATGGACGCGGTTCAACATAAAATTAAGATTGAGTCCAAAGTGATTCCGCATGAACTGGTGGTGCGCAAGTCGGTCAGATCATTATAAATTCCTCGTCAGAGGTTTTTATTACGCTTTACGTAAACGTTTACGTTGAAAGATAGAAACTACACTCGAATTTCAAATGGGGAGGAATGAATTCAATGCAAGAGACAATGACGAACGAAAAAGAAGTGAAATGGTGGCAGACCGCCGTTGTCTATCAAATTTATCCGAGAAGCTTCCAAGACAGCGATGGGGACGGGATCGGGGATTTGAGAGGGATCATTAATCGGATCGACTACCTGAAGAAGCTAGGGATTACGGCGGTCTGGTTGTCGCCAGTCTACAAATCGCCAAATGATGATAATGGTTATGATATTAGCGATTACGAAGACATCATGGATGAGTTCGGGACCATGGCGGATATGGAAGAGTTGCTGGACAAAGCGAACGAGGCCGGCATTAAGATCGTTATGGATTTGGTCGTGAACCATACGTCCGATGAGCACAAATGGTTCATTGAGGCGAAGAAGAGCCGAGATAACGAGTACCGTGATTACTATATTTGGCGCGATCCGGTGAACGGGGGTGTCCCGAACGCACTTGGTTCCGTATTTAGCGGTCCAGCATGGGAATGGGATGAAGCCAGCGGCCAATATTTCCTGCATTTATTCAGCAGACGCCAGCCGGACCTGAATTGGGAGAACCCGAAGGTTCGTCAAGAAGTCTACGATATGATGAATTTCTGGCTCGATAAAGGGGTCGGCGGTTTCCGGATGGATGTCATCGATTTGGTCGGCAAGATCCCGGATCAAGAAATTACAGGCAACGGACCGAAGCTGCATGAATATTTGCAAGAAATGAACCGCAAAACATTTGGATCTCACGATGTCCTTACGGTAGGTGAAACCTGGGGAGCTACACCGGAAATTGCGAAGCTGTATTCAGACCCGGCACGCAATGAGCTGTCCATGGTGTTCCAATTCGAGCATGTCATGCTCGATCAGCAAGAAGGCAAAGATAAATGGGATTTGAAACCTCTAAATATCGCGGAATTAAAAAGCGTGCTGGCGAAATGGCAGACGTCGCTCGGTAACCAAGGCTGGAACAGCTTGTTCTGGAACAATCATGACCTGCCGCGCATCGTATCTAGATGGGGTAATGATCAGGAATTCCATGATCAGAGCGCGAAAATGTTCGCTGTCCTCCTGCACATGATGAAGGGTACACCTTACATTTATCAGGGTGAAGAGATTGGCATGACGAACTGCCCGGTCTCGAGCATTGATGAGGTCGAAGACATCGAGGCTGTGAATATGTACCATGATCGATTGGCTAAAGGGTACGCCGTCGAAGATATTATGACTCCGATCAACGCTAAGGGACGCGATAATGCCCGCACACCGATGCAATGGGATGACAGCAGCAACGGTGGCTTCACGACCGGCAAGCCTTGGCTGCATGTCAATGCGAACTACACGAGCATTAACGTGAAGCAGAATCTCGATAACCCGGATTCGATTTTTTATACGTATCAACGGTTAATCAAGCTGCGCCAAGAGAATCCGATTGTCGTCTGGGGCGATTTTGAATTGATAGAGCATACGGCTGAGGAAGTATTCGCCTATTACCGCAACTATGAAGGAGAGAAATGGCTTGTCGCTGCGAACATGACGACGAAGGAGAATGTTTTCGCAGCAGATGATCGAGTGACGGAGATCATTATGAGCAATTACAATCGGACCGAGATTGATGTTGCGAACTTGACCATGAAACCATACGAAGCCTTTGCAGTCAGAGTGCAAGGATAAAGCAGAAGAAGCCCGCATGCTATTTGTGTGGGCTTTTTGCTTGTGGGATAATAGGGGGGAGTGAGCCCAAAAATATGGGAAGTGGAGGGCGAGGAAATGAAGGATATTGACGTGAATCTGGTAACACGTCTGATCGAGGAACAATTTCCCGAATGGTCTGCATTCGAGATTAGACCCGTTCAGGTGAGCGGAAATGACAATAGAACATTTCATCTAGGGGAGCGGATGAGCGTAAGATTGCCAAGCGCTGCTTGTTATGTACCTCAAGTGGAGAAAGAACAACGATGGCTTCCGATCTTAAGCAGGCAGTTATCTCTGCCGATTTCACAGCCGATTGCCATGGGACGTTCTAACGATGAATATCCTTGGCCATGGTCCGTGAATCAATGGTTGGATGGCGAGGCATTGTCTCAGAACATTCTGGAAGATGAAGATCGGGGTCAATTGGCTCGGGACTTGGGGGCATTCCTTCGCGAACTGCAGTCGATTGACGCTTCGGAAGGTCCTCTGGCTGGATCCCATAATTTCTATCGGGGCGGGTCGCTATCGGTCTATGACGAAGCGTCACGCACGGCGATCTCGAGCAATCAAGAGGTATTCGATGCTGAGCTATTGATGTTGATATGGCATCAGGCGTTGGCATCGGAGTGGACGCGGGAACCGGTCTGGGTTCATGGTGATATCGCTCCTGGTAATCTGTTAGTCCAGTCAGGGAAGCTCTGTGCGGTCATAGATTTTGGCGTCCTGGGCGTGGGCGATCCGGCTTGCGATGCCGCGATGGCATGGACCTTCTTCGATGAAGGGAGCCGGGAGACCTTCAAGCAGGTCTTGCAGATGGACGAAGAGACATGGGATCGTGCTAGAGGATGGGCGCTGTGGAAAGCGCTAATTACGTACGACGGGAATAAAGATACGGATAAAGTGCGAGCGGAAGAAGCCTATCACGTGATTCGTACCGTCATGGACGAATACGCGTCGGCGAAAGCGAACCGCGCCTGAAGGGGATCGTCGAAAGAGGACTTCTATCTATCCACGGTAAAAGAATAAAGAAAACGTGTTGAACACAAAAACAACCATGGCCTATATTGAACTCGGCCATGGTTGTTTTTGTGTTATTTCGGCTCGGGCTTCACGTATCCATTGTAAGCCATCCGTACGCCCCGTACGATTGCCTTCTCCAACACGATCGCTGCGGCGGTACCGACTGCGGAGACGGCGAAATCGCCAGTCAATCCGCTCGTGTCGGACCAAGTAGCCATACAGAAGACTGTGTCGCCATCGCTCTGAATATGCACGGGTGAGATGGCTCGTGCCATGCCGTCGTGGGCAAGGGTCGCGACCCGTTCGGCTTCCGCCTTCGTCAGACGCGCCGTTGTGGCGATGACGGCAATCGTGGTGCCTCTTACCTGTGCGGCCGGCGGAATGTCGCCTTCCAAGATGGCTCGCGTCTGATTGATGAACGTATTGTCCGGCCGCAGCGCACCGGCAATAATGTGTCCGCTGTCCCAGACGTCGCCGAGCGCATTCACCACCGCGATTGCCGCTACAGTCGGCCCGCCTGGGATCGTCCACGATGCCGTTCCTATGCCGCCTTTCATCGGCCGGCCATATATTTTTCCGACCGTGGCACCTGCCCCTGCGCCTACGCTTCCTTCAGCCACCGGGCCTGCGTTCGCTGCGACACAGGCGGCGTACCCCATATGCGCATCGGGTCTTCGAGCGCCTTTGGAGAACACGATGTCGAAGATCACAGCGGCAGGTACCGTTGGCAGCGGCCCAGCCTCCGTCATATAGCCGATACCTTGCTCGGCCAGCCAGTGCATGATCCCATCGGACGCAGCCAGTCCGAAATAGCTGCCGCCCGTCAAGAGGATGGCTTCCACCACATCCGTCGTCGTGCCTGGGCGGATGGCGTCGGTCAACTGCGTCCCCGGTGCACCGCCTCGAATATCTACCCCTGGAACGGCACCTTTCGGGCAGAGGATGACAGTGCATCCCGTACGGCCACTCTCATCCTCTGCATGACCGACCAAGATCCCCGGTACGTCTGTCAATCCGCCCGTGAATTTTAATTCTTCGTTCTTCTGCGCTTCCTTCCTCATGTCCTCACCTCTTGATATGAACGTATGAGATGGGAGCTGAATGCTTGCTAGTACGGAGAAAAAATATTGTTTTGATCGGTGACTACCCTGGCTTTCCGTTAATCCGTGAGGGGTATATTGACCCTTTTATTTTTATCGGTAACATTTTCTATGATGTGTTTGATATCACGCAAATCACGTACTTTAATGATGAACTCCCTCTATATAACCCAACGGAGTATAACACCGTAGCCATTGTTCTGAAAAGAAACGGGCAGGTGGTGGATGTGCTGGGAGATCCGAACTCCACAACGCAATTTATGCCGAACGGCGGGACGCTTGTGCGCAAGTCAGGAATCTATACCGGTTCCGCTGCATTATCTCGGAACGCATAAGAAGTGAACGATTTCAACAACTCTTGAATCGGTTGAGGGCTGCTTGTTCTCTCCGGTTTAAGAGTTTTTCTTTTCCCTCTTGGTTATTAACGGAAGCAATGATTAGGCGTCGATATCGTCTTTTCTGGGCATGCTACTGAAAACAGGACTAGGAGGGGTTCCAAATGTCTCGAAGAAGGAAATATGCCGTGCCCGGCGTTGAGCGCGGAATGCAGCAATTTAAGGCTGAAGTGATGCGACGCGAGGGGTATAACGTGAATCCGGATCGGCCAGATGATGTGAAATACGAGGTCGCCAAGGAACTCGGTGTGCCGCTTGAGCCGGGGGACAATGGGGATTTGAGCACCGGATCTGCAGGCAAGGTTGGCGGTAGAATCGGCGGATCCATGGTTCGAGAAATGATCCGACTCGCGCAGCAGGAGTTAGTGGATCGGAAAAAGGAGTAGCGATCTTGCGTATGAATGTAAAAGTCGGGCTTTCCCGATTTTCGGGAAAGCCTCTTCTATTTGACTGATATGACCTGTCCTTGAGTCAATACAGCAGTCCATTACTGCGGGTTCATTCGAATATAGCCTTGGGCTAGTATTCGTTCAATTCATCGTCTATTGATGTCTTCCCCATGCACAGCTCTGCGAAAGAATTAGCGACCTTCCTGCAATCCTCATAGCCCAAATTACCGGAGTGAGCTGCAAGAATCGGGTACTCCCCCTCACGCATGTCAGCTCGCATATCAAAAACATAATGATTGCCGCATCCGTCCATGCCAAAAGAAACCGCTCCCTGCATATACTCCGGTAACTCATAGGCTAGATTCATCTCTCTGAATTCAGCCGCGCCGAAAAATTGAAAGTATCTGTCCCCGTTGCCGAACTCTCCACCGTTGGAATACCTGAGGAATTGGAGATAGCTATCGGGTAGTTTCATTTGCGGGATCGTCCACCGAGAGGGATCGAAGGGCGTATATTGACGATGGAGTGGATCGGTCACGGGAAAAGGATTCCGCTGCCGCTCCACGATTTCCGCGATTTCTTCCTCGGTCATCGGCATATTCCAGGTGCTCAGGAAGTGCTGCAGGTCGTTTTCGGGCAAGCCTTCCTCTTTCATATATTCTTTTTCGAATACCGTATTCCAGTTCATCATTAGAGCCTCCCAACACAAGCGTCATATAGCCCCACTATACCGTTCGACTTGTTGGCTGTCCATGTGTGGGGGTCCCATTTACATTCGGGCAGCACTTTGTACAGGATTTACATCTGGACTCATCATTTTCCGGGCAGGTTCCGTCGCTCTCCGCCCCATCAGATTCGTTCCAATCACACCAACGATAATCATCACCGAACCGATAAGATGATACCAAGTGACTTCTTCACCGAGGACCCAGGCACCGGCGGCGATGGACACGATGGTCGAGAGATTCGTAAACACGCTCATTTTCGATGCTTGGATGCGGGACAGAATATAACTTCCCATCAACGCGGTGGCGAGCTGGACCACACCAAGATAGGCGATCAACAAGAGAAAAGAAACGTCTGCGAGTGGTGCGAATAGGCTGCTCAGCGTTCCATTTGCCGCATGGGTGGTGAATGAATGAACGAGAGTCGCGACCAAGCCTGTTCCTATCATGAAATAACTAATTTCTGTCACGCTAAAATGTCGGGAAATGGAACGAGCGAGCACACTGTATCCAGCAAGAACGACGCATGCAAGCAGCAGTAGGAGAATCCCTGTCATTTTGGAGAAATCGATACCGCTTCCCTTCATGATGAAGATAAATAGAACGCCTGATACGGATAGCAGTGTGGACAGTTTTTGCAAGAAAGACGTTGCTTCTTTCAAAAAAACCGAAGCGAGGATCATGGTGACGACGGGGGTAAACGAGCTTATGATGCCTCCCTCTGCGGAGGTGGCGTGCTGCAGTCCAAATGTTTGTAACATGAAGAATCCGAGTGGATACATCGTCGCCAGCAGCAGCAGTTTATAGAGCGGCTTGCCACGGTAGTTCAGCTTGACGAAGCCGAACGCTACTGGGATGGACAGCATCACAAACGCTGCGGCAAAACGGAACGTCAGGGTATCGAGCGGGTTCGCATAGTCTAACGTCATTTTGACAAACAAATAGGATGCGCCAATTACAACAGCGTTAATCACAGCCAACAGATAAGCCAGCCGTAACCCTTTCGAGCGGATAGACGCAGCTGGATGATATTTCATATTTTTTTCTATCGTCATCTCAATGAACCTCCAATTTGGTTGTTTGTCCGTCAGTACTTACTGACATACTGTTTGTAAAAAAAGCTAGGGGGTTAAAGCCCTAGCGAATATCTTCACACTCTCATACATGAAAGGTTCAAGCGCGATATCAGGGTAGTTCTTCCCTGCTTCCAGATCGTTAACGAACGCTCCGAACTGCGACATCATGAAGGTAAAAGCCTGCATCTTCGGATCCGTGCGAATCATCTTGCCCTTATCACCCATCGCGATGAAGTAATTCGTCAGAAT
The DNA here is from genome assembly GCF_058791655.1 of Paenibacillus sp. EB106-05-06-XG162. Taxonomy (NCBI): domain Bacteria; kingdom Bacillati; phylum Bacillota; class Bacilli; order Caryophanales; family Paenibacillaceae; genus Paenibacillus; species Paenibacillus sp. EB106-05-06-XG162. The sequence goes on from NZ_JBYTDT010000007.1 coordinate 190,907, forward strand.
CTCGAGTAATTGCAGCGGATGCTGCTGTGTCCGTTCCTTGAATCCGGGTAATTGAACCTCATCTCTGGTACTGATCTGGATCAACTTCCGGTTGCGGTTCATGATCTCATGGTACGTCCTGGAGACCGTAAGCAGGTCCTCTTCGAGCTCCCACACCAGCTTCTCCTTGAAAAGCTTGCGCATTTCTTCGGCATAGTGATATCGGTCGAAGGCGGATTCGAGGAGCTTCTGCTTGCTTCCGAAGTGTCGGAACAGCGTCTTCTCGCTTAGCCCGGCAGCTGTGGCAATCTCCTGCGTGGTTACGCCATTGTAGCCTCTCTCCGAGATCAGGTTAATCGCAGCTAACAACAGTCTGTCGCTGCTTCCCAAATTGTTGTTCTCCATATGCCAGAATCCTCTCTCTACACACAATGTCTGTCAGTGGTTACTGACATCATAATATTCCCATTCCATCCACCTGTCAAGAGCTACTTAACCAATTTCTTGATAAAGATGGTCTACATCATTTAACAGGTCAGGTATCCAAGCGTCTGATCCCGGGATGATATCGATGCCGTCATATACACTTGATATTTTTCAAGACTCATTTTTTATGCAAAAAAACGCCAATCCTCCATGTGGGAATTGGCGTTTCGTGTATTAAAAATCAAAATTATCCGGATCCGGGCCAACGCGCAGATCCTGATTCAATCCATCAATTTGCGCCATATCGTTCGTGCTCAATTCAAAGTCGAACAGCGCAGCATTTTCAATAATGCGCTGCTCTTTAACGGATTTCGGAATGGTGATGACGCCATGCTGCAAGTCCCAACGTAGAATGATTTGCGCAACAGATTTGCCGTACTTCGCCGCAATGTCAACCAATGTCGGGTTATCCAGTAATTCGCCTTGCATTAATGGGGACCAAGCTTCAAGCTGGATGCCCTGCTCCTTCGTGTAATCAAGTAATTCCTTCTGTGTCAATCGAGGGTGGAACTCCACTTGGTTCACCATCGGTTTGGTTTGAGCCTTCGAGATCAAATCCACCAAGTGATGAATTTGGAAGTTGCTCACACCAATGGCTTTGACGCGGCCTTCACGGTACAAGGTCTCCAGCGCTCTCCATGCCTCGTTATATTTCCCCTGCACAGGCCAATGGATGAGATAGAGATCAAGATAGTCGAGGCCTAATTTCTCTAAGCTGACTTCATAGGCAGCCAATGTGGACTCATATCCTAAGTCGGCGTTCCACACCTTGGATGTAATAAATAGATCTTCCCGTGCCAGCTCGTTCTCCTGCAGAGCTTCTCGAATGGCTTGTCCGACACTGCGTTCATTCCCGTAAATGGCAGCGGTGTCGATGCTGCGGTAGCCATGAGCAATAGCCGATTTGACGGCTTGCACCAATGTGTCACCTTCTTCGACCTTAAATACCCCTAGTCCGAGACCGGGCATGTTCACGCCATTGTGTAAAGTCATTGTATCTTGCATGTGTTTCATCATCTGATGTCATCCTCCTAAAATGTTGTTATGACGGTTCTTTGATCTCTTTTCTCCAAGGCACGGGCCCAGGCTGTCAAGAATACGGCCCCTAATACCATCAAGGCTCCGATCCAGGTGGTATGAATGATTCCGATTGAATCGGTAACGACACCACCCAGATAGGCCCCAATCGCAATGCCTGCGTTGAATGCGGCGATATTGACGGCGGAAGCGACATCTTTGGCCTCTGGGGCTAAGCGTTCAGCCAACATGACGACATACACCTGCAAGCCAGGTACATTCATAAAAGCGAACATCCCCATGAAAAAGATGGTGATCAGCCCAGCGATTTTGAAGGGGGCCGTGAACGTTAATAGGAACAGAATAACGGCTTGAATGGCGAACATATAGAATAATGCCCTCAAAGGCTTGCGGTTAGCCGCTTTACCTCCGATCATATTGCCAATCGCAATGGCAACGCCATAGACCAGAAGAATGATGGCGATCGTCTTCTCATGAAATCCGGTTATATCGTGGAGCAGCGGGGATAAATAAGTAAAGACGACAAACGTACCCCCGTAGCCTAAAGCCGTAATTGCAAAGACAAGCAGTAATCGAAAGTTTGTAACGAGCTTGATTTGATCGCCAAGACGTACTTTGGCGCTTTTACGCAAATTCGAGGACACCAGCATCAAATTTGCGATAAAAGCCACAACCCCGACAGCGACAATGGCAACAAAAGCCGCCCGCCATCCCATTTGCTGCCCGATAAATGTACCTAGAGGAACCCCGGTTACCGTGGCGATGGTAAGTCCGGAGAACATGATCGAGATTGCGCTTGCCCGGCGATGCTCTGGTACGAGATCTGCTGCAATCGTAGAGCCGATTGACATGAAAATACCATGAGATAGCGCGGAAATGACACGTGCAATGAGTAGAACAGTGATCCCACTAGCCATCGCGGCGAGCATATTGCCGGCTATAAATACGACCATGATCCACAGCAGCAGCGTTTTTCGTGACACATTCGAGGTCAGGGAAGTCAGGACAGGCGCTCCGAAGGTGACGCCTAACGCATATAATGTGACGGTTAATCCAGCAGTGGTAACCGATATATGAAAATCTTCAGCGATTAAGGGCAGCAGTCCCACGCTGATAAATTCGGTTGTTCCGATTGAAAAGGCGCTGATGGCCAATGCGAGCAACGCCAACATGCTTCTTTTATTCTCTATCATCATGGTTCACACCCTTGCATTATTTATTGTGATATCCGGCCGGTAACTGCTATTATGAATGGTATAGTTCGAAATGAACAGTAGGTACTTTTTTGTGCTATAGGTACTTAAAAGTACCTGTAAATAGATAGCAAGGGGATGAAGCAATGGCGGAAGAAGCTGTAGGGAAGAAGAAATATAATATTTCTGTCGAGGCGACGTTGGAAGTGATCGGCGGCAAGTGGAAATGCGTCATCCTATGCCATCTCACGCATGGGAAGAAACGGACAAGCGACCTCAAACGTCTGATGCCTGCCATTACGCAGAAGATGCTAACTCAGCAATTGCGGGAGTTAGAGGACGACGGCATTGTGAATCGGATCATCTACAATCAAGTGCCACCAAAAGTGGAGTATGAACTGAGTGAATACGGATGGAGCTTGAAGCATATTCTGGATTCCTTATGCGCTTGGGGAGAGAATCATATTATCAAGGAGTATGGCGATAAATTCGCCGTATTGGAGGATAACATCCTCAATAATAAACAACAGATTGATAGCTAAAGGTGACAAATTGCGATAAGGAAGGCCTATTCCAAGAAAATGGATTAGGTCTTTTTGTTATGCAGAAAAGGTTAGAAGCCGGTATGGGATGGTTTGCGAGAATTCAGACTTGTACAACAATGGGATATTTGCTATTCAGCAAAAAGGATTTTACCGTTATCTCGCGAATATGTTCTGTAAAATATTGTATAGTTAGAATTTGGATGAACGAGACTGTGGTTTTACGAAATTGAAAATGACACATGGAGGTAGATCAATGAACCAGCAGAAACAAACCCAAGAAGAAAACGATACGCAAACCAGTCCGATCAAGAACAAGGTTGGTAGTATTTTTGTCCCCGTTCGAGATATTGAGAAATCGCGCAGTTGGTATTGTCAGGTTCTGGGGTTGAAGGAAGCGGACTGCAGCATTATGAATGGCCACTTATGCCCTCTGCCCATGGTTGGAACCGGAATTATTCTAGATACGATGCCGATGTGGGGAGGCGATCAGCCAGGCGGCGCCCCTTCCATTGATACACCTGCCTTTATGCTATTGACGGAAGATCTGAAGGGTTCATTCGAATTTATGAAGAAGATAGGTGTGGAGCTCGTAACCGAAATTGAGCATGATCATTGGTTCGTCGTGAAAGATCCAGATGGTAACAAATTAATGATTTGTGCTGAATAGGGGGATATGAATGAACGAGACCGTAGTTCCTGTTTTGCCTGAGATGGTGGCTCAAATTGTGGAGCACAGTGAAATGAAGTTGATCGGCATTCCGTGTATTGGTCTTAATGATATGGGTAGCAAATATCAGCATGCCAAAGATAGCTTGCTTGGGCTCTCCGCTCATATGCCTCAGATCATCGATTCTTCTGTCCAGTATGGTATGTGGCCGCAGGTTACCGGGCAAAATACACCTGATACGCATGCATACATTCTCTGCGTGGAAGTGACTAGTTTCGATGGCATACCGGAGTGGTTTGCACGCATGACGATTCCAGCGCAGCGCTGTGTCGTAGCGGCTAGCAAAGAAGGGGACTTCGATGGAGCCGGACGTGTGATCGATACTTATATCGCCGAGAAGGGATTGAAAGTGGATCATCAAGGGTACCCTTACACCATCTGCGAGCGGTACCGCTACAACGCTGAAGGTTTCGCGAGATATTCTCTGCCGATAGTGTCTGAGTGATAATGTAAGGTGAGGCCATCCTGTAGAGGGTGGCCTTTTCATGTTGGGTAAAACAAACCTTCATCTTGACCATACGAGAATCGTGAATTACGCACTTTTGAACGCAACAGCTTGGTTGGCTGGCGCAGGCCACAACATTTTTCCGAATAGTATGCCTACTAACCCGAGCAGGGCGATTACCATCCCGAAATTCAGGAAGGTGGCCGCAGCACCCGTTACTTGAACCAGCAGGCCCCCAAGCAGTGGCGCTCCAATCATCACAATCCCTAAGATCGTGTTCTGAATGCCGAATATGCGGCCGATCATATGCGGGGGCGTTTCTTTTTGCAGACAATAGTTGAACGTCACCATGAATATCCCATTGCCGACGCCCATGATGAATCCTAATATCAGCACAGGCAGTACGGAAACCCCGACAGGGAGCAGCCCAAGTCCTCCAATCGATAGGCCGATCAAGGCATAACCACTCCCAAACCTCCACCCATAACCGATTGAACGCTTGATACGATTCATCGCGACAATGATAAGAATGGCTCCAGCACCCGATGCCGCTACCATCCAGCCGAGCAGTGATTCCTGATCCGGGGCAACCGTTCGGAACAGGCTGGTGAACTGAAAGTCGACCATCTGAATGGCAAGTGCCCCGGTTAATCCGAACAGCATGGTGACGAGCAACAGTCGGCTGTGCAGGATGAAGCTCCACCCTTCTGCCCACAGCGTACGCAGCGGAATGGGCTGCTCTGCATCAGGCAATTCCCTGCCATTTCTCGTCTCGGTATGTTTGACGGTGAGCAGCAGCAGATAAGAACCTAATCTTAAACAGGCACAAATCAAAATACACCATTGCGGCGATAACATGGACAGCGCGAAGCCGCCTAACAAGGGGCCGGCGATTTTGGAGCCTTGGTTCACGATGCCGTTGAGTGAGGTGGCCTGAAGCAGCTGATCCTCCCTGACGATGCTGCGCGTGAACGCTTGCTGTGCAGGCACGTTTAACGTCGAGATGGCTGCACGCAGCATTAGAAGCGGGAGAAGCCATGCCATGTTGGGCGCGAACAGCACGAGTAATGTCAGGATTGTCGTCAACAAATCGCAAATTCGCATGAGCTTCAGCTTGTTCATCCGGTCGGCGGCGGCACCTGCAACTGAACCGAGCAGAATGCTGGGCAGCGCATTGGCGACCGGAATGAGGGCCAGCATCAGCGGATCGGCCTGCCAGCGATACCCGACAAGCACCTGGATGGCGAGCATATCGAACCAGTCCCCGAAGGATGCAGCGGCAAAGGCACTATAGACGCGCATGTATATTTTGTTACGAAGCAGGCTGGTCCCTGCTTGTTGTGAAGCGATCATGCGTCATTCCTCCAAATCACGATTAAGATCGAATAGGGCATGATTTTACTGTAACGGAGAAATGTCAGAGGATAATCAGAGCATGATCAATAACGGTTAAGCTCGTTCAATATCGTTGCTTCGAGCGTCCCTATCAGCTTTTGAAGGCCAATACGTTCCTGTTCCTCTTCAAAGATATGGGTATATTTCTGCTGTAATTCTTTTTTCGGAGGAAACATGCTGCAATAATGATGAATTCGGGTTAGAGCAGCCAGTCGCAATGGCACAAAACCGGATCTGTCCAGGATCTGGAGTCCCTCGTCCATGAGATTCTCCGCCTCACGCCATGCCTGTCGTCGAAGCATCCAGAGCCCCTTAACCACTTTGTAACTGCCGATCTCGCGCAGAAAAGGTTTCCCGGGTAATATCTCATTTTCAATGGCATATGCCATTTTCTCTAATTCGTGCTCCTCTTCCCCTGCAACCAGGTGTACAAACATCTCTGATATTGCTGTTTGTGGGATGAAGTTCTCATAATTCAGTTCGGCAATCACGGCATGACTCACCCTCAAACGTTTCAGCGCTTGATCAGGTTCACCCGCCAGCGTATACAAATCAAGAATGTTGAGAATCTCCATTTCTCGGTGCTGCGCGGGAGACAAGAGTTTCTTCTCAAGTACTTGCTCACAGAGTCCCTGCTTCTGCTTAGGGTTCCCCGTGAACATATAAAACAATAGCAGCCAATAGAAGCGTTCGTTCAGCGGAACTTCGTCCGAATTCAGCAGCCATTCCAGATCTCCTTGTACAAAATGGACATAGACCGAATAAAACGGGTCCAGTTCAAATCCAAGCACATCCTGTTGACGTGCAAGGGTTAGCATCGAACGGCCCTGGCCGTATAGTTGGTATTTCCCGAATACATCCCGCATCGTCTTATGCAGCTCCGGATCTCGGGTGGTGGGGTTCGCTTCTCTTGCGGTTGAATTCAGCACCGACAGGCTGTAACCCAATCCCCTGACCGATTTAATCTCTACATCTGCAAAAGGACGCAGCTTCTTACGCAGCCTATAGATATGGTCATCCACCGTCCGTTCAACCGGATATTCCATCGGCCACACGTGATCCAGCAGCTGCTCCCGGCTGAATGTACGGCCTCTGTTGCGATAGAGAAATTGCAATAGAGCGAACTCCTTCGGGAGCAGCACGACCGTTATGCCTTCGGCAGACACCCGATATTCACTTGCGTGTAATTCCAGTTGCATGCAGGCAACCCTTCTTTCCCATGGAAAAGCTTCTTAACTTGAGTATACCAACCAACCCTTGCGTTACTCTAGAGAAAATGTGTATGGCCGTCCCTCCGATCGACTCTATGAAGGTTTTCCAACGTCGTATGTCGAACTTATCTCTCAAAATGATTGCAGATTGTAGGTGAACAAGAGCTATGGACAGAACGGTACACATCTTGGTGGTAGAAGACGATAACGACATAAACCAGCTGCTGTGTAAAATTTTGAAGAAAAGCGGGTATTCGCCTCAACCTGCATTTTCCGGGACGGAAGCCATGATCTATTTGGAAAGACAGGTATGGGATATGGTACTGCTGGACTTGATGCTGCCAGGTCTGACTGGCGAGGAGCTCCTTGTCAAAATAAGCGAAAAGACCCCAACTCCTGTGATTGTCATCTCTGCGAAAGAAGAGCAAGAGACAAAAGTTGCTACGCTGCGCATCGGCGCCGACGATTATATTACGAAGCCATTCGATATCGAAGAAGTGTCAGCTCGAATCGATTCCCATCTCAGAAGATACAGCCGATTGACCAGCATGGTGCCGAGTGATCGACTCAGGTATAAAGACATTATTCTGAACAAGGATACCAAGGCCGTGACGGTCAATCAAGCGGAAGTGCTGCTGACCGCAAGGGAATTTGCCATTCTTGAGCTGTTCCTATCTTACCCGAGAAAAGTATTCTCCAAGGCCAATTTATTCGAGAGCGTATGGGGAGATACGTTTGTAGGCGATGACAATACAATTAACGTGCATATGAGCAATTTACGGAATAAATTAGCCAAAGCAAATCCGGAGGAGGATTACATCGAAACGTTATGGGGAATGGGGTATCGACTTAAATAGCCCGCTTAATGATTTCTTAAGGATCCCTTTATGATCGCTTATGTCTTGCCTCTGATAATGAAGTCATTCCACAGAGAGGTCGTGAGACAATGAGTGACTATATACTGAAGTCCAATCATTTAACAAAGGTCTATAAGATGGACTTTGCGCTTCATAACGTGAATATTTCGATCAAAAAAGGCGCGATTTACGGCTTTATCGGACAGAACGGCGCGGGCAAATCCACGTTCATCCGTATCATTACAGGTCTGGCTAGCCCGACAGATGGCTCGATCGAATTGTTCGGTAAGCGAGACGCACAGGATTTGAGCGATGCAAGAAAACGAATCGGCTCGATTATTGAAAGTCCGGCGCTATATCCTAATATGACGGCCCGAGAAAATTTGGAGACTCATCGGCTGCTGCGAGGGATCCCTGGACAGGCTTGCATTGATAAGGTGTTGACGCTGGTCGGGCTTCAAGATACGGGTAAGAAAAAATCTAAAAACTTCTCCTTGGGCATGAAACAGCGTCTAGGACTCGCAATCGCGCTTCTTGGAGATCCAGAATTTCTGATTCTCGATGAACCGACGAATGGCCTCGACCCGATGGGGGTGATCGAAATGAGAGAGCTCCTCAAAAAACTCAATCGGGAACACGGAATCACGATTTTAATATCGAGCCATATCTTAAGTGAACTTCATCTGCTGGCTACCCATTTTGGTATCATTCATAAAGGGGAGCTGTTAGAACAGTTGTCGGCGAGTGAACTTCATGAGAAATGTCAGCACTATCTGCATATCAAAGTGGATGATGTCGGGAAAGCGGCTGCCGTTATTGAGGGGGAGTTAGCTGCTACTGAATTCGAAGTCATGCCGGATGGGACGATCAAACTGTACCAATTCGTAGATACGCCTGGCAAAGTGTCCGTGGCATTAACGTCAGCAGGACTCGTGATTGAACAATTCATGCCGATGGGTGAAGACTTGGAAGCATACTTCACCAACCGGATCGGGGGTGAGCGGAATGAATAATCTCATCCAATCCGAATGGTATAAGTTATGGAAGGACCGCTCGTTCCGAGCGCTTCTATGGATGATCTCCGCCGCAGGTTTATTTTGGTCGATTTTCAAATATATCGATCAGAGGATGGACGGGGAGTCTCCCGCGACTGGAATTGAAATGTGGATTAGCGCGCTAATGGGCAGCTATATCATGATCATTGGGATCTGCGTGCTCGCCGGGTTCTTTATTTCTAGTGAGTACACTACCGGTGTAATGAAGAGCATCGCTTCTAGCGGTAATAGCAGAGGTGGTATTATTGCAGCGAAACAACTTGTGTTCTCGATTGGCTGTGCTATTCTAGGCCTGTTGTTTCCCATGATTAACTTTGTTGTTGCGACGATATTGTCTGGGTTAGGAGAATTGCCCGGCGAAGATATATTTCCATATCTTTTAAGAACATTCGGCCTTCTTATTCTCTTCGCTGCGGCCTTTGCTTCGATCGCAACTTTGATTGCGACGCTCATGGCGGAGGGCGGTAAGACGATTGCGTTTACGATGGTGTTCTTTTTATTCATCGACATGTTCTTTGCTGCTGTAGGCAAATATATTTCATTTGTGGAGACGATTTATCATTATACGGTGTTTAAGCTGATGTATGAACTCGGAACCGTTGCTCCTGATGGGGGTCTGTACCTACGTATGATTATCATCCCATTGATCACTATTGTCTGTTTCGGAATGATAAGCGCATGGTTCTATCGACGTAAAGAAATCAAGTAATTTCATTGGAGAAGCGGGTGAGGGCAGAATGATATATATCGTTGTGGCTGTAAGTATTACAGCTGTTATTGCGCTTATCCGCTTGTTTTTGTTGAAGAGTGAGATGAAACGAATGTATCATCAATTACACGCCTACAATCAGGGGTTAACGGAAAAGAAAATCGATCTTCGTCTCTATGAAAGTGACCTGGAACAACTAGCGATAGAAATCAATCTTCTGATGGATTCGGTTGCGGATGCCAAGGCCCTTCGAACACGGACGGAGTATGAACTGAAACAGAGTATTTCCCATATTTCGCATGACTTAAGGACGCCTTTAACTTCTATTCTTGGCTATATTCAGCTCTTGGAATCGGACCAAATAACCGAAGATGAGAGGCAAGAATATGTATCGATTGCCAAAAGCCGTACGAAAAGGCTGCAGGTGCTGCTGAATGAATTTTTTGAGTTATCACTTATCGGATCGATGAATCATGAGTTGAAAATGGAACAGGTGAATATGACCACGCTTATTCCTGAAATTTTATTGGGATTCTATGATCGGTTGAACGAACGCAAAGGGGAGGCTACGATTCAGCTTACCGAAGACAAGATCCTCGTGACCGCAGATGAATCTGCCATCAAGCGTGTGATCGAAAATTTGGTATCCAATGCGATCGACCATTCGGACGGGCCCATCTGGATTACGATGGAGAAGCATCCATCGAAGGTTGTATTGTCCATCTGCAACGAAGCGAATTATTTGAATGCAAGTGATCTGAATCATCTATTCGATCGATTCTATACGGTGGACCGCTCCCGGTCGGGCAAAGGAACAGGACTAGGGTTATTCATAGCCAAAAGTCTCATGGTCAAAATGAACGGTGAATTGACTGCCGAATTAATCGATCATCAACTGGTGATGAAGTGTGTGTGGTGGACAAAGGAATAGTGAAAGGCACCCGTCGGGGTGCCATTTTTATTTCTGCTCCGGTGAAGGGCGTGCATTCGGCGATGATGTTGCGGTGGCGTATGACCGAACAGGGTCTTAAATGATTTGTAGAAGCGTCCCAAATTGAAAAAACCTGCCTCGAGTGCGATATCCAGCACATCTCGATCGGAATGTAAGAGCCGATTTTCTGCGTACTGCAGTTTAATGCTTATATATCCCTCGTCTGTCCGGAATGACAAACGACACGTACCTTCGTTTCGTTGGGCCTACTGCGAATAGACAGGCTCCGACCGTACAATTGGGGGAACTGTACCATGAATGAAGGTCCTTTTTGTTTACAAACTCTTAATATCATTTGATCAAACTTGCTGTGAAAATTAATATGGTTTTTACATAACCACACTATAGTGAGAGTACAAGTACACATACGTGGGAAGGTAGGAAATTACTTTGAAGAAAAAATCGATTCGAATGAAACGGCTTATTGCTCCGGTTATGGGGTTGGCCATCCTTGCGCCTTCCATGTTTCCGGGAACTGCTTCCGCTGAAGCTGTGAAAGTCAAATCCATGGAGTTTGTGGGGATGCCTGCACCGTCTACACCGGAAGATATGGCCAAACTTTACACAACGGCTTCGTTTGAAGTGACGTACACGGACGGTACGAAGAAATCATTCCCTTTGGCTTACAAAACCCTGTATAAAACGACTGATTCCATCAAAGGAACGCCCGCAGGCCTTGCGATAGACGCAAAGGGTCAGCCGATCATGGATACGAGCGATGCTAATAAAACGGTTCCATTCGTTTCCGACAGTCCGGATTCCAACAGCCTAATGAAGATTAATGGAGCGAAGCCTACCGGTAAAGGAGGCAATCCGCTATCGCTCGTTACACACTACGAATACATTACCAGCAACAACGCGGGCAAATCCGCATACGGACTTGTCCCTGCTTCGATGAGCTTGACGACAATCGATCAGAACAAAGTAACTGGTGAACTGTCAGCGGTAGACTTGAAGAAGATCGACTTCTCCGGCATTGACGGTCTTTGGATTCCTTGCAACGGTTCTTTAACGCCTTGGAATACACATCTGGGCAGTGAGGAATATGATCCCGATGCGCGCGCATATGAAGCGGATCCAACGCAAACCTATGTAGGGGCGTTTACGAAAGCCTACTTCCAGGATGACAAGAAAGTCGGTAATCCTTACGCTTATGGTTACTTGGTAGAAGTCACAGTCAATCACGACAACACGACAAATGTCGTAAAGCACTATAGTATGGGACGATTCTCTCACGAGCTCGGCCGAGTGGCTCCTGACCAGAAGACCGTGTTCTTCGGTGATGATGGCGGGAACACCATGCTGTTCATGTACGTTGCCGATAAGGCAAAGGATCTGTCTGCGGGAACTCTATATGCAGCCAAATGGATTCAAACGAGTGACGAGAATGGCGGATCGGCTAACCTGCAATGGATTCCTCTCGGACATGCTTCGAATAATGAAGTAAAGTCCTATGTGGACAAAGGCATTACATTCAGCGATATTTTCGAAACGGCTGATAAGGATACCGAAGGTTTCACGAAAATCAAAACCTACCCTAGCGGCAAAGTGGAATGGCTGAAGGTTAAGCCGGGTATGGAAAAAGCGGCTGCATTCCTTGAATCCCGCCGGTATGGTGCGGTCCTGGGCGCGACATCTGAATTCAACAAGATGGAAGGGGTGTCCATCAACGCCAAGGACAAGAAAGTGTATGTAGCTATGTCCTATGTGGAAAAAACGATGGAGAAGGACAGCAAAGGCACGGATCCGGTTGACGATATCCATGTGAAAAAAAATAAATCCGGCGTTGTTTACGAGATGGCGATGGCAGGCGGGCAAAAGGACAAAGCCGGTAACGCCATCAACAGTGAGTATGTGGCAACGGGCATGACAGGTCTTATCGCTGGCAAGGATTTGAGCGCACCAGATTGGAAAGGAAACACGGCTGATGACAACCTGATAGCTAACCCGGACAACTTATCCTATTCCGAGGAGCTGCGTACGCTGTTCATCGGTGAAGACAGCGGTATGCATGCCAACAACTACCTGTGGGCTTATAATCTCGACACGAAGAAGCTTTCCAGAATTTTGTCGATACCGGCGGGAGCTGAAGCGACGGGTCTTCAGGCCGTGTCTGATCTGAACGGATTTAGCTACATCATGAGCAACCTTCAGCATCCGGGAGACGAAATGATCCTTCCTGATGAGCTCAAAGCTCAAGTTGAGCCTATAATCAACCAAAATTGGGATAATCGGCGTTCCGGTGCTATTGGTTATCTGAGCGGCTTGCCAACAGTCAGCCAAATGGCAAAGGGGAAGAATTCGGACAAAACGTTGATCATCCTTCGCGATGTTGCAGAGTCCAAGGGAGCAAAAGTGACTTGGAACAAAGCGGATCACAGCGTAACCATTACGAAAGACGGCAGCTCCCTGACAGCTAACATAGGGAAGACTGAGGCAACTATCGACGGCGAACCGGTTCAGCTTCCTAACACTGTACAAATCGTACAAGGGAAAATCATGTTCCCGACCACAACGCTGCTTCAATTCTTAAATAAGTAAGTACACCAAAAGGCCAGAAGATCCTAACCGGATGTTCTGGCCTTCTTTTGGATCAAATCTGTTCTGGACTGTTTCCGTGATCGTGATTCCATGTGATTTCTGGCTTGCTCGGTTCGTATTGCTCGCTGTGACCATTGTAAGGCATAATGGTGACAGAACATGCCATTGACGGCCTTCGCCTACTAGCAAGAACCGGAATGCGGATTGCTGGAGCCCTGGAAGGCGTATAAGTTGGCAGGAGAGGATACTCGTATGATAAAAGTAATGGTTGTTGGAGCCTCAGGGGTTCTTGGTAGATTGATTTGCATGGAATTACTTCGCATTTTTAATAACCAAGTGACCTTGATTGTAACTGATTATCAAGAAGAAAGAGGAACGAGGTTAGCAGAGTCGATCCATCGGGAAGCAATATTCCGATATTTAGATACAACAAATAATGAAAACATAACGAAGACCATTCAGAATGTCGATATTGTAATCGTTGCTGTAAATCAACAAAATCCGTACATTCAAAGAGCTTGTATAGATCATCATATTCTTTGTATTGATGTAACCCCATTCCCTAACTTTGTAGAAAAAGTAAAACGACTACATAAAGATGCTGATAAAAATGATGTAGGCTCTGTCGTAATGTCTGGATTTTTTCCGGGATTATCGGGGTTGATGGTTAACAAAGCAGTTTCTAGTTTTCAAGAAGTAACGGAAGTGAATATTGGATTACTACAAAACACAAATGCAAAAGCTGGGATATCTGGCATATTGGATATGTTGAAAATCATTTCTCAACCTGTTCATTATGATACGGGTAGCGATACAGCTAACTTAGCGGGATTTACAAAAAAGAGAAAAATGTATTTTATGGAACCATCCAATGAAAGTGAAGTACGACTTATTGACCACGCGGAAAAAGATTGTCTAAAACAGAAACTAAACGTTGAACAAATTAACTACTGGACTTCTTGGAATAATCGTTTCTTTAACAAACAAATCTCTCTTCTAAGAAGACTTAGAGTTATTGATTATATCCTTAAACGCAATAACAAAAAGTTTCTATCAAAAGTTGTTAAGCATAATCCGAATAAAAATGAACAAGCTTTTCTTACTGTTGAAGTAAAAGGAATCATCGATCATCATGAGTGCATAAAAACGTTATCCTTATCTACCTTTTCAGATTATCATACAACGGCGATGGTTACGGCCAGTTTAGCCAAAGTTACAGTACATAAAAAGATTAAAGGTGTCGTTTTTCCTTTCGAAATAACGGATATGGATGAAATACTGTCTGAAATCAATTGTAAAGATATCCTTTTGAAAGAATTTATAACAAGATGAGTAGAGAAATAGATGAAAGAATGCCACCCCTTGGATTGGGGTGGCATTTTCACTTGGCATCTCGGCGTTTATTTTTTTCCTTTGCGTACCTTTAACAGCTTGCCTTTTACTGTCGTATCTTTCATCATTTCAAGCACAAGCGGTCCTTTGCCATTCAGAATCTCAACATCTGTCACGAAATCGAGGATGGTAATGATGCCGATATCCTCTGCCGTTACGCCGTCAAGCTTAGCGATTGTCCCGACAAAATCTACGGCGCGAAGCTTCTTCTTCTTGCCGCCATTGAAGTTAAGCTTCATAATCTGCTTGTTCAATTGCTCGCGTTTATCTTTTTTGAGTTCAGGTCCAATATGAAGCTTCTTCTCGAAATCGGCTCTACGGCGATCAACCTCCTCTTCGGAGGGAGCTTCCACTTTCGGAATCGCAAATCCAATATACGCCTCAATATCGGCCAATCGTCTGCCATCCCTCGGCGTGATGAAGGTGATGGCTTTACCCGTCTTGCCTGCACGTCCCGTACGCCCCGTGCGATGAACATAGCTTTCCTTCTCTAGCGGAATATCGTAGTTAATCACATGGGTAATATCTGTGATATCAATCCCCCTGGCGGCTACATCTGTTGCAATCAAGTAGCGGAATTGTCCCCTTCGGAACGCATGCATCACCTCGAACCGCTCTTCCTGCTCCATCCCGCCATGGATCCGATCACATGGATAACCGAGATCAGCCATTTCCCGGAATAGTTGGTCCACGTGCTCCTGCGTACGGCAGAACACGATACAGCTGTCAGGGCTCTCAACAATTAGAAGATCCTGAAGCAGTGCTAGCTTGCCCGCCTCCGATACCTGAATAACAGCGTGCTCAATCGTAGCCGTCGTAATCCCGCTGGCTTGGATCTCAATTTCAGCAGGATTGTCCATATATTGATGTGACAGCTGGGCCACATCCTCAGGAAACGTAGCGGAGAATAACATGGTAACTCGGTCACGAGGCAGCGCTTGAATGATCGACTGTACCTGTTCAATAAAGCCCATATTCAGCATCTCGTCCGCTTCATCAATGACGAGGTAGGCCATCCGCTCTAGCGATAGTGTACCGCGTTCAATATGGTCCAGCACACGTCCCGGTGTACCTACAACGATATGCGTTCTTTGCTTTAACTCGGCCTTTTGTATATGAAAAGGGTGTTTCCCAAAAAGAGGCGTTGCCTTAATTCGCTTAAAGCGCCCAATGTTCGTTATATCTTCGTTGACCTGTAGCGCAAGTTCGCGGGTTGGCGTTAGGATCAATGCTTGCGGCTTATTCTCGTTCCAATCCACAAGCTCGCAGAGCGGAATGCCATAAGCAGCTGTCTTGCCGCTTCCTGTCTGCGATTTAACGACAAGATCCTTCTTCTGAAGCGCAACAGGAATGACTTCCGACTGCACCTCGGTTGGCGTGTCAAAGCCCAAGCTGTTCAGTGCTCTCACAATCTCTTCACTTAATGGATACGCTGTAAATCGTTTCTCACTCATCAATTAACCTCTTCTACACTATATTCAAAACCTTATACATACAGAGTTCCACCATGTAACTGTCGTATACACTCTATTATACTCTGAATCTACATCGATCGGTGGAAAGACTGTTTTGTTAGGAGGGGGATGGATAAAAAAGGAAAAAGAAATAGATTGTCGTTTTTCAGAAAATATTGTAAAATACGATGTGGAAAATATTAACTCTGTAGGGGGAAGATTGCTTTGGAAAGTAACAAAATCGCATTACCGATAATAGGCGCTTTGATCGCAGCGATTGTTGGTGGTGCAGCGTGGGCAGTTATCGTGGCATTGACGGACTACGAATTGGGTATTGTGGCGTGGGCGGTCGGCGGTCTTGCTGGATATGTGGTTGCCACTCTTGCGAATAAACAAATTACTGCAGCACATCAAGTGATTGCAGTGATCGCGAGTTTGCTCGGTATTCTGCTCGGCAAGTATTTTACCGTTGGTTATATTTATACGGAGAGTATCTCTGGGATCTTCGGAAGTGAAGTGATGACGGTGTTCCAAGAGAATCTCTCGAGCTTGTTCAGCACGATGGATATCGTATTTACGGCACTTGCCGTTGTTACAGCATGGCAGCTGCCGAAGAAACTGGCGAATCAAGCCGCTCCGCAAGAATCGACACATGCTGCTGAATAAATGAGTATTTAGCCAGTATAAAAGCATCTGATTCATCCATTCGTTGTGTGGATGGTCAGATGCTTTTATTGTCTTACGATTTAATATATTCGCTGCTCACGAGATCCGATGCGATTTTGTCCGTAGGAATCACGAATTCTACAATCCCCATGTATCCAGGAGCCACTTCATATTTATCGAAGGAGATAACCAGTTTGCCGTCTTTGTTAATATAGAAGCTCTGGTCTTTTTGAATCGATTGGAAGAGATCATCCATCGGGTCCGTATCCTTGTCATCCTTCTTCACCCAATAGGTTTTGTCCGGATCGGATTTCATCTGCTCCAGCATCTGCTGCTTGATGTTCTCGCTGATTGATGCGATATAGGCATCGTCCTTGAACAAGCTTGGAAGACTAATCAACACTTGGTTCTTCTTATCGATCGTATCATATTTCATTGTCGTTGAGGAGGAACCTACGGTGTTGACCTCATAACGGCCGATCGAGAGAATTTGGTCGTTATCTGTTTTTACTTCATATCCTGTATCAATCCCGAGGTGCCCCCCGCCTTGTTTTTTCAGGTCATCCATATCCTTCTGAAACTCAGCATACAATTTCTTATTCTCATCTAGGTATTTGTTGTTCAGCATCTGTTCGAGTGTTTTATTCTCCAGATTTGTCACCGCTGGCACCTTCAAATTGGCATTGTACGTATCTTCATCTACTTTATACTCTCGGAAGGTAATCACCTCCACGATTTTGCCGAGCACAGGAATGTTGGAGAAGGCATTTGCGAACGCCGGACTGCTGTTTACGCCGGACACGAACACGATAACGGCAGCCGCTGTACCGATAATCCATCGCATATTTGTTCGTTTCATGCGGCTCTGGCGAATGGCTTTCTTCACAATGAAGTCCAGTTCCTCAGGAATCGGAATTTCCGTGTAACTTTGCTTTAACTGTTCTATATTATTATCCATGATCATTATACCTCCATAGTGGATTTATCATTTAACTTCACACGCAGGACACGGAGTGCTTGATACAACCTTGTTTTGACAGTATTGATGTTCTCATTCAACACTTCAGAGACTTCTTCAATCTTGAGGTCTTCGAAATATCGCAGAACCACGACGCTTCGGTACTTAACAGGCAACTCCTCTAATGCTCGTTCAAGATCAAAATCGTGATAGGAGTCCGACGTTCCTTGGCTATAGGCTTCTAGTGTTTCTTCATCAACGACTTGAACGCGCTTTTGCTTCCGAAGGAAATCCAATGATGTATTCACGACGATTCGATAGAACCAACTTTTGATGGCGTCAGGGTTCTTAAGGGATTCTGCATTTGCGAATGCCTTATGTATGGAATCCTGTACAATATCCAATGCGTCTTCTTTATTTCGTACATAGCTATATGCAAGCCGATAAATACTCTCTTTGTGCTCCGTAATGCACTGAATAAGTGAGTTCTCGAATTTTTTTTTGTTGCTGGCCATGATTTCTTGCCTCCACCTCTACGTAATTACTTGATGTAGCTATGACGCTGGAATGACGTTAAAAAGTTTTAATTTGGTTTAGACATTTTATGACCTCCTCATTGCGTGTCCATGTGGATTGTATTGTATTGGCAAGACGGGGGTTCTTCCGAAAAAGTTTGGTATAATAAATGGGAGGAAGTGGACATTAACAGAGCGAAGCCATAAGAAATAAAGGAGAACCTATGACAAAACAACATAAATTAGGTTGGAATTTCGATAATAGTTATGCCCAGCTGCCGAAATCATTTTATTCCAGTATGAGCCTGAATCCGGTACGCTCACCGAAGCTGGTCGTACTCAACCATCCATTGGCAGCATCTTTAGGACTGGATGTTCAGGCGCTGCAGAGCGAAGAAGGTGTAGCAGAACTTGCGGGTAATCAGGTGCCCGAAGGAGCTTCGCCGTTAGCGCAAGCGTACGCAGGCCACCAATTCGGATATTTTAACATGTTAGGGGACGGCCGCGCGTTGCTGCTGGGCGAGCAGATTACACCGCAAGGAGAGCGTATGGATATCCAGCTAAAGGGTTCAGGCAGAACCCCTTATTCCCGTGGAGGGGATGGCCGGGCAGCCCTTGGACCGATGCTGCGCGAATATATTATCAGCGAAGCCATGCATGCCCTTGGCATCCCGACTACGCGCAGTCTTGCCGTCGTAACAACGGGGCAGTTCATTACCCGCGAGAAGGATCTGCCGGGTGCCATTCTGACACGTGTAGCGGCCAGCCATCTGCGCGTTGGTACGTATCAATACGTTGCACAATTTGGCACCGTGGAGGAACTCCGTCGCCTTGCCGACTATACGTTAGAGCGCCATTATCCAGACGTTGATGCGGGTGAGAACCGGTATCTTGTGCTTTTGGAGGAAGTGATCCGACGTCAGGCAGCGCTAATTGCCAAATGGCAGCTGGTCGGCTTTATTCATGGGGTGATGAACACCGATAACATGACCATTAGCGGGGAAACGATCGATTATGGTCCTTGCGCCTTCATGGATGCCTATGATCCTGCAACGGTATTCAGCTCCATTGATTCGCAAGGCCGTTATGCCTATGGCAATCAGCCGTATATTGCGGGATGGAATCTTGCGCGATTCGCTGAGACGTTATTGCCGCTGTTCCATGAGGATCAGGAGCAGGCTGTTCAATTGGCACAAGACAAGATTGCCGGATTTATGGATTTATATCACGTGAACTGGAACGAGGGCATGCGGGCTAAATTGGGGATCTTGGGCGAAGAGAAGCAGGATGAAGAGCTTATCAATGACCTGCTCGGGTTGATGGAAAAGCATCGTGCGGACTATACCAATACATTCCGTGCCTTAACCTTGAATCAGTTGGAGGAATCAGACCTGTTCGGGTCTCCCGAGTTCACTTCGTGGCATGAACGCTGGGAGGCAAGATTAGGCCGACAACAGGAATCAAGAGCGGATTCGAATCAATTGATGCGAAGCAGTAATCCGGCGGTCATCCCGCGGAACCATCGGGTCGAAGCGGCATTAGAAGCTGCCGAAGAACAAGGCGACTATAGCGTGATGGAACGGCTGCTCGCTGCTCTATCTGAGCCTTATGCGTACGCCGATGATCAGAAGGAATACTGCACATTGTCGGACTCGACCATGCCGTATCGTACCTATTGCGGTACGTGATTTCCAACGGTCCAATCAGATACAAATTCACATGGTTATGTCAGATGCCCTAAGAGCCTTGCCACTGTATGGTGGCAAGGCTCTTATAATACTCTATACGGGGGATTTCCGTTTATCCAGCAGCCTCTATATAATAAAACATGATATGTAGACAAAACTTTGGAGGGACCCATGTTCAATAGATACAGGACATTAGGGCTGATCGGCATACTTCTTGTTTTCTGTTATTTTTTATACCAGTTTGTGTCTCCTACGCTGAAGATTGATCATCTGGTTCGGGAAATGAACCAGAGCAGCGTCGTGAGCAAATCGATGAAACATGTTGTGCTAATTGCCCAAGAACTAGACAATCCATTCTGGCGGGCTGTAGAAAAGGGAGCCAATGAAGCTGCAATGCAGCGGGGAATCGCAATCGATTACATGGGCCCGATTCGTATCAATCCTACCGAACAGACGAAGCTTCTAGAAAAGTCGATTGCTGCGAAACCAGATGCGATTCTCGTACAGGGCATGAAGGGTCAGCCATATACGCAATTAATTAACAAGGCCATCGATCAAGGGATCCCCGTAATTACAATCGATGCGGATGAGCCGGATAGCAAGCGGATTGCTTACGTGGGAACAGATAATAGGGAAGCGGGCAAACGCATGGGAGAGCTTGTGATACAAAATGCTGCTGAGCGGGGACGTATTGGCGTCATCATCGGAAGTGAATGGGCTGACAATCAACAGCTGCGGCTCGAGGGGCTCCGTTCCATGATTTCCAATACACCGGGTTATGAGATCGTGGCTGTCCGCTCATCGAATATTTCACGGATTCAAGCTGCGAAGCAGACAGAAGCCTTATTGAAGCAATACCCGCGTATTCAGACGATGGTGGGACTTAGCTCTTTGGATGCCGCAGGAATTGTTGAAGGATTGAAAGCGGCGGATAGAGCGGATGTACGCGTATTTGGATTTGATGATTTGGAGGTAACGCGGCAAGGGATCGCGGATGGACTCATTACAGCCTCTGTGGTTCAACAGCCCCGAGAAATTGGAGCCAAAGCCGTTGAATTGGTAGATGCGGTCTTCAAGGGGGACGCTATTCCGGTTCAGCACTTCGTTGCAACGAGCATTCTGGATCGTGACAACGTGAAATCAGAGGGGAACAGCCCATGAATATACGTAGAATGCTGTTTATTGTGATTCCATCCCTATTTATCGTGAGCAGCGCGTTGTCATTCTTCATCTTCCAGAGCGGCATAAAGGTACAGAACAGTTATAATGTGATGCTGGACCGGGTATTATTATACAAGCAAATTGCGGAACAGACACAGAACAATCTTCGGGCTCTGAATGTTTATTTGACAGATCGAAGCAAGGACAACAACAGCGAATTGATTCATCAGCAACATGAGCTGAATGTTCTGCGGGAAAGCCTGTCGGCGCAAGATACCATTCCATCTACAGATCTTACCGTCCGCAGCTATCGTCATATGGTCGACACCTTTATGGAGCAAGAAGCGAGAGTAATCGATGCTCTGAGCCGGACAGATGCTTTGGCGTATGCGGCTTTCTATGAAGAGGCTGAGCGGACTGCCGCGTTCATCCAGGAAGAGGGGCACGAGCTCAACGATTTGGAGCTTAGCTATTACCAGCCTTTTTATCGGCAGATTTTCACCCAAACCAAAGCAATGAATAATTGGGGCGTCGCGGTCTTTATCTTGAATACGCTGATCAGTGTCGTGTTTGCCTATTGGATTTCCTTAGGCATCACGAGACCCATTAAGCAGTTGACGCGAACCGCACAGCAAATATCCGATGGTAATCTACAAGTCTCCTCCCCACAGTTAAGTGAGAATCATGAGTTTGGGATATTATCCAGAGCATTTGAACATATGCAAGACAACCTGAAAGAGCTGATTGAGAAAGAGAAAGCAAGCTTGGAGAAGGACAAGCTGGTCAAAACATTGGAGCTGGAAGTGCTGCAGAATCAGATGAATCCCCACTTCCTCTTTAACTCGCTGAATGTTCTATCCAAGCTTGCTCTGCTCGAGGGTGCGGAGAAAACAAGCGATCTCACCGTCACCATGTCCAATCTTCTCCGATATAACCTTCGGAAGCTGGATCATCCGGTAACCCTCCGGGATGAAGTGGAGCATGCCAAAGAATACTTTACGATTCAACAGGCCCGGTTCCGTGATCGCATTCGGTTCATTACTGATATCGATGAGCGGGGATTGAACATATGGGTTCCAACGTTGACGCTGCAGCCCCTGCTGGAGAATGTGTTCGTGCATGGTATCGAGGGCATGGAGCAGGGAGCTGAGATTAAGCTTGCTGTGTCCTGCGGTCCCGGGGAAGTCAGAGTCTCCATCTCTGACAACGGGATCGGCATGAGCGAAGAGGTACGTCAGTCCTTGCTTCAAATCGATGCCAGGCCGCCGGTTGCAGAGGCTAAGGGACAGTCTACGGGCCTTGGCACACGCAATGTGTTCAGACGATTAGAATTGTTCTATGGCAGGGAAGATCTCGTAGACATTGATAGTAAGCCGGGCCTCGGAACGACGGTTCTGATTCGGTTTCCTGCTGCAGGAAAGGAGGAGGAAGATGTATCGTTTATTGATCGCAGATGACGAGGCGCTTGAACGGGAAGGCATCGAATGGATCGTGAACCGAATGCTGCCGAATACCTTCGAGATCATGCATGCGGAGAATGGACGCATCGCGATTCAGAAGGCATATGAATTTCGTCCGCATATTATTATGATGGACATTAAGATGCCGGGCATTCAAGGGCTTGAGGCGTTAAAAGAAATCAAAGCTCACCACCCGCAGGTCAAAATGATTCTGGTTACCGCCTATGAATATTTTGAATATGCCAAAGAGGCGCTAGCACTCGGAGTCAAGGAGTATTTGGTTAAACCGGCCAAACGCGACCATATCGCCGCACTCCTGCAGCGGTTAATCGACGAGATTGACCAAGACAAGCGGAAGCGCGATGAGGCGATCGCAATGAGGGATAAGTTCTTCCAGCTGCTCCCACTGGCAGAGACGGAAATGGCGCTCGTCTTTATGTCTGACCAAGTGAATGAGACGGAAGTGGGGCAGCTGGCAGACATCCTTGGTGTCTCCATCGATAAAGGATGCGCGATCGTGCTAGCCCTGCCGGAAATGGGGAAGCTGCCTCACAAGGAGATTGGCAATGACAAGAAATATCTGTTCGAAACCGTAAAAAACGTAGCGAAAGGGTTCATCAAGCAGCGCACCGGCTGTGTGGTCAGCTCCATGGTATATGGGCATATGGCCATTTTCCTACTGGAGAAGGATTCGTCGAAGGACGTGGTACTCCGGGAGGAGGCGCATGGTCTTGGCATGAAGCTGATTGAGATTCTTCGCGAGCAGCACGGGATTGACGCGACGGTAGGGATTGGCACGGTGGGAGCAGAAACCCCGGGCATCCGAAGATCCTATTTTGAAGGCGTATTTGCATCAACGTATCATAAGCAATGGGGCAGTCTATGTCTTTTTGAAGATCTAGCTATGCCGTCGCCGGGAGGGCTCTCGGACCAAACTGCTGATCCTGTGATGACAGAGCATGTCGCTGAACGTACTTACGTGGAATTAGCCATCAAGCGCATTCGGGAGGAGCGGGAACAGCGCACATGGAGCGTCATTGATAATGCCGTGACGTTCATTCAAGAGCGATTCCGTGAAGAACTCTCGCTTGAGGATGTGGCGGAGCACGTCCACTTGAACCCGCATTATTTCAGCAAAGTATTCAAGCAGCAGACCGGAGAGACCTTCATCGATTATGTGACGAGGCTGCGTATCGACAAGGCCAAGGCATTGATCGGAGAAGGCCAGCTCAGCTTGAAGGAAGTCTGTTATCTCGTAGGCTATAAAGATCCGAATTACTTCAGCCGTGTATTCAAGAAGGTCGCTAAGGTATCGCCAACCGAATATCGCAATCAACTCTAATTCATGAGGTTCATGCTGTGATGCATGGACTTTTTTGTTTTTGGGGGACAATAATGTGCTAGTCGATGGCTCTGATGCTAGGCAGCGGAAGCTTGGCCTAATATTATGCTGGTATACGACAAATAAGTGAAGGCAATCGAACCCTGACCTGGGCTCATCCCATGCTATAATGGGCTCTCAGTAACGAATATACCTTGTATTATCAGATAAAAGGACTCGTATGTAAGTACGAATAAGTCAGAAAGGATCATCTTCCGTGAGCATAAAAGAACACAATGAAGGTCAACAAGTCAGCATGCGATTTGTTACCCTCGTCTCCATGGTTGCCGCTCTGGGCGGGTTATTATTCGGATTTGACACTGCTGTCGTGTCAGGTGCGATTGGTTTTATGAAAGATCATTTCAGCTTAAATGAAGTGGAAGTAGGGTGGGCTGTCTCCAGCTTGATTATCGGCTGTATTGCCGGAGCTGCAAGCTCTGGTGTGCTTGGTGACAGATTCGGCCGGAAGAAGGTGCTTATTACCGCTGCGATCCTGTTTATTATCGGGTCTATCGGATCTGCCATTCCGACGACCTTCAGCGCTTATATCATCGCTAGAATTATCGGCGGTATTGGTATCGGAATTACCTCTACCCTTTGTCCGCTCTATAATGCGGAGATCGCGCCTGCGAAATATCGAGGCCGGCTGGTAGCCTTGAACCAGTTCGCAACGGTGACGGGGATCTTCCTTACCTATTTCATTAATCTCGGTATTGCCGGGTATGGGAATGACGCATGGGATATTGCGATGGGTTGGCGCTATATGTTCGGTTTCGGCGTCCTACCAGGCCTACTATTCTTGGTACTGCTATTCTTCGTGCCGGAGAGCCCAAGATGGTTGATTAAGCAGGGCAAGGCAGCTGAATCTCTGCCGATCCTGCTCAAAATTCACGGTGAGGAACTGGCGAAGCAGGAAGTATTGGACATTAAGAAATCGTTCGCACAGGAGAGCGGTTCGATCCGTCAGTTGTTCGGTCCTACGTTGCGGATTGCGCTAATCGTAGGCGTTGGACTCGCGATTCTTCAGCAAGTTACGGGTATTAACGCCGTGATGTATTATGCACCGGAGATCTTTAAGGAAACGGGTGCGGGCACGAACGCTGCGCTGATTCAGACCATCCTGGTTGGATTCATTAATTTCGTGTTCACTATTCTTGCGATTTGGCTGATTGATAAGGTCGGGCGTAAGGTTCTGCTAATGGTTGGATCGGCTTCCATGGCAGTGAGCCTGGCGGTGATTGGAGCTGCATTTTATACGGGGCATACCTCCGGGGTTCTCGTGCTCATCTTTATTTTGGTGTATGTCGCCTCCTTCGCGATATCGCTCGGTCCCGTTGTCTGGGTGATTATGTCCGAAATCTTCCCGAATCGTATTCGCGGGAAAGCGACGGCTATTGCGTCGATGGCATTGTGGGCAGCGGATTATATCGTGTCCCAGACCTTTCCTCCGATGCTTGCTTCCGCAGGACCGGCAGTTACCTTCTGGATCTTCGGTGTCATGTCCGTGATTACGTTCTTCTTCACTTGGCGGATCGTACCTGAGACGAAGGGGAAATCGCTGGAGGAAATCGAATCCTTGTTGGCCTCCTCAAAAGGTTAAAAATATAAAGATGCCGGGACAATTGTCCCGGCATCTTTGCTATTCATCATTGGCGATTGAACCTTCCTCGCTTTCAAAGCGAGTTTTGTAAGCAAAACTTGTAGGTCAGTCGCTTGCTCCGAAAATGTCTCGGTAGAGGTGTAGTCTATATCGTCAAATGCCGATAATAGTAAAGCGGTGAGAAGGCGTCAAGAATTACATAACTTCAAAAGGTGGGAACATGATGAAATGGAGATTCACAATACGGGCGAGACTTATTATATCTTTTATTGTAATTTTGATCGCGCCCAGTCTAGCTATTGGCCTATTTTCCTATAATAGCGCCAGCTCCATTGTAGAGAAGCAAATCAGGCAAGGTACGGAGCAAAGTGTCAAGTTATTGAATGAAAAATTGAGTTCGGTCATTCTGGAAAATAAACAGAATGTTGCCTTCCTAGCCAACACAATCCGATATCAAGGGGATAAGGAACAGAGTTATACTTCTGCTCGGCAACTCATTGAACAATTCCAGCTTCAGCATAAGGGGATCGAGCTCTCCTATGTAGGCACGTTCGACGGAATCATGATTCAATTTCCTGATGTGAAAATGCCTGATGACTATGACCCACGCAACCGGGATTGGTACAAGGCGAGCATGGAACAAAAAGGAAATGCCATCGTTTCTCCTCCTTATAAATCATCTACAACAGGCAATATGGTCATTACGATCTCGCGAGCGCTTGAAGACGGCTCGGGGGTCGTCGCTGTAGATGTAAATCTTGAACAGATCCTAACGATAGCTCAGAACATGAAGGTGGGGGAAAAAGGTTACTCTGTTATTCTAGATCAGAATCGAAGAGTCATCGTTCATCCGACACACAAAGCCGGGCATGTATTGAAGGAAAGCTGGCTGGATGATGTATATGCCAAATCTTCCGGACATGTGGATTATGTACACGAGGGCAGTCCCAAAATCATGGACTTCGTGACCAATGAGCAGACGGGCTGGAAAATTGCAGGAACCATCAATGTTCAGGAATTTACGGACGCTGCTGGGCCGATCTTCCGAACGACTGTTATTGTGATCGTTATTGGTTTATTGGTCGGATTTGTCATCGTATATGTTACGGTCAGATCGATCCTGAAACCGCTGAGACGATTGATTCAGGCAGCCAATATGGTTAGCGATGGCGATTTAACGAAGCGGGTACATAATGAATCGCAAGATGAAATCGGTATTCTAAGTGAAGCTTTCGATAAGATGACAGACTCTTTGTGCAATGTATTGCAGGAAGTGTCGGATACGTCGATGCAGCTGTCCGCTTCTTCCCAAGAGCTGGCGGCTGCTTCCGAGCAATCAGCCCAAGCCTCCCAGTATACGGCTGAGAGTATAATGCGGCTGGCAGAAGGATCGGATGAGCAGATGAATAGCATGAACCGTGTCGATCTCACGGTTCAAGAGATGATCATGGGAGTAAGACAGATTGCGGGGAGCTCACAGACCGTGTCCCAGGCAGCCGTTCATTCGTCTGACATGGTTGAAGCGGGTAATCATTCCATTCAAAAAACAGTTCATCAGATGCATTCGATTAGCAGCAGCGTCAGTCAGCTCGGCCAATCCATGAAAGGTCTAAGTGATCAGGCGCGCAGTATTGATGACATCGTACAAGCGATTGCCGGCATTGCTTCGCAGACGAATTTGCTCGCGCTTAATGCTTCGATTGAGGCTGCCCGCGCAGGAGAGCATGGGCGAGGCTTCGCTGTCGTCGCTACAGAAGTACGTAAGCTTGCCGAGCAGTCCAACTCGATGGCGCAGCAAATTGCCGAGACGATCCAACATATCCAGTCAGAGATGCTCAGATCCGCACAGGATACAGAGAAGAGTGCAGCGGAGGTAACGCTTGGTATCGAAGTGATGCATGAGGCAGGCGAAGCTTTCCAGCGTATCGAACAGTCGGTGAATATCGTTGCAACGCAGATCCAAGAAGTATCGGCTTCGGTTCAACAGATGGCAGCGGGAACCGAGCAAATGGCCAGTGATATCCATGATACCAAGTCGATCACAACGGCGATGGCTGGGAACACACAGAGTGTCTCAGCTACGACGGAAGAACAGCTTGCTTCCATGCAGGAAATCAGCATCTCAGCAGAAGCGCTGTCGAAGATGGCGGATCGCTTGAAAGTAGTTATCTCCCAATTCAAGCTCTAAGCAAATGTCGTGTATCCGATCACGGAATGATCTTTGAATATCAAGAAGAGGGCGCCCAACGGGGCGCCCTTAAATTTTACCGCAGCATAGTCGTTGTTATTTATCTTGCGACGCTTACAATTCGGTTGCGTCCTTCTCTTTTGGCCTGATACAAGGCTTCGTCTACAGATTGGAACAATTCATTAAGGGTTGATTTCGAGTCCTTGGAGTGCTGCATCGACATTTTGTCCAAGGCTAGCAATCCTATGCTGATGGTGATCGATAAAGCAGGCTTAATCTGAGAGACAATCATTTTTTTCGATTCGACGGTAGACTTGATACGCTCAGCTAGGATGCTTGCTTGGGTTTGATTCGTATTGGGCAGATAGATAATGAACTCCTCCCCGCCATAACGAGCCAAAATGTCACGCGGACGCAGATGCTGCTTAATGGCTTCCACCGTGTTGCATATGACTTGATCACCGACCAGATGTCCGTAGTTGTCATTGACTGATTTAAAAAAATCGATGTCGATTAGAAGCAATGTAAACGGTATTTGATGGTTCATATTTTTCATCACTTCAAGCTCTAATTGTTGTGTTAAGTAATGCCGATTGTAACAATTCGTCAAGCTGTCGGTGATCGCCATCTTCTCGAGTTTCTGGTTGGACTCAAAAAGTTCCTGCTGAATCGCAATTAAGGACTGGTTTCGGTCTTGTAAGATTTGGTTCTGCAAATTGGTCTCGTCGATGAGGCGGCGAAGGACGCTCATATCCTGAAACGTGATGATTCGCCCAACCATAGTATCTCCAACCATAATCGGGGCGGCATGAATATGGACATAGCTGCGATCGATTATATGATGATATATCACTTCAATTTCGGTTCTCTCTAGAGGATATTCTTGATAAGCCTGAATAAATAAGTTTGTTTTGTTAGCGGATTCATGATGTGGGAGGATGGATGTTATATCGAAGTGGTCACCTACATGCAAGTCGACATAGGGACGAAGCGACTGGTTTATTTCTACAATGGTCTCATTGTCGTCTAGCACGAGAATCCCGTGCGCTATGGTGTTAATGATGTCTTGGTGGGCAATGGTAACAATATCGAATACTTTATCGCGATGAATGGCAATAACAAAGATGACAGCAGATAGCAAAATGCCGATAGACGTCAACCCTGGAATAACTTCCTGGGAGTGCAAGAAAACAACGTTGATGAAGATGTCTGATAGAATGAACGCAGTCATGACCACAATACCTAACAGCACTTGCTTCACCTGCTTCTTGATGCGAGGCGGGCTGTTGGCTGCCAAAGCGAGATACATGAGATAAAGCGAAACGACCACATATCCTATAAAAATCGTGATACAGAGCCAAAAAAGCGGTCCATAAGCTCTTTGGATATATCCGTCGTCTAGAGGGCTGACGAACATCGCATTGGGATTGCTAATCACGATGAGGGCTGCGAATAGCGCAGGAACGGAAATGGCGAAGGTTACGTTTCTTCGCGGAAATAGAGATCGACCCGTGAGGAAAAGTGTGAATAATAGCCATCCTATGGTCAACATAGACATATCTACAAAAGCGAGCTTCACATAAAGTAATTGAAAATTGGTATTCTCCGTTGCTTTTATAGCAAACTGGCAGAACGGCCATACCATCATGGAAAAGTGGAATACTAAATAAGCCTTGTGCAAGTTCGTAATGGTTACGGTAACAAATACGTAAGCAAATAGGGCAAATAAAAGGAAAAACAAAATCAAGTCAATCCACACCCAATATACACCTCTATGTCATAATAATCCAATTCATTATAAGCCCTTCGCTTCATATAAGGAAGTCGAAAGGGCTTATAATATGCAAAATTGTGAAATATTAGTTAACCCGTAATCACTCGCTCGACAGGATAATGGTATCTTGCTTCCTTTTTGTTGCCGCCAATGATATATAAGAATGAGGTAAGTCCGATTCTTCCGATGAACATCAGAACGATAAGAATCGATTTCGCAAAAGTGCTAAGTTCCGGGGTAATTCCCGTAGACAAGCCTACCGTACCAAAGGCAGAGCAGACCTCCAGGAAAATTTCTATCAGCTGATGCTGCTTGTCCGAAATACTGATCGCTACGACGGATATACCGCACATAATCACGGCCAATAAGGTAATGGCGAGTGACTTCATCACATCATCTTGGTGCAGCTCGCGTTTGAACACCTTAATCTCCCGGTTCCCTCTAGCGAAATGATAGATGAATAACATGTTCAGTGCAAAGGTTGTCGTCCGAATTCCGCCGCCTACCGAATTCGGGGATCCGCCAATAAACATGAGCACACCCATAACCAAAAGCGTCGGATGCGAAAATTCACTAATATCCATGGTCGTAAGCCCGGCGCTTCTCGTCGTTGCCGCTTGGAAGAACGAATAGAAAAAGCTCTCATGCCACGCCATACCCTTGAAAAAATGTTGATATTCGAGTGCGAAAATAAGGACGGTCCCGATCAGAAGAAGAATCCCATACGTCAACGTCGATATCTTGGTGAACAAGGAGAAGCGGAAGGGCTGTTCAAGCTTCGACTTTCTCCTAGACAAGTACGCCTTCACTTCAATTAAGACAGGGAAGCCGATGGAGCCGAAAATGATCAGCAGAATTGTCAGCAGCTGCACATAATAATCGCCTGCAAAAGGGATCAGGGATTTTCCTGTGATATCTAACCCCGCATTGGTTGTCGCACTGACGGACGCAAACAGACCTTGAAGAAATGCTTCATGCCAGGTCGGGAAATATCGCAAGAAATGAAACCCGAATAGGAGTGCCCCGATCAGTTCTGTCAGGACAAAAATTTGTAGGATTTCCTTGACCAATTGAACCAGTCCTGATAAGGCAAACTGATTATTGTCAACCATGATCAGTCGTCGTTCACGCAGTCCAATTTTGCGGCCCAATAGGATCCAGAAGAATGTGCTCATCGCCATAATGCCAATACCCCCGAATTGCAGGACGAGCATAATGACGAAATACCCGAACACGCTAAAGGTTTCCGAGACATTGATAACACCTAAGCCGGTGTCGCTTACGACACTGACAGCGGTGAAGACCGTATCGAAAAAAGTCAGGTTGACCCCAGGTTTATGCACCGCAGGGATATTGAATAGTAAGATAGAAATGGTGACTGCGAGTAAATAATAGCCGGATATCACCTGGGCCGGGGAACGCCTTTCCAGCCAGTTTTTCATTTTCTTGAACATGGATTACTTAACCTCTCAATTGTATTCATCATATAAATATGAGATATTGGCAGCAGAAAAGAAACCTATAGAAGAGCTAACTCTTCTATAGGCTTATACGCATAGGATCATTTTTCGTTGCTTAGAATAGAGTCTACCATACTCCATGCTTTTTCTCTAGTAACGGATGGTTTACAAAATTTGTGGTCATTAGAATCTACGCTATGCTTGATTTGGAGATCTTTATCTTGATCATGATGAATAAGAAAGCTAGGAGAGCAAACATCACACCACTCCAGATGAGTTGATGGATGCCCAATCGAGCAATAAACCAACCGCCGACAGAAGTACCTAGTGTAATTCCAAGATTGGAAAATGAGACAAATAAGCTGTTGCCAAATTCAGGGGCTTCTCTCGACTCCGTCGTTAGCCATGCTTGACTGACGATCAGCCCGCCCGAATGCACCGCCCCCCACATGAAGACGACCACAATCATCGGAACGAAATAAGGCCCCAGATAATAAACGAATAAGTATATTACCGCATAGAGGAGAGGAAACAGGATGACGGTTTTGGTCATGTTTCTATGCAACAATTCCCCAAACATAAAATTCCCCAAAATCATGATGACACCAAAGGCCATCAACATGATGCTTACCCATGACCCGTTCATTGCGGTGACTTGTCCAAGATATTCAGCAAAGTAGCTATACACCGAGAACATTGCCGCAAAGATAAAAATAACGGTCACGATATTTAACCACAATTGAGGTTTGCGTAGAATGCCAAGCTGTTTGCCATAGGACATCTTTTCTGTGACAGGCACGGAGGGGAGCCAGGCAAGTATGCCTACGAAGGCAATCGCGCTCACCAATGCGCCGAACAAGAAAGCAGCTTCTAATGAAAACTGCTCGGCGAGATACGAAGTCAAAGGCACGCCAAAAGCGAATCCGACCGTTATTCCAGCAAAAACTTGCGTAATCGCCTTGCTGCCCTTCTCCGTGGGAACAAGTTTAGCTGCCGTCACAAGGGCGACGGAGAAGAATACGGGATGGAAAATGGCGGGGATAATACGGAAAGCTAGCATAACTTCAAATTTCGTCGTATAGGCATACACGATATTGGATATCGCGAATAATAGGACGGCCGTTAATAGAACGATTTTCCGATTGATACCGGATGTGAGTAATGTCAGGAATGGACCTGAGACGGCAACGACTAGAGCAAATATACTGATAAGCCAACCAGCTTGTGAAGCCGAGATATTAAATTTTTGAATGACTTGGGGCAGAACCCCGATAATGCCCATTTCGGTCGTGATAATGCCGAATACGCCTAGAGCCAGAATGATGATAAGTAACGAGTTAATCTTTTTCATGTTCGATGTAAGTCTCCATTCATATTTATATATATAGAAAAATAGATATGTTAAAACAAAAAAAGAGATCCTCCTCTCCGTTTACAGTTTATTTTGGATATAGTTGGAAAATGCTTGTATGGTCTGTTCATTCCGACGATAATACGTCCACTTGCCGATTCGCTCAGACTCTAACAAGCCCGCTTTTTGCATCGTCAACAAATAACTCGAGATCACCGACTGTGCAAGTCCAGATTTTGCCTGAATATCTCCTACGCACACGCCAATCCGGAAACTGAGGTCTTGTTGTAAATAGGGCTTTTCATCAAAGAATTCCTCGGGTTTTTTTAACCATTGCATGATCTGACAACGCGTCTCGTTCGATAAAGCTTTATATATCAATAAAGGTTCCATATAGAATATTATATCTACTTTTATAGATTTGTAAATGTAAAATGACCGAAGGCAACGGAGTGCCTCGGTCAATTCATTCCGTACTTATAATATGTACTTCCAGATCGCCCAGGAGATCAATGCGGAGAACCAGGAAATAAATCCGAATATCATGACGATTTTGTTCTCGCTCCAGCCGTATTTCAGACTAAAGTGAAAATGAATCGGCGCCATGCGGAATATTCTTAATTTGGTTTTTTTATAATACCAGACCTGCAGGATCACGGAGAATTGCTCGACGAGATAAACGGAGAATAGGATGGGGATTAAGATTTCCACCTTTTCTATGACCGCTAAGAACGCGAGAGATCCGCCAATGGCAAGGGAACCCGTGTCGCCCATGAAGGCTTTTGCCGGATAAATATTGTAAATAAATAACCCTAGCAGGCAGCCGACCATGACCAAGGAAAATGTCTTTACTTCAATTCGCTCCGAAATGACAAAGAAGAAAAAGAAGGTGGGTATGGCAACGTTGATCAGCAGGCCGTCGAGCCCATCCGTAAAATTGATTGCATTCGCAGATCCGACAATAAACAATGTCATGATGACGAGATACGCAAGGATAGGTAAATGAATGGTGAAATCTTTGAATATCGTAATCTCTGAACTCAAATCGAATTGGAATAGCAAGATAAGCAGCAGGGCAATGGTGAATGTAAATTGAAAGATCAGTTTTGTTTTCCCCGATATCCCCGACGGGTCTTGAAATGCCGCCTTCTTAAAATCATCCATAAAGCCAACGAGACTAAATAACACAAATGTTGCCCCGATAAAAAGAACAAGCGGTTTGGGGTGGAAGTAGATTGAAGTCAGTACCCCGATAAGCAGGATGATGCCGGCCATGAGCGGCGTGCCGCGTTTGGCATGATGTTCTGGCGGCAGCTCTACTCGGATTGGTTGCGTGAGCTTCAGACTACGTAATCCCCAAATTAAAATAGGTGTTAGCATCGCTACCAGCAAAAAAGAAATACTTAAAGCAGCAAATAATGAAGACTCCATAGGAAGTTTCTCCTTTGATCGATATCACTCTATCTTATTATATTTTCATTATATGGACAAATATTCCTCTTAGTCTGGAATAACGAATGATACGGTCGTGCCTTCATGAGGTTTGCTATGGATAGACAAGCCTTGGCCATACAATTGTGTCAACCGGCGATTCGTATTGTAAAGCCCGATTCCGCCCTTGCTTTTGGACGGCTGATTCAGCAGCAGTGCCACTTTATCTTGCGCCATGCCTTTGCCGTCATCGATGACATCGATGCGAGTATAACCGTCAAGCTTGGCAATCCGAATATGAACCGTGCCCCCTTGTTGCCGGCTGAGGAGCCCGTGCCTAACCGCATTCTCAACCAGCGGCTGGATCGTAAGCGGGGGGAGAAGAACGCGGATGTCCGGATCAATCTCCCACAAGATCGATAACCGGTCCTCGAATCGCTCTTTCTCGATATAGAGATAGGCTTCGACGAGCTCAAGCTCGTGAGAGAGGTCTACCAATTTGCCCGCGTTCAGAAAATCAAAGCTAATCCGCAGATAAGAGGCAAAGGCTTCACCCAGGTTGCGCATCTTCTCCGTGTCTATGTCGCTCAATGCCATAATGGAATTCAGCGTGTTGAATAGAAAATGAGGGTGAATTTGCGCCTGCAGGTAGGCGGCTTCCATTCGTAACCGTTCATTGATCGATTGTTTGAGCGCAGTTAATGCTCGGATGCGATATTTTAATTCGAGCGCATCTACAGGCTTCGTGACGTAATCGTTCGCTCCTGACAAGAATCCGGTGTAGATGTCCGCAGGCTGACTGCGTGCGGTTAACAGCAGTACGGGAAGCTCGGATACGGAATAATTCTCTCGTACCCGTTGCGTCAGCTCGTATCCGGACATATGCGGCATCATGACATCGGCAATCAGCAGATCCCATGGCTTGGTGCCCAGCAGCTCCAACGCTTCACGCGCTGAACCCACGATCGTGATATGGTATGGCTCCGTTGCAAGAATGCCGACGAGCACGCTTAAGTTGACGGGATCGTCGTCCACCGCAAGAATATTTGCTCTATCAACACCATGTAACAATGGTTCTGGAAGCATAGATGCTGCCAGTTCACTGACATCGGCGACGGGAATGAACAATCTGGTATGTTCATCACTCCCCATGTTGATCATGCCTTGAAGATGCATCGGATTTGGTCCGATGAAGCTAACCGATGGGTCAGCAAGTGGCAGACCAAAGCTAAATACGGAACCTTTCCCCTCTTCCGATTGGACCGTCAAAGTACCGCCATGCAATTCTACTAACTGCTTACAAATGCTTAAACCCAGTCCGATCCCTCGCCCATCATGTATGCCATAGGATCCTTGTTCATAAGGGAGGAACACGCGCGTTAGGGTCTCCTCATTCATGCCGACTCCTGTATCGGCGACAAGGATAACGACATGACCGTCTCGCGTCTCGGCAGATACCGTAATCGTTCCTTCTTCCGTGTATTTGATGGCGTTATGCAGTAAGTTATATAAAATTTGAACGAGCCTTTTCTCATCGGCCATGACAGGCGGTATCGACTCAGCGATATTCATGCGCAATTGGACTGGCTTGCTTTCGAGCATGAATTTAAGCATTTCCAATACGCCGGGAACGATCGATTGAACCTTTAAGGACTCTTGCATCAGCACAATTCGATGTTCTTTAAGCCGTGCCACATCGAGCAGATCACCAAGCAGATGTGACATACGGCGGCTGATCGTGACTAGCAGCTCCATGTCCTTCAGCGTGCTCTTGCTCATCTGTGCTTTCTCTCTCGTAACGACGGTTTGCGCAATATTCATGATCCCATGCAGTGGCGTTCTTAACTCGTGCGACGTATTGGCGAGAAATTGATCTTTAAGCCTATCAGCTTGCGTGAGCTGTTCATTCAGCAGTGTGTTCGCTCGCACGTGACGGTAAAATTTCTTGAACCAATACGTTGAGAAACCGATTATGGCAGCGATTAGATCGATCGGGTAGTACACAATCGTGAGCTCACTGTTGGCATTCCATAAGATCCAGATGATGTTCGAGAGTATGCTTGTAGCGGATAACAGCAAGAAGACGGCGTCAACGTCGGCTTGCTTGCCGAATATCATGATACCGATGAAGTAGACGAACCAAGCCAAAGGAATGAGGTAGAACATAGCGAATATTCCGAATTCTACGGTAGCCTGCACGAGTGGAGCCGATCCAGCGACGAGCAAACCTGAATAAGCCACGAGCGCTGCGGTATATACGCGCAACCATCGGTTCTTTGGCGATGCCAACGAGAATCTTCGGAATACGATAAGAATAAAGAAGGCCTGCCATACCATGGAGAGAAGCTTGATCTTCAGAGCCCATGTAAAATTGATCGGCAGCCACAGCTGAAGCAGATTATCATGACTGACCACAATTTGGATGCTTACCGCCAGTATGAGCAGAACGACGATGAACAACGTTTTCTCGCGTCGATTCAACCAATAGAGGATACCTGCGTATAAACCGTGAATCATCAGAATAATAAATATGACCAGTTGGAATCCGATCGAGTACCAGCGTACATAGTCAATGGCAGCCTGCGTGCCGAAGCGTAAGGACTCCACAATGCCACCGTGATAAGGGTCATCGAAGTTGGCCACTCGAATTAGCAACTCGAGTTCCGTTGTACCTTCCACATCGTAGGAAGTGGTGTAAGAGACATTTTTGGGTCTGTATTCACTAGCGAGTGAGGCAACATCGCCGTTACCTCCCGTGGCTAGCCCGTTAATTTCTACGGCCGATGAGGCCTGTAATCCTTTCATCCAGATTGCGATAGGCTGCTCCAGAGGATCAACAAGAATGCGCAGCCGATACGTTCCATAGCCGTACGAGGAATCCGAACCGCCCGTCAACGCATGGCTCCAATCACCCGGAACCTGAATGGTGCGAGGCTGCCGCTCCGTCACCTGGATGTCTTGATGAGACAGGAGGCTGCCTGGGTAGAACTGCCACTCTCCATCTAATGGGAACGATGACACGTTATCGAGGTCGATGCCTCGCATGTCGAGTACGCCATGGGCGGCACGAGGCGCCTCCGATGGAGTGAAAAATTCGGACCAAGTCCAGCGGAGGCTAAAAAGAACGCCAATAAATAGTAGGATAATCGTTATATGTTTGAGGGGAGGTTTTGTTATTCGCATCATACCGGAGAAGTTCGACATGAGATGAGATGGTTCCTCTATTATGCCAGGTGAAGAGAAAAGCAGCCCCAGGTTTTAACTGGAGGCTGCTTTCATGCGTTCTTCTTTTACCGTTGTTGCGTAGGCACCGTCTTTGGAACATCGATGCGGATATTCCGCTGTGCCTTTCTCTGATGCAGATTATTCCGTAAGAGCGCGAAAATAATGAGCAGCGTCCCATAGAATTCGTACATACTAACCTGATACCCTTGAAACGCCATAATGACGAAGGTCGTAATCGGAACGAAATTGATAAATAAAATGCCGTTCAGCGGAGATAGCCATTTAATCCCTTGATTCCAACAGAGCAGTGCAGCCAGCCCAGGCAACAGGATCATGAATGCCATCTCGTATTTAATGGAGAATATCGTGTGTAAGGTTGGCACAGGCAGAACGCCCGAGATCGATGCAATCGCCACGACGATGAAGGATACCGCGCTTCCCAGCAAGCAAGTGAGGGTGGAATAACGCAGGATCGACCAGTCTTTAAATTGGGTTCCGCCCATCGAATAGATGACCCATCCCATAACACCTGTAAAGATCAGGAGTAGCGGAAATAGATGCTGTCCAGCCATCATGAAGAAGGCTAATTTACCGTTCGTGATGACAAGCAATGCCCCCACAAGCGCGATCACGACACTGACGAGCGTGAATTTATTCGGCGCTTTGCGCGTCGTGAGCCAGAGGACCATGATCGAGATCATCGGCATCATGACTTCCATAATGGAGGCGGCGATGGTACCGGCTTCCCCCATCAGCTGTTGTCCGAGGAAGACGCCCATATTATAGACCGTAAAGGCCATCGTTCCAAAGAACAATAAGGCCTTGCCTCTGCCCTCTAGACGAAATGCTGTGCGACCTTCTTTCATCCACAGCATGACGCTGAGTATGATGGCAACGACGAAATAGCGGATGAACGAGAAATAGAATGGATCAATTTGCTGCAATGCCACGTGTGCGACGGGAAACATCGCCCCCCATGACATACTTGCGATCAGGCATAGGATGGACCCGATGATGGTTTGTTTTTTAAGCATGATGTCTGTCTCTCTCCCTTTGTCTCTCTCTAACATAAATCTGCCGACTTTACTCACATCACTCATCATAGGAGAGGGAAGATGGATAGTAAAATGATTGAAAATAAAGTTTGGCATCATTTATAATGATACCTAGCAAAAGTCATAGACATCTGGGAGAGTAGAGGCGAGGCTGCGTTGGAATTCAATGATTTGAGGATTTTTCAGACGGTTGCTGTCCATGGGAGTATCAGTAAAGCTGCACTCGAGCTCAATTATGTGCAGTCCAATGTGACGGCACGCATCAAGCTGCTGGAGAAGGAACTGCGGACGCCACTGTTTTATCGACATAAACGAGGGATGATACTCAATCCGGAGGGCAAGCGACTGCTCGAGCATTCGCGGGAGATTCTGTCGGGCGTTGATGCAATGATCCGTTCCTTCGATGATACATCGAGCCCTTCGGGCATCCTAGAGATTGGCATCGTGGAGACGGTGAATGCCCTTCCTGGCATTCTTTCCTCATACTATAACAAGTACCCCCAAGTGGAATTATCGTTAAAAGCCGGGGTAACGGACCAATTATTGCAAAATGTGATCGCTATGAAGCTTGATGGTGCTTTCGTGTCTGGTCCGATCCGACATCCCTTCATTGAGCAGGTAGAGGTTATGCAAGAACAACTCGTTCTTGTCTCCAAAAGCCCTGCCTTCTCCATCGAAGAACTGACGAAGAGGCCGTTATTGCTGTACAATAAGGGCTGCGGTTATCGCGAGAAGCTGGAGAGCTGGATGAGAGCAGAGGGAATTATTCCGAAGCACATTATGGAATTCGGTACGTTCGGAACGATTATCGGCAGCGTTGCTGCAGGGATCGGCATCACGATCTTCCCGGAATCCTCGGTGACCGATCTGGCGGCAAGTGGCACGGTGTATTGTCATCGCATACCTGAACCTTTTCGCGAGATTACAACGATTTTCATTCGACGCAAAGATTCCTATGTCACGAGTACCTTGCAATGCTTCATGGATGAAATTGTAGCTCGAACGACATAAGTCAGATCAATACGTATGTGAGGGGAAGGTTGCTTTCTCTGATTCGGCTAAATAGCTCGTAAAATCCTATTATGGATTTTACGGGCTATTTATTTTGGTGGAGGGGCGAAAGTATATCTGAGTAATTATTCCATTCCAGGAAATAATAACGTCAATATTACAACAAGCGGCACAGGCTGCTAATTGTTAAAGCGAGGTTAATGGGATGTTCAAAAATATTTTCGGAGTACTTCAAAAAGTTGGTAAAGCACTGATGCTTCCGGTAGCCATATTGCCAGCCGCGGGGATCCTGCTTGCACTGGGAAATGTATTGCATAATCCGTCATTGCTGGAATGGATTCCTGCCCTTGATAATGACACTGTTCGAGGGGTTTCAGCTGTTATGGAGCAGGCGGGAGGCATCATATTCGATAATTTATCATTGCTGTTCGCGGTGGGGGTCGCGATTGGTCTTGCCGGCGGCGATGGTGTTGCCGGTTTGGCGGCGATTATTGGATATCTCGTGATGAATGTGACGATGAAACTCATCATTGGTATCACACCGGAAATGGTAAAAACAAATTTGTCGTATGCCAACGTGTTGGGGATTAGTACGCTGCAGACTGGGGTATTCGGGGGAATCATCGTCGGTATACTGGCAGCAGCGCTGTATAAGAGGTTCTTTACGATCGAGCTTCCATCTTATTTGGGATTTTTTGCAGGTAAACGATTTGTTCCGATTATTACAGCGGCATCCTCTTTGCTACTCGGGATCATCATGGTTTTTGTATGGCCACCGATTCAAGGCGGCTTGAATGCATTCTCCCACAGTATGATTGATAAAAATCAGACTTTGGCTGCATTTGTATTCGGGGTTATTGAACGATCGCTCATTCCTTTTGGATTGCACCACATTTTCTATTCGCCGTTCTGGTTCGAGTTCGGTCAATATGTGAACAAAGCCGGGGAACTTGTCCGAGGGGATCAAAAGATCTTCTTCGCCCAACTATCTGATGGCGTGAAGTTAACAGCAGGTACATTCATGGTCGGGAAATTTCCGTTCATGATGTTCGGATTACCGGCAGCAGCGTTAGCGATGTACCATGAAGCAAGACCTGAGCATAAGAAATTGGTAGCCGGGATGATGGGCTCCGCAGCACTGACGTCCTTCCTGACAGGAATTACGGAACCGTTAGAGTTCTCCTTCTTATTCGTTGCACCCCTTCTTTTCGCGGTACATGCATTATTCGCGGGATTGTCATTCATGACGATGCAATTGTTGAATGTGAAAATAGGGATGACCTTCTCGGGCGGCGTCATCGACTTCTTGCTGTTTGGTGTGCTGCCGAATCGTACGCGCTGGTGGTTAGTTATCGTGGTTGGTCTTATACTTGCGGTCATTTACTATTTTGGCTTCCGGTTTGCTATTCGTGCCTTTAATCTAAGGACTCCGGGTAGAGAAGAAGTTACCCGAGAAAGAGGAACGGTTAGTGCGAAGGATGCGGATGAACTGCCCCGCAATATTCTGACAGCACTCGGCGGTCAAGAGAACATCACGTCGCTAGATGCATGTATTACGCGGCTGCGCGTGACTGTGAAAAGCTCAGCAGATGTAAATAAAAGTAAGTTGAAGGATCTAGGGGCTTCTGGCGTATTAGAGGTCGGTAATAATATTCAAGCGATTTTCGGTCCGAAATCGGACATCCTGAAGACAAAAATTAGTGAGATCATTACACGAGACAGTATGGAGCTGGAAGCTTCGAAGGATGCTGTGAAGGATACAGAGAAACTTAGTGATAAATGATAATACGTACCAATCAATTGAATAATAACAAAAACGACCTTTCCTAGATTCATCTAGAGAAGGTCGTTCTATTTATCGTGATGCTTGTCCTAAGAGCTAAGCTTACGCTTTGTTCGAAGAACCGAATTCACGCATTTTACCGATAACTGTAGCTTTGATTGCGTCACGTCCAGGAACCAAGAATTTACGTGGATCGAATGCTTCGCTATCTGCTGCAAGGACTTCACGAACTTTTTTCGTGAACTCGATTTGGTTCTCTGTGTTCACGTTGATTTTTGCAGTACCCAAGGAGATAGATTTCTTGATTTGATCTGTGGGGATACCTGTTCCACCGTGAAGAACCAATGGAAGTTGAGTCGATTTGCAGATCTCTCCCATTTCTTTGAAGCCAAGGTTTGGTTCGCCTTTGTAAGGACCATGAACAGAACCAAGAGCTGGAGCTAGGCAATCAATACCTGTAAGCTTAACAAGCTCAGCGCATTCTGCAGGGTCAGCGTAGATAACACCGTCAGCGACAACATCATCTTCTTGACCGCCAACTGTACCAAGCTCAGCTTCTACAGAAACGCCTTTGCTGTGTGCATATTCAACAACTTTTTTCGTTGTTTCAACGTTCTCAGCAAATGGGTGGTGGGAAGCATCGATCATAACAGATGTGAAGCCAGCATCGATCGCAGCTTTACATTTGTCGAAGCTGGAACCATGGTCCAAGTGAGTCGCAACAGGAACTGTGATTTTCATTTCTTCGATTAATGCCGCAACCATAGCAGTTACAACTTTGAATCCGCCCATATGACGAGCTGCGCCTTCAGATACACCAAGGATTACTGGAGATTTCTCTTCTTCTGCTGCAGCAAGAATCGCTTGCGTCCACTCCAAGTTGTTGATGTTGAATTGACCAACCGCATAGCCTTCTTTAAGCGCTTTGTTGAGCATGTCTTTCATTGATTCTAATGCCATGATAAATCCTCCTAAGTATGGTTTCTATTTACTGTTAAGGGTTCCTTGCCAGATAAGAGCGTGACAAGAAATGCAGCCGTAAGCAATACTCTCCGCTACAGATTAACAGTATATCACTTAAGTTAATATAAATTAACTCACGCATGTTAATTATTATTTTACCATAAATATGTTTTAATTCCTCTGGAAAATGTGTGCGGAACCTATTATTTAATTCAAGAATGCATCAGGATTCATCAATTTTTGCAAAATATTCATTTTTGTACGTATTGGACTGCATCCGACACTCATATTTTACTTGTAACATTTCCCAGATCAGCTCCGTTTAACATAAAAGAAGCATTCACCTGTTAGAGGGAGAGGGAATATTTGGGATGAGTATGAAAAATAGAATTGCGTTGTTTATCGTAACGGTTGTACTAGCCTTTCAGTTTAATGGATCATTGGCCAACGCTGGGGAGGCTTTAATCAAAAAATCAATGGTTGAAGCGTTCGATCAAGCGGTTATCATTCCTTATCACTATCAAGGGAAAGCGTTTATTAACGGAGCAAAAAGAGATGTGTATGGTGACCACCATATCGTAAAACATAACTCCCGCATCATGGTACCGATCCGGTTGATGAGTTATTTGGCTTCGGAGATCGAAGACGACAGGAGCGAGTGGCAAGCCATCTGGCAGGCGCAAAAACCGAAAGAAGTGTTGCTCAAAAATGAAAAGTTACATAAAACAATACAATTTACGGTAAACAATAAAACGATGCTGGTGAATAATAAATCTATCAAGATGGATGTTGCGCCGCAACAGGTGAATGGACAGATTGTATTGCCGCTCCGAAGCGCAGCCGAGGCACTGGGTGCGAATATTGATTGGTTGGATGGACTGATCGTGATCAGTCGGGAACCGATTAATCTGCAGCATCCGCAGACGAAGGCGATCGCAGGGCGTATTCTGAAGGAATTAGAGGACCCTCGCAAGCCGATTTCTTATCCTAATAAGTCGATCGATTTATTGGCTAAACCCGG
Organism: Paenibacillus sp. EB106-05-06-XG162; assembly: GCF_058791655.1. NCBI lineage: Bacteria > Bacillati > Bacillota > Bacilli > Caryophanales > Paenibacillaceae > Paenibacillus > Paenibacillus sp. EB106-05-06-XG162. The sequence goes on from NZ_JBYTDT010000007.1 coordinate 233,616, forward strand.
GAAAAAATTGTATTTCGTCCGCACGGCGTATGGAGAGAGGGAACACACGTATACCTTGTTCGAGCGTATGGAAGGGGAAAGCAAGGAGAAGCAGGTTCAATTGCCAGGCAAGCCGATCTTGTCTTATGCCAAAGTAGTAGGCGACCAGCTTATTTTTATATCGTTAGAGAAAGATCAAGGAACGTTATATGCTTATGACCTGAATAAGAACCGCATCAGCAAGTTAGCCCCCATCGGTTCTTGGGATCCGAGAGAAGGATGGCTCGGTGATGTCCGATACCTGGATCAGGAATGGTATGTCATTCTGCACTATGGGGATTTGACCATGGGCGGCGAGTCGATTTATAAAGTTGAGAATGGCGCATTGCGAGAGTTAGCCAGCGGGAAGAATTTCGTTACATTTGAGAAGTATGGCGAATACTTATACGCTGAGGATTTTCATTTTATGACAGGCAGTACCCGCAATATTGCGAAGATCGACATGAAGACAGGTCAATCCACGGCAATCGGTCAACCTGATTATACGTATGGCGTCTATCGTGAGGTCACGGATCAGGGCACAAGTATGAACTATAGCCAGTCGTCGTTATATGTGATGGATGATTATCTGTATACGATAGGTTACAAGGAGAGCGACCCGAAGGACAAAGGCGGGGTTTATAAAATAAATCTGAAAGACCAAAGTCAGACGAAGCTTACAAGTGCAACGAATCAATTCTGGTTGATCGACGATAAAATCTATTATATCGATGCCGCTTCAGGTACATTCAAGATGCTGGATACCACTAAAGGTGTTGTAAAGACGATCGTAGACCAGAAAGTATTGAATGTGCGCCTGCATCAAGGCAGCTTCTATTATACGGTGAATGGGAAAGCCATAGCATATAACGCGGGTGTGTTATACGAATACCAGATTGCATCCGGGCAGAACAAAAAACGTTCTGAACATGCCGTCAGCGCTTATTATCTTGGAAAGTCTGCGACGTATTACACGCTTGACGGCTACGAACCAGGTTTGTACCGCATCAATCCAGATGGCAGCTCAACGTGCCTTGTCGCAGGGAATATTCGGCAAGTGATCGTGACAGAGGATGGTGTCGCGTGTATGTTGACGTACAAGGAAGGCATTTATAGTGTGAAATAATTATGTATGACAACAAAGCCTCCATGACAGTCAAATGTCAGAGAGGCTTTTTTTGCTGGGTGGACCTATCGATTATTAAGGATCTAGTGATAAATTATGGATATTAAGAAGGGGCTTTTTTGGTATGTTGAGGGTGTAACCTTTGAGGATGTTAACGGCACTATGATATAGAGACAGATGAAAGGAGCGGTGCGCATGCTTGAATACATCGAAGAAGCGAAACGGGGGGAACAACAGGCCTTTGAACAAATCGTCAAGCACTATACTGTGATGGCGAATGCGGTAGCCTATGAGAAGCTTCATGATTTTCAGCTCGCAGAAGACGCGGTGCAGGAGGCATTCACAGAAGCTTACCTACATATCGACAAGCTGAGGACACCAGCAGCATTTCCGGGCTGGTTCAAATCGATCGTGGAACGGCAATGCTATCGGATGCTGCGAAGGAAGAAGCATCTTGTTGTCCCCTATGCAGATGCGGAGCAATCGGCTGTTTCGCCACTTAATGTATCCGAGTTAATGGAGCGAAGAGAACTGCAGCAAATGGTTCATCATTCGATATCGTCATTAACTTCGAATATGCGGATTGCGGTACAATTGTTTTATTTTCAAGGTTATTCGATCCCAGAGATCTCTGCGTTCCTAAACGTATCGGTTCCGGTATTGAAGAAGCGGTTGTTCGATGCTCGGCGCAAGCTGAAGGAAGCACTGCCCGTAGCCGATCTAGTCTCGGTAATCAACCATATGTATGAAGGAGGAGAAGGGATGCTTCACATTGTTAACGGGGATTACGTCGCGGAGAAGCTTCGTCAAGGTGTTGTGAAGGGGGATATCCTCGTCTGGAGAGAAGTGTATCCACACGGTCCTGTGTTCAGGAATCCAGCTGAGTCGGAACATCGTACGTTCCGAGCGACCTACTTGGAACAGACGATCGGGGTACCCCATGCTGAATTTATTCAGAGTAGTGAAGTGCAAGAGAAGACGCTCGCGGAATGCCACAAATATAAGGAAATCGTGTTATGGTTCGAGCATGATTTATTCGACCAGGCGATGCTGGCCTATTTGCTGGATTGGTTCGCAAGACAGTCGATGCCAGAGACAACGTTGAATTTGTTATGCATTGGCAGCTATCCGGGCATTGAGCTCTTCCGGGGGCTAGGACAGTTGTCGACGGAGCAGTTAAGCACGATCTCGGGAACATGGAGAACGATCCGCACGGAGGAGTTAGATCTTGGCAGCGCATTTTGGCAGGCATATACATCACAGGATCCGGAAAAGCTTCAACAATTGTTGAATAACGATACGTCTGCACTTCCGTTCACTCATGATGCGTTCAAGCACCATCTTGCTCAATTTCCTTCGACCTTTAACGGACTGGGGATTGTAGAGCAAACTACACTTACAATGCTTCATGCAGGAATGGGTTCTTCTCATGATCTATTCAAGCATGTGGGCGATCAGCTTCATGTCCTCGGGATGGGAGATTTGCAATATGGGCATATCCTTAGGCGTATGGCGCAAGGTTCGCATCCGCTGATTGAGCTTCATGGTGCCGAAGAAATCCTTGCCAATAACGGTACATACATGTCCCTGCAGAATTGTGAAGTCTTGATGACACCATTCGGTAAGCGCGTCATGGAGGGTCAAGAGGATTGGGTCACATGGAATGGAATCGATGAATGGTATGGCGGCGTGCATGTGCAAGGTCATGATCCAGCATGGCGCTGGAATATCGAGGAACAGAGGATCGTGCGCGAATCCCCTCGATGCGGTGAAGAATAACCATGTCTATGGAATCAATATGAAGTAATAGGGCAGCGAGAATAGGATCGCCCGCATAGAGGGCGGTCTTTTTTGATTTGTTCGAGAATATGCTCGTTCTCTGGATCTTTGTACCTGCCCCAACACATAGATTTTATGCATCTTATGACACAATTCGACAATAATTCTAGTAATCGATTGCTATAATAGTCTAATCGTACATAAATCTATCTACCTATGTGCTAATTCATTGGGGTCAGGAGTGGTGTGAAGTATGAAGAAATGGGCAGGAATGTTGTTGGGTTTATTGCTAGCGGTTACTTTGTCTTTTCCAAGCTCTTCATTTGCGGAAGAAGGAAATAAGTTCACAGATGTTAGTGGTACTTTCTGGGCGCAGGATGAAATCAGCAGTATGGCTCAGCTGGGACTTGTGAAAGGCTATTCTGATAATACCTTTAAGCCTAATAATACTGTGACGCGAGAGGAATTTGCTGCGCTTATTACGCGGGCTTTTTATTTGGATTTGCCTGATGGGAGTACGCCAGGAACTTTTGTTGATGTTACAAAATCGAGATGGTCCTATACAGCGATAGAGGCATCCAAAGATTTCATCACAGGTTATTATCCGCCTTCGGGCAAGGCTTTTTTTGACCCGACAGGAAAAGCGACTCGGGAGGATGTTGCAGTAGCACTTGTGAAGACGTTGGGCTATAAGACAGACGACTTGAAGGATAAAGAAATTTTAAGTCGTTTTTTCGATGAAGATGATATTTCCCCTAACATGCGTACATATGTGGCTCTAGCTGTAGAGAAAAAGTTGATAAATGGATATAACACAGGAACATTTAAACCTGCCCAGGCGGTTACACGGGCAGAGTCTGCAGCGCTATTGTACCGAGTAATTAAGGGTGCAGCAGGAGATAGTCAGCAAACACTTACGTTGAATGTTGAGGTTCCTGAGACGACATCGTCGCCGACATTTTATATCACAGGTGATGTGACCAATGGGGCCGAAGTGCTCATTAATAATCAAAAGGCTGAGGTTGATCAAGGTCAATTTCGTGTTGGGTTCCGATTGAAAGAAGAAGGTAGCTACAAATATACCGTGTCAGCACGACTACCTGGCGGTAAGACACAGTCTGTAACAAAGACAATTAAGTTTGAGAAGGGTGCACCTACTTTAGATGTCAAAGGGGTACCGGAGAAAACGGATAAACAATCCATTACAGTGTCTTGGTCGGTTAAAGATGAGAACGATTCATCTCCAGTCGTCTACTTAAACGATGAGAAGCAATACGGTTCTTCTGCGACGGTTAGTCTTAAGGAGGGCGATAATGAAATTACTGTTGTCGTTCAGAATAGCGCTGGGAAATCAGCTAAAGTCGTCAAACACGTTGTTTTCCAAGGCGATGGTCCGGTTTTGAATGTGTTTGATGTTCCTGCATCATCGGATAAGGAGACATTGAAAATAAGCTGGACCGTACAAGATAAAAACGATAGTTCCCCAAAGGTGTATCTAAATGGAGAACAGCAGTACGGTACGAGTACAACAATTACGCTTAAAGAAGGAACAAATACGTTATTATTTAAAGCTGTGAACAAGATGGGCAAATCAACGGAAGTAACGAAAACGGTCGTATTGACTGGAGGAGCTCCTGTTCTGACTGTAGATCCATTACCAGAGTCAACGAACAATAATTCTATACGCGTAAACTGGAGTGTTAAGGATCAAAATGACAGTTCTCCAAAAGTGTATGTGAATGAAGAACAAGCATATGGCAGCAGTATGACTGTCTCATTAAAGCCAGGACTAAATAAGATAACAGTTAAAGCGGTTAACAAGTTAGGAAAGATTGCAGAAGTTTCGAAGAACGTTACCTTTGCAAGTAATGGTCCGACATTAACTGTTGGTGACATTCCACAGACGACGGGCAAAAAATCATTGCAGATTAGTTGGACGGTGTCGGACACGAATGACAGCTCTCCTAAAGTATATGTTAACGACGAGCAGAGTTATGGTAGGAGTACAACCATATCCTTGACACCGGGAACCAATACAATTAAGATCAGAGCGGTTAACAATCTTGGTAAAACGACGGAAGAGACACGTACAATCGTATTTGAGCCTCAAGGCCCGAATCTAGTCTTAGGATATACACCAGAAACAACTTCTTCAGAGACGATTACGCTCTCTTGGACAGTAAGTGACGACAACGATGACTCTCCTAAGGTGTATGTGAATGATAAAATGGTCTACTATAGCACCAGCATGGACGTAAAACTGACTTCTGGTGTTAATACGTTCAAAATCGTTGCTAGCAACAAGCTTGGAAAAACAACGGAAGTGACATGTACGGTCACGTATACTCCATCTCTACCACAACAATAAACATTTGCAAATGACCGGATCAGTTGATGCTGCTCCGGTCTTCTCATGACAGAGGATCCAAGTAATTCAATCAACAAAAGCGAGGTGAAATCATGAATTCATATACGCTTATCCATAAAGACAGCCTCACGGACAACGAATTGTCCCAAATCCTTCGAGTATGGGAAGCCTCAGTCCGTGCAACGCACCATTTTCTGGCGGAGGAAAGTATCGTATCGCTCATCCCGCTTGTACAGAGCGGCGTACCCCAGGTGGAACATGTTATCTGTATCGAAGACCAGCAGCAGGAGATTCAGGCCTTCATGGGGATTCACGGGGATAAGATCGAGATGTTGTTCGTTGACCCCGAGCTACGAGGGAAGGGCATAGGGAAGAAGCTCATCACATATGCATTGGATGACATGAATGTGAATTACGTAGATGTAAATGAACAGAATCCACAAGCTGTAGGATTCTATGAACACGTCGGATTCGAAGTCTATGAACGTTCGGAGCTCGATGATCAAGGCAATCCATTTCCGATTCTACGAATGAAAAAGGCTCGAACTGCCCATCGTTAGGCGGTTACGAGCCTTTTGGCTGCTTATCGATCTAGCTCCAATGGCAGAAAAGCGTAGTCCCCGTCCCTCAGGATCGCACATTTGCGAACAGGAACAGGAGTCTTGAATAGAGGCCCATCGATAACGGTCGTATGGAACTCTCCACCTTCCCCACAGGGATCAATCCCGCGATCCACAAGCTCTTGTACATAATTGAGCGTTAGAACGCGCCCAAGATCGTCTTCGGTCATGCCGAGTGAACAGTTGACCGTCACAATGATCGTAACGAATCCAAGTCCGATGAACGTCTCGACCGCTTCGCGGTGATCCATTTCCCACAGCGGCATGCCAAGCTTCATGCCTGCATTCTGCGTCACTTTATCATGCCAGCAGCCGTGCTCCGGCATATCCAGATCACCCGTGACTAACGCTTCAGCCCCGTGCCGTTTAGCGGTCGCTAACAGCTCCATATAGTTCGCTTCATAGTCTGCCCAGCTCGAAGCGGCTGTAAATACAGGTAGACCGATCGATTCCGCTTGGGCCTGAATGACTTCAGGCGGCATGCCATGGGACCTCGAGCGCTCTCCTTTTTCCTCTAGCATGACGATGAGCCCCACGGCTTCTCCGACCTGCATGGCCTGATACAACGCTAGGACACTATCCTTCCCTCCACTAAAAGAAGCAATAAACTTGCGCCCGTGCGCACCCGTTTTCCAATCAACGACTTCTGTCATGCATATCGCTCCCCCTCGGTTCTTTCGAACTTCTATTCTATCATTTTACTCGATTTATTTTGAATGCTCACTTGGATATAATGAAGCTATATTGAAGGACCGAAGAAGAAGCACACGAAAACGTCTTAGGAGATGAATCATAATGACCAAATCGATCGTAGAGAAATTGAATTTACATAAATACGAGCAAGTTGCTGTATTGTACAAGCCTGAAGGAAGCGATTATCTGACGGAGTTGAAAGGCTATGATATAACGCTAACCGAAGGTGCTGCGTATGATCTTATTTTTGCCTTTGTGCTGGATATGGAATCGTTACGGTCCTTGATGTATCGGGTTATTGAACACCGGCATCTAAAGCCAGGCGGTTATCTGTTCGCGGCGTATCCGAAGAAAGGCAATAAAGTCTATCCGACCTTCATTCATCGTGATGAGCTGTTAGGCGGGCTCGACAGTGATGAGAATGGCTATGTTGGGACAAGCTCCATTAAATTTGCACGTATGGTGGGCTTGGACGATGTGTTCACGGTTGTCGGGTTCAAAGAGGACGCGAAGGGCAAGAGCAAGGCAGATCAGCCGTCTACGAAATCCAGCCAGCGGGTAGATGATTATATTGCCTTGATTCCAGAGATCGAAAAGGATTTGGCGGATATGCCGGAGCTGCTTGCCATCTATCAAGCTCTGACGCCAGGGTACCGTAAAGACTGGGCACGTTATGTATACAGCGCAAAGCAGGAGGAGACCAAGGCAGCTCGGCGCGAGGAGATGAAGATGATTCTTCAGGCAGGTTACAAAAGCCGGGAGTTATATCGAAAAGATCAATCCAATTAAATGAATGGAGGGCATCCATCTAAGGGTGCCCTTTCTCGTCGCTAGATCGAGAACCAATACACGTATTGCTTATGTACTAACGTAAACCCTGCCTTCAAGGCGGTTCGCCATGAACCGGTATTCGATTCCATGCAGTTCCAATGGGCAATCAAACCCTTTCGTATACATGCATCTGCAAAACGTACCGTCAGTTGATGAGCAAGTCCTTGTCGTTGATGTGTCGCTAACGTCTCAATATCAATGGGGAGCATCTTATTATAATAAGCCGTACCTAGGGCGACTGCGACAATTTCGTCCCCGTGTAGTGCGGCATAAGCTAGCCCTTTGCTTAGAAAAGCTTCATTAGAACCCCAAGCCCCTAAGATCCGCTTACTTATCATAATGCTGTTCATGATCTGCCCGGCATTCATCCGTTCCAAAAATGCTCCGTCAATGTTGTGAATCGTATACAGTCCATAGTTATTCGTTCGTTCCTCTGCAGCTACAGTAGATTTTTGGTAGGTGTGCTCGTATTCACGATCCACTTTCACATGTGAGAATAACGCAAGAATGGCTCTTTCGGCTTCAGGATCGGCAATAGAAAATTCAAAATAATGGTCTCCGCGTTCTCTCAATTGAGCGAATAATTCGTTATCAAGGAAACTTTTGAACTGTGCATAAGTCTGCTGCTGCTCAGGTTTTCCTAAAATACAGAACCCGCCTACGGATGAGGAGTACACCAATGCAAGTGTAGGTTGTTCAAGATCATCAACCCATACGTCACCCTTGCATTCTCCGGCTACAATACCTGAGAAGCTAGGATTCGCATTACTTCCAATAGCTCCTAATTGATCTATTTCCAGTCTGTCGACTCTGATCATCCCAGCCACAACTCCTTCCATTAGGTGTTATGAAGTCATTATAAGACATGATGAAGCCGCTTGACAGCAGTAAGCGCATTTCAGGCGGCTTCGACAAGGAACAGCTGGATTGAAAGGTTAGAAGACTATGCTGAACTTACGAACTTATGAAGCTTACGGGTCTTGCGAATTTTGCGGAGCTTGCGAATTCCACGGAACTTATGAACTTTATGGATTTTATGAACCTTACGAACCTTGGAGACTTTCGGGGCTTTAGACATACTTAGTTTTCTGCAGGCGTGGCTTGCAATTCGTAACATTTCCTGTTGATTGTGTTCGGATTGATCCTGAACGAATAGTTCATTCATAGCGATAAAAGCTTCCTTTAGAACGGGTAAGCCATGTTGATAAGTCGGGGAATGGTGGTCTTCATAGTAGAGCTCAGCTCTTCGTGTGCAAGCGTGTCTCAGTTTTCTGGATGCATTGCGGTAAACCGAGTGCTTGCTTTTCTGCCAAGACTTTATGATACGCAACGCGTTTTTATATAAGATGATACTATCCCAAGGTGCACAAATGGACAATATGCTTAATTCGGGATCCTCAAATCCATGGGACTCATAAACGAGCTTCAGGTTCTCCTCTGGCCAATCGAAATTGCGGTAGGATTGAGGATGCTGCTGATGATATCCGATCATTTCCTGGATACTGACGAATTTATAGCCCGTGCGATGGAGCCGATAGCCGAGCTCCCAATCCTCGAGCCCATATTTTTGGAATTTATCGTTGAATCCGCCTACTTGCAAGAAGACCTTTTTGGGTAGGGACATATTACGGGTTACGGATAGGAGCCAGGGGGATACGTCCGTTGAGCAGTATTGAGCTTTGCCGACATCATCGATATCCCAAGGCATAATGATACTATCGAGTGGAATGGTCTGGTTCCGAACATGGTCCTGCGTGACTAAATCAATGGTATCAGGTGTGTTGAAGTAATGTTCGCTCCATAAGCCGCTAGGTCTTAGAATATGGGCCGCTGTGACCTTCTCCTGCTCAGAAAAGTCAGCATGTATTTGCGTGTAGATATTTCTCCACATGTTAGGTATACCGGAAGCAATGAGTGGTTTCTCTTCATGATACTTTGCATGAACGCTAATGAAATCCGGGGTAACCAAAAAATCGGGATCACAGAAAATGATGTAATCCTCTTTGGCGGCTGCGACACCAACATTCCGTGCCATGGATCTACCTGACGTGTGGCTCAGCGAGGTGAAGAGAAGTCGATACGGCGCTTGAGCTTGATACTGATGAAGCCGTTCCAATGTGTTGTCGACCGAACCATCGTTGACAACGATCACTTCGAATTGGTCCAGCGGATAAGTCTGTTTCTCAAAAGCAGTCAAGGTCAGCATTAACTGATATGACCTATTATACGTAGGAATGATTACGCTAAATCTCATAGGGACAGATCTCCTCCGTCTATTCGTGGATTTATTCATTGTATACGTGAGTGATCTGCCCTGCGATGGACAAATAACCATTCCTGCAATAAAAAGGGATTCGCCTATTGCTCTAGTATGATGATTAGGAGAAAGTGTCATTGAACAAAAAAGCAAAGAGGCAAGGATGGATTCCTGCCTCTTGTTATGCTGCAAATATAAGTTAGAATACGCGCCTTGCGGTAACGAACCGTTTCTTCCATTGCCCTTCAAAAGCTTCCATATGGACACCTTGTTCCTTCGAATACGTATGAAGAATTTGATTGTTCCCGGCATAGATGGCAACATGTCCAATGTCCAGCTTACGTGCCGTGAAGAACAGTAGGTCGCCTACGCGCAGATCATCGATCTTAACTTCCTTGCCGACCTTCGCTTGTTCATAGGACACGCGGGGGAGGTCGATCGATAACGTATCTCCGAATACACGCTTCACGAACGAGGAGCAGTCGAACGTCTTTGTCTGGTCGGGCGAAGCCCCGAACACGTATGGTGCACCTAGATATTTCATGCCGGTTGCGATCAGCTCGCTGCCTTGCTTCTGGATTAAGGCAGGGCTGGTGTAATCCGTATATTGGGGCTTGGCCGATATGTACCCGTTCCCGTTGTTCTTCGTCTGGACTTCAAGCCAGAGGGCATCCACCTCACGAGTGACATGGACCTTCTCACCGGCGGGCAGTAATCCTAAGGCGTTGGAATCATTCTGTGAATTCGGTGACGTTCGCAGATTGACGCCTTGCAGAATTGAGGTCTCATATTCGACGGCGGATGTGATCCAGATGGACTTGGTGCTTGGATCCCACTTAACGGTGCTTCCGAGCGCCTCACTGATAAAGCGTAACGGTACCAAGGTATACCCGTTCGTAATTTGACCAGGGACGGATATATGAAGGGTCTGTCCATTCAGTTTGGCCGTCTGATCTCCTATTCGGTAAGTAAGCGTTGTGTTCCCTTTCGTTGCCGTAACCGTCTTGCTGGCGTTATCCCAAGAAAGCTTGGCACCTTGAACTTCGAATAGTCCGCGCATTGGTACGAGAGCCGATCCGTTTACGACGTCTGGGGGTGTCTCTGGTTGAAGCTGGCGACCATCCATATAGATCGATACGGCCTTAGTTGTCACTTGTTCTTGCGGAGCTGCTGCTGCATGCGTTGGGGCTGAATAGAGAAGCGAAGAGGCTAGCAGTAAGAGGAGTGTATAGTTGTTCTTCTTCATTTGTCATCACCTTGTTGATAGATTTGTACTCTATCATTGGACGACAATTAGCCGAATTGGTTATGTGGTAAATGTTGTAATACGCTGCTTACACCGTACACGCATCCCCTAGATCGCCAGCTTTCGCGGCCTCTTTCTCCATAAATGCCATATGTTGAAATCCCCACCCGCACATATCCGCGAGCACGGAGCTTAACGTCTTCCCATGATCGGACAAGTAATATTCCACCTTGGGTGGGATTTCTTGATACACCTGGCGCACGATGAGTCCGTCACGTTCCATCTCACGTAGCTGATTGGTCAGCATGCCTTGCGTGATGTTCGGGAGCAGGCGTCTTAATTCCCCGAATCGTTTGGTGCCCTCATGCAGCAGAATAAACAGGATGAGCGGCTTCCATTTTCCTCCGATCACTTGTAGTGTCGCCATAATTCCTTGTGTCGTGCGCGGGTCTCGTAATTCCTCTTTCATGCTCCAAGTCCTCCCTATCCGTTCGAATCATTTCTTTAGCGTTACTATATCAGAGTATCTGGATTCACGACAGTACGATGATTTAGCGTACATAGTATGATTTTCCGTACTATCGGGTTGAACATCAAGCAGCGTCTAGAGTACGTTCAACAGGACTTAGTATGGAAAAAGAGCGTACTTAACAAAAGCAAATTTCTACTCAATAATGGGGGTGTAATCGTGATTTGAAAAACAACGTGAAAGGTTGATAAGCAATGAAAACGATGGTTATTATAGCACATCCCCATTTAAATACATCCCGTGCCAATCTGGCTTTTAAGCATGAATTGGAGCAACATGCAGACATTGATGTCCGTGATCTTTATCAGGAGTACTCCAATTGGGAGATCGATGTGGAGCGAGAACAGCGGCTGCTCCTGCAATATGACCGAATTGTATTTCAGTTTCCATTCTATTGGTACAGCTGTCCGCCTCTTCTGAAAAAATGGTTCGACGACGTACTGACATTTGGTTGGGCTTTTGGTCCAGGGGGAGAACATCTGAAAGGCAAGGAGTTCATGGTGGCTACGACGGCAGGAGGGACGGAGAGCGCGTATCGTTCAGGAGGCGAGAACTGGTTCACGATTAGCGAACTATTACGACCAATCCAGCGCACACTGACGAAGTGTAACGGCACATTCCTGCCTGCGTTTGTCACCTATAATGCAAATGCAGGCACGGATGCCTATATCGCACAAGAAGCGAGAAAATATGTGGAGCATATCCAAGCGGGGATGCTTGCGCTCGTCCATTAAGTGCTTATTTACTTGTGGGCAAGAATGTTGATGAGCTTGCCGAAGGGATCGCGAACGTAGAAGCGGCGTACGCCCCAAGGCTCATCTGCGGGACCATATTCAATTAGAAATCCGGATTCCTTCATGCGCGCATACGCTTCATCGACATCATCCACTTCGATCGATAGATCTGGTGTAGGTGTATTGGATCCGCCTTCGGAGGCGAAGCTGATCTGAATCCCCATCTCTTCTTGTGAACCATAGGTTGCAATCCAACCGTGATCCATGAGCAATTCAAGCCCAAGTATATCGTGGTAGAAGGATTTGGCGAGCGCAATGTCTGGCGTGGCAATATTCGTAACAATTCGGCTGACCTTCATAGGAATCTCCTCCAGTGAATCGTAATTTTCCATAGTATACCAGAAGATAGTATCCATACGCAGCGTTCTAGTGTTGCGAAATCCTGGCCGGATATAGAATAATAGATCACATATATCAATGCGTAGGGAAATGGAGACTGGAGACATGATTCGCAAGTTATCGCAGGATGAGCTGGATACGCTATTGCACACTTTTGAGAGGGAACAGCATTTTCTCTATTATTCTTATCTAACGAATCGCAGACAGCACACCGTTCATTATGGGCAGTTCACAGATGGAGGCGAGCTGCTTGGCGTTTTGGCATACTTTACGGGATTATCGTTCAACGCCTTTTCCGTATACCCTGTGCAGGAGTCCTTTCGAATTCAATCGATGTTGCCCTTCATGCAGCAGGAGCTTCAACTGCCGGAGGATGCCGTCGGCAACTTTATCCTCACGGAAGAGGAGATGGGGCTGCTCGCTCCTCAGCTCACATTCGTTAGGCCTCCGAAGCCGCTCCTGCTTATGAAGCATACCGATAGAGAAGCGAAGCCGTCGGAGGATCAACAGGTCATGCGTCTTGGAGCAGGCGATTATGAGCGGATCGAGTCGAGGTTGGCTGCGCTGAATACGATGGCTTTCTCCCGCGAAGAGTTGAAGTACCCATTCTTTGGCGTGATGGATGAGCAGGAACTGGTTGCTGTGGGCGGGTATCATGTCTACACCGAGGATTATGTCGAGCTCGGGAACATCGGAACAGATGCCTCGAGGCGAAGACAGGGGCTGGGTAGACGGATTTGTACCGAGCTGACAAGGCAGGGAAGAGCCATCACGCCGCATGTGTATTTGAATGTGCTGGAAGACAATACAGCCGCTGTTCAACTCTACCGCTCGCTTGGTTATGAAGTGATCTGTAAGCAGTACATTGCTGAATTTGCTATTTGATGCAGGTGAAATAGCTAGAGCCAATCATGATGATCGGCTCTAGTTGTGTTGCTACGTTTATTGACAAATCAATTGACTTACGTGGACACGGGACTTTCGGCTAGTCTAACGATCGTATTGAGAGCTTCTTCCCAGTTCCGATCAGAATGCTCATACATCGTAGGAGTTGCGAAGTTGCAGTGCTCTAATTGCAGGATCGTCAGATGATCTCGGTTGGTTAATGTGAATGTAATCACGGAATAGTTCTCCGGGCTATCCGCCATCCCGGAAAAACCACTCCAGTAGTCATAGGAGAACACGGTTGGCGCCTCTAATTGCAGAACATGCCCCTTATCTTCATGCGCTTCGCCTTTCCACATAAATTGGAAGGAAATCGGATCGCCTATGTTCCAAGTTGTCTTCATGGTTACACCAAGCCATTGCTCGATATGTACTGGGTTGGTTAGAACATCCCATACCGTATGGGTTGTTGCATGGATTTCTCTTTGTTTCTGAATCGATAACGCGCTGCTCATGATCGGGCACCTCTCATTATTTATGGAGTTAGATTTCCTTATTATGGGATCGTATCACACGTATAATCACGTGTATCGTAGAAACGCGACAAATATAGAGCTAATTTACATAAAAAAACACCCCTAGACCGTCTAAGGGGTGCGCTGCATATGGCTGTGATCTTATTTCTGCAATCCGTAAATGTTGTAAAGACGACCCTCCACGGCTTACGGGCTGCGGGGCGGTCGTCTTTTTGTATGGTAAAGAGACGATAAAGTGATTGTAGAATCATCAGTGGAATAATATACTAATTGTGGAATTTGGCGTTCATGTAATTAATCTTATGATGAGGTGATCTCCGTCTTGCGAAAAACAAAGACGTTTCTTGTGTTCTTATGTGCCATTTTGATTGTTCTTTATACGGTGATTCAATACGGATTTTTTGATGCCAGGCTTGCTGGATTGGTACAGTTTAAGCTTCAGAGTCCAGATTTTCATGTTACACCTTGGGTCTATTTTTTGTATGCTCACATTGTGACGGGGGCTCTTGCGCTGCTCATCGGCCCATTCCAAATCTTTCGCAAGCAGCGGCATGCGAAGTCTCGCGATTGGCACCGCCGTCTCGGGATGGTCTACGTCATTTCGATTTTTATTAGCGGTATCGTCAATATTTATTTGTCCTTGTATGCCACCGCGGGCTGGATTGCGCAGACCGGATTCATCGCTTTAGATCTTGCGTGGATGTTCACGACCTATATGGCCGTAGCCAAGATTATGCGGCAAGACGTTCCCGCACATCGGAACTGGATGCTCCGCAGCTATGCCTTGACGTTCGCTGCGGTTACGTTGCGCTTATATCTAGGACCCCTGAGTCTCGCCTTTGGGGATTTTGAGCTCGCCTATAGATTTACGGCTTGGCTGTGCTGGGTACCGAACTTAGTCATTATTGAGATGGTGATTCGATCTCGCTCGGTTAAGGGATCAACAGGATTCGTCCGCTGATCTTCCGTTGTTCGAAGGCTTCATGGGTTCTGGCAGCATCGGCGAGGGGATAAGTACGATCGATTTTGACAGATAGTCGGCCCGCCTGAACCCATTGGACGAAATGCTCTGCATAGGTCTGCCATGAATCTCTGAAGTATAAGAGGGAGAAGCGATTAATGTAGAGCGAGCCCTTCTCCTGCAGGGTCATGAGATCGAAGGGCGGAACGAATCCGCTAGCTTGCCCGAAAAGCTCCAAATATCCGCGCGGGGCAAGGCTGTCGAGGCTTCCTTCGAACGTATCTTTGCCTACGCCGTCATAGACGACATTGACGCCTCGGCCATTAGTGATGCGCCGTGCTTCCTTTGCAAAATCCGCCTGCGTGGAAATGATGATCTCGTCTGCCCCTGCCTCTCTGGCGGCGTTCGCTTTCTCTTCGGTCGACACCACAGCAATGACATGACCTCCGCGGATTTTAGCCATCTGCACGAGGAAGAGTCCTACGCCGCCTGCGGCAGCATGCACAAGGCACCAATCGCCTGGCTTAATTGGATATGCCTCATGCGTCAGGGCATAAGCCATGAAGCCTTGCACCAGCCCGGCTGCCGCTTGCTCAAGTGTTAGCTCCTCCGGGACAGGAATAAGGTAATTGGCGGGTGCTACGACATGTGTCGCGTATGTTCCGCCTCCACCCCCGCAGATGACACGATCCCCAATCTTCACATGAGTGTCTCCCGATCCGAGCGCTTCTACAATCCCGACACATTGACTGCCGATGGTCGCAGGGAGTTCGTATTTCAGACCGCCTTCTTTTTTGTAAAAAGCTTGCTGCACGAGGTCGCCCCGCCGATGCTGCATATCGAGGAAATTCACGCTTGCTGCTTGCACGCGGATGAGGGCTTCGCCTGGTGCAGGCGTGGGTAGCGGCAATTCCTCGAATTGCATCACTTCAGGACCACCGTAGGCATGGATACGAATCGCTTGCATGTTCATTGAAATACACTCCTTTGATATAACATTTTGTTTCTTGAATACAAATTATTGTTTCTTGGAAAATATATTATTATGTGTATGCTGTGTTGTCAATATTGTTTCGTAGAAACTTTAAATTGAAGTGCGTTCTTGATATACTGTGCGTAAGTCTATTTTGTTAAGGAGATTATCGTATGACGCAACCATCAGACTCGAATTGGAGCACAATCGAAGCAACCCATAAAGCACAATTAGTTCAGGAATTAATGGAGACGACGGCCAAGCTGCAGGCCAAATTCCAAGCGGAGGATGATGAAGAAAAGCAGTGGCTGGTTGCGAATAGCAGTAACCCGGAGGTGCTAAGCTTCTTGCAGGAGTCGACGGTGATTATGCTGCATGTGATTGATGCCATCGGACGGCTGGAGCCGGTGAATGGCATTACGATCTCCAAGCAGTTCGGCATTCCGAAAGGCAGTGTCTCGAAGATCACACGGCGATTGGTGGAGAAGGAGATCATTCGTACCGAATATCTTCCTGGAAACAAAAAAGAGGTGCTATTCTGCACAACACCACTCGGCAAGGAGATCTTCGATCTGCACCAAGCGTTGCATCGTCAGATCGACCGGGGCGTGCATCGATTCCTCCAGCGGTACAGCGAAGAGGAGCTAAAGTTCATCACGCAATGTCTGCAAGATACGCTCGAAGCCTCGTGGGTCCATGACGATTCGCAAGGGGAATGGTCTCTTCCTGATCCTACATCCGTCCAGCCGCCAGCGCAGCCGATCTTGCAGGATACCGAAGATCGGGATGAAATCATGAAGATGTTGAAACCGCTGAACGGCCCTGAGTTGAAGAAGGCAAAGGCCATTTTGAAGGATGTCTTTTTTACGTCGTTTGATGAATAAAGTAGTAGTCGCACCCGAACAGAGGGAAGAGGAGTGTGCAGCAGCTTGAACAAGACAGACCGATTATTGGCCATCGTATTGGAATTGCAGCGCACTGCGGTGTTACGCGCGGAGGATCTGGCGGCAATTTTCGAGACGAGTGTGCGGACTATTTACCGTGACATTCAAGCGTTATGTGAAGCGGGTGTACCCGTGGTAGGAGAACCAGGGGTGGGGTATTCCTTAATGGAAGGGTACTTCTTACCTCCGGTTAGTTTCACAGCGGAGGAAGCGGTCACTTTGCTGATTGGGACGGATTTCATCGAGCAGCGATTCGATCAGGATTATGGTCAGAAGGCACGCTCTTCACGCGGGAAAATCGAAGCGATTCTGCCGGAGCCCATTCGGGTGGAAGCAGCTCGGGCACGTAAGACGATGCGGCTGCTGACGACGGATGACGAGAGATATCGCGGTCCGGAGAAAGCTTATGTAGAGATGATTCGCCAAGCCATTCTACTCGGCCGCAAAGTGAAATTCGGCTACGCCAAACGATTGCCGGGAGAGGACGGGAATCGTCACAGCGTGCGTGTGGCGGCACCTTATGGACTGGTGTTCACTAGAGGCTCGTGGGTTCTTGTGGCGAGCTGTGAGCTGCGGCAGGATATTCGTCATTTTCGGTTATCGCGAATGAACGAACTGACGGTGATGAATGAACCCTTCCAACTCCCTTCGGATTTTAACCTACAGGATTATGCACCTCCAGATGACCGTAATATCGTCGTGCGAGTTCAGGTGCATGCGGCGATCGCGGATAAAGTGAAGGAGTCCCCGAACTATTACAGCGAAGCCATCGAGGAGCAGGAAGATGGGGATCTGCATATGACCTTCCGTGTCCGCCAGCCTGAGGAGATGCTCCAATGGGTGCTTGGGTGGGGCGCGGGCGTCGTTGTGCTTGAGCCGGAATCACTCTGTACACGGGTTCGTGAAGAAATTCATCACATGCTCGAACACTACTGACATAATGGTGTCAGTAGTGCTGTGATATTGTGGAATCAAATGACAATAAAGGAGCTGTTCGTAAGAATGAATACACGCGAATCTTTACTGAAATTTGAGGAAACGGCAAATCACTATATTCATGCATTAGATCAATTCAGTATGGAGCAATTGACTCGTCAGCCTGGTGAAAGTGAATGGTCACTGGGGCAAATGATGCAGCATCTTATCAACTCGGCAATCTATATGCATTTACGGAATGTAGAGCTGTGCATGACAGCAAATGAGACCGGGGCTGACCTAGCTGCGGAGAAATCCGAAGCTGGCGTAGCGCTATTTGAACAGGGAAGCTTCCCGCCAGTGCGTATCCAAGTCCCACCATCCCCGCAATATACCCCTGTGCAACCGGCTAGCAAGGAGCAGCTCGTGCAAGGGCTGAATACGGTGATCCAGCGGATGCGAGAAGTAGAGCCGACACTCGCTCATGCGTCTCAGTCCAATAAAGTCGCTCATCCGCGATTTGGTGCGATGAACGCGACAGAATGGTATTTGCTCATCGAAATGCACTACCGTCATCATCTGCTGCAGATGGATCGGTTGAAGGAATTTCTATACGCATGAATATAGGGAACGAAGGGATGGGAACGATGGCAGCCGATGCGCTAAGCGAGCCATGCCGATACTGGATTGGTGTCGTATCTGCAACACATGTGAAGCGCGGCGTGGCGGGTGGGTTCGCACAGCTCTGTCACGGTAAGTCAGCGCCTTTGCGAAGAATGCGTCAGAATGACTGGTTGATCTACTATTCTCCACGAACGGAAATGGCCCAAGGGGAGGCGCTCCAAGCATTCACAGCCATTGGGCAGGTTGCAGATGACAGCGTCTACGAATTTCAAATGTCCGAATCCTTTGTGCCATTTCGCCGGAATATTCACTATCGTCCGAGTCGGGAAGTGAAGATCGCCGATTTATTGGACCAGCTTAGCTTCACGCGTGGGAATCGCAATTGGGGATATTCCTTCCGGTTCGGTCACTTCGAGATCGGAAGGGAAGATTTCCTGATCATTGCCAGAGCAATGCTGGAAGATGCGGGTTTGTCTATATGAGGAGTCTATGTTATCATTCAACCCTATAAGGTACCCCTAACAACGAAGAATAGAGGTAATCATTCGATGTCTAATTTGCCCAACTGCCCCAAATGTCAATCTGAGTATACGTACGAAGATGGCAGTCTATTTGTCTGCCCGGAATGTGCACACGAGTGGACGCTAGAAGCGGAAGCTGCGAACAGCGAAGATACGAAAGTCTACAAAGATGCCAATGGGAATATCCTAAGTGACGGTGACACCGTTAGTGTCATCAAGGATTTGAAGGTCAAAGGCAGCTCTTCCGTCATCAAAATCGGTACAAGAGTCAAAAATATCCGTCTCGTCGACGGCGATCATGATATTGATTGCAAAATTGACGGTTTCGGTGCGATGAAATTAAAGTCGGAGTTCGTGAAAAAAATATAATATCTGCACCAAAAGGGCATTCCTCTCGCAGGAGTGCCCTTTGTTGTTCAATTGAAATGCAGCGATAGCGACAGATCAATAAAATATTTTGGTATGAAGCACCTGCATGGCTTGTTGAATATCCTCCCAGTCCCCTTCGGATGCGCCTTTCATGCGCTCTAGAAAACGTCCTCCAATACGCGCGAAAGCGGCATTCATCATCGCCTGTCCTTCCTCGGAGAGGCGAATCATTTGTTTTCGTCGATCATCCGCCGCATCGAACTTCTCGCATAGATTTTTCTCGCATAATTTACGGATTTCACGGCTCGTATTGGGCATGGAGATATGCTTGCAATCGCTGATCTGGCTTAGGGTGACGGGTTGGCTAACGGCTAAGTATTCTAGAATGCCGTACTGAAGCGGTGTGATGTCATCAGGTTTAATATCCTTCGTAAATGTATGGGTTACTTCATGAACGGCCGTCGTGAAGGCCACGATCTGTTGAAAAAATGCTTCTTTATCCACCATAGCTCACCTCTCCTTCCACGATAACAAATTCATTGTCTATAAACAATTATCATTTGACAACTAAATAATGACATGATAGCATCTAGTTATCAAATGATAACCAATGAGGTGGGACCATGAAAGTACTGGTAATCTATACGCATCCGAATCACGAGAGTTTAAGTTATGCGTTTTTGCAGCAAGTGATCCAAGGCAGCAGCGAGAACGCGAATATCGGCGAGGTTCAGACGCTTGATCTATATGAAGAAGGGTTCAATCCTGTCTTAGTCTTCAATAAGGAGAAGCGCAGACGGGATATGCATATCGATCCGAAGTTCGCGAAATATCGAGATCAGATCCAATGGGCTGATAAAATCGTGTTCGTCTATCCCATCTGGTGGGGACGGCCTCCGGCGATGCTCCTCGGCTATATTGACCAAATGTTCTCTTCGAACTTTGCGTATCGCGATACCGGCGGCATGTTGTCCGAAGGGTTGCTGAAAGGGAAGTCGGCGGTGTGTATTTCTGTGATGAAGGGCCCGACGCTTTATCCACTATACTGGCTGAATAACTCGCATAAAATATTAATGCGCAAAGCGCTGCTGCATTATGTCGGGATCAAGCCTGTGAAGTTTTTCGAGTTCGGGAATATGGAGAGCCCGAAGGGGCGGCATGCGGAGAAATTAGACAAGGTTTATCGGTATTTTAAAGCGGTCGCGAGGTAAGCCATTGATCTTCATGGATTCATTCGATAATCTATGATAAGATTTACACTTATATTGAATGAGGAAGTGAACGTAGATGATCAACATTACCATTCCAACACCGGATGTTACAATTTTGAAGCAAGAGAACCCGCAGCTAAGCCATATTTATGGATTCACGGATTTCCATTTGATCTCGAGAGAGGTGGGGGGAATCTTCATGTTCTACAATGCGAAGGATGAATTGTTGTTCGTCGGGAAAGCGCGAAAGCTTAGACCACGGATCAAGAAGCACTTCGAAGACACGGTATCCCCGATCAAAGAACACCGCGAGGAAGTAACGAAGATTGAGGTTTGCGTGGTGGAGGATGCGGTTCATCGTGAAATCTACGAGACATATATTATTAATGCGTTGCAAGCCAAATATAACGTAGACAAAGTTTTCTACAAGTAGAAAAGCTGTCCATTCCAAATCCTCTCTTCGGAATAAGATAGAGTGCATCGATTTCGAAGATGAGGATCGGTAATGGCGATGGCTAACAAGCGATCTGAAGGAAATAAAAGGGACATTCACTGTCATCAATCGATGATGTATGAATGTCCCTTATTTTATTGTGCACAATCGTTATAGATGAATGAGGATCGGTTAGTTGGCCTCCATACGGGCAATTTCCTTGTGTACGATCGGCGCAACCTTGGTGCCGAGGTACTCAATGGTACGCAGCGTTTCTCGGTGCGGCAATGAGCCGACATCGACATGTAGGAAGAATCGATCCAGACCAAGATTCTTGCGTAAAAGGACGATTTTCTCTGCGACATATTCGGGATCGCCGACATAGAGCGCCCCCCGAAGGCTGCGTGCACCATCGAAGGATTCACGCGTATACGGCGGCCACCCGCGTTCACGTCCGATTTTGTTCATGGCCGCATGCGTGGAAGGATAATACATCTCCGCAGCTTGCTCGTTCGTATCACTAATAAAGCCGTGCGAATGCGATGCGATCTGCAGCTTGGATGGATCGTGACCGGCCCGCGCTGCAGCTTCCTTATAGAGCGAGACTAATGGAGCGAACCGCTCCGGCATGCCGCCGATAATCGCGAAGGTAATCGGCAGGCCGAGTGTTCCTGCACGTACCGCGGATTCCGGCGTGCCGCCGCTGGCAATCCATACAGGCAGTGGTTCTTGCACAGCTCTTGGATAGATGCCGAGATTATCGAACGCTGGACGATGACCGCCACGCCATGATACCTTTTCCGAAGCACGAACGGCTAACAGTAACTCGAGATGTTCTTCGAATAACTCATCATAATCCTCCAGACTATAGCCGAAGAGCGGGAACGATTCAATAAATGAGCCACGACCCGCCATAATCTCAGCTCGACCGTTCGAGATTCCGTCTAGTGTAGCGAAGTCTTGATATACGCGAATGGGGTCCGCAGAAGATAATACAGTAACGGCACTTGAGAGCCGGATATGCTTAGTCGTGGAAGCGGCGGCTGCAAGAATCACAGCCGGTGAAGAAGCCGCGTAATTCGCGCGATGATGCTCACCGATGCCATAGACGTCGAGACCGACTTGATCGGCGAGGACGATTTCTTCGACCGCACGGCGCATCCGTTCTGCATGGCTGATTGCTTCGCCGGTCACTGGATCTGGACTTGCATCTAGAAAGGTGCTGATACCAAGTTCCATTCGTTTTGTTGGTTGGGTCATGTTCTCTGCCTCCCTTAATTACGGATATTATACTATAATTTTTATTGTCACTCAAGTAAAGTTAGTTAAAAACAAAAATAAAAGTGGATCCCTCATGGTGTTGTGTGCATGCACGATGGGAGGGAGCGAATTTCCACTATATCAAGCAGGGGACCGTCCTGGGTGGATGGCATTTTTTTTGTGCTCCATGAATGGCAACAGCCCCTTCAACCCTAGAAGGTTGAAGGGGCTGTTCCATATCCATTAACGAGGTCTTTTCGTGAAGATCTGGAACGTGACGCCGAATTTATCCGTTACCACACCATACGCAGGGCTAAAATAAATTTCTTGCAGCGGCATCTCGACTTTGCCGCCTGGCTGCAGCGCATCAAAAATTTGGCGTGCTGTGGATGCGTCGCTGGTTGAGAGGCAGATACCCACATGATTGCCTGTCACAACCGAATCGCCTGGGATGCTGTCGGAGACGAAGAATACCGTCTCATCGACGTTTAATACCGAATGTGCAATTCGTTCCTTGGCATCTACTGGAAGCGTACCTTCCGGTCCCTCCCCAAAGGTTTGCTGGAAGAGCACTTTTGCTCCTAACGCTTGCTCATAGAATTGAATCGCTTCCTTGGCAGTTCCGTCCAGTAGTATAAATGGGTTGACTTGTGTAGACATGTTCAACAACTCCTTCAATATTGGTAATCGATTGGATCCAGCTCTGCTGCCTTGCTGCTGGACTTTGATCTTATTGTAGATCATAATGGTGACAACTATTGTCATGGTTATTCCAACACAATAAAATTTTCTAATAAAATGGGGGCAGATCATGCCAAAATCCAAACGACTGATGGAAATGATGATGGTCGTCAATCAGAAGCGGAAATTTACGGTGAAGGAACTTGCCCAGGAATTCGGCATATCGCAGCGGACGGTTCTTCGGGATTTGCAGGAATTAAGCGAACTGGGTGTACCCTTGTACTCGGAGGTGGGGCCGCATGGCGGATATCGCGTGTTGAAGGAGAGAATCTTGCCGCCGATTGCTTTTACGGAGGAAGAGGCGATTGCCATCTTTTTCGCGACGCATGCTTTGCGCCACTATACCTCGCTGCCCTTCGAGACGGAATCGTCATCGGCCCTGGGCAAGTTCTATTATTATATGCCGGAGGATGTGCGTGCACGGATTGATCAGATGAAGTCTCGGGTTGATTTCGTCACGCCGATGAGGCAGACAGGATCTCCGTATCTGGCTCTACTGCTCGATGCAGCCGTCCAACAGAAGGTGCTCAGTATCGATTATGAGTCTCGTGGCGGCAGGTCGGAACGCGAGGTTCAACCAATTGGCATTTATACCAAAAACGGCTTCTGGTATTGCTCAGCTTACACGTTCTCGTATCAATCGATACGTGTCTATCGTTGTGATCGGATTCATACGGTGCTTCCTTCGTCAACTGAACCGCTGCCATCCATCCGCTCACTCAATCTAGATACGATGGATTTGAATCATTCACCGGGTCTAGAAGAACCGAAGATAGAACTGGTTGTGGAACTCAGTAAAGAAGGCGTGGAGCTATGTGAGGCCGAAATCTGGTCAGCGCCTTATGTTCGTAAGCGTGAGGATGGGTCGGGTTCGATGGAAGGCGAGGTACCGCGCAGTGAGATTCCATACTTAGCGAAGTTCTTCATTGGGCTTGGCCCAGATGCCAGAGTGCAGCGTCCGCAGGAACTCGTAGATCGTATTCGGCAGATGCTTAGCGCACTGGTGGATCAGTATGGCGGGTGATGAAAATATATTTTAGTGATAAAGGAGAAATGGATTGAATGAAACAAGAGGCCCCATCCCTTGAGGGTGTTCAACAAGTTGTATCGGAATGTCTTCGTACCTCCCATTTCACGGTTGAAAGAGTACTCAGTGGCGTATCTACCTATGTTTATCGTGTTCATTCGTCTGGTAAAGTGCTATATCTTCGCGTTCTACCGGAGAGAGAGTTGAGCTTTGGCGTAGAAGTGCATTTGCACCAGTTGCTGAGACGAAGAGACGTGCAAGTACCTGAAGTGATCCACTTTGAGCATCACAATGAAATACTGGGCATGTCCATCATGTTGGTCACAGAGATTCCGGGTATAGACGCAAGTAGTTGCGCATCCTTCGATAGGTATAAGAAACTCCTTAAGGAGGCAGGGCATCAGATCGCTCGAATTCATCAAGTAGACGTCGACGGATTTGGTTGGATCGTGAGAGGCGATGCGTCTCTTGAAATGGCTTTACGGGCTGAGAAAAGTAACCTTTATGATGTCATTCATGCATTTTTGGACGATGATTTATCAATATTAGCAGGTCATGTAATTAGTCTGGAGGAAGCTTCTCGGATCAGGAGGATATTGGGTGATGGTACCGATCTTATGACGCGGCATTCTTCGAAATTAATCCATGGGGATTTTGATGACTCCCATATTTTTCAGCAGGATGGCCGGTTTACAGGCATTATTGATTTTGGAGAAATACAAGGGGGCAGCCCATTGTATGATCTGGGACATTTCAAGTTACATGATGGCCAACGTTATCAAGGATTTGATGCTTTGGCGGCGGGGTATCACGAAGTGCGGACGCTTACGAACGATGATCATTCGGAAATTGACCTCTGGGCTTTATGGATTGGGATTCGAAGGCTTGGCATGATGTATAAAAGGCCTTGGGGCGGCTATCACGAGCACTTAAGCCGTATAGTGAAGCAACTACTAGCGCAAATGTAACCTATGAAATAATTTATTTTTTGACGTATAATTTCCATTTATTTCATGGTAAGTTAGAGATGACCTCATAGATTTACATCACACATTTTGATGTCTATAGGAGGCAGCGAACCATGGAAAAATTGATCTTGAGCTTAACGTATTTCTCAGCATTGGGTGCTGGGCTGATGGCAGGTTTGTTTTTTGCATTCTCGACCTTTGTGATGACGGCGCTAGAACGGATACCGAAGTCACACGGCATTAGCGCGATGCAATCCATCAACCTGACCATTCTGAATCCCTTGTTCGGGCTTGTATTTGGCGGTACGGCCTTGGCGTGTATTTTCCTCGCGATTACATCCTTCTTTCGACTAGGTACCGTCAGTGCCAATCTAATTCTGGCAGCTAGTCTACTCTATTTGATTGGTGTCATATTGATAACGATGGTATTTAATGTACCGCTCAATGATGCACTCGCTGCTGTGGATCCGAATAGTGCCGCTGGCGCTGATGTATGGCGTACCTACTTAGACCGCTGGGTGCCATGGAATCATGTGCGTACGATCGCATCGCTTGGATCCCTTATTTTGTTTATCATCGCGCTTCGTTGGAAGTCCTAATTATTTTTTTTGAAAATTTATCGCGAACCTGTCGATTCCGGAAGTTTCCGTTCGTCGTCCTAGTAAATGCAACGTTAATCCCTATCGAAAAGGAGACATTTCCATGTTAACAGCAACTTCAAAGGACGGAACTAAAATCGCGTATGACAAAGCAGGTCGCGGGCCATCACTCATCCTGGTAGCGGGAGCGTTTAGCTATCGTAAATTTCCTGGACAGGTACAGCTGGCGAAGCTGTTATCTGAGCAATTCACGGTATATAACTATGATCGTCGCGGACGTGGCGATAGCGGTGATTCATCCGCATACGATATCGCACGCGAGATTGAAGATCTCCATGCCATGATCGATGAAGCTGGCGGCTCGGCTTATGTGTGGGGATTGTCATCCGGAGCGGTCCTTGCGCTGCAGGCGGCAGCGAGCGGGGCGAAGATTACGAAGCTGGCTCTGCATGAACCGCCATTCGTCGTGGATGCGGCAGGCCACAAGCCGCCGAGTGATTTCGCCAAACACGTGACGGAGCTTATTGCTGCGGGTCGCCGGGCGGATGCGATCAAATATTTTATGACGCAGGGCATGGGTGCGCCTTCGTTTGTGGTCGGTATGATGCGGCTAATGCCAGGGGTATGGTCGAAGCTGATGGCCGTGGCGCACACACTCCCTTATGACGCGGCTCTACTTAACGGATATATGGACGGCAAGCCGCTGCCCGCTGACCTGTGGACCGCCGCTGCGATGCCAACCGTCATCCTCGAGGGCACAGAGAGTCCGATTCAGCTGCGACACGGTGCACAGGCGCTGGCGGGTGTGCTGCCTAATGCACAGCTGCGGAGCAAAAAAGGGCTCGGACATACCAAGAAGCTTAATGCGCCAATGATTGCCTCCGAGCTGACAGCATTCTTTTGAAAAAATAATATTGGATGTCGATTGGGTCCAATCGCATTCGTCGTATAGATAGAAGCGGCTTTCGTAAGAAACGGAGCTTCAACACATTAGAGGAGGAAGATCGCTATGAGATTTATGATGATTGTCAAAGCAACAACCGATTCGGAAGCAGGGGTAATGCCTAGTCAGGAGCTTATTGATGCGATGCAAAAATACAACGAGGAATTGGTGAAGGCCGGTGTACTGCTCGCTGCGGATGGGCTCATGCCAAGCTCAAGCGGTATTCGCATTTCCTACCCAGAGCCTGGAGGCAAGCCAAAAGTGGTGGACGGTCCGTTCACCGAGGCGAAGGAAATGATCGCGGGATATACGCTGATCGAAGTGAAATCCCGAGAAGAAGCGATTGAATGGGCGATGCGTATGCCGGACCCTCATGGCTTTGGGCAGGGTGAGGTTGAGCTTAGACAAGTATTTGAAGTCGAAGACTTAATGAGCGATCCTGACACGTTGGCCAAGGAAGCGCTGCTTCGCAAACAGCTTGAGGAGCAGAAGCAAGCGTGACGGTAGCGAATACACAGCGAACCATTGATGCCATATGGCGTATCGAATCTGCCAAGCTGATTGCGGGATTAACGCGAATGGTAAGGGACGTGGGTCTCGCAGAGGATTTAGCCCAGGATGCGCTGGTGATTGCCATGGAACGGTGGCCGGAGATCGGTATCCCAGACAATCCGGGTGCCTGGCTAATGACGACGGCCAAGCGGCGTGCGATTGATCTGCTCCGCCGGAACAAGGTGCGTGACCAGAAATATGTAGAGATGGCTCACAGCATGGATTTATATACCGAAGAAGACATAGATGCTGCACTAGACGGGGAGATCCATGATGATCTCCTCCGTCTGATCTTCATGACCTGCCATCCCGTGTTATCACAGGACGCAAGAGTTGCCTTGACGCTGCGTTTACTGTGCGGGCTGACAACGGACGAAATCGCACGCTCGTTCCTTGCGGCTGAATCCACGATTGCTCAACGTATTGTACGTGCGAAAAGAACGCTGAATGCAGAGAAGGTTCCTTTTGAGGTGCCTGTGGGGGACGAGCTTAAGGAACGCTTGGCCGCTGTACTTGAAGTTATTTATCTGATGTTCAACGAAGGGTATTCAGCAACTTCCGGGGATCATTGGATCAGGCCGCTGCTCTGCCAGGAGGCGCTTCGATTGGGGCGCGTTCTTGCCGAGATTGCACCGCAGGAATCAGAGGTTCACGGGCTGGTTGCCTTAATGGAGATTCAATCCTCCCGATTCAGAACTCGGGTGAATGCGGCAGGAGAACCTGTGCTTCTCATGGATCAGAACCGAGCGCAATGGGATCGTCTATTGATTCGCCGTGGGTTGGCGGCACTCGAGCGCAGTCAGAAGGCAGGACGTCTACTCGGACCTTACGCGCTGCAGGCTGCGATTTCGGCTTGCCATGCTGAGGCGCCTACCGCAGCAGAGACGAATTGGATTCGGATTGCAGCCTTATACGAAGCGCTGTCACGGGTATCACCGTCGCCGATTGTTGAACTAAACCGGGCAGTTGCTATTTCCATGGCGTTCGGCCCGGACTTCGGCCTGCAGATTGTGGATGGGCTAAGCGCTGAACCTTCCTTGAAGGGCTACCATCTGCTGCCGAGTGTGCGCGGCGATCTACTGGTGAAGCTGGGGCGGCTCGATGAAGCTCGTGTGGAATTTGAACGAGCAGCGTCCATGACTCGGAATGCAAGGGAGCAGGAATTGCTGCGAGGTCGGGCTGCCGAATGCGCGTCTGACACATCGAAATAATTTTTTTTTAGCTACCATGTCGATTACCTCGTTTCCCGTTCGTCGACTTCATAGAGGATGAGATTCGGCAGCTTGCCGCCGACCTAGATCATCTCCCGAATAGGAGGGAAACGATAATGCGATTTATATTGATAATCAAGACGACAGTATACTCAGAAGCGGGTGTGAAGCACAGTCAGGCATATGATGAGGCGAGGATAGCTTATATGAAATCGTTGGCTAGAGCCGGTGTGCTCCTCGCGGACGAAGAACTTCAGCCGAGTGCCACCGGGCTTCGAATCGGGTATCCGGTACATGGCGGAGAGCCTGAAGTAACGGTTGGACCTTTTCCGGTAAATCAAGGGCTCATTGCGGGGTATACGCTAATTGATGTGTGTTCTGTAGAGGAAGCGATCGATTGGGCGCGCCGGATGCCGGTCCCTTATGGGCCTGTGGCATTTGAAATCGAGGTGCGCAAGCTCGAAGAGAATCGGCACACGCCAAGGAACCCCCGGATTCTGGCAATGGAAGATGATTTAGAAGACCAACGGAGCATGTTGAAAAAAATATAATTAAAGGGGCATATACAAGATGAATCAGGAAATCACCGACTTTATCGAAGCATTAAAAGAACCATGGCAGGGAGAACTGTCCACGAATTTGCGTCAGATTGTGCATCAGGCGATACCGGAAGTGCAGGAGCGCATGCAGTATAAGAAGCCCCATTTTCTGAAAAACGGCAAATATGCCGCTGTGATCTCGACCGCCAAGGATGCGGTTAGCTTTACGATTTTTCATGCTACGGACCTGGTGCTTCCAGAGGGAAT
Organism: Paenibacillus sp. EB106-05-06-XG162; assembly: GCF_058791655.1. Lineage (NCBI taxonomy): Bacteria > Bacillati > Bacillota > Bacilli > Caryophanales > Paenibacillaceae > Paenibacillus > Paenibacillus sp. EB106-05-06-XG162. The sequence goes on from NZ_JBYTDT010000007.1 coordinate 262,695, forward strand.
GTTCGATGGCCCGCCAGAAAGAAAGACCTTGAAGCTGCGCAAAGGGGATACGGTGGATTCCGGACAGCTCGTGTCATGGGTCAGCCAAGCATCGAGCGTACTTTGATTGCGAATATCAGGTTTAAGTTGTCAGGTAGGAGAAGGACTGTTCTTTGCAGCACACATGTGCTTGGGGCGGTTCTTTTTTGCGTCAAAGAGGCGAAGACGAACGAATTCATGAGATAGAGAAGGCATAAGCATAAGAGTGAAAGCAATACAGTTTGTAGAAAAAGTTGGTGGAACATGCCGATCCGTCGCACGAACCGGACACCCCTCGTCTTTGTCCCAGGGATGTTCGGATCAATGAGCAGTACCATTATTCCAGGGACAGGGCATTGGAGCTTCGGCGTGGCGGGCGTATTCTACGAACCGTTCATTCAATTGCTGGAGCAGATGGGCTATCAATTACACGTTGATTTGTTCATCGCCTACTACGATTGGCGGCAGCGTATTCCCGATATCGTGGATACGTATCTTATGCCTGTCTTGAACAAAGCCAGACGTGTAACGGGGGCAGCTCGTGTCCATCTCATCTGCCACAGCATGGGGGGATTGATCGCGAGAGGCTATGTTCAGAGCAGGCATTATCAGAACGATGTAGACCAGCTCATCCTGTTATGTACGCCCAATGCAGGATCGCCGTCCAATTATCGCTACTGGACCGGGGGGACACTAGAGCCCGATTGGGAGGCATCTGAGAATATTGTTACCATGGCTATGAACAGTTACTTGGATAATTTGAAGCATGACAACCCGGAGAATCCGCTCGAAGCCGTACATACGGTGTTTCCGAGCTTGCATGAATTCGTACCTGCCAAGGACTATGGCGATTACCTTGTCATTGGCTGTGACAATGCGATGCGGTTCGTTCCTTATCGCACGATGCAGATACAGAATGCTTTCCTCGATCGATTGAATGCAGGTCGTTCAATTATTTACCATCGCGGAATCCGGGTGACATTAATCGCAGGGATTGGGACTCGTACCGTGCAATTTCTTTGCATGGTGCAAGGATCGATGAATAATGGGGAGCTTGATGGCGCCTCCGTCTGGCGTACGGTCAATAGTGATGCGGGTGACGGGAATGTCATGGTGAGCAGCGTATTTGTGCTGGAGGGCGACAAACATCTCGTTGAAGGCAATCATATGCAGGTGTTATTACGCAGTGAGTTTATTCTTCGCTCGAAGTTGATTTGAATAGAGATATGAGCTCAAAGACACTAGAGTGAGTATGAGGCGCTAGTGTCTTTGTTGTGTCTCACGTGTCGACATTCGTTAATAGGAGGTGAGCTGTGCGGACGTGATACGGACGTCTTCAAGCATCTGATATGCTAGGGAATATCAAGCTCCGATCTTATCTTAGCGGTAAGTTTGGCGTTTTTGCGTTAAAATGAAAAGGATAGCAGGTAATGAAGGGAGCGGACGAGCATGAAAGTGTTAGAAGTGGATATTATCGAAGCAGGTTACGAAGTCCACGAGCCGAAAATTCATGGGATTCAGTTCGAAGTGAAACCCGGTGAATTAGTAGGATTGATCGGGCCGAACGGCGCGGGCAAGAGTACGACGATGAAGAGCTTAATGGGCTTACTGAAGCATTGTAAAGGCGAGATCCGATTCATAGGACCGCAGCAGTCTTACAGTTATATTCCGGAGAAACCGATTATGTATGATGCGATGACGCTGTGGGAGCATTTAGAGCTGGCTGCTGCGGCCTATGATCTCCCAGTGGACATATTCGAACGGCGAGCGAATGAGCTGCTGCGGCAATTCCGGCTTCAAGATGTTAAGCATCAACTCCCAGCCAGCTTCTCCAAAGGCATGCAGCAGAAAATGATGCTCGTCATCGGCTTCTTAACCGAGCCGGATGTCTACATTGTGGACGAGCCCTTCGTTGGGCTGGATCCGAGAGCGACGAAGGATTTCCTCCGCATGCTGGATTTGGAGCGGGAACGCGGTGCGGGCGTGTTGATGTCCACCCATGTGCTCGATACGGCCGAGCGGATCTGCAGCTCCTTCATCATGGTCGACCAGGGGAGAGTGGTTGCGAGCGGCACGCTTGCCGAGGTTCAGCTGCAGAGCGGATTGCCTGATGGCACGCTGCTCGATTGTTTCGATGCTTTAACTTGAGTGAGAGAGAGTAGGGTGAACAGGCATGCGCATCAATGCGAAGCAACTAGCGACGAGACGGCTAAGAGAAGAAGCGGTCTATCAATATAATGCGCTGCGTAGTGCAGTGGACTGGACCGTTATGCTGTACTTGATTATACCAGGCATTTTTTTCGCGATTATCGGTTATCGTTCATTGTGGACGGATGCATTCCCCGCCTGGATTGAATATATGCCAGCTTCTGTTGTGGCGACGCTCTTATTCCTCTGTGCGAGAAGAGGAAATATCCGCGTGCTGGTGCAAGAAGCGGACGTCTTATTTCTTCGGCAAAAAGAAAACTGGGTACACACGCTAACTCGGGTTGGGTGTCTCTACAGTATGGCGCTGGATGCAATCATTAGTGTCTTGGCCTACGTGACGGTACTGCCGATCGGGATCCGTTCCTTCGGATGGACGTGGACGGCGTGGACAGGACTCCTCCTGTTCCATCTATGCTATTCAATTCTATGGTCCTTCTTAAATAATCGCATCCAAATATCGTTCTCAGGCTGGCGTCGGTGGCTGATTAAATGGGGCGTGACCGCGGCTGGCGGCGCAGCGTATGTGCTGCTTGCTCTTCGATGTAATCAGCTAACATGGCTGCTGTTAGGGTGTGCAGTGCTGGTGGCGGCAATCATCGTGATGTTCATGCGGTCACGTATACGGCGCGTGAATGCTTTCGAACAGGACATCATCGTAGAGGGCAAGCAGCGGATGCGGTTGACAGGGTTGCTGCTGAATAATACTTTGGAGAAGTCCCCATGGTTTCGGATGCGCAGACCGATGTTATTCCGCCATTCGAATCATGTGTTCTCTTCCCGTAAGCCGCATATGGTGGTGGCCGAACTCGCGATCAAATCCGTATACCGATCGAATTTGGAATTAAAGATGATGCTCCAGTTTCTAGGTGCAGGTCTTGTTGCCGTGTTACTGACCCCCGCGACGATCAAGATCATTGTGTACGTAGGGTTAACCTTGTTAATCTGGTATTGGATGCAGGGCGTCTGGAATGATTTCGTGAAATCGGCGTATGTCAAAATGTTTCGTTGGCGGGAGGAGGACCTCCAGGCGGCCAAACCGATCGCGGTATACGGCATGATGCTGCCGCTCACCTTGGTACTCGGTCTAGTTACCGGCCTGTTGATCCAAGGGGTGTGGGGCGGGATCTTCGCACTTCCCGTAAGTGCGTTGTTCGGCTGGATCATCGTGCAGACGATTGGTGCGATCGATATTCGCAAATAATATTCAAATATAAGAATTTATAAGTTTCACCGATAAATTGTTCTTATATTTCCGAAGATACGCTTGTCGTCCAATAAGGACGACGAAGTCGTTTCTTCTTGTTTTGTATGAAATTGGGCAGGATAACACCCGTAACCACCTTCAATACGGAAAGAAGTGAGCCATTATGAAAATCGTACTTATTCGTCATGGGCAAAGTGTATGGAATGTAGAGAATCGATTTACAGGTTGGACGGATGTGGATCTATCCGAGAACGGTCTGAACGAGGCACGGCAAGCCGGGCAAATCTTGAAGAAACATGGGTATGTATTCGATGAGGCGTATACGTCCGTGCTTAAGCGGGCGATACGTACCTTATGGATTGTGCTTCATGAGATGGACTTGATGTGGATTCCTGTTCATAAGACATGGATGCTGAACGAACGGCACTATGGCGCGCTGCAAGGGCTGAACAAAGCAGAGACGGCGAAGCAATACGGCGAGGAGCAGGTCATGCAGTGGCGAAGATCTGCGGAACTGCGGCCCCCGGCGTTAGATAAGAATGATGAGCGATATGAAGCTTCGAATCCGAAATATAAGTCCTTGGCGGAGGGTGAATTCCCTCTGACGGAGAACCTGGAAGATACGGAGAGACGGGTGCTAAAATATTGGACGGAAGAGATTGCGCCCGCCATTCGCAAAGGGGAGAAGGTCATTATCTCGGCCCATGGCAACACACTCCGTGCGCTCGTGCAATATCTGGACAATATACCTGCGAATGGGATTGTCGATCTTAATATTCCGACCGGCGTACCACTGGTGTATGAGCTCGATGAAGACCTGAAGCCGATCCGGCACTATTATCTCGATATGGATGGCGAAGTGGAGGAAGACGCAATTCCGAAGCATATATGATGGGATGAAGCCAAATTCGCATCTAGAAAGGGATACGGCTATCAATGAAGAAGCCTCCGTTACGCCCTATGAAAGGGAATTCGGAGGCTTCGCTTATTATTTCTTGAGCAATAAATAGATAAAATACGGTGCACCGATCAAGGCGACCATAATCCCTGCGGGAATACCGTCAGGACCGACGATTTGGCGGCCGATGGTGTCTGCGACTAAGAGCAGCCATCCGCCGATCAGAATGGCGATCGGAATGAACAGTTGATTCCGAGGACCGACCAGCGCTTTGGCGATATGCGGTGCCATCAGTCCGATGAAGGCGATCCCACCTGTAACCGAGACAGCGGAAGCAGATAGAGCAACCGCAACCAACAGCAGAATGAGGCGCTCCTTGTTGATGGAGACACCGACACCGATAGTGACGGGCTCATTCATCGCGAGCAGGTTCAAGCGATTGGCCCGATAGAGCGTGAATGGAATGAGGATGACCAGCCAAGGCAAGATTGCCCAGACGAACGGCCAATCCGTACCCCAGATGTTCCCGGCAAGCCATTTGGCGATAAAATCAACCTTGGTACGTTCAGCCGACGAGATCAGTACAATCATGATGCCGGACAGTGCCATGGAGAACCCAACCCCTGTTAACACGAGCTTAACCGGCTGAAGGCCCGTGTCCTTGTGATACGCGAACACATAGATCAGACCAGCCGTAATCAACGCCCCGATAAAGGCAACGATCGGTATTACATAGATAAAGGAGCCTGCATCAATCGGGAAGAACAAGAAGAAGACTGCAATGGCTACGCCAGCTCCTGAATTGATGCCGATGACACCAGGATCAGCCAGATCATTGCGCGTAATTCCTTGAAGAATCGAACCCGATAGCGCGAGAGCCATCCCGGCTAAGAGCGTAATCACGATCCGCGGCAGTCGAATCGAGAATAGGACGAACTCTTCTTTGAATGTGCCTTGCCCGAACAGCGTAGGGAGAAGTCGATCATACGACAATTTCGAATACCCCAGTCCCATACTAATCGTAACTGTAAGTATAATAAGTACGAGTAAAATAAGTAGAATAAGCCGTTGCTTGCGAATAAGTGCAGGTTGAATCATGAGAAGGACTTCCCTCCTTTACGTACGATAAACAGGAAGAAAGGTAAGCCAAGCATCGCCACAATGGCTGCAACAGGCGTCTCATAAGGCGCATTGATCGTACGTCCGAGTGTATCAGCGAACAACATGAATACGGCTCCTGTAATCGCGGACATCGGAATCGTGTAGCGATAATCATTGCCGACAACCGCACGCACGATATGTGGAATCATTAATCCGATAAACGTCATATTGCCGACCAGTGCAACGGATGCGCCTGCGAGCAGAATAGTCGCGAAGATCAACAGTGCTTTTAGCTTCTGAACCTTCTGGCCGAGTCCAACGGCAACCTCTTCGCTGAGGCTTAGGATCGTCAACTGCTTGGAGAGCGCCATGGCAATCAGAAGCCCGACGATAATGAAGGGCACAATGACTTGAAGCTGTTCCCATGAGGTGCCGATCATTCCGCCCGCGGTCCACATAGACACGTCTTTGGAAATTTTGAAATAGATGCCGATGCCTTCCGCAATCGCATACAAGAACGCCGATATAGCGGTACCGGCGAGCACGATTCGAAGCGGAGACAAGCCGCCTTTCTTAATCGTACCGATCCCGAACACGAGGACGGACCCCAGCGCGGCTCCGATAAAGCAAGCAATCATAATATGGAAATAATTCGCGCTCGGAATGAAGGCCATGGTCACGGCGAGCGCTGCATTAGCGCCAGCGGTTAACCCAAGCAGGCCTGGATCGGCCAACGGGTTACGCGTCATGCCTTGCATCATCGCGCCGGATACGGCAAGCGCCGCTCCGACGAAGATAGCTGCAATTTCACGAGGTAAGCGAATTTCACGAATCAACGATATTTTGTCTCCCGTAGCGTCTGCCGAGGTTAGCGCGAGCCACACATCCTTAATTGATGTATCGGCTGCCCCGAACACCATCGCGACTGTGAACATTGCCACGAACAGGAGAATTCCTGCGATCAGTTTGTAGACAAATGGGAAGGAACGTCGATTCGTCATCGGCTTAGTTCCCTAGAAATTTCTCGATGAAGAATTCAAGTTGGAAATCAAGCGTTAACGGGTCATTGAAGTAGAATGATTTGGCATCCGCTTCATAGACACGATTGTTTTTCACCGCAGGAATGTTCTTGTACGTATCGGTATTTTGGAACGAGTTGTCGGTATCTTTGCTTTTGCTGAAAATGATATAGTCGCCAGCGAACTCAGGCAATACCTCGGCGGATAGTGCATAATAGCCGGGCTTCATAGCCAGTTCTTTCACTTTTTCAGGCATTTTCAATTTCATTTCCTGATAGAGGATCTCTGTACCGCGTGCCCAGTGATCGCCGAAGACATAGAGCTGCTTATCGAAGTTCTCGATAACCGATACGGTTGCGTTCTCGCCGATCTTCGCTTTAATGTCAGCGCCTGCCTTGGCTGCGCGTTGTTTGAAATCATCGACCCAAGCTTGTGCTTCCTTCTCCTTGTTCAGGAGCTTGCCGATTTCGATATGCTGCGTTAAGTAGTCTAACTTGCCGTAAGTATAGGTCACGGTCGGCGCGATTTCTTTCAATTTGTCCACATTCTTTGTCGTAGACAAACCGATGATGAGATCCGGATCAAGCTCGATGATCTTCTCTAGGTTCTCATCCGATACTTCTTGGACGTCCTTCAATTGATCTTGGAACCGTGGGTTCATCTTCGACCAAGAATCGACGCCGACAAGCTTAACGCCAAGCGACATCACATTGCCTGCGTACGATGAGAGGACAACAACCCGCTGCGGATTACTGGGCACTTCGACAGGACCCGTCTCGGATTGGTACGTAAATGTTGCGGGCTGCTCTGCCTTCGCGGGTTCTTTCACTGCGGAATCATCCGCTGGCTTAGCTGCTTGGCTGCTGCAAGCGCTCATCAAGATGACGAGTACAGCAAGGACAGGGAGTAATAGTTTTTTCATGTTCTGTTCTTCTCCTTTGAGAAATGTATTGTAATAAGTATCAATGTCTATTATTGATAATGATTATCAGTATCGATGGCCTTTTAATAAAATAGCCGTAAACACGCCTTTTGTCAACAAAAAAATGTCTATATTTTCGCGCATCAATATGGTACGAATAGAAATACTAAATGGATTATGGAAAAGAAAGGAGAAAGTGATTGCGATGGAGTTTGTCATCCCACTATTAGCATTAATCGGTGTCATCGTGGTTGCAACGGTGCTGAATAAGAAGTTCCCGCGCGTACCGCTTGCCTTATTTCAAATTTTACTCGGTGCGATGGTGTCGTGGTTGCCTTTCATCCCTCTCACCCTAGAGTTCGAACCTGAAGTATTCATGGTCTGTCTCATTGCTCCCTTATTATTCAGTGATGCTCGCGTGACGTCGCGCAAAGAATTATGGGTCTATCGCAAGCCGATCTTATTCATGGCCTTGGGTTTGGTATTAATTACGGTCATAGGGCTTGGTTATGCCATACATATGTTAATTCCGTCCATGCCGCTTGCCGCTGCATTCGCGCTTGCAGCTGTGCTGTCGCCGACAGATGCCGTTGCCGTGAAGTCGATTACGCAGGGGCTTCCGCTGCCATCGAGCTTGATGCCTATTCTGGAGGGGGAGTCGCTGCTGAATGATGCGGCGGGCATTGTGAGCTTCAAGGTTGCGCTGGCGGTTGTGTTATCGGGTGTCTTCTCCGTTCAAGCGGCGACGTTCAATTTTCTCATCGTCTCGATCGGGGGTATTCTAGCGGGACTGATCTGCGGGTTCTTATTCGTTAAGTTAAGGCTATCGCTTAGGCAGAATGGGTTCGAAGAGGTGAATTCGCTCGTCGCGATTCAATTTATAACGCCCTTCGTGATCTTCATTATTGCGGAGGAATTAGCGGTCTCCGGCATTCTAGCGGTGGTCGCTGCGGGGATCATCCATGGCATTGAGCGGGACAGGCTCCAACAGACGTCAACGAAGATCCAGATTACCTCGAGTACGACTTGGTCCGTCCTTAGTTATCTATTTAATGGGTTTGTATTCGTGTTGCTGGGTTTTCTTCTTCCGGAGGTCGTGCATGGATTGCTCACGAGTCAAGAAATATCGATCATGGTGGTTCTTGGCTTTACACTCCTCATTAGCGTGGGGCTATTCTTAATTCGGTATATCTGGGTATATGTGCTCCACCGCAATTTCGCTGCAATCGAGGGGCATGAGCCTCATGGAGAAGCCGACAATGTATCCAGAGGTCGGTATGCGTTCTTGACTGCAACCTGCGGGATTCATGGAACGATTACGCTTGCGACGGCGATGTCAATTCCATTTGTGCTGTCGAACGGATCGATGTTCCCTTATCGGAATACCATTCTATTCATTTCCGCGGGCGTCATTCTGCTCAGCTTGCTCTTCGCCACGATCGTGTTGCCCCTTTTGCTGAGGCATACGGCCGAGCAGGAAGATGAAGAGAAGTCCTTCATGTCGATGCAGGAAGCGACGCAATACATTCTGCAGCGGACGATCCAGCTCTTGGATGCCGAGTCAGACAAGGATCATAAGAGGGCGACCTTCAGGGTCATTCGCGAGTTGGAAGAGCAGCGTCGGATGATGGAGGAAGGCAAAGCGTCGAGGCTGTCGAGCAGCGTCTTGCGCAAGCTTCAGGAGCTCGGCCGCGAAGCCGAGATGAAGAAGCTAACGCAGATGATCGAACAGGGAGAAGTGTCTCCGCAACTGATGATGCATTATCCGGTCATCAGCGAGCCTCAAGAGCTCTATACTGTACGATCGAATCTACGTCGCATATGGTTCCGTTATAAGATGTATTGGATGAAGAAGAAATTGAAGAAGCTGAGCGGAGCGCAGCTGCCGCCTAGAATTGCTTTGCGAACGAAGGAGCTCACGGCGTTCGTCGAGGAGATGCATCGCGTGAAAGGGGAGCTGCGGCAGGCGGCGATTCAAGCGATCAAGCAGCATATGACTCCGGATAATCGTTACGAAGCGCTCTTTATGATTCAATATTACGCTAGGCAGCAGCAGTCATCGCTTAGTGAGGAAGAAGAAGCAAGCTTCATGGACATGGTAGGTGAAGTGCGGCTGCGGAGCATTCAATTGAAGCGGGATTTGGTACAGAATCTAGAAGAATCGGAACAAATTACGCCAGCAACGCGGCTGAAGCTGCTGCAGAATATGAACTATGAAGAAATGCTGCTGCTGGATCCGACGTAAGTCAGCAGCAAAAGAGCCATCCAATGACCGGATAATAACCAGTTGGAATGGCTCTTTGTTATGTCCTAAGCATTTATCGATTTAGAAGAACTTCACGAGTTGATCTTTGATCGCCTCATTCGTTCCGCTAACAACGGTCCGAATTTGCGGTTTATTGAACAAGGCTTGGATCTGTGCTGGATATTCCTGACGGATCTCACGCAAGCGAATGGACTCGTCGAACTTCGCTGGATGCGCCGTGGATAGGATGATCGTGACATCGTCCTCAGCAGCTAGATTGTCGGCTGCCGCTGCGCCGCATGCAGTATGCGGGTCCATGAGATAGTTGTATTTCGTATAGTAGTCGCTCAGCGTGTCGAGGCACGCTTCGTTCGATACGCTGTAGGCGGAGAAGTCGGACTGCACGTGGCTCAGCGCATCGGACTCTACGACGATCCGTCCCTCAGCTTTGAACTGTGTCATGAGCGTGGACACCACTTCGCTGTTCCCGTCGTTCAAGTAGTAGAGATATCGCTCGAAATTGCTCGCCACTTGGATATCCATTGATGGGCTGTACGTACCGCGGAATTCTCCAGGCTGGTACAAACCAACATTTACGAAGCGCTCGAGAATGTTGTTCGCATTCGTCGCCAAGATGAGCTTGTGGACCGGCAATCCCATTTGCTGTGCAAGATAGCCGGCGAAAATATCGCCGAAGTTCCCTGTCGGAACGCTAAAGCTGATCTTACGATCGACGCCTTGCTTCGCTAATTGGAAGTAAGCATAGAAGTAGTACACCGTCTGCGCCAGAATCCGGGCAATGTTAATGGAGTTGATCGCACGTAAGTGGTATTCATGTTTGAAGTCGACATCAGCGAACAGCTCCTTGATGATGCGCTGGCAATCATCAAACGTACCTTCGACTGCAAGATTCAATACGTTGGCATCGTCCACTGTCGTCATTTGCAGGGCTTGCACCTCACTGACCTTCTGATGCGGATGCAGGATACAGATACGAATGCCTTCTTTGCCGCGCACGCCTTCGATGGCCGAAGCTCCTGTATCCCCTGAAGTTGCGCCGACGATGTGGATGATCGAATTGGTTTTTTTGGACACATAGGAATAGAGGTTACCCAAGAATTGAAGCGCGACGTCTTTGAACGCAAAGGTCGGGCCATGGAATAGCTCCAGAATATAACGCTTATCGTCTAGCTTGTGGACCGGTGTCACTTCCTCATGACGGAAGGTGCCATAGCTGTCATCAACAAGCTTCTTCAGATCGGCTCTTGGAATTTCATCGTTCACGAACAAGGAGAACACCTCGAGCGCAAGTTCGGGATAGGTGAGCTCTTGCCATTGACGCAGTGTCTCTTCGGATAATTGCGGCAGGTGTTCTGGAACGAGTAATCCTCCGTCATTCGCGAGTCCCATCAGGATGGCGTCGATGAACCCGATCGGGGCGACTTGCCCCCGTGTGCTGATATACTTCATATTTAATCTCCTCGTTAAATAAAATTACATCCATTGTACATGATCTGGGGTTCAAGGTCGATACAGAACTTGAAGTCAGTCAAAACGTTGAAATCTGCAGGCCGAACTGGTTAAATGAGGGATAAGTATCAGAATGGAAATTCAATTGGATAAGGAGAAGTACAGCCATGACGCATAACAAAAGATACAAGCTTACAGAGGTTAGCAGACAATTAGCGAATGTTGCAATGGGGCAAGCCCATGCGGATCTCGTCATTAAGAATGGAACACTCGTAAATGTATTCTCGGGCGAACTCGTCGAACAGATCGATGTTGCCATTGCTGTAGGGAGAATTGCGCTTGTAGGGGACGCAGATCACACCATTGGGGAAGAGACGACCGTTGTTGATGCCGCAGGCAGATACATCGCTCCAGGGTTATTGGATGGACATATGCATGTCGAGAGTACGATGTTGTCCGTGACGGAGTTCGCTAGAGCGGCACTATCGACGGGGACGACAGGTATTTTCATGGACCCGCATGAGATTGCGAATGTATTCGGCAGCGAGGGCGTACGCTTGATGCATGAGGAAGGGCAGCAGCTGCCACTCAAAGTCTTCACGACCTTCCCGTCCTGCGTTCCGGCAACCATGGATTTAGAGGATGCTGGAGCGAGTTTGTCCGTAGATGATATTCGAGCAGGGATGCAGTGGAACAATGTCGTAGGGCTCGGTGAAGTCATGAACTTCCCGGGTGTCGTCTTCGGGGATCCGCAGATGTGCGGTGAGATCGAAGCGACGATTGCAGCCGGCAAGACGGTGACAGGGCATTTTCCGAGTGATGATGATCGGATGCTGCAAGCCTACTTGAATGCTGGAGTGACTTCAGATCATGAGACGGTGACGCGAGAGCAAGGGCTTCAGAAGGTTCGCCTGGGCATGCACTTAATGATCCGGGAAGGTTCCGCATGGCATGATGTGAAAGAGGTTATTAAGATCGTGACTGAGGATAAAGTGAATACGAGCAATATCTCGCTGGTCACGGATGACGTGAATCCGCAGACGCTTGTGGAACTCGGGCATTTGAACCATGTCGTTCGTCGCGCGATTGAAGAGGGAGTAGATCCGGTAACGGCGATTCAGATGGCAACCATTAATGTGGCGCGATATTTCCGCATGGACCAAGACCTTGGCAGCATCGCACCAGGGAAATGTGCGGATATTCTTCTCATTGATGATCTCCGCCGCGTTGTTCCTTCAACAGTGATTACCGATGGGCAAGTGATTTATGATCAGGGCCAATATACCGTGGAGCTCCCGAAATTTGTCTATCCTGAACATATTTTGAATTCGATGAATGTGAAGCGGGCGTTAACGGCGGATGATTTCAAGCTTGCAAGCCAGGGTGCCGCGGATAAGACCGAAGTGAATGTGATTGGCGCGATTGAGAATAGTGCACGGACGGAGAAGAGGAAGGCTGTGCTGCCTGTGGTGGATGGCATCATTCAACCGGACCTGCAGCAGGATGTCATTCGACTTGCATGTATCGAGCGTCACCATGGAACTGGCCAGATCTCGAATGCGTTTACCCATGGCTTCCAGATCCAATCGGGCGCCGTGGCTTCAACTGTCGCTCATGACAGCCACAATCTTATTGTGATGGGCGTGAGTGAGGAAGATATGGCTTTTGCAGCGAATGAGCTGGTTCGCATCGGCGGCGGAACGATTGTCGTTCGAGACGGCAAAGTACTTGCGCAAGTGCCGCTCGCGATCGCAGGGCTCATGTCGGAGAAATCCTTGCAAGAGGTTGTGCAAGAAGTGACTCAGCTCGATGAGGCGTGGAAGGAAATTGGATGTCCGCTCAACGCGCCATTCATGACGTTCTCCCTGATCGCGCTGCCTGTGATTCCAGAGATTCGAATCACGAATCGCGGTCTTGCCGATGTTACCCAGTTCAAGCTGATTGATGTAGAAATCGGATAATATCTGAACGTAGAGGAGTGGGAGCGTATGAAATATCGTCGACTCGGAAAAAGCGGGCTCGAAGTATCCTTATTAGGACTCGGAACCAATGCATTTGGCAAACGCGCGGATGAAGATACTTCTATTCGGATTATTCATCATGCGATCGATCGCGGGATCAACTTCATCGATACAGCCAATATCTACGCTGGCACGGAATCCGAGCGCATTATCGGTGAAGCGCTCGTAGGGAAGCGACAGCACGTTGTGCTGGCGACGAAGGCAGGGCTCCCGACCGGGACGGGTCCGAATTCGCGCGGCTCATCGCGCTATCATCTGCAGCAGGAGCTGGAGCAGAGTCTTCTGCGTCTGAAGACGGATTATATTGACTTATACCAGATCCATACGTTCGACCTGAACACGCCACTTGAGGAGACGCTGCGCACGCTGGACGACTTCGTAAGCTCCGGGAAAGTGCGCTATATTGGCGCTTCGAATTATGCGGCATGGGAATTCATGAAGGCGCTGGGCATTAGCGAGAATAAAGGTTTTACGCGTTATGTTTCTAGTCAGACGAGCTATTCGTTGGCAGACCGTACGCCTGAGCAGGAGCTTATCCCGATGTGTGTGGATCAGGGTGTTGGGATTATTCCCTATTTCCCGCTGGCTGGCGGTATTCTAAGTGGTAAGTACCTTGCAGCCGAGCAAGCGCCGCAAGGGTCTAGAGCAGAGACGGACCCTAACTTCAACCGATTCCTGAATGATCAGACGATTGCGTTAGGACAGCAGGTCAGCAAGCTTGCTGCGGATCGAGGCTATACGCCTAGCGCGCTATCGCTCGCATGGCTGATGGATCAGCCGGTCGTCTCGACGGTCATTGTGGGGGCGACGAAGGTCCAACAGCTTGAGGATAACCTACAAAGTCTAGATGTACAGCTCACGCCTGAGCTTGCGCAATCCCTTCAGGAGATTAGCGAACCTTTCCGCGATGGCAAGCCTTTTGCCTTATATCGCCTCACATAATCAGGTGCGCCTATAGTTGCTCGCCATCCCCATCTTCCAAGAGATGGGGATTTTTTTGTATCCAGGTGTTGACATTTCGTGAATATTGTATATAGTATATATATACACTATTTACTTGATGAACACACATCAATTATCGGAGGTAGATAATGAACATCATCATATCTCACGCATCTGAAGATCCGATTTACATCCAGATTGTGAATCAGATTCGACATAGTATATTGAGCGGCGAGATGAAGGCTGGAGACAGTCTCCCGTCCATTCGCCAGCTAGCCAAGGATTTGCAAGTGAGTGTGATTACGACGAAGCGTGTGTACGAGGAGCTCGAGAAGGAGAAGCTGATCGACTCGGTGGTCGGCAAAGGCTCATTCATCTCGGGCGCCAATATGGAGTTTATCCGGGAACAGCGCATGAAGCTGTTAGAAGAGAAAATGATTGAAGTGATTCGAGAGAGTCGTGATTTGAATATGAGTGAGGAAGACATTATCAACCATCTGAAGTTATTGTTCGAGGAGGAACAGACATCATGAATGCCATAGAAGTACGTAACTTAAGCAAGTCCTATTCCCAATTTTCCGTTGACAATATATCTCTTGATATCAAGAAAGGTTATATCACCGGGCTGATCGGACCGAACGGCGCAGGGAAGAGCACGCTGATCAAGATGATGCTCGGCATCGTCCGTCCGTCGGCGGGAAGTATCCGCATGCTCGGCGCTGAGATGCCAAGCGAGGAGATTGCGATTAAGCAACGCGTAGGGATTGTCTCCGATGATTGTTTCTATTATGAGCATTTATCTTTGAAGGATATGAAGAAAGTGATCGCGCCTTTCTATACGAAATGGAATGAAATGAAATTCAACCGCTATATGGAGCAGTTTGAGTTGTCGCCGACGAAGAAGATCAAAGAGTTATCCAAAGGGATGAAGATCAAGTTCGCCCTAGCGATTGCCTTATCGCATGAGGCTGAGCTGCTCATTATGGATGAGCCTACCTCGGGACTTGATCCCGTATTCCGCAGGGAGCTATTGGATCTGCTCGCTGACATTATGCAGGATGAGCGGAATACGATTCTATTCTCGACGCATATTACGACCGATTTGGATCGGATTGCCGATTACATTGCCTTCGTTAATCGCGGCAAGCTTGTGTTCAACGATGTGAAAGACGATGTATTGGATCGTTATGCGATCGTCAAAGGTGGCCAAGACCTGCTCGACGCAGATATTCGGGCCAAATTCATCGGTCTTCGCGAGACATCGGTGGGGTTCGAAGGACTCGTCGACGATCGCAAGCAAGCGCAGGAGTTGTTCGGCAGCTATGCCGTGCTTGAGACGCCTTCACTAGAAGACATCATGTACTATACCGCTAAGGGAGGTCCTATCTATGCTTAACCTGATTCGTAAAGATTTCATCGTCATGAGGAGCTCGCTTGGACTCATTCCTTTATATTTCGTGATATTCAGCTTGGTCCTCATATCCAATACGATGTCAGCTTACTTCCTGGTCGCTGTCTATACGGCTTTCACTACGTTGATGATGAGCACGGGTGCGGATGTGAAGAACGATAATCATGCGTTTCTCATTACGATGCCAATGAACCGGGCGCAAATGGTTAAGTCGAAGTATGCCACAGCGCTTCTGTATACGGGAGTTGCAGCGATTGCTTGCTATATTTTCTACACCATTGTTCGTTACGTGAAACCAAGTCTGGGCATGCCCGCTTATTCGATGGGACAATTCCTGGCTTCGATCGGGATATCTTTGGTACTCGTATCCATCTACTTGCCGCTGTTCTACTGGCTTAGCAAAAAAGGCATGGCGATCATCAACATGGTCTTCATGATTATACTCATTGGGTTAACGCCGTTCATGAATATCGGGACGTACCTGATGCGTAAACAGAATGTCGGTTCAATCGACAATACGAGCGTTGCGCTTATCGGATTAGGCGTCGTGCTTCTATTCATTGCTTCTTACTTCTTAGCCAAATACTTGTTCAACAGAAAGGATTTATAATCACAATGAAAACATCATTTGCAAACATCATGAAATTTACGGCGATCTGCGCCATGGTTACATCGATTGGCCTTACTTCCGTGCTCGGTTCGGCATCTGCAGCTCCAGCTGCGAAGCCGTTGCCTGTGAAGGTGAATACCATTCAGACGATTGAATTTCAGACGAATGACAAATTCGAAGACTTGAAATTCCTTAAGAAAGCGATCGGCGATAAACGAATCGTCATGCTTGGTGAGAGCTCGCACGGTGCGGCGGAGTTCAATAAGTCGAAAGCGAGAATCGTGCAATTTTTACATAAAGAAATGGGATTTAACGTCCTTGCCTTCGAATCAGGACTTGGGGACGCGAGCGGTACATATGCTGGGATCTCGAAACTAACAGCCGAAGAAACGCTGCGCAAATCGATCTATCCGGTATGGCATGCGAAGGAATTGGTTCCGATGTACGATTATATCAAGCAGCAATCGACGACGAAGCAGCCTCTTATCCTGACTGGATTCGATATGCAGCCGAATGGCGCCTTCGGCCGGTTTATGGAAACATGGTTCGCGCCAATCGACAAAGCATTTGCGGAAGAAGCGAATACGCTTGAGAACAAGCTAACCGATATCTATTTCAACATGGATTGGGATCAAAAGGATTGGGATAAAGACTACGCGTATGTGCTGGATGGCTATACGAAAATCCAGAAGTTTATAGCGGCGCACGAAGCTGAACTGCAGAAAGATTTCCCGAATGACAAGACTATTCTGCCGATTATGAAACGTGTCATCTCCGATCGAATCTATATGATTCAGAATGTACTTAAGGCTCAAGTGGCTTTTAACAATCTAACGATGGAGAATTATGTGGTCTCGACGAGCCTGCGCGAGAATGTCGCTTACCTGCGTGATGAGATGATGGCGAACACGTTAACATGGCTGGTGGACCATGTCTACAAGGATCAGAAAGTCATCGTATGGGGCCATAACTATCATCTTCGGAAGAACAATTCCGTGATGGCTTCGCCGGTTCAGCTTCATTTGTACGAAGGCGGTTCGGTGCCGAACATGGGAGAACTGATGCCGTCGCGCTTGAAACAGCAATCGTACACGATCGGTCTATTCATGTACGGAGGGGCAACAGGAGCGAATGATGGGTCTACTATGCCAGTGAACGCGAAGATGGGTCCGAACAGCTTGGAGACGATCTTGAAAGGCGCAGGGAAACCGTACGCATTCTTCGATCTAACCTCGGCAGACAACAAGGAATGGAAGAATAGTATGCATACCGGCCTGTATTGGGGTATGATCGAAGAGCCGTTCGTGCCAAGCGAGCAGTATGATGGGATTTTATTTATCGAGAAGACGACACCATCTGTCTATTTACCGAAGAAATAATACAAAGAGCCCCGCTTCGTCATGGTCAAGACCCCATTTTATAGACACTGAATAAAGCCCTAGGCTGTAAGCTGCTTCCGGTACTCTACCGGAGGCAGC
>NZ_JBYTDT010000008.1:0-273061 GCF_058791655.1 Paenibacillus sp. EB106-05-06-XG162
ATTAGCTCAGTTGGTAGAGCACCTGACTTTTAATCAGGGTGTCGAAGGTTCGAGTCCTTCATGGCTCACCAGTTTTTTATCTAAATCATGTACATTCAACGCTTCAGGTCATTTGACTTGAAGCGTTTTTTGCATGCTTTCGAAGGAATCGGGGGAGACTACCAGCACAAAGCACTGTCTTATCCTGGGGGGATCACCAATCCGATATATTCTTGCTCTTGTCATTAGTTTTGGTATCGTTGCTGCTGTTGTGCCAATCGTACGTCTTATGGCGATCCGCATGAAATTTGTTGACCGACCTACGACGCGTAAAATTCATGATAATCCGATTCCACTGATGGGTGGAATCGCTATCTATATAGGATTTATGGTGACGATTCTCCTCATGCGAGGGTTTGATGCGCTATCCTTATCAATTACAATCGGCGGGACATTATTAGTTATCATTGGTCTAGTTGATGATGGATTTAAGGCACTTGGGCGGGAATTCCCTGTGTGGCCGAGATTGATCATCTATTTGCTGACGGCCACCATTCCGCTATGGTTCCATATCCAGATTACCGGCATTCGTGATTTCCATGAAGGGATGCTGATGTTTCCAAGCTGGTTCGTCTATGTATCGACAGTGGTATGGGTATTTTCCATGACGAATATGATGAATTTCATCGATGGCGTAGATGGGTTAGCTGCGGGCGTAGCCTCGATTTCCTCATTGACGTTATGCGTCGTTGCACTTATCAAAGGCGATGCTGAGACTGCGATCGTCACGATTGCACTGTGCGGCGTATGTTTAGGTTTTCTACTATATAATTTCTACCCGGCTAAAATTTTTATGGGTGATGCGGGAGCGACGTTCCTCGGGTATACACTGGCCGTCATTGCTGTGAACGGTTCATTCAAAAGTACAGCCTTCGTTACCATTCTCATTCCGATGCTTGCCTTAGGCTTTCCGATCTTGGACACCATTATCGTGTTCTCCAGACGTCTTAAGGAAGGTAAAGGACTACATCGTGCGGATAAATTACATACACATCATGCATTGATGCGCTGGGGGTTAACACAGCCGCAGGTTGTATCATTCATATACCTGGTCACAGTATTATTTGGCCTGCTGTCGATTGTCGTTATGCTCTCCATGCCTTAATGCAGCAGGCAAAATTGATAGGAGGAACAAGGTAACATGCATCGCATATTCCGGCTGTTATGGCTGGGTGTATTGCTTATATTAACGGTACCTTTAGGACTGGGGACCTCACTTGCTCATGCAGAAGAGGGAGAGGTACACGGAAAGGATACAGATGCCTTCCCTTTCTCACAAATTGCATGGGCACAAAAAAACAAAGCAGTCCTATCTCTTTCACCAACTCAACCATCGAGTCTTACTACTGCTGCGATGATGACGGATATTTTTCACAAGCTGGACGTTCAAATGCCCAAAGAAGTTGAAGGGCAATATCAAGTTGGAATACCTGTAGCGCGAATTGCAGCAGCGTGGCTGCCTGGTGATTTATTGTATTATGGCGATTCGCATCTGAATAATCGTCAGCAGATGTGGGTCGCAGTGGTCGTAGACCCAGAGCATATTGCCTATGCTGGCCCTGAACAGTCGATTGTCTACCGCTCGATGAAGGAAGTGAATCGTCGGTACCCTCTGCTTGGCGTCCGACGCGTCTTATCCCAAACGGACCGCATGCGGTTCTCTCTCGTATTGCGTGCGGGGAACTATATTGGCGTACCCTATGTGCTTGGTGCTCGTTACGGGCAGACGAGTACGTTCGACTGTTCATCTTTTATCAAGACCATTTATGCGAAGGAAGGCATTACACTGCCGCGTGTATCTAGACAACAAGCCAAGGTGGGGGAGCGTATCTCCCAGGAGGAGCTTCGCGTTGGAGACTTGTTATTTTTCACCGGCAAACAGTCCCGTCGGCAAATTGCACACGTGGCCATGTATGCGGGTAGTGGCTTGATGATCCATACCTATGGAAAAGGCGGCGTTCAATATACGGCAATAAATCATCCGATCTGGAGGCAGCGATTCGTCATGGCTCGTCGCGTCGTGAAATAATTCTATTGGTTATGTTACAATAGTAGCGAACAAGCAGTGAATGATTCGGATAGAGGCGGTTGGGCTAATGACGGATATGGCAACAAAGAGCAGATTAGAGAAGCTGTTGGGCGTAACATGTTCTGTAGTAGCATGCTCAGAAACCGAATGGCGATCAATGCAAGAGTCAGCTGATGTGATGAATGAACAGGCGCTTAGTATTGAGCTGAGTGGTAAGGTTTATTTTCGCTGGCATCAGAAGGTCGGTTCGGACGTCGAACTGTTGACTGTCGAATCGGCTAAGTTGTCCGGGGCGGAACGTGCATTAATTGAGTGGATTCTACAATCTTCACAGTTATCGAATAAGGAAGGAAGTCATAAATCGGGAAGCAGTGAAGAACAACGGGCGAACCAGCTGGGTCAGTGGATCCATGGCAAACTTGGCGGGCAATACACAGGCGTGCAAGATGAGGAGCTTCCGGAGAGTATCGGATTAAAGAGCCGATTGCTGCCTTCGATGATACCTTTCCTACTTGTCTCGGAGCATCCGCAGTTGACGCAGACGACTTATACGGAGCTCTATAAGCTGCTTAAGTCGTATTTTGGCGGTGAAGTGTACTTGATTCCGCTTGAAGAGAAAGAATGGCTCATTTTATGTGCGGAGGAGCTCTTGGCATCAGCCGAAGATCGGGAAGAGGACGGTTCTGAGAAGCCGGAAGAGGCGTTGGCTTTATTCTGCGAAGGGCTGTACGAACTTTTGTCGAATGAATGGCTTGGAGAATGTCACCTAGCCATATCTTATCCGATGGTGCCTGCTCATACACTCCTATCGACGGTAGGATTATTGCGGGAGACCATGTATCTCGGACGAGCTTTCCATGTCACATCGAACATTCATCTACCGTGGATGCTGCATATGGAGCGGTTAATCAACAGTATCCCAGATGGGGTACGCAGACAATTTATCGATCGGGTGCTCTCTCGCAGTGATGTGTTCCTAGATCCAGAGACGCTGACAACGCTTGAGGCCTTCTTCTCACTGGATTGCAATGTAAGTGATACCGCTAAGAAATTATACATTCATCGGAATACGCTTTTATATCGACTGGATAAGATTAAACAAGAGACAGGGCTTGACGTAAGAACGTTTGGCGATGCGGTTCTTGTGAAGTTGATTCTCTTATTGTATAAAGTGACGAAAAGGAAGTAGGATTTTTGTGAAGTATGTGTATAGTCAGATGATGGGACATGAGATAAGATAAATGTATAAAATAAATCTCTGTGTAGGGGGAATATTCAATGGCAGGCGTTAAATTAGAGCACATCTACAAAAAATATGCAGGTTCCGACAAAGCGACAGTAATCGATGTTAACTTAGACATTCAAGATAAAGAATTCTTAGTATTGGTTGGTCCATCCGGTTGCGGTAAATCAACAACACTTCGTATGATCGCAGGTTTGGAGGAAATCTCCGAAGGTAAATTGTATATTGGAGATCGTGTCGTAAATGATGTAGCGCCGAAAGATCGCGATATCGCGATGGTATTCCAATCCTATGCATTGTATCCACATATGAACGTATATCAAAACATGGCGTTTGGTTTGAAGCTTCGTAAGTTCAAAAAAGACGACATCGACAAACGTGTTCGTGAAGCAGCGAAAATCCTTGATATCGAGCACTTGCTAGATCGTAAACCAAAAGCACTTTCTGGTGGTCAACGTCAGCGTGTTGCCTTGGGGCGTGCGATCGTTCGTGAACCGCAAGTATTCTTGATGGATGAGCCGCTCTCCAACTTGGACGCGAAACTTCGTGGACAAATGCGTGCGGAAATCTCCAAATTGGCTAAGCGTCTAGAGACAACTGTTATCTACGTAACGCATGACCAAATCGAGGCTATGACAATGGGTGATCGTATCGTTGTTATGAAAGACGGTATCATCCAACAAGCAGCTTCCCCTGACATTCTGTACAACCACCCTACGAACATCTTCGTAGCTGGATTTATCGGCGCTCCTACAATGAACTTCATCGAAGGCGACTTGTCTGAGCAAGGTGGAGCAGTTCGTTTCAGAGCAACTGGACTTGATGTTGAGGTGCCAGCTGGTAAAGCTCAAGCACTTAAAGATAAAGGCTACATTGGCAAAAAAGTTATTCTTGGTGTTCGTCCTGAGGATATGCATGAAGAGCCAGTATTCTTGGAAGCATCGCCTAACAGCATCTTCAGCGCACATGTTGAAGTATCCGAGAACTTGGGTCATGAAATGTTGCTATACTTGAACGGTGTAGGTAAAGACAGCGTAATCGCTCGTGTAGACGGACGTTCGAATACTAAAGAAGGTCAAAACATTAAGCTAGCAATCGACATGAACAAAATTCATGTATTCGATAAAGAAAATGAGCTGAACGTATTCCAATACGAAGCGTAAGCACGTCATAGCGTGTTATAATCAAAAACCGTCCTCTTGCAGGGCGGTTTTTCTCATAAGTTTGTGGAGTTATTGCCTCATATGGCGTATAGAATTTGATTTCAATGCCAAGATCAGCTACGATAATGACATCGGTGATAAGGAGAGGAAGATATGTCTAAGAAGGTAAAAGTTTCAGAATTGGTCGAACAATTCAACTTAGAGGTTCTTGCAGGGGAAGCAGGATTAAAACACGTCATTAAGGTCGATGATCTATACCGTCCAGGTCTTGAAATGGCGGGTTACTTCGAATATCATCCCGTCGACCGCGTGCAAATTCTAGGGAAGACGGAACTAGCTTTCTTCCAGATGCTATCGCCTGAAGAGCGGAAGAGTCGGATTGAGCAATTTGGTTCAGAAGAGACACCATGTATCGTCGTCACAAGAAATTTGGATGTTCCGCAAGAGTTTGTTGATTTGGCGAATGAGAAGAATATTGCATTATTACGCAGCCCAGTTGCAACGACAACTCTTTCAAGCCGGATTACAGGATTCCTGGAGAGACGTCTCGCTCCTACGACAACGATTCACGGGGTACTCGTCGATGTATATGGTGTAGGGATGCTCATCACAGGAAGCAGCGGAATTGGTAAAAGTGAGACAGCACTAGAACTCGTGAAGCGCGGTCATCGTCTTGTCGCGGATGATGCGGTGGAGATTCGTCAAACTTCCGATTTTCAGCTGCATGCAACAGCACCCGAATTGATTCGTCACTTGCTCGAAATCCGTGGGATCGGGATCATCAATGTGATGACATTGTTCGGTGCCGGTGCGGTACGGAACAACAAGCGTATTAGTGTTGTCATCAAGCTGGAGGCTTGGCAGCAGGACAAGCAATATGATCGTCTTGGGCTTGATGAAGAGAAAACACGGATTATTGATACGGATATTCCACTCGTTACGATCCCTGTTCGTCCGGGCCGAAACTTAGCGGTTATTATTGAGGTGGCTGCGATGAACTATCGTCTGAAACGGATGGGTTATAACGCTGCTTTGCAGTTTACGAATAAGCTGACAGAGACGATCTCCGAGGATACGGACGATTTGGATTAAGATTTACGAATTGGACAGAAGTAGGAGTGTGAGTTATGCAATATTTGTTGTTGAACCCTATCGCATTTTCCATCGGACCGATTGCTGTTCATTGGTATGGCATCATCCTCGGAACTGCGGCATTAGTGGGTTTATTACTTGCGATTCGCGAAGGTAATCGATTCGGCATTCCGCAAGATTTCTTCATGGATTTGTTATTGTTCGGTGTACCTTCAGCAATCATTGGTGCGCGGATTTATTATGTTGCGTTTAAATGGGATGAATATAAGGGCAATCTCTTGGATGTGTTCAAAATATGGAACGGTGGGATCGCAATCTATGGCGCGCTCATCGGTGCGATTATCTGTGCAATCATCTTGGTCCGCAAGAAGGGATATTCATTCTGGCGAATTGCGGATATTTGTGCGCCTTCCTTATTAGCAGGGCAGATGATTGGCCGTTGGGGAAACTTCGTAAACCAAGAGGCATACGGCGGTCCAGTGTCAGAGTCCTTCCTTCGCAATACGCTTCATTTACCGGATTTTATCGTCAATCAGATGTATGTGCAAGAAGCTGCAGGCATGGTCTATCATCATCCGACATTCTTGTATGAATCGGTATGGAATCTCATCGGGATGCTTATACTCTTCGTGCTGCGTCGTCAATCCTTCTTGCGCGCAGGGGAATTATTCATGTCTTATTTCATTTGGTATTCAGTAGGACGTTTCTTCGTGGAAGGTCTGCGGACGGATAGCCTTGCATTCCTCGGCCCCGATTGGCTCGCTTCCTTCGTCGGATTCTTCTGGGCGCCAATGGAAGTCGTGTTCGAACCAGGTCATTTGGATCCAGCTTACGGCAATGTACGTATATCGCAATTGCTCGCGATTCTGATTGTTGTAGCAGCGATTATTATAATTATCGTGCGCCGCGTCAAAGGCTATGCTAACACACGTTACTTAGATCCAATTATCAATACGAAAACCTCTGCGGTACAAGAGATCGCTGCAGCAAGCCAGGCAACAAGCGTCGCAGAACCAGTTAACCGCACTCCGCAACATGAGGACGGCTCAACCGGTGAGTCGTCAGACAAGAAGGAGCCTACATCGTGATTGAAACAGTTTTATTTGATTTAGATGGTACGATTATTGATACGAATGAATTAATTATTGAGACATTCCTTCATGTACTCAAAGAACATACACCGCCGACGTTCACACGCGAACAGATCATCCCGAGCATGGGGCAGACGTTAGAGAGTCAGATGCGTCTTTTTACGGGTCAAGAGGATGTTACGCCATTCGTAGATGCTTATCGGACATATAATCGTGAACGGCATGATGAATTGGTACGTGAGTTTCCCTATGTACTTGAAGTCATTGAGAATTTACATCGTCACGGGATTAAGCTCGGAGTGGTTACAACCAAGGTTCGTGAGACGACAGAACGCGCCTTGCAGATGTTCGGCTTATTCCCTTATCTGGGGACGGTTGTTACGATTCTAGATGTGGAGCATCCAAAGCCGCACCCAGAACCGGTATTAATGGCCATGGAGCAGCTAGGCGCGAATCCTGCGACGACATTGATGGTGGGTGACAGCCCGGCAGATATTCAAGCTGCGAATGCGGCTGGTGCCATTTCCGTTGCTGTCGGTTGGTCACTGAAAGGTGAGGCTGCGCTAACGCCGTACGAGCCAAAGCATGTCATTCATGATATGAGGGATTTATACGCATTAGTCGGATTGGAGCAGGATGGCGTGTGAGAAATGTTGAGCGATATCCCGTAGAAGGATCGAATGCGCTCTGGCAAATTTACCGCACAGTCAGTCCATGGAAGGGCGTCAAAAACTTTATTTGCATTCAAATGGCTAGATATTGTCCTCATTTACCGTTAAAGAATTGGATCTATCGCCATATGCTTGGCATGAAGATTGGCAAAGACACGGCGTTTGGCCTGATGGTCATGGTGGATGTGTTCTTTCCTGAACGTATTACTATTGGCGATAACTCAATTATTGGCTACAATACGACGATTCTGGCCCATGAATATTTAATCAAGGAATATCGCCTAGGGGATGTGAAGATTGGTTCCAACGTCATGATCGGTGCGAACTCCACGATTTTACCTGGGGTGACGATTGGCGATCATGCGGTTGTGGCGGCAGGTTCCGTCGTACACAAAGATGTAGCAGCAGGCCAATTTGTCGGTGGCAATCCGATGCAGATCATCTCCCCCAAATAACCCAACATAGAAGCAGAATACCTACGGCCCGTGCTGTAGGTATTTTTTTGTGAAAATAGAATGACGTATTGCAGAAAACATGGTAACTTAAGGAAGTGGGATATATAAGTATCGGATAATAGTTTGTATAATGTCGGGGAGGCATTAAGGAAATGAAGTGGAAAATAGGGCTGCTAGGGGCAGTCATGTTGTTGATGATCGAATGGCTTGGTGGTGGCGGACAAAGAGCGGTGGCGAAACCTAATTCTGATCCAAACGGAGTTTATTATAAAGATAAGGTCTTGGTCCTTATGTATCATGAGATTTCGGATAACCCGAAGATCAAATCGATCATTTCGCCGAAGCTATTCAATGATCAACTGGAAGCCATCGTCAATCGTGGTTTTCGGGTGATCTCGATGGACGATTATGTTGCATTTATGTTAGATCATAAACCCGTACCTAATAATGCTGTATTGCTGACATTTGACGATGGATATGAGAGCTTCTACACAGAAGTCTATCCGATTCTGAAAAAGTGGCGGTTGACGGCGACCAACTTCGTCATCGTCTCATCGATTGATAACCCGAAGCACGTAGGACGTCCAAAATTATCATGGGAGCAAATGAAGGAGATGAAAGCAGGCGGGATGAGCTTCTTCAATCACACGTTTGATTCCCATCAATATGGTCCTTATAATGCGAAGGGTGATATGAAGCCTGTGCTGTCCAAACGTCTTTATTTGAAAGACTACAAGCGTATTGAGACAAAAGAGGAGTTCACGCTTCGCGTTACAAAGGATCTGACTTTATCGGAGCGGGTGCTGCGTCAAAAGCTTGGAAATACGTATGGTGTATTGGCTTTCCCTTATGGTGCATATCGTCCTGAAGTCATACAAGTTGCTAAGAAGACGGATATCCCGCTCATGTTCACCGTAAATGCGGGTATCAATACACGTGCGGATCGTATCGGGTATCGGTTGAATGCAGGGAATCAGAAGATGAATCCGGATAAGCTGATTCAGTTGATGAAGCATCAGGGAAGACGGCAGGATATTCACCCTATGACACCTTATTCCATGCTGCCAACCGTATAGCATTTGCTCTACAGCATATAAAGCCCAACGGCTTTCATGGTTGAACATGAAGGTCGCTGGGCTTTGTTGTGTTTCTCATAAAGAGTGATAGATTCACGTTGTCACTATCCTTCCGTAAATAGCTGAAATTGTGACATGAATGGGACGAGTTCGGTTAATTCTGGTAAAATAAATAGGAAGTCGAATTAGGATGTTGGTGATTGACGTGGGGTATGGATCATGTTAACATGATCAATAATCTTTAATTTGGTAGCATACTACCATGGTAGCACATTACTTTACTAAAGTATCATTCGAGGTGGATGGAATGTCAAAGCCTAAAGTATTCGAAAAACCAGTAGGTGTCAAAGATTATTTGCCGCATGCGGTATCCAAGCTGCGCACGATTGAGCGAAATGTACTAGATTGTATGGGACGCTGGGGATATCGGCAAATTTTGACGCCAACGATTGAATATTACGATACAGTCGGTGTTGCAAGTGCGACATCGGATCATAAACTGTTCAAGCTGTTAAATAATCGGGGTACTGCACTCGTATTGCGTTCGGACATGACGGCCCCGATCGCGCGTGTTGTCTCATCCTTATTAAAGGATGAAGCTTTTCCGATTCGGTTGTCGTATCACTCCAATGTGTTCCGGACGATCGAAGAGGAAGCGGGACGAGAAGCGGAATTTTTCCAGACGGGTGTGGAGCTCGTCGGTGATGCATCTGCTGAGGCGGATGCGGAAGTCGTGGCGCTCGCTATCGCCTCACTACAGGCTGCAGGGGTCGCGCAGTTTAAATTTGCTATGGGACATGTCGGTTTCTTAAATGGCCTATTCGATGAAGTGCTGCATGGCCGCAGCGAGGATCAAGAAACATTGAAGTTCTGCTTGTTGAGCCGAGACTATGTCGGATATCGGGAACGTATTCGCGAGTGGGGGCTTGATGCAGCGGAACAACAGAAGCTGGAAGGGATTCTAAGACTCCGTGGAGGCAAAGAGATATGCGAACAGGCTCTGCAATTAAGTGGAGACGAGCAGACACGGGCTTCGATTGAACATTTGCTGGAGGTCTGGGAAGCGCTGGAAGCTTATGGTGTAAGTCAACATGTCCTTTTGGATCTGACGATGATTGGGGATTTCTCTTATTATACGGGGATGACATTTGAAGGTTATGCACTGGAGTTAGGTTCACCTGTCTGCAGCGGCGGGCGCTACGACAATCTGTTGCAGCAGTTCGGACGTCCTGCTCCGGCCACCGGGTTCGCATTAAAGACGACACGGATTCTTGATGTCGTGGGCGATGAGGATCAAGAGCAGATAGCAGTTATGACGCTAAATTATACCTCGCAGAATCGTGCGCAAATATTCCAAGAAGCACGTGCACTGCGGGAGGCGGGAAATTGTGTTGTTACGAGATACGTAGAGGAGGATGTCTGATGCGGGATACGTTAAAAGTAGCGATGCCCAAAGGGCGTATCTATAAGCAGGCTTCTGCCCTATTCCGTGAAGCGGGGTTGCCAATCTCGACGGATTTCGATGATACGCGCAAGCTGATTATTGAGCTGCCGGAAGCGAATATGGAGTTCATTATGGCCAAACCAGTCGATGTGCCGACCTACGTTGAATACGGGGTCGCGGATATCGGTATCGTTGGCAAAGACGTCCTCATGGAGGAGAACAAAGACGTCTACGAGCTGCTTGATCTCGGGATTGCACCTTGCCGGATGTCTGTGATTGGACTACCTGATTGGAAACCGGTGATTCACCCGCGTGTCGCGACGAAGTATCCGAATGTTGCTTCGCAATATTTCCGTGAACTCGGGCAGCAGGTGGATGTGATTAAGCTGAACGGATCCATTGAGCTTGCCCCGCTGATCGGGCTTGCCGATCGCATCGTGGATATGGTCGAGACGGGGCAGACGCTTCGGGATAACGGACTGGTGGAGATGGAGCAAATCTTCAGTATTACAAGCCGATTGATTGCGAACCGAGTAAGTTATCGGATGAAGAATGATGCGATTCAGGGACTCTGTGATCAATTGCAGAAAGTGATTCCGAACGTATCGAAATGAAATCATATCAGATGAATGGATAAATAGCTGGATCAGGTTAGAAATGTGGGGAGGGTTGATGTTCATGCGTATTGTACCTGCAAGTGACTTCTCGCTGCAGCGAGAAGTAGAGTATGGGTCGCCGGAACAGAATCAGAGTGTAAAGTCGATTGTGGAACGTGTGAAACGGGAAGGAGACGCAGCACTGCTGCGTTATACGGCGGAACATGACCGCGTGCAATTGCAATCATCGCAGCTTCGTGTGACAGAAGATGAGATTCAAGCTGCATATAGCCGAGTGGAAGTATCGTTCGTTACGGCGATTCGTAAAGCGGCTGATAATATTCGAGTCTATCACGAGAAACAAAAACGGACATCTTGGTTCGATCTGCAGCCAGATGGTACGATGCTCGGACAGATTATCAGGCCGCTTCGTCGAGTCGGGGTGTACGTGCCGGGCGGGAAAGCGGCTTATCCTTCCTCCGTACTCATGAACGTCATCCCAGCGCAGGTCGCGGGTGTACCAGAGATTGTGATGGTAACACCGCCAGCTACAGGCGGCAAGGAAGGGATTGATCCATATATTCTGGTCGCAGCGGCTGAAGCGGGCGTGAAGGAGCTCTATCGGGTTGGCGGTGCACAGGCAATTGCTGCCCTGGCATATGGAACGGAGACGATTGCGCCGGTCGATAAAATTTGCGGGCCGGGGAATATTTACGTCGCACTCGCGAAACGTGAAGTGTATGGGGCTGTCGATATTGACAGTATGGCAGGACCTAGTGAAATCGCCGTGCTCGCAGATGAGTCGGCAGATGCGGCTTATGTCGCAGCTGATTTGCTATCCCAAGCGGAGCATGATGAGATGGCATCTGCCATTCTCGTGACGACCTCAATGGCGATGGCGGAAGCGGTGTCGCGTGAAGTAGCGCGGCAAGTGGCAGAGCTCCCGCGGCGCTCGATCGCACAGGCTTCCATCGATCAATATGGAGCCATAATCGTTGTAAGCTCCATTGAAGAGGGGATCCACGTGATCAACCGAATGGCACCGGAGCATTTGGAAGTGATGGTTGAAGAACCAATGCGATATCTGGGGCTGATCGAGAATGCCGGGGCTATCTTCCTCGGACCTTACAGCTCGGAACCTGTCGGCGATTATCTGGCGGGACCGAACCACATCATTCCGACGAATGGCACGGCTAGATACTCTTCTCCGGTTGACGTCGATGACTTTATCAAGAAATCGAGTCTCATTCATTATAGCAAGGAAGCGCTGCTCGCGAATGGTGCGACCATTATGGAGCTGGCGCGACATGAAGGTTTAGAAGGGCATGCGAGAGCGATACAAATTCGGCTAGAAAAGGAAGGGAATTCACAATGACAGATGTAGTGAACGAACAACGTGAAGGGCGTGCATCTAGCGTTGCGCGCAAGACGAATGAGACGGACATTCAATTGGCCTTTAATGTAGACGGTACGGGTATTTCCGAAATTGAGACAGATGTGCCGTTCTTGAACCATATGCTTGATCTATTCACGAAGCATGGGCAATTCGATCTGAACGTCGTTGCTCGCGGCGACGTGGATATCGATGATCACCATACGGTTGAGGATATCGGCATCTGTCTTGGACAGACCATTCAGGAAGCGCTCGGCGATAAGAAAGGGATCAAGCGTTACGCATCGGTCTTCGTTCCGATGGACGAAGCGCTCGCGCAAGTCGTAATTGATCTGAGCAACCGTCCGCATTTCGAATATCGTGCGCAGTATCCATCGCAGCAAGTCGGCAGCTTCTCGACGGAGCTCGTACATGAGTTCTTGTGGAAGCTTGCGCTTGAAGCGCGCATGACGCTGCACGTTATCGTTCACTACGGTCAGAACACCCATCACATGATTGAGGCGATCTTCAAAGCGCTGGGACGTGCCCTTGATGAAGCGACAAGCATTGATCCGCGAGTGCAGGGGGTTCCTTCGACGAAAGGAGTGCTGTAAGCATGGCGACGATCGCGATTGTAGACTATGGCATGGGCAACCTGCACAGCGTTGCCAAGGCCGTGGAGCGCCTCGGTGCTGAGGCGCTCATTACGAGCGACGCGGCCGCCATCCTCGCGGCGGACGCGGTGATCCTGCCCGGCGTCGGCGCGTTCGGAGACGCCATGGCTTGCCTGCGCGACACCGGCCTCGGCGCGGTGGTGGCGCAAGCAGCGGCGGCAAATGCCAAGCCATTGCTCGGCATTTGCCTGGGCATGCAGCTGCTCTTCACGCGCAGCGAAGAGCACGGCGACCACGAGGGCCTCGGGCTGCTGCCCGGCCGCGTAGTGCGGTTCCAGGGCGGCACATACAAGGTGCCGCATATGGGGTGGAACCGGCTGCAGGTGCAGCAGCCGGACAGCCCGCTGTTCACAGGCCTCGAAGAAGGCCATGTGTACTTCGTGCACTCGTATCACGTGCAGCCGGAGCGGGAGACGGACTTGCTTGCAACAACCTCGTACGGCGGCGGCCCTGTGACGGCGATTGTTGGCCGAGACAATGTGTACGGCATGCAGTTCCACCCCGAGAAGAGCGGAGAATTCGGTATGCAGCTGCTCAGCAACTTCTTGAAGCTTGCGGCAGGTACGGTACACGTATAGGACATTTTCCACTTCAATCCTTTTTGGGGTGGTTGGAATAGGGTGCACACGTTAGCGGAGTGACTATGTTGGAATCCATACATTATATAGCTCGAATTAGCTTATTTCTGTCGTCTATGTTGGATTCCATGCAGGATAGACGGCAGGAATCGCTCGATTTGAGCCATTACGCTTCAAAGTTAATGGATATATCCAGTATAGCGAGCTTCTTACGGCATTCGGGACAGAAGTTAATGCAAAAATCCATGATGGGTAATGCGTGGCGATAGCTGGTGCTATGACCATCGTTGGATGCAAAGGTTTGAGTGGATCTTACTGGGGTTTGGCATTCATCTCAATATGGAGGAGAACGAATTTATGTCATCGTTTATCATATATCCCGCGATTGATATCCGCGGCGGCAAGTGTGTACGCCTGGTACAGGGCGATTACAATCAAGAGACGGTCTACAATGAAAACCCGGTTGAAGTCGCGCAGGAATGGGAAGCAGGCGGTGCCAGCTGGATTCACCTTGTCGATCTCGACGGGGCTAAGGCAGGTCACCCTGTCAATGACGAGCTCGTTGGCAATATTGCTCGCAGCGTCAATGTACCCGTACAAATCGGCGGTGGGATTCGTACCCTCGCAGATGTAGAACGCTACATGGAGCTTGGTGTGTCACGGGTTATTCTCGGTACGGCGGCTATTGAAGATCGTGCGTTCGTGGAAGATGTACTCGCGAAGTACGGCGATAAGGTCGCCATCGGCATCGATGCGCGTGACGGTCTGGTTGCGACCCGCGGATGGCTTGAGACGTCGGAGGTTCGTGCTGAGGATCTCGTGGTAGAGCTGTCAGCCAAAGGTGCGAAGATCTTCATCTTCACGGACATTTCTCGCGACGGTATGATGGGCGGCCCGAATACGGAAGCGATTGCGAACTTGGCTCGCATCTCCGGTCAGACGGTGATCGCTTCCGGTGGTGTCAGTCAAATGAGCGATTTGACACGTCTTGCCGGGCATGTGAACGATGGGGTCGGCGGCGCCATTGTTGGCAAAGCGCTCTATATCGGCAATATCGACTTGGCGCAAGCGATTGAAGAGATTCGTAAAGTAAACGCGCCGAACTAAGGAGGAGAGATCGATGTTAGCCAAACGAATTATTCCATGCTTGGATGTGAAGGATGGACGCGTGGTCAAAGGCGTGAACTTCGTCAATCTGCGCGACGCAGGCGATCCTGTTGAACTCGCAGCATTGTATGACCGTGAAGGCGCCGATGAGCTCGTATTCCTCGATATTTCAGCATCTGTCGAAGGTCGGGCGACGATGATCGAAGTCGTTCGCCAGACGGCTGGCGAAATTGCAATTCCATTCACCGTTGGCGGCGGGATTTCTGAAGTTGACGATATGAAACGGATCCTGCGTGCTGGGGCGGACAAGATTGGTATTAACACGGCTGCCGTGCGTAATCCGCAGTTGATCTCGGATGGGGCTCGCAAATTCGGCTCCCAATGTATTGTTGTCGCGGTAGATGCGAAATTCAATGAGACTTGGGGCGAGTGGGAAGTGTATACCCACGGCGGACGGACACCCAGCGGACTGAAGGCACTCGATTGGGTGCGCGAAGCGGAGCGGCTTGGTGCAGGCGAAATTCTGCTAACGAGTATGGATGCCGATGGTACGAAGGATGGGTTCGATATCCGCTTAACACGAGCTGTATCGGAGTCGATCGGGATCCCGGTCATTGCCTCGGGCGGCGCAGGGCGTAAGGAACATTTCTATGATGTCTTTACCGAAGGGAAGGCGGATGCAGGACTTGCCGCAACCATTTTTCACTATAAAGAAATGACGATTCAGGAAGTAAAGGACGATTTGAAGGGGAAAGGGGTGGAGATTCGATGACACATTCACAAGCGCAAGCTGACGACCTGCTTAATCTAGACGAATTATCCGCCAAGCTCAAATGGGATGAATCCGGTCTGATCCCTGCAGTCGTACAGGATTACAGCAGCAAAGAAGTACTGATGCTGGCCTACATGAACCGCGAATCTCTAAAATTGTCAGCGGAATCCGGCGAGACATGGTTCTGGAGCCGATCCCGCCAGGAGTTGTGGCATAAAGGCGCAACCTCCGGCCATACGCAGCGTATCAAGTCGATGCACTATGATTGTGACGGCGATACATTGCTTGTACGTGTTGAACAACAAGGACCGGCTTGTCATACTGGGAAGTACAGCTGCTTCTTCAACGGAATCCCTACGGCAACGGTGCAGGATGATAGCCAAGTGATAGAAGCTAAAGGGGCAGACCGATTCGCGGTCTTGTCGAAGCTCGATCAGACGATTGCAGAACGGTATGCGGAACGACCAGAGGGTGCCTATACGACGTATTTATTCGATAAGGGTCTGGATAAGATCTTGAAGAAAATCGGTGAAGAGTCTGCAGAAGTGCTCATTGCCGCGAAGAACAATGACCGGGAGGAACTCAGTGCTGAAGCGGGCGATCTCATCTACCATCTCATGGTACTCCTCCGGGCGCAGAACATGCCGATCGATGAAGTATTGCACGTGCTAGAGCAGCGCCATTATTCATCCGACATCAAAAATAAAACCAAATAAAGAGAGGCCGATAACTTATGCGGATCGATTATCATACCCACCATGTCCGTTGCGGACATGCTGTTGGAGAACTCGAAGAATACATTCTTCGCGGAATAGAAATCGGGATGCAGCAGATCGGCCTTTCCGATCATATGCCGCTCCTTCACGTGGATCCTGCCACGTACTATCCAGAAATGGCAATGCCCATGGAAGAGCTTCCGCGTTATGTGGAGGAATGTTTTCACCTTAGAGATAAATATAAGTCCCAGATCGATGTTCGGATCGGGATGGAAGCTGATTATATCGAAGGATATGAGGAACAGATCGAGAGAATGATTCAGACGTATCCTTGGGATTATGTCATCGGTTCTGTTCATTTCCTTGGGGAATGGGATATCTCAGACCACCGTCAGACACACGGCTGGGAAGGCCGTGATCGTCTTGCTGTATACGCGCAGTACTATGATGCGATTGAGAAGGCGGTTCGAACGGGATTCTATGATTATATTGGACACATCGATGTCATTAAGCGGTTCGGCTTCGCCCCTCCTGCGGAGCAAGCCGCTGAAGTGAGAGCGATGGAGATGTCCGCGCTGAATACGGTTCAAGCCCATAATCTAGCGATCGAGCTGAATGCTTCCGGGCTGCGCATGCCATGTGCAGAGATGTTCCCCAGCCGGCATATGCTCGAAATTTGCTATGACAAAGGCATTCCGCTCACGATCGGTTCGGATTGCCATCAACCGGAACGACTCGGCCAATATTTAGATGAGGCACGTGCATTGCTTCGGGATGTAGGATATACAGAGCTCGCGACATTTAAGGAACGAAGACGCATCCTAATCCCTTTTCAAACGTAAATCAATCCATGTATAATAATATAACTAGCAATAAGTTACGTCGTTCGACAATGTTCTTGTGATGGTGTCGAGCTCGATGGATACGTTTTTATTCATATTTCAGGAGGGTACCATGTCAAGCAATAAGTTACGTGTGTTTTCCGGATCTTCCAATCCGCAATTGGCAGCGAAGATCTGTGCAGATCTAGGCGTAGAGCTCGGAAATGTCAAGCTATCTCGATTTAAGAGTGGAGAAATCTATGTTCACTATGAAGAGACGATTCGGAATTGCGATGTGTTTATCGTTCAATCGCTCTCTCATCCGATTAACGATCATTTCGTAGAGTTGCTCGTGATGATCGATGCTGCGAAGCGTGCTTCCGCACGGACAGTCAACATTGTGATGCCTTATTACGGTTATGCAAGACAAGAACGCAAGGCAGCTCCGCGTGAACCGATCTCTGCGAAGATGGTTGCAGACGTGCTAACAACCGTAGGAGCGAATCGTGTCATTACAATTGATCTGCATGCACCGGCGATTCAAGGATTCTTCAATATTCCAGTCGACCATTTGACGGCATTAGATCTGATCAGTGAATATCTCCGCAAAGAGAATATCGAGAACCCAATTATTGTATCCCCGGATGCAGGACGCGCATCGACAGCTGAGAAGCTTGCCAACCAACTGGACTCCCCTTTTGCCATCATGATTAAGAAACGCCCTAGCCATAATGAATCCGTCATTACACATGTCATTGGAGATGTGAAAGGCCGCACACCGATTATTATTGAAGATTTGATTGATACCGGAACGACGATCGTGAACGTCGTGGAAGGCTTGAAGGAGCGCGGTGCGCATGATGTGTACGTCTGTGCGACACATCCTGTTTTCTCGGGACCTGCCTTACAGCGACTTGACCATCCGAATATCCGTGAAGTGGTCGTCACCGACTCCATTATGATCCCGGACAGCCACCCGGCAAGATTCAAAGTGATATCGGTCGCGCCAATGCTCGCTGAAGCGATGCGAATTATTACGAATGGCGGATCCATTAGCACATTGTTCAGAGATGCGGGGATTTGATTTTTTACCAGATATAAGTAATTTTTGGAAAACGATTTAGGTAATCTCTTCGATCTATGGTATACTTAGTTGCGAATAAAGCATGGTTAGGAACCATAGGAGGTGCCTTGTTGATGAAAGAAAAAAAGATGCTACCTGAAAGCCATCGAAAGAAAATCATACCGATCCAAATGGATGCTACTTTTTTCTTTGAGCGGGCCGTTCGTTCCTTGGATCGCTATCATTATGACAAGGCATTGAAGTATTTCCGCAAAGCGGTGGAATATGAGCCGGAAAATCCTGTCAACCATTGTAATATGGCCGGGATTCTGTCGGAGATGGGCAAGTATGAGGACTCTAATGAGATTCTGCAGATGGTGCTCGATACCATAGAACCGAGTCTGTCAGAGTGTTATTTCTATATGGCTAACAATTACGCGAATATGGATCAGTTCGAAGAAGCTGAGGAAGCGTTGATTCGATATCTTGAGGAAGATGCGAGCGGACAATACTTGGGCGAAGCCGAGGAAATGATGGATTTGCTGCAATATGAATTGAACCGCCCAACGCGTCTGACGACCATTAAATCCCGTGAGGGCATGATGGAGCATGATCAAGCCCGTTCGATGCTCGAAGAAGGTCGGTTCGGCGAGGCTGTTAAGGTGCTCGAACAAATTGTAGAGGATCAGCCGGACTTTTTAGCGGCGCGGAACAATTTAGGCCTGGCCTATTACTATATGGGATTGTTTGAGAAAGCAATGGATACCATAAATGATGTGCTGGAACGTGACCCAGGCAATTTGCATGCGCTCTGTAATCTGGCGATTTTTTACCAGCATGAAGGCAATGTCAAGGATCTGGCTCAGTTAATTGTGGCACTCAAGAAGACGGTACCTTTTCACCAAGAACATGTATTTAAGCTTGCGACGACCATGGGAATCATGGGGCAGCATGAGACAGCATATCAGCATTTCCGAAGATTGCTGAAAGACGAAGAGGTCAATTTCGATCCTTGTCTCTATCATTATACTGCCGTGGCAGCTTGCCATATCGGACGTCTGGAAGAGGCATATCGGCTCTGGAATCATGCGCAGAAGCTTGACCCGGGATCTGAAATTCCGAAGTTCTATCTGGCGCAGCTGAAGGAGTATCGCCAGGTGGAAGAGAGCGGCGAAGGCATGGAAAAGCCCATGTGGAGTTATCATTATCATCTACCTTTCGAAGAACAGTTCCGACTCTGGGAGAAGACGTCTGGCGGATTGCCGGATCATCTGAAGCGGGATCCGCTCGTGCGTTCCTCGTTCTTCTGGGCCCTTCGACACGGAGATCAGCAGACCAAGCTTCAGGTTATTCAAGCGTTAGGCATGATTGCGGACTATGAAGTGCAAGAGGCGCTGCTCAGGTTCTTGCTCGAACCGAATGAAGAAGATTATTTGAAGCAGGTTGCGGTCTTCGTACTGCGTTCCATGGGCTATGATGCGAAAGTGGAAGCAATTATGGATGGGAAGCGCACGATCATTGAAGGTAACGATTTATCCGCAAGACTCCCGGCTTGGGATGAACAGTGGCAGACGGTACTTACGCTTGCGCTTCGTACAATGAATAAGCGTTACGATATGCTGCAGCAATATGATCTGCAGACACTATGGGTCGAGTTCCTAACTCGTGTCTATCCCGACATGCCGAAGATTCATAAGGCTGAGGGCTGGGCAGCGGCGCTGGAATATCTTACAGCCAAGATGCATCGCCGAGCGATCTCGTATCATGAAGTAGCACAGCGATACAGTACATCTATCACCACGGTTAGCAAATACGTGAAGTGGATGGACGAAGTGTGCGGCATTAAGAAGAAGATGGATGCGATATTCCCATCCTACACCCAAGAATTCTAGAGGAATGCGCCATCATGCGCGTTCCTTCATACATAAGGAGGATATGATCGATGTATAAATCAATCGTAATCGGAACAGGGCCTGCTGGATTAACAGCTGCCATTTACTTAGCACGTGCGAACCTTAGCCCACTGGTCATCGAAGGACCTGAGCCAGGCGGCCAATTGACGACAACGACGGATGTAGAGAACTTCCCTGGATTCCCGGAAGGGATTATGGGTCCGGAGCTCATGGATAATATGCGTAAGCAAGCAGAACGCTTTGGCGCAGAGTTCAAAACGGGCTGGGTGAACAGTGTGGATTTCTCCAAGCGTCCATTTACACTACAAGTCGAAGGCATTGGGGAATTGCAGGCTGCAACAGTGATTATCTCGACAGGTGCTTCCGCGAGATACCTTGGTATTCCTGGGGAAAGAGATAACTTAGGACGCGGTGTGAGTGCATGTGCGACGTGCGACGGCTTCTTCTTCCGTAACAAGAAGATTATCGTCGTAGGTGGCGGCGACTCTGCGATGGAAGAAGCGAACTTCTTGACGCGCTTCGGCGATGTGACACTCGTTCACCGCCGCGATGAACTGCGCGCTTCGAAGATCATGCAAGACCGTGCACGTGAGAATGGCAAGATCAAATGGGCGCTTAATCGCTCCCCAATTGAAGTGCTTGCTGGCGACAACGGTGTCACAGGTCTCAAAGTGACGAACAATGAGACCGGTGAAGAAGAAGTGATCGAGACAGACGGTTTGTTCGTCGCAATCGGTCATACACCGAATACGAAATTCCTCGGCGGTCAAGTGGATACGGACGAGCAAGGGTATATCATTGTGAAGTCGGGCTCCATGGAGACGAACATTCCAGGCGTATTCGCTTGCGGCGACGTTCAGGATACGAAGTATCGCCAAGCGATCTCCGCAGCAGGAACAGGTTGTATGGCTGCGCTAGACGCAGAGAAGTTCTTGGAAGCGAACGAAATTCATTAATATATCGATGGTTACAGAAGCTGACGGGTAGTCCCGTCGGCTTTTTAATTTTTTCTTCAATTATGAACATTCTGGTAACTTCGCTGGAAACCCATCGAATTTCAGTCATCCTTACTCGTACGGCGGATGAATATTCCAGATCATGGTGATACAATGAGTTTCGAAGAGGTTGATGTGATTTATGTCGCAGCAGGTTTTGAACCGTTTATACAGTCCATCGATCCATCCTTATTATCATTAAGCGGAGGTATAATGATGAAAAAATCATTATTCGTACTAGGTCTAGCCTTATGTCTTATGTTTGTTCTATCGGCCTGTGGAGGGGACAGCAAATCAAGTGAACCGGCTGTTGCACCAACGGGCGTAACAGAAGAAGTAACGATTACTGCGAAGAACTTTGAGTTCTCGCCAGCAGAGATCAAAGTGAAAAAAGGCGATACGATCAAGCTTACATTCAATTCGGAAGAAGGCGTCCATGGTCTGATGATCAAGGAATTTGACATTAATATGGATGAATCCGGCACAAAAGAATTCGTAGCCGATAAAGTGGGTACGTTTGATTTTAACTGTTCGATTATGTGCGGCGGCGGCCATGGGCAAATGGTTGGTAAAATTACTGTAGAATAACGCTAAGATGAATGACGCGAAAAGCTGGTTTTCGTTGAGAATACTCACGAGAAGCAGCTTTTTCATTTGTATACCCTAGAGGTCTATACCTCATGAGGGAGTGCCCTATTATCTTGACCGATAATACAGCATAGCTTATAGTGGGTACTGAAACACAATTAACTTAGATAAAGGTGGATTTAGCATGTCTGAAACAATCTATGTTGGTGTGGACCTGGGCGGAACAGCAATCAAAGTTGGAGTCTGCAATGAACAGGGACAACTGCTGCATACGTACGAGGGCCCTACAGAGACGGAAAAGGGAGCAGAGACAATCATTGATAACATCGTGAAATATGTTCATCTTGTTGTCGAGCAGTCCCCTTATTCGTGGGATCAAGTGGGCGGCGTAGGCGCAGGTCTCGCAGGCTTCATGAATTTGAAAGAGGGAATTATTCTACATTCTCCTAACCTACCATTTCGTGATGTACCGATTCGTCAGATTCTCTCTGATCGACTGGACAAACCGGTTCGAGTGGATAATGATGCGAACGTGGCGGCGCTTGGTGAAGCATGGAGCGGCGCAGGTACAGGGATCGACAATTGTGTATGCTACACGCTTGGAACAGGTGTAGGCGGCGGTATTATTATTAACGGCAGCATCTATCAAGGATTTGCTGGCGTAGCTGGCGAGCTGGGACATATGGCTGTTATTCCTGATTTGGAAGCAATCCAATGCGGATGCGGCAAAATGGGTTGTCTAGAGACAGTATCTTCGGCAACAGGGATTATCCGTATGGCGAAAGATGCTGTTGAACGCGGCGATCGCACATCGCTATCCACGCTAGAGCATATCATGGCTAAAGATGTGTTCGATGCAGCCAAGGCAGGAGATGAAGTCGCGACACGTATCGTTAATCGTGCAGCATTCTATCTGGGCAAAGCAATGGCAGCGGTGGCAGCCGTCCTGAATCCGGAGCGGTTCATTATTGGCGGCGGCGTGTCCAAAGCAGGCGATATTCTATTCGATGAAATTC
The DNA here is from genome assembly GCF_058791655.1 of Paenibacillus sp. EB106-05-06-XG162. NCBI lineage: Bacteria > Bacillati > Bacillota > Bacilli > Caryophanales > Paenibacillaceae > Paenibacillus > Paenibacillus sp. EB106-05-06-XG162. The sequence goes on from NZ_JBYTDT010000008.1 coordinate 22,515, forward strand.
GTGAAGTATTCTACAAGCTGACACCGGATTCATTACAAAAGGGTATTGAGATTGTGCCAGCAACACTCGGCAATGATGCGGGAGTGATCGGGGCAGCAGGATTGTGTAGTCGTTCTTAAGAGGAAGTTCTAAATACAAGGGGGAAGGGCCGTGATGGACACTTCATCGATGGCAAAAGCAAAACTGGTAATTATTACAGGCATGTCTGGAGCCGGGAAGACGATTGCTGTTCAGAGTTTGGAGGATCTTGGGTTTTTCTGCGTGGATAATCTACCTCCGGTTCTTATTCCGAAGTTCGCAGAACTCATCGAACAATCGAACGGCAAAATCGGCAAAGTAGCACTTGTAATTGACCTTCGTGGCCGCGAATTCTTCACGGCATTATCCGAGTCATTAAATTATATGAAAGATCACTATACGTTGAATTGCGAGATCGTCTTCCTGGACGCAACGGACGGCGTACTTGTTCAGCGTTACAAGGAGAGTCGGAGACGGCATCCGTTGGCGCCGACAGGCATGCCGCTTGAAGGGATTCAATTGGAGCGGAAGTTGCTCGAAGACTTGAAGGGATGGGCTTCCCAAGTCATCGATACGAGCAATATGAAGCCGGCGACGCTCAAGGAACGGATCGTATCTCGTTTTAATAATCTAGAGGGTAATACCTTATCCGTGCATATTACGTCATTTGGATTCAAATATGGAATACCAATTGATGCGGATTTAATCTATGATGTACGCTTCCTTCCGAACCCGCATTATGTAGACACTTTGCGTCCGCATACCGGGCAGGATCTGGAAGTCTATGATTACGTGATGAAATGGCCGGAGACGCAGATGTTCTTGACGAAGTTGGTCGATATGCTGCAATTCCTCATTCCTCAATATCGCAAAGAAGGAAAAAGCCAAGTTGTGATCGGGATCGGGTGTACCGGAGGGAAACATCGTTCGGTTGCCATTGCAGAATATTTGGGCCGAATCATTGGGGCCAGTGAGACTGAAATGGTTCGTGTAGCCCACCGAGATGCAGAGAAGGACCGTCATTAACTAAAGGCAAGACAATATGTACGAGGTGATGAGATGAGCCTAGAGTTTGAAGCAGTACAGCGTCCGCGGATTGTCGTCATGGGCGGAGGAACCGGATTGTCTGTCATGCTGCGCGGGCTGAAGGAAAAGCCTTTAGATATTACGGCCATCGTGACGGTTGCGGATGACGGCGGCAGTTCAGGGATTCTACGGAATGAGCTGCATATGCCGCCTCCGGGCGATATACGCAACGTGCTCGGTGCACTTGCGGATGTTGAACCGCTCTTGTCGGAGATGCTGCAATACCGATTCAGTTCGGGGGCAGGTTTAGCCGGGCATAGTTTGGGCAATTTGATATTAGCAGCCATGACAGATATCTCTGGGGATTTCGTTACGGGGATTCGTGAGTTAAGCCGAGTTCTGGCGGTGCGGGGACGTGTGCTTCCTGCTGCGAACCAGGCGGTTATACTGCATGCGGAGATGGAAGACGGCACAGTGGTAACAGGTGAATCGACCATCCCGACGGCAGGCAAACGAATCAAGCGCGTCTTCTTGGAGCCTTCGAATGTTGAGCCGCTCGCAGAAGCTGTAGAGGCGCTGCGTCAAGCGGATGCAATTCTGATCGGCCCCGGAAGTCTCTATACGAGTATCATTCCGAATCTACTGGTACCTGAACTGGCTCAAGCGGTTGTCGATTCGTGTGCGGTCAAAATCTTTGTCTGCAACGTCATGACGCAGCCGGGTGAGACGGATAACTATACCGTGAGCGACCACTTGGATGCAGTGTATGACCACATCGGGCATCATATTTTCGATTATGTGATCGTGAACGACGGCGAGATTCCGCCGCAGGTCCAAGATAAATATGCGGAAAAAGGTGCAAAAGCTGTACATTTGGATTTAGAGGCTGTGACGAATCGAGGCTATAAAGTCATCGCGGACCGTCTGGTTCTATTCCGAACGTATCTGCGCCATGATGCGGATAAACTTAGTCATCATATCTATCAACTCGTCAAAAATTGGATGATACGAAAGAGGTGAGTCGCTTGTCTTTTGCGGCACAGACCAAAAAAGAATTAACCCAGGTTGAGGCGGATACGTGCTGCGAGCGAGCGGAATTATCAGCTCTACTCCGAATGAATGGTACCGTGCAGTTGACGAATCGTAAGGTTATTCTGGATATCTCGACAGAGAACGCAGCGATCGCGAGACGTATATATTCGTTAATTAAGAAGTACTATGACGTGCACACGGAGCTGCTCGTTCGGAAAAAAATGCGATTGAAGAAAAATAATGTCTATATCGTACGAATTCCAACGCAGGTGCAGGAAATATTGAAAGATTTGCATATCGTTTCAGAAGGTTTCAATTTTACGGACGGTATTGATCAGCAGATTATTGCAAATAACTGTTGTAAGCGAGCTTACTTACGCGGTGCCTTCATGGCTGGAGGTTCAGTGAACAATCCCGAGGGTTCATCGTATCACCTTGAGATTGCTTCGATGTACGAGGAGCATTGTCAGGCGCTAGTCGACCTTGCGAACGAATATGGGCTGAATGCTCGTTGTATCGAGCGGAAGAAAGGGTTTATTTTCTACATCAAAGAAGGCGAGAAGATTATCGATTTGCTCAGCATGATTGGCGCGCATCAAGCACTCTTCAAATTCGAGGACGTGCGAATTATGCGCGATATGCGCAACTCGGTGAATCGGATCGTGAACTGTGAGACGGCGAATTTGAACAAAACCATCGGAGCCGCGGTGCGTCAGATTGATAACATCAAATTGCTGCAAAAGGAAGTGGGTCTGGAGAGTCTACCGGACAAACTTCGGGAAGTGGCAGAGGTACGTCTGGCTCATCCGGATATTAACTTGAAAGAAGTCGGCGAACTGCTCAAGGGGTCGGTAAGTAAGTCTGGGGTCAACCACAGACTGCGTAAGATCGACGAATTGGCGGAAAAAATTAGGAATGGGTAAAACTTTTTTTCCTAGTGCTGTTCATGTTATAATGGTATAATGTTGTAAAAGACTAATAATTTATTAGGATAATCGCCAGATCGAATAAGTAATAGGGGGTAATTTTTCCATGACAAAGCACCCGGTAGTTGTGCGGTTAAAAACGGGTCTCCATGCTAGACCGGCAGCGTTGTTCGTTCAAGAAGCGAATAAATATTCGTCAGAGATTTTCGTGGAGAAAGACGAGAAGAAAGTTAATGCGAAAAGTATCATGGGAATAATGAGCTTGGCGATCAGCTCGGGAACTGAAATATATATAAGTGCGGAAGGTTCGGACGCTGAGCAAGCTATTTCTGCATTGGTTCAATTGGTTAGTAAGGAAGAACTTGAAAATCAATAATGAATGATGTACATACAAAGGCCCCTGGGATCAGGGGCTTTTTGTTGTATAGGGCCTCGAAAAAATAGATAAAGCTTGCCTGAATAATTTATTTTTCAGTGTAACATTTGGTAAATCGAAGCGTCTATGTAGGTAGAACCAAGTGAAGAATAATAAAAGGGAGGCTTTTCACATGAATCAGGATGTAAAAAGAATCAATAGATCAAAAAGATTAGGATTACTCGCAGCAACCGCACTGCTCGTCGCATTAGCATGGGCTGCTCCAACATCGAAGACTTATGCGGCCGAAGCGCCAGCGGCTCAGAGTCAAAGTCTCGTTCACACGATCAATGTAACGGGTAAAGGAGAAATTACAGTAACGCCGGATGTTGCGTACGTGACGCTCGGAATCGAGACCAAAGCGACAACAGCGAAGGAAGCGCAGAAAGCGAATGCAGCGAAGTTCGCCAAATTGAAACAAGCGCTTACGAATTTCAAGGTCAAAGCAGAGGATGTGCAGACGGTTAGTTTCTATGTGAATCCAGAGTACACCTATAATGAGAAGTCAGGGCCGAAATTAACAGGTTACTCCGCGACGCATATGGTGCAAGTAACGTATCGCGACTTGGATACCGTCGGCAATCTGATCGATGCTGCTTCGGAAGCAGGCGTGAATCAGGTGCAAGGTGTTCGTTTCGATACGGAACATCCAGAAATGTATGAGACACAAGTGTTAGAGAAAGCGATGAAGAATGCCGAAGTGAAAGCGAAAGCCATTGCCTCCGCAGCGAAGCAGCAGATTGTCTCGGTGATCACGGTGTCGGAATCAAGTGCAGATGTCTATCCAATGTTCACGAACCAAGTCTATGCATCAAAAACGGAGTCTGCAGCAGCAGATACTTCGATCCAAACGGGTCAAGTTTCCATTAAATCCAACGTGACTGTCGTCTATGAAATAAAATAAGAAAGTTTCATGTATTTATTAGCGAATTAACGAGAAAATAGTTGTATCATCGGACAAAACACGGTATAGTGAAGATGCTTTGTAAACGAGGAAATGTCGATGAAAGCCATACCAATGGATATGGCTTTCTTTTTCTTGAAAGTTTAGAGTATTCGGGGTCACCGCAAAGTACCCGGGACGCTTCGAAGCAATAACATCACTTTGTGGGGTTATTTTGAAATATAAGAGTAAGGGGTTGATGCCGATGATACAACTCATGAATATAGAAAAGCATTTTGCCGGTCAGACCGTCGTACACCCTCTATCCCTCACCATTGGCGAGGGCGAATTTTTGACATTGCTCGGGCCGAGCGGTTGCGGAAAGACGACGATTTTACGGATGATTGCCGGATTTGAGCAACCTACAGTAGGTGAAATTTTTCTCGATGGTAAGGATGTTACAGAACTGCCGGCCAACAAGCGGGATTTGAACCTCGTATTTCAGCACTATGCTCTGTTCCCGCATATGACGGTGGAGCAGAATATCCAATTTGGTCTCAAAATGAAGAAGATTGATGCTGCCGAACAGAAGGAACGAATTGGTGAAGCAATCCGATTGACACAGCTGACGCCTCTTGCGAAGCGTTATCCGCATCAATTATCTGGTGGTCAACAACAGCGGGTTGCGATTGCGCGTGCGATTGCGAACAAACCTCGCGTTCTTCTGTTGGACGAGCCGCTTGGCGCATTGGATCTACAGCTGCGTAAGAACCTGCAAGCAGAGCTGAAGCAATTGCAGCGCAGCCTCGGTATTACATTCGTCTATGTAACGCATGATCAAGAAGAAGCGATGATGATGAGTGATCGGATCGTCATTATGAATAACGGGAAAATTGAGCAGATTGGCACACCGAAGGAAATTTACAATCGACCGCAGACGTTGTTCGCAGCGACCTTTATTGGTGAGAACAATGTGTTCCATGAAGCGGAGCGGATGTTCGCGATACGTCCTGAGAAGCTCAAGGCAGTTCGGGACAGGGAACAGAAGGCGAAGCGCAAAGGTATTATTCAAGATATTGTATACTTAGGTAACGTACACAAACTGATAGTTCATCTGAATGATGAACAGACGACCGTATCGATCTGTCTCGATTTCACAGACGAGGATGAATGGCAAATTGGCCAGCATATCGGCGTGGATTGGCTTGATACGGATGAGGTGAATATCGGGTTATGAAAAAAACGAAATGGTTGATCTCCCCGGTAGTCCTCTGGCTAAGTTTGTTTCTGATTTTGCCGATGGCGATTGTGGTCGTCATTTCTTTTCTCGGGCGCGATGAATTTGGAAATTTGGTCATTCAATTCAGCTTGGATAATTATGCACGGTTTTTCGATTCCCTCTATATGGGGATTTACTGGGATACGATCGCGTTATCCGTTCTTACAACACTGATCTGCGTCTTGATTAGCTATCCGCTTGCGTATTACATTGCAAATGCAGGACCAACAAGGCAAAAAATATGGCTCTTGCTTATCACTGTGCCATTTTGGATAAATTTCCTAATCCGGACCTATGCTTGGGTCCTATTGCTGCGTTCTCAGGGTGTTGTCAATTCGTTCTTGATGGATATCGGAATCATTGATGAACCCTTGAAGATGTTGTATACAAAAGGCGCTGTGCTGCTGGGGATGGTCTATACGTTCATTCCGTACATGGTGCTGCCGATTTATGTATCGCTTGAACAAATGGATCGCAAGCTGCTCGAAGCGGCAAGCGATCTGGGTGCTTCGCGTTGGCGCGCATTCTGGCATATTACGTTACCTCAGACCAAATCCGGCATGATGACCGGATCGGTGCTCGTATTCGTATCCACGGCAGGAATGTATGTGGTGACGGATATTCTCGGCGGTTCCAAATCGACGATGCTGAGTAATATTATTCAGACCCAGTTCCTCGGGGCGAGGGATTGGCCGTTCGGCGCGGCGTTATCAGTTATATTCGCGATCACATCGCTGGTGTTGATCTACTTATTCAATATGGCACTCCGCTCACGCCATGAACGATCGAAGGAGGGACGAGCATGAAGCAGAAGACCAATCCATTGCTATCGATTCACGCTTACCTGGTGATGGCGTTTATCTACTTGCCTGTGCTCATGATCCTTATCTTCTCGTTCAATAATTCGCGGATTAACAGTACGTGGGAAGGCTTTACGTTCAAATGGTATGGCTCGTTATTTCAGAACCGTAACGTGATGGATGCATTAATGAACAGCTTGACGATCGCTTTTACTTCGACGGTGATTGCGACGGTACTCGGTACGGTAGCGGCTCTAGCCCTTCGTAATGCAGTTCGTAAGAGTAAGACGGTGCTCGGAATGCTCTATCTCCCCATCGTTGTACCGGATATTATTATGGGTTTATCGCTGCTCTTGCTCTTCAGTCAATTCCATTTCCCGCTGGGCAAATGGACGATTATTATTGCTCACGTCACGTTCAGCATCTCGTATGTGTATGTGATCGTTGCATCGAGAATTTCAGGAATGGGCAAACAATTAGAAGAGGCCGCGCAAGATTTGGGTGCCTCACCATGGCAGACGTTTCGTTACATTACGTTACCTGCGATCTGGCCAGGGGTATTGGCTGGTGCGATTATGGCGTTTACGTTGTCGATCGATGACTTCATGATTAGCTTCTTCGTGGCAGGGCCGGACTCGACGACATTACCGATCTATATCTATGGGCTTGTCAAACGCGGAATTTCCCCGGAAATTAACGCATTATGTACGATTATGATTATTGTTAGTGTTGGATTGATTTTAATTGCGCAATGGTTGCAGAATAAAGGGAATCGGGGCAAGAAGGCTTCGACGCTTCCTTTTTAATATTATGATTCTTTAAAGCAGAAAGGGGTAATACGATTGAAAAAAATGAAATGGTTCGCGAGCACAGTCCTCGCTGGTGCAATGATCGCGACACTCGTCGTGACAGCAGGATGTTCTCAGAAGGAGACACTCAACTTATATAGCTGGGCTGATAATTTCGATCCGGATGTCATTAAAGATTTCGAGAAGAAATATGACGTAACGGTCAATTATGCAGTGTTTGCGAATAATGAAGATTTGCTCGCTAAATTAAAGGCTGGCGGATCGAAGTATGATGTGATTCAGCCATCGGATTATATGGTTGCGACGATGATCCAGCAGGATTTACTCGAGCCGCTCAATAAAGATAATATTCCGAATTGGAACAATATATCGAGCCATTTCAAGAACCTTCCTTACGACAAAGATAATAAATACTCCATCGTCTATACATCCGGTGTCACGGGAATCGCATACAACAAGAAGTATGTGAAAGGCGAGATTACAAGCTGGTCCGACCTATGGAAACCAGAATTTAAAGATAAAGTCCTGTTGCTTGATGATATGCGTGAAGTGATTGGCATGGGCCTGAAGAAGAACGGATTCTCGAATAGCTCGACGAACGAGAATGAGATTAAAAAGTCTGTAGATGATATTAAACAACTGCTTCCGAGTGTATTGGCGTTTGATACCGATAATATTAAACAAAAGCTGATTGCGGAAGAAGGTTGGATCGGAACTGTATGGTCTGGCGATGCTGCGTATATTGCTGCTCAGAACCCGGATATTGCTTATGTGATTCCGAAAGAAGGCAGTACAATTTTCTCCGATAACTATGCGATTCCTAAAGGTGCGAAGAACAAAGATTTAGCAGAGAAATTCATTAACTACATGCTGGATCCAGAAGTTAGTGCGAAGAACTATGAGTCCATCGGATACAGTGATCCCAATGAAAAAGCAAAACCGTTCCATAGCCCTGAGTATCAAGCGAATAAGATGATTAACCTAAGTAATGATGAGTTTGCACGTACCGAATGGTTGATGGATGTAGGTAAAACATTGCAAGTCTACGACCGCTACTGGACTGAAATCAAGAGCGGACGCGAATAAGGCGTTAACGATCAAAGAGGAGGCGTTCACCCATGAAAAACGTATTGCGAACGATTACGCTTGTTGCTCTATGCCTCGTATTTTTAATTCCAACTTCACATGCATCGGCGGCTACAGCGCCTTGGCAATCCGTGGCGACGCCAAATATTCAGATTACGCTGGATGGAGCACCGCTACTCAGCAAAGGGATTGTACAGGACGGTAGTACATATATTCCGCTTAACATCCTTGCGAAAGATCTGAAACTCGATACGGCTTATGATGCGAATAAGAAAGTCATGCGTGTAAAAGCAAAGGGTAAAGATGTTGTTATTCAAGTTAACCAATATGCCGTCAATTCGATTGTGAATGGTCACGAATTGTGGGATGCTTACGGACGCATCCTCTTGAATGGCAGTAACTATGTGGCATTGAGTCTTCTTACGGATAACTTCGGCTACCATTCGACGTGGGATCCAAAGACGAAGTCCGTTCATTTGAAGACGATCCAAGAAAACGACATCATCTGGTCATCGAAGAAAATCAATGAGAATACCAAAGATGCGATTGTTAATGTACAATATCCGCAGGTAAGCGGGCTCAAAAATGCGGAGGTTCAAGAGAAAATCAACACATTGTTCGCTTCGGAAGCGAAGAAGTATGTCGACACGGCCAAAGAGAGCTCGAAGGGGGCCTACGAAGAACTTGGGTTCAAATATGAATACACGTCGAATTATGACATCAAATATAATTCGAACCAAGTGATCAGCCTCTTATTCTCGAGTAATGAATATACAGGCGGCGCGCATGGCATGCCAGAGCAATGGTCTTATACCATCAATATTGATACTGGCGTCGTCTATACGCTGAATGATCTGTTCAAGCTTGTTCCGGAATACAAGCAAGTCATCAATGAAAAGATCAAAAAAGAGATTGCACCTATGTTGATGTACGATGCCAAATTCCAGAGCATTAACGAAGATACAACTTTCTATGTGAAAGACGAGGGTGTTGTGGTTTATTTCGGGGTGTATGAATATACGCCTTACGCAGCGGGATTCCCTGAATTCTATATTCCATTCCGTTCCGTATCACCGAGCTTTGAAGGTAAGCTGCCTTTCTAGAAGCTCTCGTGTGGTAGCTCATACAATAAAACCCCCATGCATTGGATGCATGGGGGTTTGTCGTCTTGCGTATAACTTACAGCTTCTCAAGAACCTTGTCGACCAATCCGTATTCCGCAGCTTCATAAGCGCTCATGAAGTAGTCGCGGTCGGTATCCTTCTCGATACGCTCTAGCGGCTGGCCACTGCGATCCGCAAGAATTTTGTTCAGATGATCACGCATCTTGATAATGCGTTTCGCGCGAATTTCAATATCGCTGGCTTGGCCTTCTGCTCCACCTAATGGTTGATGGATCATGACTTCACTGTTCGGCAGTGCGAAGCGTTTGCCCTTCACCCCTGCTGTAAGCAAGAAGGCGCCCATGGAAGCTGCCATACCGACGCAAATCGTCGATACATCTGGTTTAATGAATTGCATTGTATCGTAAATCGCCATACCTGCCGTAATCGATCCGCCCGGGCTATTGATATACAGCGAGATGTCCTTCTCTGGATCTTCTGCTGCAAGGAATAGCATTTGCGCAATAATCGAATTCGCTACCACGTCATTAACGGGTGAGCCTAAGAAAATAATACGATCTTTCAACAGCCTTGAATAAATGTCATATGAACGTTCGCCGCGGTTCGTCTGTTCCACGACCATAGGAATGTAACTCACAGAAAATCCTCCTCTACTCACATCGACTAGCTTTCCACCAAATCATACTCCAAATCAGAACAAAAGTCAAAGATAGTCAAACTGGTGATACAAAAAAATCAGCCGAAGCTGATTCTGTGTGTGTATGTATGGCGCGCCCGCTAGGAATCGAACCTAGATCTCAGGCTCCGGAGGCCTACGTCATATCCATTGGACCACGGGCGCAAAAAGGATAGCAAGGAGAATTATATGCTATAAACCATAGAAATGCAAGTCCTAATCTGATTATCAAGAGAAACTTCTATCGAAATACACCCGAAGATGAGCTACCGAGTTAAAAAGGGCTATTCCACGATGTATAAGTTTCTGTAAACATGTGAATTCTACATGCGGTACACTTGCAAACTGCTCTCGAAAGGGTTAAACTAGAGGTGGGACTAAAAAGGTTTCCGTGGGACGTTTTCGGGCCAACTAAAGTTGCAGGAGTGGAAAGAAATGCGGAAAATATTAGAGATAGAAAAGCAACTTCTGCCTGATCTCATGGAAATACTAAAAAAGAGATATGAAATCCTTCATCAAATCAAGCTGTCTGAGTTAGTCGGGCGCAGGACGCTGGCGACTTCCTTAGAGATGACCGAGCGGGTACTGCGTGCAGAGACAGATTTATTAAAGACACAAGGACTCATTGAAATTGAGAGCGCAGGGATGCGCCTAAGTTCAGCCGGAGAGAAGCTGCTAGAGGACTTAGAATCCATTGTGAAAGAACTGTTCGGTCTAACAAATATGGAGGAGCGAATTCGCAAGTCTTTCGGTCTTCAGCAAGTGCTGATTGTACCGGGTGATTCGGATCGTTCGCCGCTTACGAAGCGAGATCTTGGTCTTGCAGCATGTAAAGTGCTTCGTAAAGTGATGGGTAAAGATGATGTCGTTGCTCTCACTGGCGGTTCCACACTGGCTCAGATGGCAGAACAGATGACTTCAACGACGCCGATGAAATCCAATTGGTTCGTGCCAGCTCGTGGCGGTTTAGGCGAGAGTCTTGATTATCAAGCCAACACCATCGCATCGAAGATGGCAAAACGTGTAGGCGCACAATATCGATTACTGCATGTCCCGGATCTTCTCAGCGAAGAGGCATATCAGTCCTTGATGCAAGAACCGAATATTCTAGAGATTGTGGAGTTCATTCGGAAAGCTCGCATTGTCGTTCATGGGATTGGAGACGCCTTTGTGATGGCCAAACGAAGACGGGTCGATCAACAGATGGTGGATGCCTTAAGGCAGGAGGGTGCTCTAGCGGAAGCTTACGGGTACTATTTTGACCGACAAGGCAATGTGGTTCACAAGATGGTGTCCTTAGGACTTCGACTCGAAGAGATTCAAGAAATGGAACTCGTGATTGCCATTGCTGGCGGTGCTAGTAAAGGAGCAGCGATTCATTCCGTCTTGAAATTCGGGCGTGAGAATGTGCTCATTATTGACGAAGGTGCAGCGCTTGAAATCATTCGATTGATGGATGCAGAAGAACAAGAAGTAAGTTAACAATGTTGTGGTCTTGACGAGCCCTCAGGTTTGTCTTGAGTATATATAAATTAATTTTAGGAGGAATCATCAATGGTTAAAGTTGGTATTAATGGTTTTGGACGTATTGGACGCCTTGCTTTCCGCCGTATTCAAGCAGTAGAAGGTATCGAAGTGGTAGCAATCAATGACTTGACAGACGCTAAAATGTTAGCTCATTTGTTGAAATATGATACAACTCAAGGTCAATTCCAAGGAAACGTTGAAGTACATGAAGGATTCTTCAAAGTAAACGGTAAAGACGTTAAAGTTCTTGCGAACCGTAATCCTGAAGAATTGCCATGGGGCGAGCTTGGCGTAGACATCGTTCTTGAATGTACTGGATTCTTCACAACAAAAGAAGCTGCTGAGAAACACATCAAAGCAGGCGCTAAAAAGGTTGTTATCTCCGCTCCAGCAACTGGCGATATGAAAACAATCGTATACAACGTAAACCATGAAATTCTTGATGGTACAGAGACAGTTATCTCTGGCGCATCTTGCACAACAAACTGCCTAGCTCCAATGGCAAAAGTATTGCAAGACAAATTCGGTATCATTGAAGGCTTGATGACAACAATCCACGCTTACACAGGCGACCAAAATACACTTGATGCTCCGCATGCGAAAGGTGACTTCCGTCGCGCTCGTGCAGCAGCTGAGAACATCATCCCTAACACAACAGGCGCAGCAAAAGCAATCGGTCTTGTTATCCCTGAACTTCAAGGTAAACTTGACGGTGCAGCACAACGTGTTCCTGTAGCAACAGGTTCCTTGACTGAGCTTGTAACTGTTCTTGATGCAAAAGTAACAGCTGACGAGATCAACGCTGCAATGAAGGCTGCTTCTGACCCAGCAACTTATGGCTACACAGAAGATGAAATCGTATCTTCCGATATCAAAGGTATGACTTTCGGTTCCTTGTTCGACGCAACACAAACAAAAGTATTGACAGTTGGCGACAAGCAATTGGTTAAAACAGTAGCTTGGTACGACAATGAAATGTCCTACACAGCGCAATTGATCCGTACGTTGGAATATTTCGCTAAACTAGCTACGAAGTAATAGCGGTTGTAGCATGATTGTAGAGCGGAAACAGTTCATAATTGTTTCCGCTCTTTAACTAATATGTGTTTGGAGGAACCGACGAATGAACAAGAAGAGTGTACGTGATGTAGAAGTAACTGGTAAACGCGTATTTGTCCGTGTCGATTTTAACGTGCCATTAGAAGACGGTAAGATTACGGACGACACACGCATTCGTGAAACCCTGCCTACGATCAAATATTTGATCGAGAACGGTGCAAAAGTTATTCTAGCAAGTCACATGGGCCGTCCAAAAGGTCAGTTCGTGGATTCGATGCGTCTAACACCAGCTGCGGTTCGTCTTAGCGAATTGCTAGGCAAACCAGTAGTTAAAGCAGACGAAGCGATTGGCGATGCGGTTAAAGCACAAATCGCTGAAATGAAAGACGGCGATGTATTGCTTCTTGAGAACGTTCGTTTCTACGCAGGTGAAGAGAAGAATGATCCGGAACTCGCGAAAGAATTTGCATCCCTTGCAGATTTGTTCGTGAATGACGCATTCGGCGCTGCTCACCGTGCACATGCTTCGACAGCAGGTATTGCTGCATACTTACCAGCCGTTTCCGGACTTCTGATGGAGAAAGAATTGAACGTACTTGGCAAAGCTTTGCTGAACCCTGAGCGTCCATTCACAGCGATTGTCGGCGGATCGAAAGTTAAAGATAAAATCGATGTTATCAACAAAATGCTCGAAATTGCTGACAACGTATTGATCGGTGGCGGACTTGCTTACACATTCCTCAAAGCACAAGGTCACGAAATCGGCAAATCGCTCTGCGATAACGAGAAATTGGAAACAGCGCTTGGGTTTATCGAGAAAGCCAAACAACTTGGCAAAAACTTCATGATCCCTGTAGATATCGTTGTAAGTGACGATTTCAGCGCAGATGCGAACACGCAAATCGTTGGTGTAGACGGTATTCCAGCGGATTGGGAAGGTATTGACATCGGACCGAAAACACGTGAGCTTTATGCAGACGTGATCAAGAATTCGAAGCTCATCGTATGGAACGGACCTATGGGCGTATTCGAAATCGAGCCATTCTCCCACGGTACACGCGCTGTAGCACAAGCTTGTGCAGAAACAGCAGGTTACACAGTGATTGGCGGCGGCGATTCAGCAGCAGCAGCAGAGAAATTCCATTTGGCAGACAAAATGGACCATATCTCAACTGGTGGCGGCGCATCTCTTGAGTTCATGGAAGGCAAGAAGCTTCCAGGCGTTGAAGCGCTTAACGATAAATAAGATCAGTACTCCTTAGGTGGGGAAAATAGAAGGACGTGAAAACCATGAGTAGAACTCCAATCATTGCAGGGAACTGGAAAATGTTCAAAACTGTAAGTGAATCAACAGCTTTCGTTCAAGATGTGAAGGGGAAAGCAGAAGTTGCAGGCGTGGAGAGCGTGATTTGCGCACCATTCACGAACTTGCCAGCACTTGTTGAGGCTGTAAAAGGCACTTCCATCAAAGTTGGTGCACAAAACATGCACTTCGAAGATAACGGCGCATTCACAGGTGAAATCAGCGGCATTATGCTGAAGGATCTTGGTGTGGAATACGTGATCTTGGGTCACTCCGAGCGTCGCGCATACTTCGCAGAGACAGACGAAATCGTGAACAAAAAAATGCATGCAGCATTCAAACACGGCTTAACACCAATCGTGTGCGTGGGCGAAAAGCTTGAAGAGCGTGAAGCAGGCCAGACGAAAGATGTCTGCAAAGTGCAGACCGAAGCTGCTTTCCAAGGATTAAGCGCAGAGCAAGCAGCGAAAGCTGTTATTGCTTATGAGCCGATCTGGGCGATTGGAACGGGTAAATCTTCAACTGCAGCAGATGCGAATGAAGTGATCAGCTACATTCGTGAACTTGTGAAAGGTTTGTATGGAGAGCAAGTAGCGAATGCGGTTCGCATTCAATACGGCGGCAGCGTGAAACCGGAAAATGTACAAGAGTACATGGGACAAAGCGATATCGATGGCGCTTTGGTCGGTGGCGCAAGCTTGCAACCAGCTTCCTACATTGCATTGGTTGAGGGGGCGAAGTAAATGACAGCACCTAAACCGGTAGCACTGATTATCCTCGATGGTTTTGGGCTTAGTGACAACTTGGTGGGTAACGCCGTTGCACAAGCGAATAAGCCGAATTTTGATCGTTACTGGTCGACTTACCCTCACACAACGCTTACGGCTTGTGGTGAAGCGGTAGGGCTTCCTGAAGGTCAAATGGGGAACTCGGAAGTAGGTCACTTGAACATCGGCGCAGGCCGGATCGTGTATCAAGATTTGACTCGCATCTCCAAATCGATTCGTGATGGTGAGTTTTTCGATAACGAGACGCTGATTAAAGCGGTTCGTCATGCGAAAAATAACGATAAAAAATTGCATCTCTATGGATTGCTATCCGATGGTGGTGTGCACAGTCACATCAGTCATTTGTTCGCGATGCTAGAGCTGTGCAAAAAAGAAGAGTTCAATAATGTATTCATCCATGCTTTCTTGGATGGACGCGATGTATCGCCAGATAGCGCAAAAGGCTATATGGAACAATTGATCGCGAAAATTCAGGAGCTCGGCGTAGGTACCATCGCAACGGTTCAAGGCCGTTACTATGCGATGGACCGCGATAAGCGTTGGGAGCGTACGGAGAAATCCTACCGCGCGATGGTATATGGCGAAGGCCCGAAATACCAAGACCCACTCAAAGCGATCGTTGAGTCTTATGAAAAATCGGTATTCGACGAGTTCGTAATGCCAACGGTTATCGTGGATGAGAACGAACAGCCTGTAGGCTTGATGGAGTCGGAAGATTCCGTTATCTTCTTGAACTTCCGTCCAGACCGTGCGATTCAATTGTCCCAAGTGTTCACGAACGCGGACTTCCGCGGATTTGACCGTGGGGATAAAGCACCGAAGAACTTACACTATGTATGTCTAACGATGTTCAGCGAGAGTGTGGACGGATTCGTCGCATACTCACCGAAGAACCTTGATAATACACTTGGCGAAGTGCTCGTACAGAACAACAAGAAACAACTTCGTATCGCTGAGACCGAGAAATATCCGCACGTTACGTTCTTCTTCAGTGGCGGACGCGACAAGGAATTGGAAGGCGAGACACGTATCTTGATCCCTTCACCGAAAGTTGCAACGTATGATTTGCAGCCTGAGATGAGTGCAGCGGAAGTTGCAGCAGCAGCGGTGGCAGAGATCGAAGCAGAACGTCAAGATTGCATTATCTTGAACTTTGCGAACCCTGATATGGTGGGTCACTCGGGTATGCTCGAGCCGACAATCAAAGCGGTTGAAGCAACGGATGAGTGCCTTGGTAAAGTGGTTGATGCGGTTATCGCCAAAGGCGGCGTAGCCATCATTATCGCGGACCATGGTAATGCCGAAGTTGAGATCGACGCGAATGGCCGTCCGCATACCGCGCATACGACGAACCCGGTTCCTTGTATCGTGACTACCAAAGATGTTACCCTAAGAGAAGGCGGGATTTTGGCGGACGTGGCTCCGACCATTCTTGACCTGATGCAATTGAACAAGCCGGAAGAAATGACGGGCACAACGATTGTAAATAAGTAAAAAATTAAATTGAGAGTTAATAATCCGACTTTTCAGCACCTGAAAGTTTCCGAAAGAAACTGACATCGTAAGCTAACGCTTAGGTTGTATGAAGCTGAAGAAGGAGTAGCGGAGTGTAGGAGAAACCTACATGAGCAACGGACTTCGAAGGTGAATGCAAGATGCGATGTCGAATTAGCGGCAGAGCTAATCTTCGTGATCAAAAGGCTGATTATTAACAACATCTAAAAGGAGTGTAATTTAACATGACAATTATTTCTGACGTATACGCACGCGAAGTCTTGGACTCCCGCGGTAACCCAACGGTTGAAGTAGAAGTTTATCTTGAATCCGGCGCTAAAGGACGCGCAATCGTACCTTCAGGTGCTTCCACAGGTGCTCACGAAGCGGTTGAGCTTCGCGATGGAGACAAATCCCGTTACATGGGTAAAGGTGTTCTTAAAGCTGTTGAGAACGTAAACGAAACAATCGCTCCAGAAATCATCGGTATGGACGCACTTGACCAAGTAGGTATCGACAAAGCGATGATCCAATTGGATGGAACGCCGAACAAAGGTAAATTGGGTGCGAACGCAATCCTAGCGGTATCCATGGCTGTAGCTCGCGCAGCAGCAGAAGCTTTGGACATTCCTCTTTATGTATACCTTGGTGGATTCAATGCAAAAACTCTTCCAGTACCAATGATGAACATCATCAATGGTGGTGAGCATGCAGACAACAACATCGACGTGCAAGAGTTCATGGTTCTCCCTGTAGGCGCTCCTAGCTTCAAAGAAGCTCTTCGCACAGGTGCAGAAATCTTCCACAACTTGAAAGCTGTATTGCAAGCAAAAGGCCTTAACACAGCTGTAGGTGACGAGGGTGGTTTCGCGCCGAACTTGTCTTCCAACGAAGAAGCAATCACGACAATCATCGAAGCGATCGAAAAAGCTGGTTACAAACCAGGCGTAGACGTATTCCTTGGTATGGACGTAGCTTCCACGGAGTTCTACAAAGATGGTAAATACACACTTGCAGGTGAAGGTAAATCCTACACATCCGCTGAGTATGTTGACCTTCTTGCTTCATGGGTTGAGAAGTACCCAATCATCACCATCGAAGACGGTATGTCCGAAGACGATTGGGAAGGTTGGAAATTGCTTACTGAGAAATTGGGCAACAAAGTTCAATTGGTTGGTGACGACTTGTTCGTTACGAACACAGAGCGTCTTGGCATGGGTATCGAAAAAGGAATCGGTAACTCCATCTTGGTAAAAGTGAACCAAATCGGTACACTTACTGAAACTTTCGATGCAATCGAAATGGCTAAACGTGCTGGTTACACAGCAGTTATCTCCCACCGTTCCGGTGAATCCGAAGATAGCACAATCGCAGACATCGCTGTTGCGACAAACGCTGGTCAAATTAAAACAGGTGCTCCTTCCCGTACAGACCGTGTTGCAAAATACAACCAATTGCTTCGCATCGAAGACGAATTGGCTGATTTGGCTCAATACGGCGGTTTGAAAGCATTCTACAACTTGAAAAAATAATTGATCTTCTATCAAAAGGGTTAGCCAGGTGACTGGTTAGCCCTTTTTGTATGCAGAATTGGCTTGTAATGGCTCCATACAGGCAATGATTGGGATTGACCTTGTAATTCGAATGTGTTAATGATACAATAAGAATACTGTTCTTTAATGATGTAACCTAACGTTTTACACATAACTTATCATTTTGATGTGAAGCTATTCTTACAGGAGGTGGAACTATGGAAACTTTGTTCACAATTTTACTCGTCATTTTTTCGTTAGGCTTGATTGCTGTCGTTCTTCTACAGAAAGGGAAGAGCGCGGGGCTATCGGGTGCCATCTCCGGTGGAGCGGAACATCTTTTTGGTAAACAAAAAGCACGCGGCTTGGATTTGTTCTTGCAGCGTTTGACGGTCGGACTTGCAGTAGGGTTTTTCGTTCTTGCAATGGTCGTTGCTTATTTGGTTAAAGCATCTTAATTGAAGATGAGAACAAGCGGGAGATGATTTCTCCTGCTTTTTTTATTTTATACAGGTATAAGGTTCTTTTTTAGGATTACGGATGTCTAAGCGACATTTCGTGTATACTGAGTATATATACATAGCAACACGAATCGATGGGATTGATTTGAGGTGATTTCTTGTTAACTGAACAAGATGTATTAGATTTTATGCAAGAGACGGCATATAAGCCGATGACGTATCAGGAGATGGAGCAGCATTTTGGAATTGAGGATGCGCAGGAATTCAAGGCATTTCTGAAGCTGCTGATCCAGATGGAGCAGGAAGGGAAGATCATTCGCACGCGTTCTGAACGGTACGGCATTCCGGAGCGAATGAATCTCCTGCGCGGCCGGTTACAGGCCCATGCGAAGGGATTCGCATTCCTTATTCCAGATGATAGAGAACATCCGGATGTGTACATTCACGCGAACGATTTGAAGAGTGCGATGAATGGAGATATCGTCCTTGTACGTGTAACAACGAAGGGTGCGGCCGGTGGGAAATTAGAAGGTGAAGTCGCGCGTATCGTCAGTCGTGCGGTAACGCAAGTCGTGGGTACATTCCAGAATCATGAGACGTATGGGTTTGTCATCCCGGATGACAAGCGGATTAATCGTGATATTTTCATACCGAAAGATGCATTCCAAGGTGCAGTGACGGGTCAGAAGGTTGTTGCGAAGATTGTTAATTACCCGGAAGGCCGTGCGGCAGCGGAAGGGGAAGTTGTGGAGGTTCTGGGCCATAAAGATGACCCAGGCGTCGATATTCTCTCGATTATTCGCAAGCATCAGTTGCCTGAAGCGTTCCCTGAAGAAGTCATGGAAGAGGCAGCTTCAGCACCGGATTCGATTACAGAGGAAGAGATTGTTGAGCAAGGTCGACGGGATCTTCGGGATAAGCGCATTGTGACGATTGACGGAGAAGATGCGAAGGATTTGGACGATGCGGTGAATGTGGAACGTCTTCCTAACGGGAATTACAAGCTTGGTGTTCATATCGCTGACGTGGGTTATTATGTCCCAGAACGATCGAAGCTGGATCAAGAAGCTTATGCGCGTGGATGCAGTGTGTATTTGGTGGATCGGGTTATTCCGATGCTGCCGCATCGTCTGTCGAACGGGATCTGCAGTTTGAATCCGCAGGTGGACCGCTTAACGCTATCCTGTGAGATGGAATTCGATGAGCACATGAAAGTTGTGAACCATGATATATTCACGAGTGTGATCAAGACGAAAGAACGGATGACGTATACGAATGTACGTAAAATTCTAACGGAACCCGAAGAACATCCGGAGCTCATGGAACGCTATCAGGACTTGGTGCCGGACTTCCAGCTGATGCGTGAATTAGCTGAGCGGCTGCGGAAGCACCGGATGCGTCGCGGCGCGATTGATTTTGATTTCCAAGAGTCAAAGGTCATTGTCGATGAGAATGGCAAACCGACTGATATTATCAAAAGAGAGCGCTCGATCGCCGAGATGATCATTGAAGAGTTCATGCTCGCGGCGAATGAGACGGTGGCTGAGCATTTTCACTGGTTGCGTGTTCCATTCCTGTACCGAATCCATGAAGACCCAGATTCTGAGAAGCTGATGACATTCATGCAATTCGCAGCGAATTTCGGTTATGCGGTACGGGGGAAAGGCAATTCCGTGCATCCTCGGGCACTTCAGACATTACTCGAACAGATTCAAGGGACGAAGGAGCAGACCGTCATCAGCACGATGATGCTGCGATCGATGAAGCAGGCGAAATATGATTCGGAAAGCTTAGGTCATTTTGGCTTGGCTGCTGAATTCTACTCGCATTTCACTTCACCGATTCGCCGTTATCCAGATTTGGTGATCCATCGTATTATCCGCGAGGTAGCAGAGAATGGCGGAGCGCTTACGGAACAGCGTCATGAATACCTGGCTTCTCGGATGAAGGAAATTGCACAGCAATCTTCGGAGCGTGAACGCGTGGCTGTGGATGCTGAACGTGATACAGAGCAGCTCAAGAAAGCGGAATTCATGCTCGATAAGGTCGGCGAAGAATTCGAAGGCATGGTCAGCAGCGTGACGAGCTTCGGGATTTTCGTGGAGCTTGATAACACGGTGGAAGGTTTGATTCGTCTAAGTGATATGACGGATGACTACTACCATTTCCATGAGCAGCATATGGCACTGATCGGTGAACGTACATCGAAGGTGTACCGGATTGGCGATGAAGTGAAGATTCGCGTTGCACGTGTGAATATGGACGATCATACGATTGATTTTGAGATGCTGGATACGAAGTCCCGAGGAGGCCAACTGAATCTGATTGGCGGAGGCTTTGGCGATCGCGGTGGACGCGGCGGCAAGGGCAAGAGCAAAGGGTTCGGTCAAGGCGGCTTTGGATCACGCGGTAAAGGCGATCGTGGCGGTAAACCCGGCAGCGGCAAATCAGAGCGATCCGGAGCAGGGAAACCGAGTTCGGATGCATCTCGCAGCGGCGCGGCAGGAACCAGCAGAGGTGGGAAATCTAGCCCGTTCAAACCAGATAGTCCGGGGAAAAAGGGTGGAAAGTTCGGCAAGTTCGAGTCGCGGGATCGTACACGTGGAGACCGTGGTGAATCGAAGAACCCATCATCGGAGCAAGGCAAAAAATTTGGCTTTGGTTCAGGTAAAGGCGGTTATGGTGCGCCGACACCATCGGAGCCCGGGTTAGAACCAAGCAGTACCGGATTTGGCCTTGGTGAAGGTCGGAGTAAACCGGGCAAGAATACGTCAGAGAGCGGTATTTTTGTAGGTGAAGGCCAGGGCGCATCGAAGCGACGCGGAAAGCCGAAGAACGGTACGGCTTCGTTCGTTCGGAAGAAGCGGAAATAAGAGGCAACATAAACAAGGAGTCTGCGGATCGCGCAGGCTCCTTTTGGTTTTTCGGATCGTAATATCGCAGGCGATGGGGCTAGCGCGCTTTGGCGACGATGCCGTTATGCACTTTGATGGTGCCGTGTCTCAGGATGTCAAAGCCGTTCTCGTACACATAGAGACCCATCTGACGGATGTCCATGAGTTCGCGGTACGTATGGTTCATGATATCTTCCATGACGGTGTAGAAGAGACGCGTCTTGAGATGTTTCTTCGGTGTCGTCAGAATGGCGTATCCACCAGGTTTTAGGAACTTGTGATGCCAATTCATAACTTCAGGCTTATGCTCATCTGAGAAATGCTCGAGCAGTCCGACACTAATGACGATATCGAATTCCGGACCGAAGGTGAGGTTGCGTATATCATCAACGATATAATGGAGATTCATTTGGTCCTTGTACCATACCTTGGGATGTCTCGTGGAAGGGTGAGATCCTAGGAAGGGATAGGATTCCGGGAATTGCCCGAATCGATCGGTACGGCAGAATTCGTCATAGTCGACGAGAACCACTTCTCCGCCAGGATACATGGAATACAGCTGCATGGCTTCGTATCCTTCCGCAGCTCCTAGAAAAAGAATACGTGGCCGTGTGACATCGAGTCCGTGGAATAGCGCTCTTTTGCCGCGAGGGTCCCACACGCCGTCGGTGACACGATGTGCGATATTCCAGACGCTAAGCTGGGCGAGATCACTGAGGGCTGTTCGGACTTCGCTAGGATGGAAGCGGCTGAGTGATTTCCATAAGGATGCCTTCGTAGCTTGCAGCTCCTTCGGGACATCTTTTTCGAATAGGGTATGAAAAGACTGGTTGAAGAGCTGCCAGGAGGTACGAATCGGCATCGTCTGTTCATGCTGCTGTTCCCAATCTCGACGGGCTTCCGACATGTTCTTCACTTGGAAAGGGCGGCCGATGTCCTTCCAACGGAGTTGGGACCAGTCGTAGACGGC
This sequence comes from Paenibacillus sp. EB106-05-06-XG162, assembly GCF_058791655.1. Taxonomy (NCBI): domain Bacteria; kingdom Bacillati; phylum Bacillota; class Bacilli; order Caryophanales; family Paenibacillaceae; genus Paenibacillus; species Paenibacillus sp. EB106-05-06-XG162. The sequence continues at coordinate 44,617 of NZ_JBYTDT010000008.1, forward strand.
CTTGGCATTGATAAATCGATCGAGGTGGACATTGTCGGGGTTACGAAGATCTATCCGGAAATTGGCGAGCTTGTGCGTCGTATTGAAGTCTGATTCGCTGTAAGGGTAGTGCGGCATTTGTGCTTCATGAAGTGAGTCGCTAGGAGCAGGAGATTGCACAGTGATCTGGGGTTCATGCTTCTCTTGCATGCGTTGTTCCTCCTTCGTTCATGGCTATTACCGTATCATATGAATCGTAGCTTCTAACCAACCATCTGACAAGACGGTTCGATGTAAATATTTTTCTGAATAGAGTAGGTTCACTTGCATTAGCGGCTCTGAGCGTGCCTTTCTCCTTGATTTGACGCTGCGGGGTTGCTACAATAGAGGTCTATAGCATCGGGCGGATGGACGCTCGAAAGGAGTGATTATCATGGGTAAAAAGAGTGATGGCAAATTGCTCGCCCAGAATAAGAAGGCATCCCATGATTATTTTATTGAAGATACGTATGAAGCGGGTCTGGTGCTGACCGGGACGGAGATCAAATCCTTACGTACAGGAAGAGCGAACATCGGTGATGCGTTTGCGACGATTCGTAACGGGGAAATCTTCATCCACAATATGCATATTAGTCCGTTCGAACAAGGGAATCGGTTCAATCCGACAGATCCTACGCGTACACGTAAGCTGCTATTGCACCGTGTTCAGATTCATAAGCTGTTGGGACAGACGAAGACCGAAGGGTATACGATTGTTCCTCTGAAGATCTACGTTCGCAATGGTTATGCCAAATTGCTGATTGGCTTAGGTCGAGGGAAGAAACAATACGACAAACGTGAATCTGCGGCGAAGCGGGATGCACAACGCGATATTCAGCGTATTCTGCGTGAGAAGCAGAAAGTGGCTAGATAATCTTGCCTTGGATAAACCTAGTGAGATGATGAACATTTTGGTGTTCCTTTACTTTTGAGGGTCCAAGGCCGTATAATGAGAATGTAATCGTGAGTGACCGACATGGATATTCACGATAACTATCTACCATGCTCGATTGAAGTCGGTGGACTTCAGAATTATCACTGGTCCAGATCGAATATTAGTTGGTTCGATCGGCGCATTCCCTTTATAGAAACAGTGGTCCTTACGAGGACGCAGACGTTTCTACATTCATGGGGGCGTTCTTGGATTCGACGGGGGTAGTTCGGGCATGAGTAGCGGGTAGTGGGGACGCGACCGCTTCATCAACGCTAAAGCCTATTAAACGGCAAACAACAAAACAACTTCGCATTAGCAGCTTAATAACCTGTTAGCGAGCTTCGCCTCTGCATCGCCCATGTGCCGAGACCGGGGCCCAACTTTAGTGGGATACGCTGTCACATCTCCGCCTGGGGTGTGCTGAAGAAGACAATCAGGCTGACCCAAAGTATAGCCGGTTACGGGGCGATACTCGGGTGACATCAAAACTGTAACTACACCCGTAGAAGCTTATGTTGCGTTATCTTCGGACAGGGGTTCGATTCCCCTCGCCTCCACCAACATGAAAAAGGACACCTCAGAGGTGTCCTTTTTGCATTGTGTGGAGTCTCGAGGGGTCGAACCCTGGGTTCAGTCCGCGCGGACTGGAGCGAAGTGGAAAGAGCACGGCGTTTATATCCAACCGCTAATATCGTCGGCGGAGGATAAGCATCGTGAGCAAGTAAGATGGAGATATGAACATTCCCTTCGCCTCCATCATGAAAAGCCCGACCTCACGCGGTCGGGCTTTTGTCTATGCAATGAAAAATATTATTTTGCGTTTTTATCTGGCTGATGGATGCCAAATACATTTCCTTCAGTGTCAATGTAATACCCTTGCCAAGCCATTCCAGGGAGTGCGTACTTTGGTAATGCGACCTTGCCTCCAAGACTAACAATTTTTTCTTCAGTAGAATCGTAGTCCCCCACTCCAATTGTACATGCATAACCATTCATAGCCTGACCTGGTTCTGGAGAGGCCCCTTGACGTTGCATCAAAGCCCCGTTGATTCCAAGTTCATTTTCATTGCCCGTAACAGCGCCAAAATAGGGCATTCCAGCATAAGTGCTCCAATCCTCAAATGTCCATCCAAATACCTCTCCATAAAACTTCTTGGCACGCACCATGTCATCTACATGAATCTCGAAATGAACTATTCTGCCCATGATTTCCTCCTATGTTTTGACTTCCTTATCTCTTTCTTTTATTATGTTCTCCTTTCCTACTTGATTTATAAAAAAATATTGTAAATTTTTCATGTTTAGCAGCAGCCTAGGTGACATCAAAACTGTAACTACACCCGTAGAAGCTTATGTTGCGTTATCTTCGGACAGGGGTTCAGTCCGCGCGGACTGGAGTGAAGCGAAGGGAGCACGGCGTTTATATCCCACCTTTAATATCGTCGACGGAGGGTAGACATCGTGAGCAAGTAAGATGGAGATATGAACATTCCCCTCGCCTCCACCCAATAAATCCACAACCTCTAGCGGTTGTGGATTTATGCTGTTTGTCGAGGAACGAAGAGCAAGCTGGCCCCGACGAATGTGGAGATGCAGGCCGTGACTTTTATGGGTCCATTTCCATCAGAGGCCTATCCGTATTGCATGTGTCTCAATCTATTCTTATTCCAATATTCCCAGATTGCTCTCCCTGTTGCATTCGCTGAAAGGCTTGAAGGGTGTCTTGTAAAGGATAGACACGATCAATGATAGGGCGTATCGAGTGGCGTTCCATAAATTGAAGCATCGCAATGAACTCTTCACTGCTTCCCATGGAGGTGCCGATGATACTGATTTGGGGGTAAAATATGGATCGAGCTGCTAATTCTATTCGATCTCCTGAGCTTGCGCCGAATGTTACGATACGGCCATTCGGCTTAATGACATCGAAGTAGTGTTGGAACGTCGCTGGCCCGATACTGTCCAGAATGAGATCCACTGTTTCTCCTTTCATACTTTCCTTCCAATCGCTATGACTGTCAAAGGCATGATCTGCTCCATGTGCAAGAGCAGCTTGCCTCTTTGTTTCACTGCGTGATGTGACACTGACTCGTGCACCCGCCGCTGAAGCCATAAGCATGGCATAGGTCGCCACACCGCCACCAATACCCGGAATAAGGATATGTTCGCCTTGCTGTAAGCGACCTCTCGTGAACAAAGCCCGATAGGCCGTCAAGGCAGACAAGGGCAACACGCCAGCTTCTTCCCAAGACAAGTAACCTGGTTTGCTGACGGCATTTTGCGCAGGGATGATGATAGACTCGGCGAATGTACCATCCGAAGGACCGCCCACGATGGCTGGAAGGGTCGGGACATCGTGGGTAATTTCCCATCCGATACACGGATTAATGATTACATCGGTACCTACTGTAAGGTTTGTTACGCCTTCACCTACCGCTTCAATTCTACCCGCGCCGTCAGAACCCATAATCAGGGGAGCATCCTTATTTGTTCGATCGGCCATGAGAAATAAGTCTCGATGATTCAACCCTGCAGTTTTCAGCCTCACTTTTACTTCGCCGAAGCCCGGTTGTTTGTCACTAACGTCTTCATATGTCAAGCCCTTCAAGCCGTTCATCCCAGCATGTATGATTGCTTTCATCCTAACTCCTCCAGTAAGTCGTATTTCGATGAATCTATTGTGAATTGTACAGAGTGGGAATCATACAGTAAAATGAACAAAACCGAATGTGAGTATCATAAATGATCATACCAAGCAGGTGACATAGAAATGGAAAGTGGAGATTTAAGAATATTTCAAGCTGTAGCTCGAGAGGGGAGCATAACCAAGGCTGCGCAAATGTTGAACTATGTACAGTCTAATGTGACGAACCGAATTCAGTATCTTGAGGCGCAGTTGAAAACACCTCTTTTTCGGCGATCCAATCGAGGGATGACGCTAACCCCGGCTGGCGAGAATTTACTGGGATATGCGGATAAAATACTGATTCTGATAGACGAGGCAGTGAAATCTACACAATACTCGGACCATCCATCAGGGCCTCTTCGGATAGGTTCCATTGAAGCGACTGCGGTCATTCATCTGACGCCTCTATTGGCCGAATATCAATCTCAATATCCGGATGTTCATGTCTCGCTCATGACGGGTGTGACACATACTCTCTTACAAAAGGTGTTGGATTACGAGCTTGACGGGGCTTTTGTCTATGGACCCATTGACCATCCAGATATAGAACATATCGAGGCTTTTGAAGAGGAGTTGGTACTGATCTCGGAGCCGGGAAAAAGCGACATGCATGAGTTGCTTTCGAAGCCGATGTTGTTTTTCGATGTAGGATGTACGCATCGGGCAAAAGCGGAGAGTTTTCTGAGAGGAACTGGCCTGACTACATATCAAATTATGGAATTTGGCACATTAGCCGTTATTCTAGATGGGGTTTCCACGGGGCTCGGTGTGTCTATGCTACCACGATCATCGATTGCCAAGGCGGAAGAGAAGGGCATGATTGCTTCCCACCGCTTGCCTGAAGAGTACCGAGATTTGCAGGTATGGTTTGTGCATAGACAAGACTCAATTTACTCAAGTGCGTTGACAAAGCTAATACAATTCGTTGAAGCTAAGCAATAATAGTTAACCCGCAAAATCGATAGTGTCGAATGTTAGTGCTAGACCATATCATCAAGTAATCTAAGTAACACGCGGCGGCGAATTGTGGATTTGCTCATCCGTGGTTCGCCTCCACCATGAAAAGCCCGACCTCACGCGGTCGGGCTTTTGATTTGCTCGGAATTGTAGACGGATTGTAGACATCAGAGAAATTGAAGTCTATTTTTTGATTATCCTGTAGACGAAAAGTCTACAAGTTATAGAAGGTTGTGCTCCCAAGCGATATTTTTACAAATTACTGCAACTCTTTAACATGTAAATTTACAGTTCATCTATATACTTAAATCGATATCATAATGTATTCGAAGGGGATTATAACTACATGAACAGCAAGCTGAAGTCTTTAATTTGTACCTCATTCGCCTTTTTCATGTTCGCACAGAGTATGGCGACGGTGTCTGCAACAGAGAACACACCTTCCACCAATTCAACAGGAAGATGGATGTCTGGTGAGTACCATACCCACACCATACAATCGGCAGATGCATCCGAATCTTTTATGAAATTGGAAAATGTACTCGACGCTGCGTTTCGAGAGGATCTTGACAATAAGCCTGTAGAAACAGTCACATCACTGACGTACGGCAATCCCTTTGATTTCATCGTACTATCTGATCATCTGCGCAATTCACCGCGAGATCCAGATGGTAACAGTAAGCCTACTGCACGTTGGGAAGCGATTAAAGAACAGCAGGACAAGCTTGCAGCGCTCCAATCTACTGGAAAATACGCAGGTAAATTCATTTATTCTGGCTTCGAATGGGACATGATGGGTTTGGATCATGGTTCTGTTGGTATTATTGATTCCAAAAGTAATGAAGTACCCATCGATGCTATTCATCAATTCGAATGGTTGTACAGCTACGATACAACTCCAGGTATGTTTCATTCAAATGAGGATGCTCTTTGGGGACCGAGACTTGATAAGAATACGTTGAAACTCGATAAAAATAAAACATTTGAAGCCATTGAATGGCTGAAAACGAATTACCCGGAGAGTTATGTATTGCTTAACCATCCATCTAGACATAACGGCAGCAGTACGGGTGTTGTCACTATCGAAGACATTCGTAAGATGAATGATATTGCTCCTGAAATTGTGTTTGGCATGGAAGGGTTGCCGGGTAACCAAATGGCAGCCGGTGGGAATAGATCGGAATTAGTTGACGTATACGGCGGAGCTGATGTCATGGTCGCAAAGGTCGGCGGAATGTGGGATGCCATGCTTGGTGAAGGTCGCCACTTCTGGAACTTCACAAATTCCGACTTTCATTTTAAGGTGAGCAGCAATCGGGGTTATTCAAGCGGTTACTGGCCTAGCGAGTACTCGCGAAACAATACTTGGGTCGAGGGTAATACCTTCAAAGATATTGTTGAGGGTATGCGTTCAGGTAAATCTTATGCGGTTTATGGCGATCTCATCAATGCGCTTGACTTCAAAGCCACTGGAAATGGCGCTCAAGCTGAAATGGGCGAGAACCTACAGGTAACCGAAGGGGATCTTACAACAATCAGCATTCGCTTTAAGAGCCCAGAGCACAACAATTACGCACCAATCAGCCCGCATAATACCTCAGTCACTAATGATACCAAAGTAGATCATGTCGATCTAATCTCTGGGGAAGTGACTGGTAAGCTCGATGAAAGTCAATATGCCAGCAATACAACCAATGCCACGACGAAAGTCATTAAACGCTTTACCCAAGACGATTGGGGACAACCCGATGCCGAAGGCTATTATACTGTCTCTTATAAGGTGCCTGCGGATACAAACCGTTATTATCGTTTGCGCGGTACGAATCTGGGTACAGACGTAGCAGGCTTTACAGCTAGCGGAGAGCCTTTACAAGATCAATCATTTGATAGGGGGAGTGACACGCCGGAGCAGAACGAGGAACGCTTCAATAATATTAATGACCGTAACTATACAGGATTGTGGTTTTATTCCAACCCGATCTTTGTTGATGTCACCGCACTCAGTGATGAGCAGGCAGTAAACGATACGATTACTAGTGTAACTTCAACACTTGGTGATACGAGTGCGATTACCACTAACATTCCCCTTCCTTCTGAAGGATTGCATGGTACACAGATTGAATGGAAGAGCAGTAATACAAATGTCATTCGCATCGACAACAACACCGCGGTTGTTACACGTCCATCCTCTGTCATGGGGGATATGAGTATCACACTAACTGCAACGATCTCTCGCGGGAATCACAGCGTAGATAAACCGTACACCTTTATCGTTAGAGCCAACCCTTCTAACAACTCGTCAGGCAATAGCTCGTCATCAGGCAATACTTCGCCAGGCAACAACTCTAGCAAGCCGAATGCGTCTGTCTCAGGTGGTGGAGGAACAGTTACTGCTGATTCGAATGGCAATATTACAATAACACCTGATAAAGGTTACCAGGTTAAAGATGTTACGATCAATGGGATATCTAAGGGAGCACTCACTCAATTGACAGGTATGAAATCTTCTGATCAAATTGTTGTGACTTTCGAGAAGCTTCCGGAGCAACCTCAGAAGCCAACTGAGCCTGCTAAACCTGTTGTTACTTTTAGTGATGTTTCGAATCACTGGGCGGTTTCATCCATTAACTATGTTGTAGAGCATGGATTGTTCACGGGTACCGCACCAAATACGTTTAGCCCGAACCAAACTATGACTCGTGGTATGCTGGTCACGGTTATGCACCGCTTAGCTGGTAAACCAGAAGTAGGGTCAAGTCACTTCAAAGATGTTACTACGAATGCCTATTACAGTGATGCGGTAGCTTGGGCAAGTCAGAATAACTTTGTCCATGGGGTTGATAGTAGTCACTTTGCTCCAGATCAACCGATTACTCGTGAACAACTTGTACAGATGCTCTTCAATTATGCAAAAGCAAACCAATTGAATGTTAACGCTAGCCAGTCATTAGTCGCTTTCACAGATGCGAAGAAAATCTCAGCTTGGGCAGTTGATGCCATGAAGTGGTCCGTAAGCAACCAGTTACTTTCTGGTAAGGGTAATGGCATGCTGGATCCGACGGGTGCTGTATCACGTGCTGAAGTCGCAGCAATTATTAATCGTTTTATGACTACCTTTAACATGTAATAATAAATACCATTTTCAAATGGACAAAAGTGCACCTTCCAGAAAATTCAATTGGTAAAGCCGACTTGGTTAATCGATGAATTCTAGGGGGTGCACTTTCTTTTTTTTGTAAAATGGGACAACGGTATTGTTGAAGATGAGGGTACATAAATAAGCAACTAAGCGGTTTTTACGGCTTCCTGATACGTGTTCAGAACAAACGCTGTTTCTGTAGCCAGTGCGTGCCGATACTCAATCGGCGCGCGAATGTAGAGTATGTTGAACAACATGTTGTAGCCTATAATGATATTATTACAGGCGATGGTCCTGACAGTGCCAAAGATTTCGGTACAGCATTTGTCAAAGCACTGGGCTAATTCCAAATTTAATTATAAATAACGTTTTGAGAAAAAGTCATCTGGAATATGCATCCGATGGGCTATTACAGAGGAAATGATCACCTTTATGGCTCCGTTTTCAGATAGTTATCAAACGATTGAAAAGTATGGACATGGAACCCTCGGCGGCGAATTGTGGTATTGCATAGCCACGGTTCGCCTCCACCAATATGAAAAAGGACACCTCAGAGGTGTCCTTTTTGCATTGGTGGAGTCTCGAGGGGTCGAACCCTGGGTTCAGTCCGCGCGGAGGGAGCGAAAATTCAATCTGACGATGGGAAGCACCGTTTGAGGCACTAAAAGCGAATAGCGATTACCTTCCGGGGATAAGATATGGGCTCAATCTCGTTGCAATCAGGCGATGCCCCCGATCATTTGGGTGAATGGGCAGAGATCCGCTTAATGCATCTTCAATTTTTCCGTTGCGATATCCATAGATAAGATTGGACTGGTTTCCTTCAAACCACATATGAGCAGGGGCTACCGTGGCATCATAACGACGGGCTGAGTCTTGTATGATACGATTAAATTGGCTGATCGACTCGACTGCTAGAGGGCTGTTCGGAAATGGATTGTACTGCGTACAGCAAATGATTCGGGCACGGCTTCTTTTTTTGATCAGAGTGAGAAGTGAGCCTAAATTTCGACTATAGTTGGTTGCAAGTTGTTTGGCAGGTAAGGGGGATTGACTTCTAAGGGAAGAAATTGCGGCATTCGCTAAATCTACTCCTCCGATCCATATAGAAACCACATCCGATTGATGAATCATTGAGGCGCCTCGCCATAACACTGCATCTAATAAATTTTTGCTGGTCCAACCAGACCGAGCCAGAACATGCCCAGTAACCTTACGGGAGCGTGTGTTTAATGCAGATACTATCAATTGGGGATAAGCATTTACTTTGGAGGAGGCATCTTTCCCAAATGTAATGGAATCCCCAAGAGCTGTATAGATCATAGGCATATCACCAACCTAATGTTCAAATTTGTGCTTGTTTGTGTAGTGCATCATATAGATATAATAGTGTAATCATGTACAAGTTGTGTGGACATTAACAACGAATCCATCAATATGAGCGTTTGGAATACCTGCAACTCAAGTCAAATATGTCTTTATCCTGCTTGGTATGATGGAGTCGAAAGGAGGGAAGCTTCATGTACGAGTGGAACGAAATGGTTCAGCTCATGATCAGTTGGATCGATAATAACCTCACCTCGACTCCTACATTGTTGAAAATGTCCGAGCAACTGGGGTATTCACCTTATTACTGCACTAAGAAGTTTCATTCTCTAACAGGAATGACATTGAGAGATTATATATGGATGAGGCGAATTAGCTGTGCAGCCCTTGACCTGAGGGATACGGATGCCCGTATTCTTGATATTGCTATTAAGTATGGATTTTCCTCACAAGAGGCTTTTACCCGGGCATTCGTGAAAGCTTTTCATGTTACTCCGGCTGTATATCGAAGAGTACCGCGGCCTATTCCGTTGGCTATTCGTGTTGAAGTGTTCTCTCCTTATCATTTCAATGTGAAGGAGAGGGGCAAGATGGTTGAGGTTAATTTGCAAGAAGTAGAAATCAAAATTGAGCGTATACCTGCACACAAGTTTATCGGGATATGGGATATTTCTTCCCAGAATTACGGAGATTTCTGGAACAACGGACACAATTACGATGAGATAAGCGGAACGCTGGATAGCATGTCCCATCTCTGTCTTCCCGGACAGTTGGGACAGACTGCAGGCTGGTTCTATCAGGATGGGCAGAAGGGATATCTCTATGGAATACCAGTGGCCGCCGAATATGACGGAGAGATTCCGGAAGGGATGGAATGCCGTGACATTCCGGAGTCCGATTACTTGGCGTTTTTCTATCCACCCTTTGATTACTTAAGAGCTAATGGAGAGGTCATGAGCATTGTTGAGCAAAAGGCATGGAATTTTGATCCAACTGAGATGGGATTTGTCTGGGATGAAGGAACAAAGTATGATTACCAAAGACATTTCCCGGAGGGGTATGGTTATGCCGTGCTGCGTCCTGTGAAGAAAATATAGCGTTTCAAAAGTTTAGAGAGTTTAATACGGCCATTCCCTCGAGGGTGGCTGTCTTTTTTTTTTTTTTTGCATATTCCTCCTTATAGTCGAAAACCCCATTTGTCGGTGGGGCATCAAAACCGTGACTACACCCGTAGAAGCTTATGTGTCGTTATCTTCGGACAGGGGTGCGACTCCCCTCGCCTCCACCATGTAAATCCACAACCGCATGAGGTTGTGGATATTTGCTTTTCATCTAACTTGTAAATCCAAATTTATTAGAATATCTTTCTAAAAAAACTTGACTCTCACGTATACTGGAGACTATATACTTATTGTTGAGTGGCCATATCGAGCATACAGAAAGACACTCGAGGTGTTTTTGTGTGTTAGAAAAGGAGCTCTATTCTTTGTGTTAAGTAATAAAGATATTGGAATTATGGAATGGACGGTGTGATTTTTTTATATTCGTTCCCATCTTGAATACGTATATGCGAATACCAAATTCCTGACGATGTAGGCGCAGCAATTGTTTGTAGACGTTGTCCATCCCTCGTTGCTGTCAGACTCTACTTCATTGTTGGACCACTTGTAATCTATCTTATCTGTTGCACCAAGAGGATTTGTATAGCTTTCTACGCAAGTGGGTCTAGGCTGTACACAAAATCATCAGGACCAGTCCTAGCCTAAGGTCTAGCTTCAGATACCCCCTAAGACGGTTATGTCAGGCGAATAAGGCGGATATAATGGATTTATAACTCAGAGCGTGACTTATGAAGCCAAGGGAGTGTTTGAATATGAAGGCAATAGAAGCGACAGCAATGGCGCGGGCAGGTAAGGTGCGTTGGGTGCTTTTTAATCCAAAAACCTATGCAACGATCCTCTATTTATTGTTATCCCTCCCATTAGGGATTATCTATTTTACAGTAGCGATAACGGGACTTGCACTATCAATCGGTTTAACTCCAATATTTATCGGAATACCGCTGTTTTTTGGGGTATCTAAGCTGTTGAATGGGATTGTGAATTTTGAACAAAGCATGATTAGACAAATTTTAGGTTTACCTACTCCTCCTGTTTCGTATACCTACAATCGACAGTCTGAAGCTGGGCAGAACTGGTTGATGCGAATGATGAGAGGTTTTGACGGGGCGCTATTCATTCGAAACCTGCTACTCGTATTACTAAGATTTGTTACAGGCATTGTATTCTTTGCTATTATGGTAACGGTGATTTCGCTAGGACTAGGATTGATTGCTCTTCCAGTCGTGCATATCATTTTGATGAATGAAATGCAGCTTGATATTTTAGAAAATAGCTTGTTTAGTTATTTTCATATAGATTGGACCTATAATCAGCAATATCTGTTGTACGTAGGAGTTGGCCTTGTACTTTTTTGGGTCGCGCTTCGCGTCGTGAATGGTCTCATGCAGGTTCAGCGCAGAATTATGTATGTGGATGAGGCATATCAGCAGCCGTCAGTACCCATGGAAGCACAAATACATCCGACGGTTCAGCCGCAATATTATGAGTACCAAGAGGATCAGCCTACTCAAGAGATGATGCAGCCAGCCTATAGAGAGCTTTAGAAGCTCTCAGTCAAAACAATACGAAAACATTACAAAAGCTGGACAAGATCGGGGAGGGCCCCTACTTCGGAGAACGAGAGGATCAATTCAGCACCCTCATTTATGAGTATAAAGGATTCAATTATTCGGACGAAGTCGTTTCCAAGGCTAATCTATTCAGTCTAGTAAAGGGAGTTTTGACGTCTCCGGACTACTCCTTGGCAGATATTTATAAAACGTTTATATCTGGAGCTGACTTCAGCATAAATCAAGCACAGTATCTGAAAGAAGAAATTATTAGAACAAATTTCTTTGAGGCTGTCCCGACAATTCAAGTGCCTGTATTGAATAAGTTGTAGGAGCAGCATCATTTGGATTGCATGATGTGGATATATGAATAAGCCAGCCTTATGAGGCTGGCTTATTTGCGTTGAATTCTCTTCGGTAGGCCATAAAACATGGGGACGAAAGAGGGGCTGGTAGTCAGCTAAGAGGATAACGCCTCATTCGTAATGCCTTCGATGTCAATCGGAGATCGTGTTCCTTCAAGAACCAAATCGGGTAGAATATGCTGCAGGAAATAATCGACGCAATGAAGCTTGATTTCTTTGATTTTGATTAGAGCAGTACGGTACATCACGATAAATTCTTTCTCCGTATTTCCTCGCTGAAGCTCTGCAAAAGCTTCATAGACCTGATCCATTTTATCGGCGACCTCTAGGATGAGCCCTTCCAAGGAATCGTCTTTGCCTTCGCGCAGTTGTCTGCGGAAGATGGGTTTGAATTCATCCGGAATATGCTCCTCAATGAAATGCGCGACCATGCCTTCTTCGACTTGCTGCAGCATCGCTCGAAGCTCCAGGGAATGGTGCTTCACGGGAGTCTTGATATCGCCAATGAAAATTTCCCCGTAATCATGACTGCTCGTGATTTCATATAGCTTCTTCCAATCGACAGTGGCGCCGTTGCTTTCTTCAATATCTGCCAAGGTTTTGGCATATTGAACAACCTTCCAAGAATGCTCGGATACGCTATGCGCCTGAAACTTGAACTTACCCGGGCATCGAATAATTCGCTCTAAATCCGTTAGTGATTGGAAATACGTATGAATCCCCATATGGTGAGTTCCTTTCTTTGATGAATGAAGTGGATGTTGCTTTATGAATAGTATATCTTCCATTTGTTAATGGATGATTAAGTTGAGCAGGGAATTTTTACAAGTCAAACTTTTTGAACCCGCTGTAACGTCAGTACTGTATCAAGAAGAGAACATCTTATCATCCTAAAAAAGAAAGCAGGAATCAACATGAACTTCAAAAAAATCCTTACAAGTACTATGGTTGCATCGCTCGTACTCAGCGGAACCGCTATGGCCGCAAGCAATAATAGCTTTAAGCTGCCAGCCAACATGCACAAGCTGGTGCAAAAACAAGTCGACGTGACTGGTGACAAAAAAGCGGACATCATCACACTTTATGGCCAGAAGGAGAAGGCAAGCGATATATATAATGAGGAATTGCTGCTTGTTATTCAGAATGGGAAGACAAAGAAAACGACCTCTTTTCCGTTGCATGACGGCGGGTATTCTCCTGTACTCCTCGTTCCGGATCTTAACAATGATAAAGTAGCCGATATCATGGTTACTGCAGATGATGGTGGAAACGGCGGTTATAAGACAAGCCATATTTTCGCGTTGAAAAACAACAAGACTGTAGAACTTCCACAGCCAGGGCTTGCCAAAGGTAAGATCGGAGTGGAGGGAAATGCCTTCACTGAGCTAAAACCAATCGCTTTGAACAAAAAAGGTGCTTACGGTTTGCAGGGAGTTGAGCGAGTTGGAACTACCGCTGGGGATACAACAGCTTACGTGACTTCGACCTGGCAATGGAACAAAAGCAGTTGGAAACTGATCGGTAAAAAAATTACAAAGACGAATAACGAATCCAATTCGTCCAAGGACAGTGTGAAAAGCTCGATTTACAAAAATACCGAAGCAAACTTCAGTGTAGAAATACCTTCCTCTTGGAATGGTAACTATAAGGTGCGCGCTGAAAAGTCCGACAGCATGTTCCCTTCGGCCAAGCATGTCGTTTACTTTGACTACACAACGAAGGATCAAAAAGATTCCCAATCGTTAATTACCATCTCTGTCTTCGCACAGAACGATTGGAACAAGCTTTCGGATGATGACAAGAGCCAAATCGGAGGTGTAGTTGCTGAGGCAAACGGTATGGTATATGTCGTTACAACACCTCAATCCAACCCGTTTGACACTCAATCGGCTGACGGCAAGAAGTTTGATCAAATGTTCAAAGATTTAAACCTGAAAAAGGGCTTTGCGATTCTGAAAAAATAGTCTGACGAACGAGCTACACGAAGAGGGGCTGTCCAGGTCATCGAAGATGACAGAGGACAGCCCTTTATGCGCCTAGCAGCGAAGACTGTACATACATAATGTGAATTGTCTCGCGATGCGAACTGAGTTTTAGGTATATTTTCTTGTTGGAAATGATGTTTGCGGCTAGACATGCCGTTCTTGTCCTTATTTGTTCCCAATGTGGTTAATCGAATCGTATCGATTATATTTTGCAAAAATGAAGTGAACGGAATGATAGGAACCCGACCATAAGGTTGGGTTTTTACTTTTAACAAGAATATTTCCGTAAAATCATTGAATTGCAGCGAGATTTACCTTCCATATTTGTCTATAGATTTGTTAATATGATACTAAGACGATTGGAAGTAATCTATAAGTGTTATAAATTAATTAATATCGTGGAGGGAATGTATTGAAAAACCAAAAATTTGGAGTTCCATTAGAAGGCTTCGCTGAATTTAGCAGAAAAGTAGCCGCAGAAGGTGCTGTATTGTTAAAGAATGAAGGGAATTTTTTTCCCGTTCGGCGAAACGTTTCGATTTTTGGCAGAACCCAGGTTAATTATTATCGCAGCGGTACAGGTTCGGGCGGCAGTGTCCATATTACCCATACAACCAATCTGTTAGACGGCCTTCGGAGTAAAGAGAATATCACCGTCAATGAAGAGTTAGCAGCGGTATATGAGAAATGGATTGAACAGAATCCATTCGATAATGGCGGAGGCGGTTGGGCGGCTGAGCCGTGGCACCAGAAGGAGATGCCTCTAACCGACGAGCTGGTGAAGGAAGCAAGAAACAAATCCGACCAGGCGATCATTGTGATCGGACGTACGGCAGGAGAAGATCAAGATAATGCTGATGCCCCGGGAAGTTATCAGTTGACGGCAGAAGAAAAAGCTATGCTGAAGCGGGTGACCACATATTTTGAACAAACGGCTGTTGTACTCAACGTATCGAATATTATTGATATGAGCTGGATGATTGATGCCAGCTACGTGCACCCGATTTCATGCGTGATCTACGCTTGGCATGGCGGCATGGAAGGCGGCAATGCTATTGCAGACGTGCTGGCTGGTGACGTGACACCGAGCGGTAAATTAACGGATACGATTGCATATTCGATCGACGATTATCCTTCAACTCGCAACTACGGCCATGAGCTAAGAAGCGTGTATGAAGAAGATATCTACGTCGGTTACCGTTTTTTCGAAACGTTTCAACCCAATAAGGTCCAGTTTGAATTCGGTTATGGCTTATCTTACACCGTATTTAGCATAACACCTGAGGAAGCTAAGCTGACCGTCAAAGAGGGGAAACAATACATTGAAATCGGCGTAACTGTACAAAATACGGGAGCTGAATTTGCAGGTAAAGAGGTCGTTCAAGTTTATTATGAAGCGCCGCAAGGGAAGTTGGGCCAACCGGCAAGAGTCTTGGCAGCATTCGTAAAGACAAAGGAGCTTCAGCCAGGCGAATCGCAGCGTCTTACCGTGAGTTTCCCTATTCATGCGATGGCTTCTTATGATGACGTCGGAGTGACAGGACATCCTTCCGCCTATGTGTTGGAAGCCGGAACGTATCACCTGTACGTGGGGAATAGTGTCAAGAATGTCGTGGAAATCGACGTTGAAGGACAAAAAGGATACGTCGTGGAGACTCTTCAAGTCGTAGAACAGCTGCAAGAGGCGATGGCGCCAACGGAAAGCTTTACACGAATGAAACCGGGCACTCGGAATGAAGACGGTACCTATGAACTTACCTATGCAGAGGTGTCGACACGCAAGGTTTCGATGGCGGAACGGATCGAGCAGAATCTTCCTAAGACGCTGGAGCAGACGGGAAACCAAGGGTATACGTTAAGAGACGTTTATGACGAGAAAGTGAGCATGGAAGCTTTTATCGCTCAGCTTAGCGATGAGGATCTTGCCGCCATCGTTAGAGGAGAAGGTATGAGCAGTCCGCTCGTCACACCGGGTACGGCTTCAGCCTTCGGGGGTGTAAGTGATCCGTTGCTCCGTTATGGCATTCCGGTTGCCTGTACGGCGGACGGTCCGTCTGGGATTCGGATGGATAGCGGTCAGAAGGCGACGCAAGTAGCCATTGGAACCTTGCTTGCTGCAACATGGAACACCGAATTGGTCGAAGAACTTTACGTCATGGAAGGCCAAGAATTATTAAGCAATAACATCGACGCTTTGCTTGGACCGGGATTAAATATTCGGCGCAGTCCGCTGAATGGGCGTAATTTTGAGTATTTCTCGGAAGATCCGCTCGTTTCCGGGATGTTCGCTGCAGCGTGCACGCGCGGTATTATGAAAGGCGGCTCGAATGGCACGTTGAAGCATTTCGCTTGTAATAACCAGGAGAAGCACCGCAGCAAGGTAAATGCCGTTGTATCTGAACGCGCCCTTCGGGAGATTTATCTGAGAGGATTTGAAATCGCGGTCAAACAGGGCGGTGCAAATTCGATCATGACCTCCTACAATCCCATTAACGGGCATTGGGCGGCGTCGAATTATGATATGAACACCACGATTCTGCGTGGGGAATGGGGCTTCAAAGGCATCGTGATGACGGATTGGTGGGCCATCATGAATGATGTTGTTCATGGAGGGCCTGCGGATCGGAAACTTACGAATATGATGGTCCGTGCACAAAACGATCTGTATATGGTTGTGGGTAACTACGGCGCGGAGACGAATATTTGGGGAGACAATACGATTGAATCCTTGGCTAACGGCTCCTTAACCCGCGGTGAGCTGCAGCGCTGTGCTACGAATATTTGTGAGTTCTTGATGCAAGCACCGGTGTTCTCCAGAGCGCAAGTGATTGAAGAAACAATCCTAGCTTTTAAAGCGAATCCAACGCTTTCGTCGGAACAAGTGCAAGCATTATCCCACAATGCACAGGTTACAGTTTCTGCGACAGGGTCCACCTTGATGAAGGTTGAACAGGCTGGGGTATATCGGATCTTTGCTCATGTCATGTCACCGGATAACGAGTTGGCTCAGAGCGCATGTAACGTAACCTTGAACGATCAGACGGTGACGACGATTCAAACCAACGGTACAGAAGGCAGTTGGATCCAGTTGAAGCTGCTGAAAATCGAACTGGAAACAGGCGTATATGAACTGAAGTTTGATTTTGTCAAACCAGGCATGCAGATTGATTGGATCGAGTTTAAGCAAGTGTAATTGGAAAATGGGACAAAAACCCGACCGGATTGAGGTCGGGTTTTCATCTTAATTGTATGGGAAAGTGCTACCTGTTTATTACACCCATAGCAGCAAGTGTCATGATCTGCCCCACTATGTAAATCCGCAACCTCTTACGGCTGTGGTTTTATATGAGATGTCACGATTACGCGAAACTCTCGGTCTATCATGCCGGGAGTTTTTTGTTGGACAGTTAAGAGAGAAAAGGTAGGACCTAAGGAGGTAAGCGCTATCTTTATACCTATAAAAACGCGACATGAGGGCCTTCATGTCAACAAGTGTATACCCAATGTCATAAATTATCTATTTGAAAGGAAGGCCACTTTTCATAATGTTACTGTAAGGACATTGACATATGTTATAAGCTTCTATGACGTGTCGGAATCTCGGAAGGGAGGAAAGAGCATCGAGGTAAGCTGAAATGGAAGCGCATACCATTTGGGAATTTGATGTTTCTTGACTCAAGAATCAGAAGGGAGTTAGCACGATATGAAGAGGAGTAGAAAATGGGTTGCGCTAGTCATGGTTGCGATCATGATCGTAACGATGATGCCGATCGCGCAAGCGGAAGAGGCGCTGCCTACACAGAAAAAAGAACAGACGTCAACCGACCTGCCTGGCGGAGTCGATCCGGTTGATCCATTGGTTCAACCGATTGCTAACGCAGAGGGTGTCACTGCATCGGTATACAACGACGTCTATCGCAACCTGGCTGCAGGACTGTCTTATGAGTGGTCAGAAGAGCCGGAAGCATCTTATCCGGACGTCGACAACAAATTGACGGATGGCAAATATGGAGCGAACGATAGATCCGACAAAGCATGGGTTGGACATCATTTGAAGAAGACACGCGAAGTCGTGTTCGATCTCGGAGATAAGAAGTCCATCACGGCTATTAAAGCGCATTTCTTAGAAGATTGGCCATCGAATAACGTGCTCTTGCCGTTAACGGTCTCGATGTACGTCTCCGATGACAAGGTGAACTGGGGATTGCTCAAAGATAATGCCACACAGAAACTGTGGAATAACGGCAAATACGATGAGACGTACCAGTGGGATGGAAGCAAGGACGGCATTAAACCGATCGGACCAGATGCGAAAATCGCATATGCACGGTACGTGAAAGTGATGTTCTCCATGCATCCTTCGGCGATGACACTCGTGGATGAGATTGAAATTATCGGTCAAGACGGGCAAGCAGCGGGAGCGGTAACCGTGCCGTCACATGAGTCGAAGCTCTTGGCGCCTGGCGAAGCGACGGCGGGGATCGAGGATCTAGGGCTGCTCTATAATGGACATTATGCTGGCGGTAAAGGCGATTGGTCGAAGGATCGCATTATTCCGAATATCAGTTACGTGGATAAAGTTACGAAGCAGCCGACAGAATGGCTCTTCGACGGCGTCCTTTATCTCGGGACGAACTCTCCGGAAGGTCGCAGTTTCGGGGCGGGGTCGGGTGATCCGTCCATTCTTGCAGACTGGAAATGGTATTTGAATAAAACTTTCGCGGCAGATGGCGATATGAAGCACCTGAATGATGCGACGGTGGAAGTCAGTGGGAAGCTCGGCGAACCGAATCATAAGACCAAGGTTGTGCTCATGATTCCGTATCCGGATGAGGGAGTGTCCAATTTCGGAGATCTTGGTGACGGGAATCTTAACTTTACTGGTCATGAACCGCAAGCGCTTTCAAATCGTGCGAAGGCAACGCAGTGGTATATTAACGAAGTGAAGGCGCGTTGGGCTGCTGGGAACTATTCCAACCTTGAACTCGTTGGTATGTACTGGCTGGAAGAGCAGATCGGCATCGATGCAGCCGGTCCGGACTTGATAAAGGCTGTAAGTGGGCAAGTACATGCGGACACTATGAAATTTTTCTGGATTCCGCATTTCTTGGCGTATAAGGCTTATATGTGGAAAGATGTTGGCTTCGATGCGGTAGCGTTCCAACCGAACTATTTCTTCGAGCCGACAGGTTATGATCGTTTTGAAGATGCTTCAAACATCGCGAAGCGTTATGGGATGACGAACGAGTTCGAGTTCGATGATCGGATGCTGACGGACGGCGTGTTCCGGGAGCGGTATATCGATTATTTGAACAGCGGTGTGGAGACTGGGTTGATGGCAAATGGCTTCAACGCTTACTACCAAGGCAATAATGCCGTGTATGATAGTGCGGTGAGCACAGATCCGGCCAATCGGATCCTGTATGACTGGCTGAGAGACTATGTCAAAGGCGAATACAAAGTTAATAATGCCGCTCCACCGGAAGTGGAAGTGAAGATGAACGGCAAGCCGTTTGAGGCAGGTCAAGTTCTAGCGGATTCCGAGAAAGTGGCATTTACATGGAACCTTAAAGATGCTGCCGATCCAAGTGTGATCAAAGTTTCTGCGATGTATGATGGCAAGCCTTACACGGCAGGGACGGAAATCACGTTGAAGAATATGTTTGGCAAGCATATGTTGGATGTGACCGTCACTTCGGGGAAATCGAAGAAAACATCGTTTACTTTCGAAGTGAAGACGGATGCTGCGACGATGATAGCTCTCGTGGACAGTTACGTCATTGACGGGAAAATGAAGAACAACGATGCAGCGGCGCTTAAAGTCGACCTAGAAGCTATGAAACAGGCGGAAGGCGGCGCCAATCCAGCTGAATTCACGAAGTCTCTGAAGAGCTTCAATACGAAGCTGGATCAACTGAAGAAGAGCATTGCGGGCGATGCCTATACGATGCTGAAGGAAAGCGTCTATTACCTGGCAGGCAGTCTCGCTCAAGGCAAACCTGTTGAAGTATCGTCGATTGAAAATAATAATCCGAATTATGTCCCATCCAACGCGGTGGACGGATTCCAAGCGACTCGCTGGGCTAGCCACTATGATGACGCGAACTGGTTCCTAGTTGACCTGGGTCAGCCGACGGCGATGGATACGGTCCGCATCAGTTGGGAAGGTGCTCGCGCCGACACGTATAAGCTGCTCGTATCGGACGATAAGAAGACTTGGACCAATGTGATGCCGAATGACGGCATTATTAAAGCGCAAGATGGCAAAGAAACGGTTCAATTCAATCCGGTTACGGCAAGATATATCAAATTCGAAGGCGTAAAGCGGGCGACAGGCTACGGCTATTCCTTCTATGAGTTTGGCGTGTATTCACTCTCTGATCAGCCGGCATCCTTGGAACGCAATCTTGCGTTCGGGCTTCCTTATAGCTGGTCGCAGGAGCCTGAGGCATCCTATCCGGATGGCCAGAAGAAGCTGACAGATGGCAAATATGCCAAGACGGTCAACGGCAAACCGGATTTCAAAGATCCGGCATGGGTCGGGCATCTGCGAAAGAAAACGCGCGAAGTTGTGTTCGATCTAGGCGAACAGAAATCGATCTCCAAGATTAAAGCGCATTTCCTAGAAAGTTGGCCAACCAACAATGTGCTCGTGCCTCTGACGGTCTCGATGTATGTCTCCGATGACAAAGTGAATTGGGGATTGCTCAAGGACAGTGCGACACAGGAACTCTGGAGAGACGGAACCTATGATGAAACCTACCAGTGGGATGGTAGCAAAGACGGAATTAAGAGCGTTGGAGCAGATGCAAAAATCGCCTATGCTCGTTATGTAAAAGTCACGTTCACAATGCATACGCGTGCGATGACATTCGTGGATGAAATTGAAATTCTCGGCCAAGATGGCAAAATCGCTGGAGCGGTAACCGTTCCGACGCAGACGCCGAAATTCTTGGCACCTGGTGAAGAGACAGCAGGTATTAAGCAACTTGGGCTGCTGTACAATGGGCAATATGCGAATAACCTCGGCACATGGACGAAAGAGCGCATTATCCCGAACATCAGTTATGTAGATACGAACAACAATATTAAGGATCGCCTCTTCGACGGCGTTCTGTACCTCGGCATTAACCCGCCAACTCCAGGTCGCGATTTCGGCGGGCGTGCTTATCTGGAAGATTGGAAATGGTATCTGGAAAAAACCTTCGCAAAAGACGGTGATATGGATCAGTTGGATGCAGCGGCTAAGGAAGTATCCGATGCGCTGAAACAGCCTGGTGTGAAGGAAAAGGTTGTCCTTATGATCCCGGATCCGGGCGAGTCGATCAAAGATTTCGGCGCTATTGAACAAGGCGGGGAGTCCTTGAACTTTAATGATGCAGCCGCTGGTAAAGATAAAGCCTTAGCGAACCGGGAAAAAGCGGTTCAGTGGTGGCTGCAGCAAGTTAAAGCCAAGTGGGAAGCGAAAAATTATGCTAATCTTGAGCTTGTAGGCATGTACTGGTTAGAAGAACAAATCAGCACAAGCGCGTCAGGACCGGATCTCATCCGTTCGGTGAGCAGCAGCCTGCATGACATGAAGATTAGCGACAAAGACCTCAAGTTCTTTTGGATTCCGCACTTCTTTGCTTATAAAGCGTTTATGTGGAAGGATGTCGGCTTTGATGCTGTCACAATCCAACCGAACTACTTCTTCGAGCCGACGGATATTGAGCGCTTGGAGGATTCCGCGAATCTGGCGAAGCAGTACGGCATGTCCAATGAACTGGAGTTCGATGATCGGATGCTGACGGACGGCGTGTTCCGCGAGCGGTATATCGATTACTTGAACAACGGTGCAAGAACAGGTCTAATGACGGAAGGCTTCAAATCGTACTATCAAGGCAACAACGCGGTCTATAACACTGCGGTCAGCAAAGATCCAGCGACACGCGTTCTATACGATTGGCTGTATGAATTCGTGAAGGGGACTTATAAGATTAATGAGGACCAGCCATCCGAGGTAGACGTTCAGATGAACGGCAAGGATTTCCAAAGCGGCATGAAGCTGCTTGATTCAGAATCCGTATCCTTTACATGGAAACTCCAAAAGGATGATGGTCTGACGAAAGTGACGGCGACGTATGACGGCAAGCCTTATACAGCGGGTACCGTTATTCCGCTCGCAGGCAAACTCGGCAAGCATGAGCTCGCCATTACCGTTACGGCGGGACGTATGGTGACGAAATCGTACGTGATCGAAGCAACGACGAATGCGGCTGGCATTCAGACGTTAGTAGACCGTTACCAGAAAGCGAATCAGTACACGGATGCGGTTGTAGCGCCGGCGCTGAACAACTACCTCGAAATGATGAAGCGCAACGAGGGTAAAGATGCAGCGCAGGTTACGAAATATCTCAAAGGCTTCAACGCGAAGCTGGATGAGTTCAAGAAAGCAGGCAAGATCAAAGATGAGGCTTACAATACGCTGAAAGAAAGCGTCTATTACCTCACAGGCAATTTGGCGCAGGGTAAATCCGCGGAAGCATCATCGACGGAAGGCAATAATGCGAATTATGCGCCAGCTAAAGCGGTGGATGGGTTCCCATCTTCCCGATGGGCGAGTGAATATGTCGACAACACGTCATTCCAAGTGGATCTCGGCAAACCGGTCCTGATGGATACCGTTCGCATCGATTGGGAGTATGCTCGTGCGAAGACTTACAAGCTGCTCGTATCGAACGATAAGCTGACTTGGAAGAATGTCATGCCGAACGATGGCGTCATTACGGCGCATGACGGCAAAGAGACGGTTCAGTTCAGCCCGATCTCCGCGAGATATATCAAATTCCAAGGGGTAGAGAGAAATACCGAGTACGGCTATTCCTTCTATGAATTTGGCGTCTATAACCTCTCGGGTGGAGTAGACGTGAAGGCGATTGATGGCGTGCAAGCAACGATTGATAATGCAACGAAAAAAGTAACAATTAACGGCCTTGTGATGAACGCTGATCAATCCATGGTCAACCTAAAAGTTTTTGATCCACATAACAAAATCAATTACGAAGAACAGAAAGCAAGCACGGCGAATGGTAAAATTGAGTTCGCGTTCACGATTAAAGCCGAAGTACAGGGTATTTATAATGCATTCCTGTCGATCGATGGCAAGAGTGAGTCGGTCAAAGTTAGCTTCGAATACAATAAGAAGTCCGACCCTAATCCCCCTGGTAACCCTGGACCAGGCGGAAACAATGGCGGTGGTGGTTCTACTGCTCCAACAGTCGACATCCAGCCGCAAGCGGACGGTTCCGTGAAAGCAACCGTTAGCTCGAAGCTCGATGGCACAACGGCTGTGGGTACGATTAGCGAGCAGGATCTGAAGAAAGCGATCACAGGAGCGAAAGCCGATGCATCCGGCAAGCAGACGGTCATCGTTGAACTGAAGAAAAATGGCAATGCAGCAGGTTATGCGCTTGATCTTCCAGCTTCGTTCTTGTCCGAGAATCCGAATCTGGTGATTGAAGTAAGCACGCCGAATGCATCGGCCGTATTGAACGGCCAGATGTTCGCGAAGTCGGAGCTCGGCAAGCAAGTGCGGGTGATCGTAAGCGCAGGGGATCGCAAATCCTTGAACGCTTCGGCACAGGCGCAAGTGGGTAACCGACCGATTGTACAATTGTCCGTACAAATGGATGGCAAGTCGGTAGCTTGGAAGAACGATAAGGCTTCCGTACTGGTTAAAGTGCCTTACGTACTAACAGGCAAAGAATTGGCTTCCAGCATCGGAGTTCTATGGATTAATGATCAAGGTGTTGCAACCGTAGTTAAGGGAGCGGCATACTCCGCTGCTGACAAGCAGCTACGTTTCCAAGCGAACCAAGCTGGTGTCTACGCGGTATCCTATACGGGGCTGGCTGCGTCCTTCACAGACCTCGGTAAGCATGCATGGGCACAGCAAGCAATTGAGCAATTGGCATCGTTAGGCATCGTGCAAGGAACGTCTGCTGCCGAATTCAGTCCGGCTGAACAAGTAAGCCGTGCAGATTTCGTCCTGATGCTGGTCAGAGCTCTGAATCTGAAGGCGGAAGCGGGAGCGGCATTCGCCGACGTCGATGCACAAGCTTATTATCATGAAGCTGTAGCGATTGCGAAGCAGCTTGGTATCGTGACAGGCACGAACGGAGATCAATTCACTCCGAAGGCGAAGATCTCTCGTCAGGATATGATGGTCATGGCTGCGCGGGCGCTAGCTGTAGCGCAAGCGAAAGAGCTCAAAGGCGACCTCACTGCGCTGGATTCCTTCAAGGATGCTGGCAAGGTGGCAGACTATGCAGCGGACAGTATTGCAGGCATGATCGAGCAAGGGCTGATCCAAGGCAATAATGGTCTGATCAATCCAAGCGGCAATACGACACGTGCAGAGACAGCTGTGTTCTTGAGCAGATTGTTGAAAGTGCTAGCGGAGTAATGAAGTTGCGATTTGCAGCAGCATAGCTAAAATTGCGTCATAGCACAGGAAAAGGGCACCCCTCGGGGTGTCCTTTTTTAGGTATCGATTGCACTTATGTCAGCGTAGCACCTGTCTCGAGCAAAGTCTTCAATCCCGAGGGAATAATCGGCACACCGTTCTGAAAAACGCCAGCAGCCTGTTCGATTCATCATGTATGACGGTAACGAGAGTTGAGTGTCATGTTATGGGTGGGAAAATTACCGAACATCGATTGGATTGCAAGAGACAGCCTCGTCATGAGGTCGTTTTTGTGTGTTACGGCAATGTTCTCTAACGTGTTGCGCACCCTTGTAACTACTGGTATGGTATTTAGTAAAAGGTAACGTGTGAAGGAGGGGAACGGATGGCGACGATTAAAGATATAGCAGATCGAGCTGGCGTCTCAAGCGCAGCCGTGTCTCGGGTGTTGAATCAGGACTATAGTCTTCAAGTATCCGAAGAGACGAGACAGCGGATCCTGGATGCTGCGAAGGCACTTGAATATAAGAAGGGCGGCAATCGTGCACGCAAGAAGAACGGCGACACAGCTGTGGAGATGCTGAACATGGGGCTGGTCATTTGGTGCTCAGAGCAGCTGGAGTTCTCTGATCCTTATTATTTGTCGATCCGTGAAGGGATCGAGCGAGAATGCGCGAAGCAAGGCATGAATGTGACAAAGGTATTTCGGTTAATGGACAATAATCAAGAGGTTGATTCCGAACAATTGGACGGGCTTCTTGTGATCGGTAAGGTGGACTTGGATGTAGTGCAGAAGTCGATAAATGATGCAAAGCCGATCGTATTTATCGATTATATGCTGAATGATAGCTGTGATTCGGTGATGTTCGATCTCCGGAAAGCTGCAAGAAACGCGATGGAGCATTTGTTCGAACTGGGGCATCGCAAAATCGGATATATTGGCGGGGTGAGCTATATTCGCAAAGCAGAAGGAAGAGTACATAATGTAGATCATCGTCAGTTAGAGTATGAAGCTATGATGAAAGAGCGTGGGCTGTTCGATCCGAACCTCGTATTCGTGGGAGATTGGCGAACCGAAGAAGGGTATCGATTGATGCAGCAGATGCTGCAATTGAAGGAACGGCCAACAGCGCTCTTAATTGGCAGTGACCCGATGGCGATTGCGGCGATTAAGGCAGCGAATGAAGCAGAACTGAGAATACCAGAGGATATTGCAATGGTAAGCATTGACGATATTCAAATGGCCTCGTTCGTGACGCCCCCGTTAACGACAGTCAAAGTGTACGCAGAGGAAATGGGGGTAACGGCTGTGAAGCTGATGGCAGATCGGTTGAAAGGCCGTGAGGTGTCGCTGCATGTCACCGTTCCGACGAAGTTGATCATTCGGAAGAGCTGCGGTGCGGAGATGAAAGGATAAGGGAAGAAGATTCTATTGAATATTTTAGTAAATTTAATTACACTATTTTAGTAAAAACAAATAGAGGGGATGCACATCATGTGGATACGTTAAATAGTACACATTTGCTCCGGCGGTTATCGTTATGTGCGATTGTTCTATCGACTGGTCTGACGCTCGTATGGCCCATCAATACGCTCTATATGCATGAGCAGTTCGGTGGGACGCTAAGTATGGCGGGTTTAGTGCTGCTGCTGAATAGCGGAGCTGCATTTGTTGGCAATTTGATTGGGGGGATCCTATTTGATCGCTGGGGCGGCAAGCTTCCCGTTCTCTGCGCGATAGCAGGCTCAGCTTGTGCGGTAGCAGCAATGGGGTTGGCGAATGATCTATACACTTATGCGGTGCTCTTAACTTTGCTGGGTCTTTTCAGCGGCTTCGTCTATCCGATCTTAAATGCCATGGCAGTAACAGGCTGTCCAGGGGAAGAGCAGCGCGCGGTTAATATTCTATTCGTGTCGCAAAATGTCGGGATGGCGCTGGGTGCGGCGCTTGGCGGCTTTGTGGCGAATTTGTCATTCCAGCTTGTGTTTTTCGGCAATGCGTTATTGTATGTCGTGTTCTTCGTATTGTTCGCCGGTCTAATACGTCAGCCGCATCAGGGGCATCGAGACGCAATGAGTCCATCGCGAAGTCAACGGGACGGACGATTATGGAACAGCAGTTCGGGGCGTGCGGTTATTGCAGCTTGTATCGGTTTTGCCGTCTCATGGCTCTGTTACTCGCAGTGGTCTGCGGTTGTTCCGCTTCACGCCAAGGTGCAGGGAATTTCTTTCGCATTATACAGTCTGCTATGGACGGTCAATGGCGGGCTTATTCTGCTGTCGCATCCGCTCAAAACATGGCTTATACGTCGGTTCCAGATCGCGCTGCAGACACAAATTCGGTGGGGGACTTTCTTCTTCACCGCCGGTCTCTTGCTCGTCGGTTTTGCATCATCGTACTGGCAATTCGTGCTCGCGATGATCATCATGACTTGCGGGGAAGTGCTGGTCTTCCCGGCTGTGCCAGCATGGATGGTAGAATCTGCGGACGGCAGCTCGAAAGGAAAGGTGCTCGGAGCTTGTGCCGCGTCCTCTACAGTTGGACGGATGTTAGGCCCTTGGTTAGGAGGCCTCGTGTATGAAGGATGGCCAGGTCATTGGGTCTTCACCATTGCAGCCGCTATTTGCTTGGTAACGATATGGTATTATCGGCAGGCGGGGCGACAATTGGCTAGAACTGATGCTGATGTAAAGGCTCCCAGTAAAGGGAAATACATTTCTACCACGCCTTAAGAAATGTAGTAAGAATGGCCCAAGAGCAGCGGATAAGCTGCTCTATTTTTTTTACCCTTTTTTGTGCAACAAGTCTCTTGATTATTTCAAAGTTGGATGATAAAATGACATCATAATTTACTAAATAAATACAATGTAAGCGATATATATTTAGTAAATTAATAATCGGGTAAAAGGGTGGTATGCGGCCAACAGTGCATTGAGGTTGTATGGAGAGGTTGAAAATGTAAGCGAATACATTTGAGGGGGTCCATGCATGAAAAGAAATTGGTCATTATTGATTGCTATTGTACTTGTATTAACAACGCTTGCAGGCTGTGGCACGGAGAAAGATGCAGCTACCGACAAAGGAACTGATAAAACCGAGGGTCAAACCACTACACCGGTGGAGAAGAAACTCAATGAATTCAATTGGGAAATGCCTGACAAGACAATTGAGATCAATTTCTACTCCGGACAGGACAATCCAGATAAAGTTAAAGAGCACGAAGCAGAACTGCAAAAGTACATTCTCGAGAAGTTTAACGTGAAGTTGCACAATATCGTCTACGATGTAGACCAAAAAGAAAAATTGAACCTTATGCTCGCGAGCAACGACTATCCAGAAGTGATCACGGGTCTGAGTGAGTCCCAGGCACAGCAATGGGTCGACCAGGGCAAGGCGATCGAAATCGGCGAATATGTCGACAAACTAGGACCGAACATTAAGAGCCAATTAGAGACATGGTTCAAATCTTACAATAGCGAAGACGGCAAGTTATACATGCTGCCGAAGTACTGGGGATTGCTGCCGATTCCAGACAATAGCGCGCATATCCGCAATGACTGGTATGTAGCGATGGGATCGCCGAAATTTGAGACGCCAGAGCAATATTATGACATCTTGAAGCAGATGCAAGCTGCACATCCGAAGAATGCGAAAGGCGAGAAAACGTATGCGCTTTCAGGTGTTGCGCCAGTTACGAATACAATGGTTCCGACGCTTGCCGGTATGTGGGGACTGCAGGCGGGTTACAAAGTCTCTCCAGAAGGCGATATGACTCATTGGGTTAACACGCAAGAAGGGTTGGAGCTCACGAAATTTATGAATCAAATTTATCGTGACGGCTTGCTTGATCCAGACACATTCGTCAACAAATTCGATGAATGGAAGGCAAAATTCTCGTCTGAACGTATTATGGGCCACATTGGTCCATGGTGGCAGTCGTGGAATGCGGGCCATGAAGTATGGCAGAAGACAAATAAAAATTGGACAGAAGATCAACGTTATGTGCAAGTGAAGCTAAAAGCGGCTAGCGCGGAAAAAGCTTACTTGTCTCCGAAAAACGCACGTGGCGGATCATTCACGATTATTACCGATAAAGCGAAAAATCCAGAGGATATCATCAAATGGATGAATTTCTCGATTACGGATATGGGTACGCGTCTAGTTGGTTGGGGCGCTCCGAATCAGCAAGATTCAGTATGGAAGTTCGAAAATGGAAAATGGAGTTGGGTGGAAAGCGCCAAAAAAGCGATCATTGATGCAACGTGGAATTATGATACTTCCGATAAGCTTGGTCAAGGTTACCTGATGCTTGTTGAAGGCCAGGGCACGATGAAAGATGACGGCAAAAGTACGCTTTGGTTTGACCAGAACTTCAACGATGAAGCGAAATGGAAGAAGATCATGAACGACAATCTGAAGGATACGATCTACGATAATTCATTGGGCTCCATTACGATCCCAGCGAACGATCCGTTGACGATGACAAAACAGCAAATTGACGATCAGATTGAGACGTTATGGTCGAAGGCTGTTATGAGTAAGACAGAGGATGAGCTTACGAAGAACTACAATGACATGAAGGATAAATTGAACAGCTCGGGACTGCATGACATTGAGAAATTCAGATCCGATACGTATAAAAAACGGATGACTACTTGGAAGTAAAGGAAGTGAACGAGAGGAAGGATTCCTTCCTCTCGTTCGAAATTTCTATCAAGAAAGCAGGTGGGTAGATGAACTCAGAAGTTGTGAATATTCAGGCACAACCCAAATCAAGATTTAACCACATTAAGCGGACAGTGAACAAAGAACGTCAGCTGTGGCTGCTTAGTATCCCGATGATCATATGGGTGTTCATCTTTAGTTATCTTCCAATGTATGGAATTATTATCGCATTTATGAAATACATTCCCGGCAGAAATATGTTCAAAAGTCAATGGGTAGGGTTTCAGCATTTCCAAACCTTTTTCCATTCACCAGATTTTTGGCATATTCTTCGCAATACGTTAGCGATCAGTGGACTCGGTATTGTATTTGGCTTTACGGCGCCGATTATATTGGCCCTGTTGCTCAACGAGCTGCGCCTGAAAGTGTTCAAGCGCGTTGTACAGACGATTTCATATTTGCCGCATTTTATTTCCTGGGTTGTTGTTGCTAGTATTTTGTTTGCCATTCTAGGTAATGAAGGATTTATGAATGACATGCTGATGCGGCTGGGCATCATCGACAAACCAATTGCATTTCTAGGGGAAGGAAAATACTTCTGGGGATTGCTCACAGCGACGAATGTGTGGAAGGATGTCGGTTGGTCTACGATTATTTATTTGTCTGCAATAGCTGGCGTTGATTCTGAGCTTTATGATGCGGGTAAAGTAGACGGTTTGGGTCGGTTCGGAATGGTATGGCATATTATCCTGCCAAGTATTCGTCCGACGATCGCAGTGCTGTTTATTCTGGGGATCGGCGGTATTCTAAATGCGGGATTCGAGCAGCAATTGTTGATCGGTAACTCACAGACGAGAGAATACCACGAAGTTATCGATACGTATGCGTATAAATACGGTATTCAGTTGGGCAACTATTCTTATGCTACGGCGATCGGATTACTGAAGAGTGTGATCTCGCTTGTGCTCGTTCTAGGTGCCAACCGTATTAGTAAAAAGGCGCTAGATACTTCGATTTTATAGGGGGTGAACGGGCATGAGTTCGAGTTCAATAGGAATAAAACCTACTTTGGGTAGTCGTATATTTGATGTATGCAATGTTGTATTTATGCTGGCGTTCATGGTTGTTATGCTGTATCCTTTTGTGAATTTGCTGGCGATTTCCTTGAATGACGGGGTGGATGCAGCAAGGGGGGGGATCTACCTTTTCCCACGTGAGTTCTCGCTAGAATCCTATGCATTCTTGATGAAGAATCCGAAGTTGTTCGATGGATTCGTGATTTCTATCTTACGCGTTGTCGTCGGGACGGTCACATGTGTGTTCATGACGGGACTTCTCGCCTATATCGTTACGATCCGTAACTTCTCAGGTAGAAAATTTATGCGTGTTTTGTTCCTGATCACGATGTATTTTGGCGGCGGTTTGATTCCAACGTATTTGCTAATGGTGCAGCTTGGATTGACCAATACCTTTAACGTGTATTGGATTCCGGGTCTTATACAGGCATATTACATGATGCTTATGGCCTCGTACATGCAAGGTTTACCGGAGGCATTGTTCGAATCTGCACGGATTGACGGTGCTTCTGAGTTAAAGATTTATGTCAGGGTCGTCATTCCAATCTCGATGCCGGTATTCGCTGCGATTGCCGTGTTCAGTTCAGTAGGACATTGGAATTCATGGTTTGACGTTATTTTATACAACTCGAGCGGTACATGGGACACGTTGCAGACCTATCTTCGCAAGCTCTTGCTTGAGGTTGAAGCGCTCCAGCAAATTCAGGATGCACAGGCAGCTTATTCGAAATATCGTAATATTTCTAGTTCTACGCTTCGTGCAGCTGTGACGATGGTCGTTACATTACCTATTGTGGTGGTCTATCCGTTCATGCAGAAATATTTTGTTGGTGGTATGACTCTTGGTGCGGTGAAAGGTTAATCTTATCGCATCAGCAAGATAAGGACAGGAAATGGAGGAACTACTGATGAATGCAATCAATATAGAGAAGAACAGCTTAAAAACAGAGAAATACCATTTTACGGTCAAGGGTGACGAAAATAAGTTTCGTACCACATTGACATCCCAAGTTATTAGCGACGGTGTCGAACTGCTGCATATTCGAATGGAGGCAGACGCCCCTGTACAGCCGACGCCGGTAGAAATCGTATGGCACGTTCCAGCGATTGATATTCAAGGCTATTGGCACCCTTCCGCATATCGTAACAGACGTCTTCATGTAGATTGGGAAAGAGGTCTGGTCTCGAAAGCGACTTATTCTGCTCCAGTGGGCTGTCTATTTAATACACTGGGCTGCAATCGGTTAACTTTCGCCTACTCTGATGCACTAAATGCCGTTGAGATGGCAGCTGGTGTCCATGAGGAATCGTCGGTGTTCCGGTGTGCGGTGAAGCTGTTCACGGAACCAATGGCTCCAATACAGACCTATGAAGCTGTTATTCGTCTGGATGCGAGAGATGTGCCTTACTACGAAAGTCTTGATGAAGTACAGCAATGGTGGGCATCACTCCCAGGGTATGAACCGGCTTCTGTACCGGAAGCTGCAAAGCTGCCTGTGTACTCGACTTGGTATAGTTTCCATCAACAGCTAGATCCAGACCAAATCGAACACCAATGCCGACTGGCTAAAGACCTTGGGTGTGAGATGGTTATTGTGGACGATGGATGGCAGACTTCGGATAATGCCAGAGGATATGCATATTGTGGAGATTGGCTCGTCTGCGAGGATAAGATTCCAGATATGCGTGCGCATGTCGACCGCGTTCACGCGATTGGCATGAAATATATGTTGTGGTATTCAGTTCCTTTTGTTGGAAAGAAAAGCGATGCATGGCATCGATTCGAACATAAAATCTTGACTGTATTCGACAATCTTGGCTGCGGAGTACTCGATCCAAGATATCCAGAAGTACGGGAGTATATTATTGGTATATATGAGAAGGCGCTTGTGGAATGGGATTTAGACGGCTTGAAGCTAGATTTCGTGGACAGCTTCTACGCGACGGAAGAGACGAAGGGGAAGCAGGACCCCGAGATGGATTTCTCATCCGTACCTGAAGCGGTCGATCGGTTGCTGAGTGACGTCATGGCGAGGCTGCAAGCGATCAAGCCGGATGTCATGATCGAGTTCCGTCAGAACTATGTGGGTCCACTGATGAAAAAATACGGGAATTTGCTTCGCGCGACCGACTGTCCGAACGATGCGACGGAGAATCGAATCCGTACGATCGATGTGAGGCTTCTAAGCGGCCATACCGCTGTGCATTCCGACATGATCATGTGGAATCCGAACGAACCTGCAGAGAGTGCGGCGCTCCAATTCATCAACATTCTATTCTCTGTCCCGCAGATCTCCGTGAAGCTGGATCAAATCCCGGAGGAACACGTACAGATGACCTCCTTCTGGTTGTCCTTCTGGCGCGAGCATCGGGATGCTCTAATTGAAGGAAAGTTAATGCCTGGGCGGCCGGATTTCTTGTATCCAATGATCAGTGCGGAAACTGCGGAGAAACGTATCTTTTGCGTCTATGAAGATGTCGTTGTGAACGCAGGCGACGCGGTACCCGGTACGCTGATTGTCGTCAATGGAACATTGAATACGCGTCTTGTACTTGAACTTGCGAACGACCTTGGTTACGTTGAGCTGGAGACCCGCAATTGTCTAGGGAAAGTCATTGATCGCCAGCAGGTGACCTTGCATGCAGGGCTTCAACGGCTTGATGTTCCTGCATCTGGTATAGTGACGATCAAGAAGGGCGGGGTGATTTGATTGCAGAAGAGCAGTCTTCTATTCGAATCGTCGAGTGCCGCATTGAATGAGGCCTTTGCTTGGGCTAAAGAACAAGCGTTATCGTATGCGCATTTGGATGATCCAGTGGGACCATGGTATGAAGCGGCTTTGCCGGGGAGAGATGCTTTTTGTATGCGTGACGTCGCGCACCAGAGCACGGGCGCTCATCTCCTAGGCTTGCACTTGCATAACAAGAACATGTTAAGTCAATTCGCCAGACATATTTCCGGCCTAAGAGATTGGTGCTCGTATTGGGAGATCACGAAGGATGGCCTACCGGCACCGGTTGATTATACGGATGATAGTGATTTCTGGTATAACTTACCCGCGAACTTCGATCTCGTCGACTGCTGCTTGCGGCAGTATCAATGGACCGGGGACAAGGACTATATCGAAGCGTCAGATCTGGTGAACTTCTACCACCATACCGTCTCGGATTATGTTGACCGCTGGGACAAGGACCGGGATGGATTGCCTGAGCATTATACGTTTTATGGTCGCCGCGGCATTGCTTCCTACATGGAGGATGGCATGCATCCGCTTGTAGCCGGAGATCTCGTAGCGGCGCTCTACGGCGGGTACCGTGCTTATGCTGAAATTCAGAAGCTGCGTGGATATGAGGGGCACCATCAGAAATATTCGGACAAAGCCGACGCGTTGCAGACCATGTACCGGGAGCAATGGTGGAATGAGCAGATGGGGCGTTTCTATGGTGCGATCTTACAGGATCGTTCGTTCTATACCCCTTATTATGCGTCTGCGCAGTATCTTCCTTTATACTTCAGGCTGATCGATGATGCCGAGAAGCTGGACAAGGCATTGCTCGATGTTGTGAAGCATGGTGGGAACAATGTCGAGGAACGATCTTATCTGGCGGAAATTTATTATCAATATGGATTGAATGATTTCGCATATTCGTTATTGCTTGAGTTATCGCATCCGAAGATGCCGCGGCGGGAATACCCGGAAGTGTCTTATAGCGTAATTACTTCTCTGATTACGGGGATGATGGGGATTGCTCCGAGTGCAGCGGACCGTGTGCTTGTAACGCAGCCGCGGCTTAGCCCTGTAGCGTGGGCTGCGGCTAGACATATTCCGGTCTGGTCGAATGAAGTTCATGTATCGCACATGAGTCATCAAGAGACTGTGCTGGAGCATGTGTCCGGGCCGACGTTCGTGTGGGAGCCCCAATTCTCGGGTATATGGCGTATGATATCCGTCAATGGAACCCCGATTGAAGCGAAAATAAAGCACGTGAAGGGGATCGGACCGATCAGTTGGATTCAATGGAATACAGTGCCTGGCGAGCGATTTGTCGCAGAAGCTATAGCGTAGTTTACTAGAAAGTGTTGTGATGTGATGGCGACCATCAAAGAAATTGCACGAATTGCGGAAGTGTCCAGTTCGACGGTGTCCCGGGTACTTCGGAAGGATGTGACATTCAGCATTCAAGATGAGACCCGGCGGAAGATTATCGAAGTGGCGAGAACCTTGAATTATCGAACGAAGCAGAGTCGGAAGAATGTCGGGGTAGAGCAGAGCATGGACTGGCATATCGGACTTGTCATCTGGTGCTCTGAGCAGTTCGAGTTCTCCGATCCGTTCTATATGACCATACGGCAAGGGATTGAGAAAGAATGTGAGAAGCACGGAGTATCGATCCGTAGGATTTTCCGTTGGATTGAAGATGTGAGCCCGGCACTGGATTTTTCAGGACTGAACGGCGTTATTGTCGTTGGAAAAGTAGAAGCGGATATTTTGCTGCAATCATCGCATTCGGAAGTTCCGATCGTATATATTGATCATCATGGCTCCAACCAGTACGATTCCGTCCAGTTCGATCTCGCTGGTGCCGCGAGGTGCGCCATGGAGCGCTTGTTGGAGCTAGGACATCAGCGCATTGGCTATATGGGAGGAACGAGCTATATTCGGCAGCATGATAGCATTCAGTATATTGAAGACGAGCGGCAGACTGTCTATATGTCGATGATGAGAGAGCGAGAATTGTTCCGTGATAACAGCATGTTCATCGGTAGCTGGGGAGCAGATGAAGGCTATCGATTGATGAAGCAGGCCATTCAGCAAGGGGATGTACCCGAAGCGTTCTTCGTTGCTAGCGACCCGATGGCCATTGGCGCATTGCGGGCGCTCGATGAATCGGGGATCAAGGTGCCGGATCAAGTCGCCATCGTAAGTATCGATGATATTGATCTGTCGCAATATGTCACCCCGCCGCTAACGACCGTCAAAGTCTACACCGAAGAAATGGGTGTGACGGCCGTCAAACTGCTGGTTGACCGGTTTCTTGGCAGGGAACTGCCGCTTAAGGTTACGGTGCCAACGGAACTAATCATCCGCAATAGCTGCGGGTCAACCTGAGGGCGACACGTTCTTTCGCGGAATTTGGTGCAAAGCAAGACATCTCAATAGCTTGTAAGCGGACACTGGCCACACAATGGTCAGTGTTTTTTTCGTTTATGAGCAGTATATAGATCTTAAGTATTATTTGTATTATAATAAGTAATACTTAATGATCGATGAGAGGTGAACCCTATGGTGATTTCATTGGAGTTAGACAGCGAAACCCCGCTCTACGAGCAGCTGCGCAATCAGATCGTTATCGGCATTGCGACAGGACAACTCGAGACGGATGAGAAGCTGCCGACCGTTCGCCAGCTAGCCGAAGATCTCGGGATTA
This sequence comes from Paenibacillus sp. EB106-05-06-XG162, assembly GCF_058791655.1. NCBI lineage: Bacteria > Bacillati > Bacillota > Bacilli > Caryophanales > Paenibacillaceae > Paenibacillus > Paenibacillus sp. EB106-05-06-XG162. The sequence goes on from NZ_JBYTDT010000008.1 coordinate 80,317, forward strand.
ATACAATGACAGTGAATAAAGCATACGCACTGCTGAAGCAAGAAGGCTATATTGTGATTGATCGCAGACATGGTGCGAAGGTGGGCGCTCGTACGGCGGAAGATCCTAAGCACGCAGCCCATTTGGAGGAGCAGCTTCAATTAATGATTGCGGAGGCGACGATCAAAGGCGTCGATCAACCGCGTTTTCAGGCGCTTTGTTCGCAGATTTTCGCCCGAATGACCTATCAGCACTAGAAGAACTAGAATTCATTGTGAAGAGAGTTGATTACAATGTTGTTGGTGATTTATCTTGTTACCATTCTGATTTGTTACATTGCTATGCTAACGACCTATATGCCGCAAGCGAAATATCACAACGGGATGCTGTTCGCGGTGATGCTGCCTTCGCAGGCGATGGACCATCCGGCGATCCGTGAGGTTCAGGCACAATTCAAGAAGCAATTCAGACTGGTGATGATAGGTTCCCTTGTTGCGCTTATCCCCCTTGTACTGCTGTACGCGCAGCTTGCTTATCAGACGATTTATTTTCTCGTATGGTTGATGGTCTTTGCTGTCGTGATCGTGATTCCATTTCGTCGAGCCTTTCGAGCGACGCTTGCGTTAAAACGTGAGCATGACTGGTTCGTAGGGATGAAGCGGGTCATCCGTAGCGATCTGCGGGTTGCTCAGCTGAAGAATAAGCGCTCGGCGCCATTGTGGCTGTTCATCATTCCCTTTGCGATGTCGCTTAGTCTTATTGGATGGGCTGCGAGTGACCCGACGCGGGATTTGGGGCTTCCGATCGCCAGTCTTATCATATCCGTGCTCTTCTTCTTGATCTCATTCAGAATGCGCAAGGTTAAAGGGAAAGTGTACAGTGCGAACAGTGAAGTGAATCTCAGCTTGAATCAAGCCAAACGACGTTTGTGGTCTTACTGCTGGCTATTTCTGGCGATCCTGGAGAGCACTCACTTCCTGCTGATCGATCAGCTTATGATGAATGAGAACCTAGAATGGAAGGGCGTATGGCTCGTTGTTACGCTGTTGTTCACAGCCATTCCGCTGGGCATTATTTTAACGGTGAATTATCGCGTGAAAATGTCGGAGCAAGACATATTAGCGGATGATGGGAAGATCATCTACTCCGACGATGACGAATATTGGGGAAATGGCTTCACATACCATAATCCGAACGACAGCAGTGTGTTTGTTACCAAAAGGGTAGGGATTGGATTTACGATCAATTCAGCGACGCCGGTAGGAAAGGTGTTCGTCTGGGGTTCTGCGATCGTGTTCGCTGCTATTATTGTAGGCGTATCGTTCCTATTGATCCGTTCGGAAATGACGTCGCCGGTCTTAACGATCACGGCTGAGCATAACGTACATATTGATTACCCGATGTACTCGTATGATTTTAAGATGGATGATATTGAACGATTGTCCCTTGTTGACAGCATTCCGAAGGGGACGAAGACGAATGGGGAAGCGACAGATCAATATGCACGAGGGAACTTCCGATTGAAGGAGTTAGGCAGGTCCAAACTATATGTCGTCAAAAATAACCCGCCGTACATTCAGATCAAACTCAAGGATCTTTATGTGTTCTACAATGACAAAGATCCGGCACAGACGAAGAAATGGTATGAGCAGCTTCAAATACAGGTACAGAAGTAGTTCGGATGAGCATGACCTAGCTTAGGAGGTACATATGGTTGAGATGATTGCTTGGGTGGTCAGCGGTATTTTATTGGTCGTAAGCGGGTTGCATTTTTACTGGGCATTTGGCGGGAAGCGAGGCAATAGCGCGGTTATCCCCACGAATGGATCGGAGAGGCTCTTCCAGCCCTCGCCGATCGGTACAAGTATGGTTGGACTTCTGCTCGCTCTGGCAGCTTGGATTGCACTCGAGTGGAGCAGCGTGATTAAACCGCTATTATTCTCTGATCTTCTCCTCCTAGTTGGGGGCTGGGTCGTAGCGGCTGTGTTCATCATTCGCGGCATCGGAGATTTCAAATGGGTGGGGCTGTTCAAGCGCAAGAAGGGTACCGTATTCGCTAAATGGGACAGCATGCTATATTCCCCGCTTTGCCTCTTGCTCGGCATCTCTTATATGCTGATAGGCACAATGAGATAGTATTCGTAAATGGATAAAACTCGGCCGCTGGGGTCGAGTTTTATTTGTGCCTCACACCAAGTCTTCCATCGCGATGGAGTACAATGCTTGAAGCTTCATCCGGCCTTCCTCCGTCAATCGAACGGCTCTGGATCCTCCTTCCATTCGTACAATCCACTTCATTTCAAAGAAATGCTTCGCGATAACGGCCCCCAAGAATCCACCGATATGATGAATCCTCTCGCTCCAGTCGAGGCATCGCTTGGCAAAAATCCGTCGGTTCACTTTCATGGTCGTGAGATCGAGACCGAGCGAACGGAAATGCTCGATACCTTGCTCCGTAACATCAAATTCAGTCTCGGAACGATGGGCAACATAACCCTTTGTGATGAGCGCTTGGGTCAGTGCTACTCCTAGCTTTCCAGCCAGATGGTCATAACAGGTTCTTGCATGACGGACCTTCTCCATCTCCTGTGACTGGCGTAAGGAACGTATTTGTATGGGTGGGGACATCGCCGAGATCAGCTCCATCAACTCAGCTACTTCCTGACTTGCTAGCCTGTAATAACGATGCCTTCCGTGCTGTTCAACAGCGATCAAATTTCCTTTCACGAGTTTAGAGAGATGGGAGCTTGCGGTTTGTGGCGTAACGCCAGAGATATAGGCAAGCTCGCCTGCGGGCAGCGCATGACCTCCCATCAGCGCATCGAGCATCGCGGCGCGGGTAAGGTCACCGATGAGGGACGTGATCATGGTTATTTGCGGATATACATTCATATTTCGATGATAATTTAAATATGCAAGGTTTACAATACTCCTAAAAGCATGCTAGGAGGACATCAGAAATGAATGCAAAAGAACTTATACTTCTTGATTTGAAAGAAACCCGTCGTCGATTCTTAAAAGCAGCGTATGGGATCCCTGATGCGTATTTGAATTGGCAGCCGGATGCAACAGCGCTAAGCATAGGACATATGATTCGACACGTTCTGTTGCATGATTATTCGTGGTATATGATATTGACGGAACATCGATTGCCTAGCGAAGAAGAAAGAGCCCCGTTATGGGAGCTCCCGTTCACCTCCGTGCAAGATGAGGTGGATCGGTCGATTGCCTATCATAAGCAGTTTATCGCATATGTTGAATCCTTGGATGTAGAAGATTTTGAGAGCAAACTGATCCAGTGGCCGCATCGCCCGATTGCACGTTATCTTGGGGATACGTTAGAACGCAAATCGTATCATGATGCCGTGCACACCGGTCAGTTGCTGCAATATATGCGAATGCTTCAACTGGATCGGCCCGATATTTGGGACTAATCATTTAGGATACATACAGAACTCGGCCGTATGCGGTCGGGTTTTTATTTTGCCTGAATCAGATTCCAAGGGTTGACAAAAAGGAGTGATTCGAACATAATAATATATGAACATATGCTCATATATACACTAAATAAAAATATTAACAGAGGATTCATATTTTGATTCGTTGAAGGGGGATAATAACCTATGCATAACCATTCACATTCACATGGACACAGTCATAGCCACGGTCATCATCATCACGATCATGGGCATAACCACGATCACGGTAGAGAAGGCAATAAGAAAGGTTTAATCATTGCGCTCTCGATTACAGCGGGAATTATGCTGCTAGAGTTCTTCGGCGGATTAATCACGAATAGTTTGGCGCTCTTGTCGGATTCCGGGCACATGCTGAGCGATACGAGTTCGCTGATCCTAACCTTGGTCGCGATCTGGTTTGCGACACGGCCAGCCTCGCCGAACAAGACGTATGGCTATTACCGTTTCGAGATTCTGGCTGCATTATTCAACGGGGTCACGTTATTTGCGATCGCAGGCTTTATTACATGGGAAGCGATCCAGCGGTTCAACAACCCACCTGAGGTAGCTAGCGGCTCGATGATGCTCATTGCTTCGGTCGGTCTTCTTGCCAATCTTATCAGCGCATGGGCGTTAATGCGGAAAGGCGACGTGAAGAATAACGTCAATCTTCGCAGTGCCTATCTCCACATCATTGGTGATGCGCTCGGTTCTGTCGGTGCGATTCTAGCTGGGATCGTGATGTGGATGTTCGGTTGGTACATTGCCGATCCGATTATTTCCGTCGTCGTCGCCCTCTTAATCTTGCGCAGCGCGTGGGGCGTCATTAAGCATACAGTGCATATCCTGATGGAAGGCACCCCAATTACGGTGGATCAATATGAAGTGAAGGAAACGTTGGAACGGATTGAAGGGGTCATTGATGTTCATGACCTTCATATTTGGACGATTACATCGAATTTGGATTCCTTGACCTGCCATATGCTTATCGAGGACGATCAGGATGGTCAGCGCGTTCTGCAAGATGCGATCCATCTGATTGAAGAGAAGTTCAAAATCCAACATACAACGATCCAGATCGAGACCTCGAAAGTCCATCATGGGGAGATGCAAGTTTAATCGTTCATTCAAGTCACATCGGATATCCATCTGATGTGGCTTTTTTGCATGAAAATCTATCGTGATCTGGCTGCGGCATCTGCGTTATACTTGAGCTATATTGCTAGATTATGATTATGAGGTAAGAGGAGTTGAGGAAAGATGAGTAAACAATCCGCTCTAGCTGAAGCATTTCGTCAGACGGTATACAAGGTTCCAGGTCATGGGGACCTGATCGTGCAGAATTTACGCACCGTGCTGGATCAGATCGATGGAGATCTTGAGAGTGATCGATACGGCTCGGGTAAGATCATTGAAGATTTTCAAGATAAAATGGCTGATATCTTAGGAAAAGAGAAGGCCGTATTCTTCCCGAGCGGTACGATGGCGCAGCAGATTGCCTTGCGGATATGGTGCGATCAGCGTGGCGTTGCCAAGGTAGCCTATCATCCGTTAGCTCATCTGGAGATCCATGAGAATGACGCGCTCCGGGAACTACACCGGATCGAGCCGATCCTGCTCGCAGACAAAGACCGATTGATTCGTCTGGAAGATGTCATGAACATGCCAGAAGAGATCTCCTGCCTGCTGCTCGAACTTCCGCAGCGCGAGATTGGCGGTCAATTGCCGGCTTACGAAGAGCTTGAAGCGATTTCGAAGTATTGCCGGGAGCGGGGCATTAAGCTGCATATGGATGGAGCTCGCTTGTTCGAGATTATGCCGTATTATGGTCGCTCGGCTGCAGAGATTAGTTCACTTTTTGATAGTGTCTATATTTCTTTTTACAAAGGGATTGGCGGTATTGCAGGTGCGATTCTTGCGGGGGATTCCGGCTTTATCGACACCTCGAAAGTGTGGAAGCGAAGACATGGCGGCGACCTGATCAGTCTATACCCGTACATCCTCAGTGCCGATTATTATTTCCAGCAGCGTGTCGGTAAGATGCAGCAGTATCATGAAGATGCCAAGGCACTGGCAGGGCTCTATAATGCTTGCCATGGTATTGCCACAAGGCCAGTGGAACCGGTGTCGAACATGTTTCATGTGCATATCGATATGCCCAAGCATCAGCTTGAACCGTTATTAATTCAGTGTTACGAAGAGACGGGTGTCGGACTTACGAGTTATCTCGTAGAGGCAGGGGATACGTCTTGCGCTTACGAGGTGAGTGTTGGAGACCGTTACGCGATTTTGCCGAAGGAACGGTTGAAGGAAGCCTTGCAGTGGCTGGATAAGAAGATGATGGAATTGTAAGTCATCTCGTTAAGGAGAAGGACACCGAGCAGGTGTCTTTTTTCTCATTCCCCAAAAATACATTATTCGACAATTTCATCTTCTCACCGTAAGTCATTCGTGATATTCTTCTACTAATACCATACTAAATATGTGTTGGAGGCGTTCTATGCTTGATTACTTCAAGGACTTTATCCTGAACATCTTCATCATATTTACTCCACTCGTCATGTACCCCTATATATATAAAATAAAAGAACGGAACCTGCTATACAGCTTCCTGATCTATATACTCTTTGCTATCGCCATTGTTTTGACGATGTCTTTTCCAGTAACGCTAAATGGCATTACATATGATTTTCGGTCGATTCCGCTAGCCGTAGGCTCGTTGTATGGCGGTTTGTCTGTTTCGGGCTTATTATATCTAACGATCGTGGGTTATCGGTTCTTGAACGAAAGTCCGCATGATTGGGCGTATATCTTTTCGCTAATGCTTACTTTCGTGTTGGTGATGCTGTCGCTTCGCATCTTTGACGGAATGAAAACGATTTGCAAAATCGGGGTAGCTGTCTGCTTAAGTCTCCTGATTAAATTTCTCACGTTAACCGTGTACTTCACATGGATTGGGCAGTTCGAGATTCTGTTCATCAAGCCTTGGACGATTCTGCAGACCTACATCTTACAAGCTGTCATCGTCGCCTTCTACGTGTATTTGATTGAGTCCCTGAACAAGTATTTCTACATGCAGGAAGAGGTCATTAAGAGCGAGAAGATGAAGATCGTCGGTGATATGGCGGCGTCTGTCGCGCATGAGATCAGGAATCCGCTGACTGCAGTGAGGGGCTTCATTCATTTATTCGGCTCCGATCACCTGGACCACGAGAAGAAGACGATGTATCAGCAGATTTGTTTTGAGGAGCTTGATCGTACGGAGCATATCATTACGGATTACCTCGCATTGGCGCAGCCCGATCCCGGGATTACGGAAGAATTGCATATTCAAGATGAGCTCTTGTATCTATCGAATGTGCTGACAACGTACGGGAATTACAATCAGATCAAGATTCATGTCATACCCGCCCAGGAGAGACCTTTTTATATTACAGGGGATCGTTATAAATTCCGGCAGGCCCTGCTTAACATTGGCAAGCATGCGATTGAAGCGATGCAAGAAGGCGGTATGCTGACGCTGCAAGTGTGTCCGTGGAATGATTACGCGAAGATTAGCATGCGTGATACAGGGGGCGGGATGACCGCAGAGCAGATTCGGAGACTCGGCACCCCGTATTACTGTACGAAGGAGAAAGGAACGGGTCTGGAGATGACCGTTGCCTTTAGTATGATTAAGAAGATGAACGGCAAGATCGATGTTCGCAGCAAAATGGGCAAAGGGACAGAATTCGTCCTGCTGTTCCCGATCACTTAAGATTCGTTCGTCACATGCATGAGGTGACTTTTGTAACCTTGATCAAATTACATATTTCACTGGTTGCGACGCCTCAAATTCGAGATACTAAGACTATCAAATCGAATCCTTGAGGGAGTGGTTTTCAAATGAGTCCAATCAATTCTATGTTTATTTCGATGATCATATTTTTCTTTATTTTGCGCGGTCTGCAGCGTGGGATGAACTCACCAATTGCCAAGTCAGGGCTTCCGTTAGTCCTGCCGATCCTCTATATTAGCACCTCGATGCTTCAGCTTCTCGACCCGAGTCTTCATATTCAGAGCGAACAGCTGCTTATTGCAGCCCTTGCAGGAATGGTGTTATCCATCCCGCTTATTCTAACGACCAATTTCGAAGTGCGCGAAGCAGGTAACACCTTTATCAAAGGAAATAAGTACATGTTCCTGCTGCTCATTACGATATTCGCGCTGCGTTTCATTGCGATTGCAACCGTGAAGGGTGTGGATCCAGGAACTTTGAGCTTCCTGCTCAACTTCATGACGTTCAGTTACATTGTCTGCTGGAGAGTGGTATGTTTCGTTAAATTCCATAACGTGAGATCGAAATCGATTGCTGCATAATTCCAAGAAGGGTGCCCAAGGGCACTCTTTTTCTACGTCTGAAGACAGTGATAAGATCCATCTCCGGTCGGGGGTGAATTCTAGCCTGTAGGATATTTTTGGAAATACATTCATGCGATACACTAATCCCATCAAGAAAAACGGTGCGAGGAGTGTAGTGTGGAATGCAAAAAGTGAAATTTTTTGAAGGTGAGAAATGGCTGGTATGCGTAGGTTTGCTTGGGTTTCTGCTCGCGGGAATATGCGGGGGATGGACCTTACTATTCGGAGGAGAGGTGGCACCTCACGGGGATGTGTCGAAAGCCTTCTCCTTCAATGCAGCGATAGGCATATTCATAATCTCCACAGCCGCGTTGATTCCATTCTCAGGGATGTCTAAGGGAGGGAGGTTGATCTTCCGATGGTCTTATATTCTGCTGGCGCTCTACTCTTATGGTGCAGAGACAATACAGAACTTCCGCGGGGTAAATCCAAGATTCGTGTTAGGCGGTTCAGCCTTTGATCGGATGGTTGGCAATGGGTTCGCTATTGTTGCGCTGCTGCTCGTGTTGTTCTATCTGTTCTTAGCAGCTTTCTACTTCCGGTCCAAAATTTACAAGCAGCGCCCCGAGCTTGTGCTCGGCATTCGATATGCAATGATCGCGGTCCTCATTTCATTCGCTGCGGGTATTTGGATTTCCGTGAATAACGGACGATTCATTGGTGGCAGTGGGAATATTATCTGGCTTCATGGGCTAGGGTTCCATGCGCTTCAAGCGTTACCATTCGTTGCTTGGCTCACAGAACAGACGCGGTGGAAATCTTCGGCGCGTAGCGGTTTGATCCATATCACGGGAATCGCCTATATACTCGGATTGGTTGCGATGGGCTGGCAGACCTTCCAAGGGCAGCCTATTCTAGAATGGTCGCTGTATCCGTTGCTCGCTGGTTCATGTTTCCTCGTCTCGTTAGCAGCTGGCGTTCTTGTGTTTTATGAAGCGGTTAAGGGGACTAGTGTGAATAAGAAGAGAGCTGTACATTCATTGAAATGAGAAATAGATTGAAATTTCTCCCATTGTCCCTCACACTGCATAGTAGATGGATGATATTAGTCGATGAACGGCGATGGGGGAGAGCTATTTTATATGGATAGGAAATGGGTGCATTACGTTGGGTTGGTGCTGGTCGCGGCCATTTGGGGAGAGAATTTTGGGGTATCGAGGCAGGCGATGGAGACGTTCGATCCGATACTTTTCACGTTTCTCCGTTTCGGGCTTGCCGTGCCGTTCTTCTTCTTACTGCTGAAGGTGACGGAAGGAAGTATCGGTATCCCGGTGAAAGTGGCACTACAGCTCGCTGTCATTGGACTTCTAGGGGTGACGGGGCTCGAGATCGCCGTTATGTACTCGATCAAATATACGACGCTGGCAAACGCATCGCTATTGAACGTAGCACCTTGGCCGATCTGTGCAGCGTTGTTCGGGCCTTTGTTCATGAAAGAACGGATTTCCTCTCGTCTCGTGACAGGCGGCATTGCAGCGATTATCGGCGTATGCTTCATAATTCTTGGGGGAAGCGAAGGACTCGATTTGTCCTCCAACCATATGATTGGGAATGGTCTAGCGCTGGGTGTGAGTATATTCGGGGCACTCTATAACCTGGCTTGCATGCCGATTATGAAACGGTATTCTGCTCTGCGGGTAAGTACATGGATGATCCTGTTCGGAGCAATCGGCATGCTTCCGTTCACGTTTGGTTCTTGGGGCAAAGTGGACTGGAGCGCATTGACAGCGACGCACTATACCGCGATTGGTTATAACGTGCTGATCTGCACGGTCATTTCCTTCGTTGTCTGGAATGCGAGTATGTTCAAGGTCGGCGCGGCGCGCGCGAATTTCTTCCGTTATGTGGTACCGGCTTCTGCCGTTACGGCGGGCTATCTCTTCTTCGGCGAATCATTCTCAGGCTGGCAGCTAGCTGGCGCCGTATGTATGGCCGCGGGATTGGTCTGGATTAGTCTGGAACGTAAAGATACCGCGGCACCTAACCTTACTTCTTGAAGTAAGGTTTTTCACTTTAACTGCTCCCTTACGTACTCGTCCGGCGTCTTACCAATGATCGAGCGAAAATCCTTGATGAAATGCGACTGATCATAATAACCTAGCTCCGTGGAGAGCTCGGACCAATCGAGGCGCGGCTGATGCTCGATCGTCTCAGCGGCATTTTGCAATCGGTAGAGCTGGATAACCCATTTCGGGCTGACGCCGACATATTGGTCGAAGAGACGCTGCAGCGTTCTTTTATTCAGGTGGAAAAGATCGCAAATCTCGTCCACTTTCGTTATCTCGCGGTCCATCTTTACGTGGTCGATGATCTGATTGATGAACTCGATCTGGTCGTCCCATGGCGGGAGCTTTGGGCGAATGAATTGTTCGGCTAGACGGACCATATCGGACTCATTGACTTGCGTGAGCAGCTCCTGCTCTAACGTTCCGATCTCCACGTCGAATACATCTTGAATGCGCATCGGTTGATTCGCGAGCTCGGAGATCGGTTGCTTAATGAACGGATAGAATCCTCCGGGCTTGAATTTGGCGCCGAATACGACCCCTTTGCCCTCTAAGTGGTACGTATATTTCTGCTTTGCAGCACCGAAAATTGCGCTTCGATTCGATTCAATGACGAGATTCACACAAGGGTTCGGTACAACCTCCTGCAAGTAGGGAGCTTGTTCAGTTAAATCCCAGCTGACGATCCAGAAATGCTTCACGAATTGGCCGATATCTTCGGAAGGCTCATGCCTTGTCAGTTGAAATTTATGTGTCCCACGGGATAAATTCAATACGCCCATACTGGGTTTTACAATTTCGGGTTTCATGGATAGCCGCTCCTTTTCCTGCGTGCATTTTGTCGCGTTTTTACAATACTTGGGCATAATTACGTTTTATAATCATATTAGCATAGTTATGCGCTTGACATGTATTGCATAAAATCGAAGGAGGAACGAAAGAATGCGTGAAATTCCATTGAAGTATGAATTGTATATTAAAGCAACCCCAGAGCAGGTGTGGGATGCCATGTTCGTCCCAGAGAATACGCGCAAGCTCTTCTTCGGATGCGTATTAGAGTCTACATTTGAAATTGGTAGCCGTTATGCTTATATCGGACCGGGTGCGGATGGGGATGAGACCGTTCATGTGTACGGTGAAGTCCTTGCCTACGAGCCTTATAAGACGTATAGCAGTACGGAGCACGCAGGTCCGTCTTATCGTGAGAACCATGCAGAGTTCCAGTCCAGAATTACGTTCAATCTTGATACCGTGGGCAACTGTACGAAGTTCACGTTGATCAATGATGAATGGACAGAGGGGCATCCGTCCTACGATAATACGCAGAGCTCGTGGTGGATGATTTTGAGTAACTTGAAGACGTATTGCGAGACGGGAGAGACGATCGATTTCGGTTGGTAAAAGGACGTTGTAGTGGCCTGCATAACAAAGAACCAGTGCGGATTCCTTCTTATACGAAGGATTCGCACAGGTTCTTCTTGTTTTCGTTCTCTATGATCGATTACGTTTTTATTGCACCACGGCACCAATCTTCCACACGCCATACTTGGGTAACCCAGTCTCGATAGAATTCCGGTTCATGGGATACGAGCAGGATCGTGCCCGGATAGGCTTTAAGCGCTTCGCGAAAGGCATCCTTCGTTCGCACATCCAGATGGTTCGTCGGCTCGTCGAGCACGAGCACATTGCTATCCGTAAGCATCAGCTCGCATAGGCGCACCTTGGCTTGTTCCCCGCCGCTCAGATGACGAAGGGGCTGCCGGATATGCTTCTCGGTCAAACCGGGCATCGCAAGCATCTTACGAATTTGCTGCTGCGTTAGATCAGTCCGGAAGGCTAAGAGCCGTTCCAGGGGTGTCTGATCGGATGCAATGTTTTCCTGGGCAAAATAGGCTGCTTTCACGTTATCCCCTACCTGGAGAGTACCGTTAAGCAGAGGCATGAGGCCTAGCAGGGTGCGGAGCATGGTCGATTTACCAATCCCGTTATGGCCAATGATCGCAATTTTCTCCCCGCGTTTCACTTCCAAATTGACAGGGGCAATCAACGGGGTCGAATAGCCAATTTGAATGCCTTTTGCCGTGATGACATGGCTCACAGGATTCTGACGCACCTCGAAGCTGAAGCGAGGCTGTGGTCCGGTTGTAGGTTTATCGATGAGCTCGATTCGCCCGAGCATTTTCTCCCGGCTCTTCGCTTGCTTTGCTTTACGAATACGGTTCTTATCGATGAATTTCTCAAGTCGTGTAATTTCCTGCTGCTGCTTCTCATAAGCTTGCTGCAATTGCAGACGGCTTAATTCATGACTCTTCAGAAAATTGTTGTAATTCCCTGGGTATCGCCTCAAGGTCTGATGCTCCAGATGGTAGATGACCGTCGTGATCTCGTTGAGGAAATGCTCATCATGGGATACGACGATGAATGCATGCTCATAACTCTTCAAATACCCAGTCAGCCAAGCAATATGCACATCATCGAGATAGTTGGTCGGCTCATCCAACAGCAATACATGAGGTTCTTCAAGAAGCAGCTTGCCTAACAACAGTTTCGTTCGTTGGCCGCCGCTCAGCTTGCTGACATCACGCTCCATGCCGAGATCCAGAATGCCAAGTCCCGCAGCAACCTCTTCAATCCGAGCGTGGATTTGATAAAAATCCGAGTCTTCAAGCTGGCTATGCAGGTCGCCGTATTGCCGTAATAGGGTGTCTAGATCGTTGTCTGCCTCGGCCATGTTCTCGGCCATGCCCAGCATGCGCCGTTCGATCGCATACAAATGCGCGAATGCGCTTTGCAGATAGGCTGCAATCGTCGTGCCGGGCTGCAAATGAATATGCTGCTGCAGATAGCCTACTTTGATCTGCGGCATCCAATCGATGCGCCCGGCATCTGGCAAAATCTCGCCTGCGAGCAGACGGAGGAGGGTGGATTTCCCTGCACCATTGCCGCCGACCAGGCCGACATGCTCTCCGCGCAGCAGGCGGAAGCTGATCTCCCGAAAATTCAATTTATCTCCGTACATATGGGTAACTTCTTCAATGTTTAATAAACTCACTTGTGTTCTCTCCTTTTCAATTTAGCTTGTGCTACGGCTGAATCGAGAGAACAGCAGAATTCGCAATCTTCTGTTTCATAAGAAACACTTCATGGTTGTATGAACGATGAAATCGTTATTTTTCTATGGTGGTATATACAAAAAAGACGAGGTGAATACACCTCGCCCACGATCATATCGGTTTCGTAAGAAAGGGATTGGCTTTTATCTACTGTTCTCGGATTCACTTTAACGGTAAAAATGGGCAGACTTCTCCCGTGTTAAGGTAATTCTCTTCTAAGAACAGTCGACAAAATTTCCATATCCTTTCCACCTCATGCGTTAGATTTTATTGGTTACTTCTATAGTATATGCAATTCTCTTCAGATGAGTCAACCAACGAAGGATCACGTAGTTTAAAATAACTTTAGATTCAAGAATCCCAAAATCAATTGACTTTGCTTCTATAAGTAGCATATATTAGTCAATGTAAATAGTTCCTTTATCCTACTTTAGACCTACATAGTGTCCATCTGCAACGACTAGAATTATATATTTCGGCACACTAACCGAAAGGTTAGGTCGCAAAGCCTCGGAGTCTAATGGTCTTTGACCGATGATAGTCCAGCTGCAATTACATCGTTATTGCAGCCGGACTTTTTTGCGTTTCCAAGGAGCTGAAATAATATATTAATAGGAGGTAGACATGAGACGAGGTTTTAGACTTGTAGTGACATGGATGTTCATCTTGTCCGTATTCACCGGATTCATCCCTGGTACGTTATCGACGGGCTCTGCAGCGGCTTCGAACGATCTGGTCTGGCCGAATCCAGGCGCGGTCAATCTGACGAAGAAGGCCGAACCGACAGGCACGCCAGGGGAATGGAAAGTAACCCTAACGGTTGAAGGAAAGAACATTAAGAGTAGTTCGGACGTGGTTTTGGTGATTGACCGGTCCGGTAGCATGAAAGGGACTCGGATGTCCAAAGCGATTGAATCTGCAAAGAGTTTCGTGGACAGATTACTTATCAAAGATTCGGCAACAAGAATTGCTGCTGTATCTTTTGCGGGAGACGTAACAGATGTTTCGGGGTTTAAGGATGTCTCGCAGAAAGAAACGTTAAAGAAAGATATCGGAACCATTTCCCCTAATGGTGGTACGAATATTCAAGCGGGGATTCACCGTGCTAGAACGCTGTTGGAGTCTAGTAAAGCGGATAATAAAGTCATTGTTCTTTTAAGCGATGGAGAACCAACGTATAGCTTTGAGGCATCAAAGGTTGTAGATTATACATGGTCTGAAGGCAATGCATTTTCCAAAGCGCTTCAGGATTTTAACTACAATGACATTATTGGATATGGTAACGATTATTTGTTATATGATTATGGCTATTCGATAGGAAACGGGAAAAATAAGTATAAAGTTGATAATAATGGTATAGGTACAGTCTCTGAAGCTAAATTAGCTAAAGATGCCAATATTGATATCTATTCCATCGGACTTGAAGTAGGGAACAACAGCAACGCGACAAACGTACTGAAATATAGCCAGAATCGTGGTTACTACGCATCTACGAGTTCTGATTTAGAGAAGGTTTTTAAAGAATTATCCAGTAAGATTTCTTACGCTGCACAGAATGCGAAAGTCATTGATCCAATGGGCGACATGTTCGACAAAACCAAGGGACCTGAGGTTTCGCAAGGTACAATTAAATGGGACAACACAACAGAAACGATTACGTGGGAAATCGGGAACATCGTCGAAGGATCCCCAGCAACGATGACGTACATCGTAAAGTTGGATTCAAGCAAAAATCCGGATCCAAATACATTGTATCCAACCAATGGTAAGACATATATGGATTATACGGATGTGAATGGTAAACCTGCATCCAAAGATTTTGAAGTACCGAAAGTAAGCTTTGGTAAGGGTTCAATCCTGATTAAAGGGTACCGGGTCAATGCAGAGGGCACACCGGTTAATGAAGAAGGTAAGGTTGTCGATAAACCGGAACTGGCAGCTCAACTATATACCGAATCATTCAAACAAAATGGCAATGAAGCGCTTGATATTAGCAAAAGCTATCAGGTAACGGCAAAAGATGTTGATGGCTATGTTCTTAAGAAGGGTGCAAGCCCTCAGGATGTAGCATTGACGCTTAGCGTACCTAACCCAACAATTTGGTTCGGGTATGCGAAAGCTCCTTACAATATCAAAATCGAGTATAAAGCAGGGAACATCGAACTTGAGAAGGCAGAAGATGTTAAGAAACTTCAAGGCGAGTCAATAGACATCCAGAGTAAGACATTTGAAGGCTATGAATTGAAAAATGTAAATGTAAGCGCAGGAAGCGGCTTAACCGTAAAGGATGGTCACGTAACCGGTCCGATGCCGAATAAAGACGTTACGATTACTTACAACTACGAAGCAATTGGACAAAGTGTAAATGTATTCTATGTAGAACAAGGAACGAATAAGGAACTTGGTAAAGCAGTAGAGAATGGTGCAACAGGGCAAAAAGTTACGCTGAATGCCAAGCAGTTCCCAGGGTACTCTGCAGAGAAATCAAGTGACAGCTATACCTTTACTGCTGCGAAAGATCAAAAATATACTTTTTATTACACAGCGGATAAGCAGTCCGTAACCGTGAAATACGTGGATAAGGACACCAATGAAGAAATTAAAGATGCTGTCGTAAAAGAAGGAGCAACAGGCAAGACGATCACGTTGCAAGCAGATAAAATTGCGGGTTATACAGCCGAGAAAGAAAGCACGGAATATACTTTTAATGCAAACGCAAAACAAGAAGTGACTATCTACTATACAGCAAATAAGCAGTCTGTAACTGTGAAGTACGTTGATAAGGAAACGAAGAAAGAATTAGTTAAATCAGCCTTAAAAACCGGAGTAACAGGCAAAACGATTACATTGCAAGCTGAGAAAATAGCTGGCTACACCGCTGAAATTGAAAGCATCGCCTATAAATTTACTGCGGAAGAAAAACAAGAAGTAATCTTCTATTATTCTGCAGGTAATCAAAAGGCGATTGTGAAGTACCTCGAAAAAGGTACGAATAAAGAACTTGATAAACCAATTACAATTGCAGGCGTAACAGGCAAGACGGTTGAGTTGAAACCAACTCCAATCGAAGGGTATACACCGGAAGAAGCGAAGTTCGACTTCACTTTTACAGCGAGTGCAGCCCAAGGCCATATCTTCTACTACACAGCTAATGAGCAAACCGTGAAAGTGAATTATCTGGAGAGAGGCACCAATAAAGTGCTTCATGACCCAGTTGATGTAACAGGCGCGACGGGTAAGGAAGTCAATTTAGTACCAGCAACTGTTGCGGGTTATACAGCAGAAGAGAAAGAAATCAATTACATCTATACAGCTGCCCCAGGTCAAGAACAAACTTTCTACTATAATCCGAACAAGCAGACAGTTACTGTGAAGTACCTGATCGAAGGGTCGAAAGAACAGGTTCCGGGTCTTGCACCAAAAACCGTACAAGGAGTAACGAATGGCACAGCTAATTTGGTAGCGCCTGAGGAGGAAGGCTACACATTAGTAGGTGCTAAGGAAGTGACTTACACGTTCACTGCCGATGAGAGACAAGAACATGCCTTCTATTACAAAGCTGACACGCAAATGGTCAGCATCAAATATTTGCTTGATGGTTCAGAAAAAGAAGTTGAAGTTCTTCCGTCGACGACAGAAACGGGAGTAGCGAAACAATCGATTGATTTAGTTGCACCTCAAGTAACGGGATACACTCTAGTGGGTGATCAAGTAGCGGAATACACGTTCACAGCCCAAAAAGGCCAAGTGTTTGCCTTCTATTACAAGGCGAATGAGCAAGAGGTAACTGTGAAGTACCTAATTGAAGGAACAAAGGAACAAGTACCGGGACTAGAACCTTCAACCGTGCAAGGTGTAACGGATGGTACAACTAATTTGGTAGCACCGGAAGAGAAAGGATTCTCAGTCGTAGGTGCTAAGGAAGTAATCTACAAGTTTACTGCCGAAGAAAACCAAGAATTTACTTTCTATTACAAAGCCGACGATCAGACGGTAACCGTGAAGTATTTACTCGATGGTTCTGAAAATGAAGTTGAGGTAACGCCATCGACGACGCAAACGGGAGCAGTAAAACAAACGATCGATTTGGCCGCACCAGAAGTAAGTGGATATACGCTAGTAGGCGAAAAAGTAGTGAAGTACACCTTCACGTCCGAGAAAGAGCAAGTATTTGCCTTCCGTTATAAAGCGAATGAGCAGACATTGACTGTGAAGTACTTGCTTGAAGGATCTGAAGAACAAGTACCGGGACTAGAGCCTGCTTCCGTAAAAGGTGTAACCAATGGTACAACTAATTTAGTAGCGCCTGATACGAAAGGCTATACAGTCGTAGGTGCTAAAGAAGTGAAGTACACATTTACGGCTGAAAATAATCAAGTGCATATCTTCTACTACACGAAAGATGCTGTTGTTCCAAAGCGCACTCTTCTTGTTCAATACCTTGAGCAAGGAACAGAAAATAGTGTAGCTAAGGAACAACTGCTGGAAGATATTGAAGATGGAGCAATTATCAAGGCAGTGTTTGTGGAAGGGTTCACGCCTGTTATTAAAGAGTGGAAATACGAAATCGTGAACGGCAATCAACAAACGCAAACCTTCTTCTACACCAAGAATGTTGCACCGGTTGAGAAACGTACGGTTACTGTGAACTATGTAGATCGTGCAACGGAGCTTCCGTTACAAGAGCCAACGCAACAAGAAGGTGAAGTAGGCAAGACACTTCATCTAGAAGCTGGACCGATTTCTGTATCTGACGCGGTATACACACCAGAGCAGTATAGCTTCGACTATCAAGTTACCGCAGACGAAAAACAGGAGCACACATTCTATTACAAGCTAGGTAATGTGGAAGATCTCCAGAAGGTATCTGTTCATCATGTGTACATGGATGGAGATAAGAAGATTGAATTAGCCGTAGAGGTCAAAAAAGGTGCAAAAGGTGATATCATCACCATTAAACCAGAACCAATTACGAAAGACGGCATCGTCTACAAGCCGGAAAAAGAAGAATACACCTACACCTTCACAGGCGACCCAGAACAAACACTCGAAATTCTCTACACTAAAGTCGAAACACCAGTAGAGAAAGACTATCAAGTCACTGTGAAGTACCTAGAGCAAGGCACGAACAAGGAATTGGCGAATGCAGGAACCGTAAGTGGCAAGGTTGGAGCTACAATCAAGCTTACTGCTGTATCGGTTGCAGGCTATACACCGGTGAAGTCGCCAGTCGACTATACGGTTGTTGAAAAAGAAGGTCAGGAGTACATCTTCTTCTATACGAAGAACACGACAACAACTCCAGTAGATCCAGGCCCATCGACGCCAACAACTACACCGTTGCCACCTGTTCCATTGCCACCGGTACCACCATTGCCTCCAGTTCCACCGCAATTGGAAAAGGATAAGCATTTCAACTACATCAACGGCTATCCAGATGGCATGATCAAGCCTGAGAACCTGATCAGTCGTGAAGAAGTCGCAGCGATCTTCTATCGTCTGATGGATGATGAGTCACGTAGCGATTACATGAAACAGATCAGCTCTTACAAAGATGTTGAGCAGAAGCGTTGGTCGAGTAAGCATATCGCAACGATGGAGAATGCTGGTATCATCACAGGTTACAAGGATGGATCGTTCAAACCAGCTCAACAGATTACGAGAGCAGAATTCGCAGCCATCGCATCCCGTTTCGACAAATTGGATGAGAAGAAGAACGAAATGTTCACGGATATCAAAGGACATTGGGCTGAGAAATACATTGTCTCTGCAGCGAACAAAGGCTGGATCAAAGGCTATGATGATAGCACGTTCAAACCGAACCAATTCATCACACGCGCAGAAGCGATGGCATTCATCAACAGCGTCTTGAACCGTAAAGTGAAGGTCAAAGGCATCCATGAAGATGCGAAAATGTGGCCAGACAATTCGGTGAACAAATGGTATTACACCGATGTCATCGAAGCGACGAATCACCATGGTTACACAAGAAATGAGGATGACACAGAGACTTGGAATGAAATCAAGCCAAAGCATGTGTATCCTGAATAATATCGAGTTATAACACAAAAGCTCCTCTCTGATAATCAGAGGGGAGCTTTTTCTATCTTATTGATTGAATAGCTTGTCCATAAAATCATAGGTTAGCGGAGCGTTCTTCTTCAACTCTTTACGCGTTGTATCATTGTAGAGATACAAGCTCGCGCTCTCTGCGAAATATTCTGCAGGATAAGCCGATACATAGCCATCGTGATAGTTGCTTGCTGCTTCTTTGGTGAAAACATCTTTGAAATCTTGCGTGTCGCTTGCGTTGTTGAACACAAAGCGGTCAACGGCATGCAATGTCTCATGGATTTCAAGGTTGTACGAGTTGTGGCCATGGCCTTTTTTGCTGTATCCGATGCGTACGACAACCACTTTCTCGCTAACACCCGGCACATCATCCCAAGTGAGTCCAGTGCCTTCCCAGCCTCTTGGCGTTACGCCTTTGAGGTAGTTCAATTCAGGTTCGTTGGTAATGATGTCGTTCGTTAATTTCACTTTAACGCCTTTGTCAGCAAGTGTTTTTAAGATTGGAGCTGGGATTTTCTCTAGGCGCTCCATCATCGCTTTTGCTTCTTTTACATTATAATCACCTGTCGGCAGTACGACCAATTGATCGGGTAGAGCGCCTTCAGCGTGTACGTTATTCGTAGGAAGTAGTGCAATAATCATCAGCATCATGAGCGCAATAAGTACGAGTTTGGTTTGTTTCATCACGAACACTCCTTGGAAAGCCAACGTCACTCGTTCAAGTGCGTTAGACTTTGTAATGGTAACTGGCTGGCATGGCGAGTATTCCTCGCGTTAGCCCCTATAGCTTTGCGTCGCCATCTCTCGATGGGTTTGCCTTTGTCAATACGGAGTTGACATATGAAATTGTTGCACGTAAAAAACCCTTCTTACCGAAATAAGAAGGGTTAACAACGCGAATAACGTCGTACTTCTATGTCGGTAACTGGCTGGCATGGCGAATTTTCGCGTTAGCCCCTGTAGTTTTGCGTCACCATCTTTCGACGGCTTTGCCTTTATCATTTTTAATAGGAAATTAGTTCTATGAACCTATCACTATAGTAGTCTTGTTCTATCAATTAGTCAACAAAAAAATTCTCAGAATTTGGAGAAAATGAAGGTTTCGACATGTAATATGGAAGGGCTTAGGAAGGAAAAGTCGGATTTCGTGAAATATCGCTACAATTTGTGGGAAATACGCTGTTTCTTTACTAGTCTAATAGAACTAGAGTGGAAAAGATTCATGCACGATTCCAGCCTACAATACGTACACTAACCTAGGGCGATGTCATCATAATGAGTCTGGAGGAGAAGCCGTGATACGTATTTCGGGGAGACCTTTACAAGAAGCCGGCAGTTTGCCGCTGACGCGGATGGAACAGAGCATTGTAAAGGCGAAGGAGAACAGCCCGGTAACCTACTACTATCCTTCGAAGGAAGCTTTGGTCTATGAAATGCAAATGAGGAGCAAAATCGTGAAGGCAGCCAATGACTTGAACGCAAGTTATGCCCGATTCGCGCCTTTCCGGGAATCGTTCAGTAATCCACGATATTGGATACGAACACCAAACGGTGGATTTCGATTAAGAGGAAATGTCCAGCCCGCGGATGGGATTCGAGATATATTTGAACATGGGGAGTATTATGGGTTTGAATGTTCAACAGCGATCATGATTCTGTTCTATAAGGCCGTGCTGGATATGAACGGTGACGATGAATTTAACAAGTATTTTCAAAATCTTTATTTAAGAGACTGGCATGCCAGCAACTATCTTCCGCTAGTAATCACGGAAGACAAGAATGAAGCGTATCTTGGGGATGGGGTATATTTCGAAAACCCGGATTTTGATCCAAAAGGGCCGGAATGGCGGGGCGAGAATGCGATCGTGATGGGGCCGAACTTGTACTTTGGGCATGGCATTGGGCTCAAATCGGCGGAGGAGATTATGGCGGCCTTGAATGAGAAACGTAAGCCGAATAGCACGATAGAGGCATTCCAAGCGGATTTGGTCGTACACCCGGATTTCGAATTCCTACGGAACTTATCTTCGGACGGCAACGTAGTCCAGGCGTTCTCACAGCAAGCGTGGAATCCGTTCGTTGCTCAAATCGGATCTCAGACGACGTATTACTATTAACACCATGCAGAATCATGAACGAATAAGAGAGGCCTCCAATCCTGAATTTTGGGTGATGGGGGTCTTTTGGCACGGGTGGTAATGAACTTTGTTTAATTTGTCACGATGTTATTGGAATCGGAGTGAGATTAGGATTATCCGGTGCTTATGGTATAATGGGGCTTACTACAATAGCCATGCGGAGGCCGACGAAATATGCTAAGTTTTGAAGAAAAGCTCGCGATTGCCGATTCATTCCCTGAATTGGAGCGCAAAAATGTGTCTATGAAACGCGTCAATTACCACTACGAGGAAAGTATGTTCGATAAGAAAACGGTTGTCTATCACCTGCACCCGAACGGCAATGGGTTCGTCTATGCCGGATATCTGACGGGTTATGATGTTGACGATCGAGGTATGGTGAACATTCGCGATATGTCTACGGAAGAAATTCGTACGATCATTGAAGCGTCCATCCGTTCCTTAACGTGGAAAGGGGTACGACGTGCAACTGGAAGTGTAGAAGCATCAGATGCGACAACACCCGACACTGCACAGGAAGTGATCGAAGAACGCTGGACGAACGCGAAGAACCAGTCGTTGGAGCTCAAATTCGAAGATGAAGATCAGATGTGGTACATCTTTGCAGGCGAAGATCTCGATACGGTATTCGAATCGTATGAAGAAGCTGCAGAATATCTGACCGAAGAAGGATTCGTTCGCGCAGCGGATTAAGGAGCATGAATAACATGGAAGTGACACCTCAAACCGTCGCCCAATGGATGGTCGATGAGATTCAATTCAAAGGGACTTTGCAACAGAGCGATGCGATTGATTATGTACGGACACATTTCGGTGAGCAGTTCGTTTTTGTGAATGAGAATGGCAACGCTTCGCTTGAGAAAGAAGTGAAGAAAGCTTTCCGGAAGCTGCACAACGGCAGAGTTGCGTGGGATCGAGACGGATTCTTCTGGGCGTGGACATAGAAGCAATGATAAGGGGTTGTATCCTATATTGGTATAGGATACAACCCCTTTATTGTGCGAATTTATACGGTTGGACTGTCGGGATCGATCCCTTTTGTCTCTCGTCCCCAGAACAGGACGACGAATGCACCGAGGAGAATGGCGACGAAGAAGACTGTGAAGATCGTTGTCATCGCCGTTTCGCGAGCGACGAGCATACCGACCAGATAAGGCCCAATCACCCCGCCGATCCGCCCGAAGGATGCGGCGAGTCCTACGCCCGTTGAGCGTACTTCCGTTGGGTATAGCTCTGGGGTATAGGCATACATACCGCCCCATGCGCCCAGATTGAAGAAGGAAAGGCAGATACCCGCAGCGATCAGCATGCCTTCGGACTCGGCCATTCCGAACCATATCGCACTGATCGCTGTTAGGACGAGATACGTCACGAGCACGAACTTCCGGCCAATCTTCTCAATGAAAAACGCCGCTGTGAAATACCCGGGCAACTGTGCCAGCGTGATAATCAACACGTATTGGAAGCTTTTGACGAGACCATAACCTTTCATCACCATAACCGTTGGAAGCCAGAGGAACATGCCATAGTAAGAGAAGACAACCGTGAACCATAGAACCCATAGGGTGATGGTAGAACGGCGGTATTTCGACGACCAGACAGAAGCGACACGCTGACGAAAAGGCAAGGGTTTCTGTTGTACCGCCGCCATGTACCGAGGTGAATCTTGAATCGCCCGGCGAAGGTACAGGGCATAGAACGCGGGCAATGCGCTGATAACAAAGGCGATGCGCCAGCCGTAATCCGGGATGACGAAATAGGCGATGAGCGCGGATAAGATCCAGCCGAAGGCCCAGAAGCTCTCTAGGAGCACGACGGCACGCCCTCGTTCCTTCTGTGGTACGGATTCGGAGACAAGTGTCGAAGCGACGGGCAGTTCTCCACCCAGACCGAATCCCGCGATGAATCGCAAGATGCATAGTGCAACGAAGCTGGATACGAGTGCCGATAATCCGCTAGCTGCGGAGAAAATTAATAACGTCCAGATGAGGATGGACCTGCGGCCATAACGGTCTGCAAGAGAGCCTGCCACGGCTGCACCAGCAGCCATTCCAATGGAATTGATTGCGGCGACAAGGCCGATCTGTTGTGCGCCGAGATGCCAGTCGACGGCTATCGCGGCAATGATGAAGGAGACCATGCCGACATCCATGGCATCGAATAACCAGCTCAGGCCTGCGCTGAATAATAATTTACGCGTAGAGGGCTCGCGTAAGGCTGCTAATCTGTTCATGTACTGTGCTCCATTCCTAACATTCTGCGTTCTTTATACATGAATATTACCAAAACTACCCTCTACCATCCAAGCCCCCTCTGAAGAAAGATATTCGTAGCGAGATCTCAAGCTGTCGTTGGGGTCAATCGTTTGGTCTGTCTTTGTAGATCTAACAGGCGTATCATCTGGGCTTGAATTCCCCGACTCTCTGGTGTTGCGAAGGTGGAGTAAGCTAAGTTGCGGATCTCTAAGGGATCCTCGGTCAAGTTATATAACTCGAACTCTTCGGGAGTGGGTGTTCCGCTGCTCGTTGCGTTCGGGTCAAAGTATCGGGAGTATTTCCATAGCCTCCTCCTCTTTGTCCCAACAGCATCTTCTGATTCAAGCCACGTAATGATGGTCTCGATATGGTTGGGTTGGACAACAGAAGGATAAGGTCTGCCTAAGGCGCTGATCTGATGCTGCCCAAGCATAACATCATCATCGGTCATGAAGAATATCGGGTCTTCGGGCGGCGAGGATTCCCCCAGCAGATAGGAGCTTAGATCGCGGCCCACGAAGGGGTGGACTTCCATAAATTGAAGTTTAAGACGTTCTTGGATCTCTGGTACATTGGCTTGCGCTAACCCTAGCATGGTTGGCAACAGGTCGAGATGACTGGTCAATGCATCAAGTTGTTTTGGATTCGGGAAGAGCTTCTTGTTATTGATCACGAAAGGGACATGGAGAATCTCTTCATAGGCAGAATACCATTTCTGATGAAGATAACCGTGCGAGCCGAGCAAGTCTCCATGATCGGATGTGAAAATAATAATCGTATTGTCGTAGAACGAGGAGCGCGTTAACGCTTCATACACTTTTTGCATTTGCTCATCGGCGTTTTTCTGCAATTGATAATAGAGTCTATAGTAGAAGGATGGATTTAGGATGGGCTGCAATGCTTGAGGATAGACAGTGTGATAGCTAGCTTGGCAGCGAGGCTTCGTGTGTAAGGACTCAAGGACGGTCGGTGGAGGCTCCACGTTAGGGACTGTTGGTTCCACATTGAAGCTGAACGCAGGGATATGCTCTGTTAGTGAACCGTATAGCACAATGTCATGCGGATTGACGAAGGAGGAGACGATGAGCCAAGGCGGACGCTCTTCTACTGGATGGGTTTGTTGATCCAACGCTCGAATCAGTTCGACAACTTCTGACGCATAGACGACATCTCTCCCACTGACGCCATGGGCAGCTGAAGATCCGGAATTTCGTGGGTTTCGTCCATGCGGCTCTGGGCCGATCCAATCGGAAAACCCGTAGCTTTCCAGTCGGTCTGCCCGTCGATAGAGGTCTTCTTTTTGACGATCAGGCACACCGTTGCTTGGATGATAGCTTGGAACATCTTGATGTGTCCCAGGGACCACGATGTCTTCGTAGGAGATATGCCATTTCCCTTTGTAATACGTCTGGTAGCCTGCTTCACGCATGTAATTCCCCATCGTGGGCACGGTATTGGAATTGAGCCAGAACATATCCGAATCGAAAGCGCTCTTCGCAATTCCATCCGTCTGAGAGACCCCATGCAGAGAAGGGTAATGGCCTGTAAACATAGTAGCTCGGCTAGGGCAGCATGCGGCGCTACCGATATAATGCCGATGCAGCTCCACGCCGTCGTTACGCAGTAACTCCTGCGTAACGAGATTATTCTTGCGCCAGATTCGTATGGCTTCACTCTCATAACGGGGAGGGTATCGCTGCTCATCAACGATAAAGACTAAGAAATTAGGTCGTTCATGCTTCATGGTCGGATTTTGCTGATGGTTCAACGTATTCAGCTCCTTCGTTATACGCTTATATCTTATGCTATGCTCCTGCAAGCTAAGATATGGAAAGTAATCGTTGCTATTATGTGCCAGAAGTGGTAAGATGGAAATGTATTGATATTTGACCTGAATTCACATATTGCAGAGGGTTATGATGGAAGGCGTGGATAACCTTGTACAATATGTGAATTTTTATTTATTAAAAACCAACGGTCAGGCCATATTAAAGAAGTGCTTCGAGAACTTACTTCCTGAGACCGATGGTTCAGGGCATTTATAAGCTTGATAATCCTGGATAGAAAGAGGGATGGACATGTATAATTCACGGAAAAAGCCGATGGATGAGATTCCTGAGGAAGTAACAGCAGTTTGGTCATGCACCAATGAGAAATGCAAAGGTTGGATGCGAGATAATTTTGCATTTTCAACAGAGCCGACATGCCCCCAATGTCAATCCGTTATGGAGAAGGGCGAGAGAAAGCTAGCCGTATTGGTGAATACAAGCCCGCTGCAAACTAAATCATAAACCAATAACGTAAGAAATAAATGGAGCCGACCTGTTGGGTCGGCTTTTTTGTATAACAAAAGGGACAATATCGCACGTACGTGATCATTAGAACGGCGAGGAGTTGTCCCTTTATCATATATATTATTTATAGTAATTATAAATTAATATTGATTTTAATTATCATCTGTCATACAATGGGGTTATGATTCTTGAATGGTTGTGACTACTATCATATTACATAAAGGGAGGCGTTTTTATGACCAAATTAACAACGAATCAAGGTGTTCCGATTGGCAATAATCAAAGTTCCAGGACGGCGGGGCAGCATGGACCGACTTTATTGGAGGATTATCAGCTGCTCGAGAAGCTCGCGCATTTTGACCGTGAACGGGTGCCGGAACGGGTCGTTCATGCACGTGGTGCAGGGGCGCATGGCGTTTTCAAATTGACGAACAGTATGAAACGCTACACCAAAGCGGCATTTTTGCAAAATGAAGGCCAAGAGACACCTGTATTCGTTCGTTTCTCGACGGTCATTCATGGACTGCACTCCCCTGAGACACTGCGTGACCCGCGTGGGTTCGCGATCAAATTCTATACCGAAGAAGGGAACTATGACTTTGTCGGGAATAACTTACCGATCTTCTTCATTCGCGATGCGATGAAGTTCCCGGATATGGTTCATTCCTTGAAGCCGGATCCTCGTAACAATCTACAGACACCGGACCGCTATTGGGATTTCATGTCGCTAAGTCCAGAATCGACGAATATGCTCGTGCATCTATTCACCGACGAAGGAATTCCGGCGAATTACCGCCATATGCGCGGATCCAGCGTCCATGCCTTTAAGTGGATCAACGCTTACGGCAATACGGTCTACACGAAGCTGCGCTGGGTACCGAAGCAAGGGGTTAAGAACTTGTCTGCCGAGGAAGCTGCGGAGATTCAGAGCAAGGACTTCAATCATGCAAGTCGCGATCTCTATGAAGCAATTGAGCGTGGGGAGTTCCCGGAATGGGATTTATATGTGCAAGTGCTGGATCCTGCGGATCTGGATAACTTCGACTTCAATCCACTAGATCCGACGAAGGATTGGTTCGAGGAAGATATTCCATATCAGCTTGTGGGGACGATGACACTCAATAAGAATCCTGAGAATGTGTTCGCGGAGACTGAGCAAGTCGGATTCAACCCTGGCGTTGTTGTTCCAGGCATTGAGCCGTCGGAAGATAAGCTATTGCAAGGTCGATTGTTCTCCTATTCCGATACGCAGCGTTACCGGATTGGCACGAATTATTTGCAATTGCCGGTTAACTGTCCGTTCGCGCAGGTGAATAATAATCAGCGGGATGGCGCGATGGCGCACGGCCAGCAGAAGGATCATATTAACTATGAACCGAATCGCCACCAACATACGCCAAAAGAAGATCCAGCGTACAATGATGTTCCTTATCCGACCCAAGGCGAAGCGATGCGCAAAACAATTGAGAAGACGAATAACTTCGGTCAGGCCGGCCAAGTATGGAATCGGTATTCGGTTGCGGAGCAGGTTGCTCTCGTAAAGAACTTAACGGCTGACTTGTCTTCGGTTACCGACCAGACCAAGCTGCTCGCCATCTGTAACTTCTATCGTGCTGATGCAGAGCTTGGCAAGCGATTGGCTCAAGGGTTGAAGGTGGATCTGACACCGTATCTCCAGCATATGCAATCATAACGATAAAGACCTCCATTCGCGCCAATGATGGCGCGGGCGGAGGTCTTCTTATGTTTGTCTATGAAATCAGACACATTTCGAAAATAAATGTCTTAAATTTTAGACACTAGCGTGTCTATAGCCCAAAACGTTTCAATTTATTGTACAACGTAGCCCTCGAAATCCCGAGGAGTTTCGCCATTTCAAGCTTATTGCCGTTAACCTCCTCCAAGGCTTGCAGCAGGAGATTCCGTTCAAATGCATCCATGGTCTCTTGATAAGCGTGAACGCCGAGATGAACGTCCATGGCTTGGGAAGAGTCAGCTGTAGAAGGTCGTGAGGCTTCTTGATATAGGGCACTCGGCAAATATTCTGATTTGATGATGCCATCCGTTGCGAAGATAACAAGCCGCTCGATCGTGTTCCGTAACTCGCGAATATTGCCAGGCCAATCGTATTGCAGCAGACATTGAATGACCTCTGGCGGAAAATCTTGAATATGCCGCCCGTATACGAGGGAGAACTCGTGCAGGAACGACTGGGTAAGTTCATAGATGTCTTCCTTGCGCTGCCGGAGCGGAGGAATCTCCATCGATAGGACGTTCAATCGATAATACAGATCCTCACGGAATTTCCCTTCCGCAATCATCTTCTTCAGATCTCGATTCGTCGCGGCAATGATCCGGCAATCGGCGCTGCGCATTTGCGTCCCGCCAATCGGGAAATATTTCTTCTCTTGCAGCACGCGCAGCAGCTTCACCTGCATTTCGAGCGGCATTTCCCCGATCTCATCTAGGAAGAGTGTTCCGCCGTTCGCGAGCGCGATTTGCCCCTTCTTGCCGCGTGGATCAGCGCCGGAGAAGGCGCCTTTCTCGTATCCGAATAGTTCACTCTCGAATAACGCCGGGGGGATCGCGCCACAGTTAATCGCGATGAAGGGGGCATTATGATCTTCACGGGAATCATGGATGGCCTTAGCGAATAGCTCTTTTCCTGTACCGCTCTCACCCTGAATGAGTACGGTCGCCTTCGTCTGGCTGACCTTCCGCATCGTGTCGATGCAGCTCTTGATCGTACGGCTTGTGCCTTTGATCGGCGAGAATGGATCGGACGATGGACTGAGCATCTCCATCTCACGCTGAAGATGATGCATCTTGCTCGACATATGGAGCAGCTCCTGATGAAGCCGGATTTGGGCGGTAATATCGGTCTCCGCAGCGACGGCACCGATAATCTCCCCGTCCAGCTTCACTGGATTTGCATTGATAAGCACGAATAAATCCTGGCGCGGTTGGTGCTGCATTTTATAGACAGACTCCCCGGTCTGAAGGGTCTTCAAGGATTGCAAGCGATCGACGGGAAAGAAGGCTGTCGCAGGCTTGCCGATAATATCTTGGTTCTGAATCGAGAAGATATGCTCTGCGCCTGCAGTCCACACAGCTACCTCTTGCACCTCATTAATCAGCGTAATAGCCATGTCGGGATCAATCGTCGCAAGGGTCGTTCGATAATACGCGTCTAGAACACGATATGATTGCGTGATGGCTTGCAATAAATCGACAGCCGACACATAACCGACGACCTGACCTTCCGATTCCACAAGGAGATATGCCGAGTGCGTAAATCGAGTCATGGCCTCTTCCAGCGGAGTATCTATCGGAAGCGCTTCCACAGGAATCCTGATAAAAGATTGTTCATATGAATCGTTGTTGAGCCCATGCTGCGTTTTAAGATAGAAATATTGCGAGCCTGCTTGGGTAAATACAAGTCCATCGCCTTGGGTAGAGATATTTTCTATCGGCTGGGCCTCTATGCTATCGGTTGGTAGACATCTAAATTGGGTATTGATCAATTGTTCGAGACGCGGCAGTTGATGCTTCAAATCGGTTGACCTCCCATATATGAGAACAAAGATTCTAATATATGGATTATACCTGATCTTCCCACGCTTAGTTGAACATATTTTTGAGAACCATCATCAGATTTGCGGGCTTCTCGGCCAGTCGGCGCGTATAATACGGATACCACATCACGCCATACGGAACATAGCAGCGGATTCGGTAACCCTCTTGGGCGAGCTTGGCTTGCTCACTCATGCGTAGACCATATAGCATTTGGAACTCAAAAGCGTCTTTGGAGATCCCATTTTGCTGCACATACGTTTTGACCCAGTTGATCATGGTATCGTCATGAGAGGCCACAGACGTATAGATGCCTTGATCGAGGTGCATTTGAATCATTTTTTTGAAATTCGTAATGACATCCGAAACGTTCTGGTAGGCAACGGTACTCGGTTCCTTGTAGGCCCCTTTGACGAGACGCAGGCGGATGCCCTCCTGAATCATCGCTTCGACATCATTCAGAGAACGATAGAGATACGCTTGAATGACGGTGCCGACATTCGTAAGCCCCTCGGCATGCAGGCGTCGAACGATATCAATCGTGGCTTCCGTGAATGGTGTATCTTCCATATCAATGCGGACAAAATTGTGATGCTTCGCAGCTTCTGCGACAACAGCGCGTATATTTGCGTAACAGGTCTCTGGGTCGAGCGCGAGCCCCATCTGCGTCGGCTTCAACGAGACATTGGAATTCACACCACGGTCCGCAATCCCTCGCACCAAACGCACATATTCTTCCCGATATCCTGCGGCTTCGTCCAAGTGACGAATGCCTTCTCCGAGGTGATCAAGGGTCGCCATAATCCCTTTTTGGTTCAGTGCCTCAATCTGCGTTAAGGCTTCAGCAAGCGTATCGCCTGCGATAAATTTACTCGCTAATTTCTTGCCGTATTTGAGCGACCAATGTTCAACGAGCCGATTGCCGGCAATCGTCAGTAGTGTTTTGCGATATAGTTCCGTACCGATGTCCATGGGTAGAATCCCCTCTCCAAATCATCATGTCATTGTAATGATGTAGCAATCATGAAAGAAGCAAGAAGGATGCCAAAACCGCATTTGATATAAAAATATTTCTTTTTTAAGCAAGTTGGCACGGTAATTGCTAATACATTGGGATACAGGACGATATTTATATTTCTTGTTATTTTACTCAGGGAGGATGAAAAGGGTATGCGCGTAGAATTTAAAAATGAGGTATTTACCAATTTTAAAGATGAACAGAACAATCTGGCTTATGATAAGGCATTGCAACAAGTGGAGGGAGAGCTTGGGCGATCCTATGACCTCGTTATTGGGGGTAACAAGGTGTCGACAGACCGCAAGGTGACGTCGGTCAATCCAGCTTCCACCGATCAAGTGATCGGGGTCGTATCGCAAGCGGATTGTGCGCTCGCAGAAGAAGCGATTCAGACGGCTGCCCGTGTATTCGAATCGTGGAAGCATACCGATCCGAATGAGCGGGCGCGGTATCTCTACAAGGCCGCTGCGATCATGCGCCGCCGCAAGCATGAATTCTCGGCATGGCTAACATTCGAGTCAGGCAAGACGCGTGCCGAAGCCGATGCGGATACCGCAGAGGCGATTGACTTCATGGAGTTCTATGCGCGCGAAATGCAGCGCCTCAGTGCGCCGCAGCCGCTTACCATTATTGAAGAAGAGGAGAATGAGATCTATTATATTCCGCTCGGGGTCGGCATCGTCATTCCGCCGTGGAATTTCCCGCTTGCGATTATGGCGGGCATGACGACAGCGGCGCTCGTATCGGGAAATACCGTTGTACTGAAGCCGGCGAGTACGACACCTGTCATTGCAGCGAAATTCGTAGAGCTGCTCGAAGAGGTGGGCTTGCCTGCAGGTGTTGTGAACTATCTACCGGGACCTGGCGGCGAAGTGGGCGATTACTTGGTGGATCATCCGCTTACACGATTCATTAGCTTCACGGGATCGCGTGACGTAGGACTTCGGATTAACGAACGCGCAGCGAAGACGGCACCAGGTCAGAAATGGATTAAACGCGTCATTGCGGAAATGGGCGGTAAAGACTCCATCGTGGTCGATAGCGATGCGGATCTGAATCTGGCTGCAGATGCCATAACGGCGTCTGCCTTCGGATTTTCCGGTCAGAAGTGTTCGGCGTGCTCTCGTGCGATTATTCATGCAGATGTATATGACGCGGTACTGGATAAAGTCGTTGAGCGTACGAAGCAGTTTGTGATGGGGAACCCAACGGACCGGATAACGAATGTCGGACCTGTCGTCGATGACAAGGCTTATCGCAAAATTCAAGAATATATCGAGATCGGTAAGCAAGAAGGGCGCCTCGTATGGGGTGGCAACACAGGGGATCCGAAGGGGTACTTCATCGAGCCGACGATTTTCGCGGATGTTGACGCGACGGCACGGATCTCACAGGAGGAGATCTTCGGACCCGTGGTTGCGTTCACGAAGGCATCATCGTTTGATGAAGCGCTTCAATTCGCGAATAACACGGATTACGGTTTAACAGGTGCGGTCATTTCGCGCAATCGGGCACATCTGGAGAAGGCACGCCGTGAGTTTTTCGTCGGAAATTTATATTTTAACCGCAAATGTACAGGGGCACTTGTAGGCACGCATCCATTCGGCGGCTTCAATATGTCGGGAACGGATTCGAAAGCTGGCGGACGGGATTATCTGCTCTTGTTCACGCAAGCTAAGATGGTGTCAGAGAAGTTCTAAGAAGTTCATCAGCAAGAAATTCGATAGGGGGATGTTAAGATGCTAGGTTATCAGTTGGTTCAAGATCAGCGTCTGAAATTATCAATGACACCGGAGCTCCAGCAATCCATGCATATCCTTACCCTATCGGGTCAAGAGCTGATGCAGTATGTGCAGGAACAAGTTATGCAGAATCCAGTGTTGGAACTAGAGGAACATAGGAGATCTGGACATTCCCAGACCGTCAGGAGTACGCATGCCAGAAGGATGGCGTACGATCCGTTATGGCAAGCGCAGGCTGCTTCTGAATCCTTGGAGCAGTCTGTGCTTAGCCAATTAAGGTTGCTCGAGCTAACGCCTGATGTTCGCCGAACGGCGGCCTACCTGACGGGCAACTTGAATGAAGATGGATATTTGGATATGGATTTAGCCGATGTGTGCTCTGTGCTACATGTCTCGATCGGCCTCGCTGAGGAAGCACTACGGCAGGTGCAATCGGTAGAGCCTGCGGGGATAGGTGGGCGGGACCTTAGGGAATGCTTATTACTTCAGATTGAGCGGGACTCGTCGTCTGCTCGCGGTGCGAGGGAGATCGTGGCACACTATCTCGAGGATCTAGCGCATGGCCAATGGGGGACGATCGCATTAGGCCTTCGGATGTCGAAGGCACAGGTGAAGGCTGCCGCACAATATATTCAGCGTCTTCAACCGCGTCCCGGCCAATTGATTGGGGCGCCAATCGTTCCCTATGTGGTGCCGGATGCCATGGTGGAGCTGAAGATGGAAGGGTATATGCTGCACATGCATCCTTTCAGTTCGCCTCGATTGGCCGTCAGTGAGCTCTATCATGGATGGGCGGAGAACCAAGGATCAGCGGTAGTATCGGAAATATCCGATGCGTCTGCATTCTTGCAGGCTCGTATCAAATCGGCCGCGTGGGTCATCCGATGCGTGGCTTTGAGGCGGCAGACGCTGCAGCAAGTCATGCACGCGATCTTGGAGGAACAGATCGATTTCCTAACCGCAGGTGTGAAGGGGATTCGACCGATGACCCTAGCGGTCATTGCGAGCCGATTGGGTATTCACGAATCCACGGTCAGCCGTGCAGTGAACGGCAAACATCTACAGACACCGCACGGGGTGTTTCCCTTGAAATATTTCTTCTCGTCAGGGCTGCCGACACGGAAGGGTATGGACACCTCTGCGCAGGCGGTTAAGGCTCGAATCAGAGCAATAATAGCCGAGGAGAACAAAGACCGCCCCCTTTCAGATCAACATATTGCGGATTTACTCACGAAGGAGGGTATTCAGATCTCACGGCGTACCGTCGCGAAATATCGGGATGGGATGCAACTATTAGCTGCGGGATATCGGAAAACGAAAATGTAAGGTGACTCTTTCTTGGTTGACGCGAGCCTCTCAGTCGCATAATAATGGGTGAAAGTACCAATGGATTGGGAGGATGTTGACGATGGATTTAGGACTTACCGGTAAATCTGTGTTCGTAGCAGCTGCGAGTAAAGGTCTCGGCCGAGCAAGCGCCTTGGAATTCGCCAGAGAAGGGGCGAACGTAACGATCGCAAGTCGCGATCTCGCACAGCTCCAGCAGGCACATGATGAGATTCTCGCGCAGACAGGCAAACAGGTCTTAATGGTGCAGATGGATGTATTAAATGCAGAGGATGTAAGTCGTGCGATTCAGACAGCCGTGGACACGCATGGCGGATTGGATGTACTCGTTACCAATGCGGGAGGCCCGCCGGGAGGACGCTTCACGGATATGGATGATGCGAAATGGATGAATGGTTTTGAATTGAATCTCCTGAGCGCCATTCGCATGATCCGCGAAGCGCTCCCTCACTTGCAAGCTGCTGGCGGAGGGCGAATTGTGAATCTTGCTTCCACATCGGTGAAGCAGCCGATTGCAGGCCTCATCCTTTCGAATGTTTTCCGTGCCGGTGTACAAGCCTTAACGAAGACGCTGGCTTCCGAGTTCGCAAACGATAACATTCTGATTAATACCGTGGCGCCTGGACGTATTGCAACGGATCGGATCGCTGAGCTTGATGCGCTAATGGCAGCGAAGCTCGGATGTACGATGGAAGAAGTTCAGAACACGAACTTGAAAGATATTCCGCTGGGTCGTCTCGGTACGCCGGAGGAATTCGCACGGATTGTAGCCTTCTATGGTTCTTTTGCGAATAGCTATGTGACAGGCCAATCCCTGCTCGTCGACGGCGGCATGGTAAAGGCGATTTAGTATTCAGTCATGGGTACACAGAGAAATGGTTGAGTGGGATTAGCCTCCTGCTCAACCATTTTTCTCATTCTATGCCGTTAAATAACGAAAACGACCGCTCCCCGGATAAATACCGGGAAACGGTCGTAGCATTTCCTGTTTATCGTTGTTCTTTATGGATCTATTCTCTATGATACGCCTCAACACAGTCACGGCAGATACACGTCTTGCCTCGGAGCTCGGGTGTAAGTCGCTCTCTTAACGCCATGGGCACCGATGTGTGGAAGCACCAGCAATCATTCGTTCCTGCTCGGTAGCCGCAGCGGTTGTCCTGCCCACAGAGCGGGCATAGATGGGGGTCCACTTCGAATGCTTTATCATTCATAGGATGTTCCTCAGACTTATTTAGATTCTTGTTCATCAACGTTCAGCGAAGATGCGTCAATCCACGTGGAGGACCACTGGACGATTTCATTGAAAATCGGTGCTAGGGCATGCCCCATCGTTGTTAATGAATATTCAATACGAACGGGTGTCTCCGGATAGACGGCACGATTTACGATTCCATCGATCTCTAACTCTTTGAGCCGCTCAGATAAGAGTCTTCCGCTAATATTCGGCAGGGATGCCTCGATTTCGCTGAATCGCTTCGGTCCCGACAGGAGTTGGAAGACAATGAAGGAAACCCATCGTTTACTTAATATTTCGACAGCCTTTTCGAATCGCGGGCACAATGTCGGTTGATTCATTCCTATATTCACCTCACGCCCTATATTATAACGTACTCTGCGTAGGAACACATAATTAAATTAAGAAGTTAACTTATCGTAACTGAACTTTCGTAATGGGGAAAATCTGCACAAAGTTGAGTTGTCACTAATGTGATTTTCGATATTGCGTTGGAGAGATGCCGTAATACGCTGTAAAATGTCTCGTAAAATGATGGATTGTTGAATAGCCGAGCGTCTCCGCAATATGAGTAACGGATCGATTGCTCTCTAACAAGGCTGCGGCGGCGCGCTGCATTTTGATGCGATTGACATAGGCTTTGGGCGGCAAACCCGTCATTTTGCGGAAATCTCTCGGATCATGTGAGATGGAGTGTAGATTTCCGGTATCAACCAACGGACCCAGACCCGATGCCGCAGCATGGTGCGGGATTCTTGGTACGAAGCCATCAGTTTCCTGATCGCGTGGCGACGCTGGAGGATTGGATGGCGAGAAGAGTAGAGCGCGAGAATGCTACAAAGTGCTTGAGTGATTTAAAGTCTGATTCAGTAGTCTTGTGATTGTGCCACTTCTTGTCATCGATTGACACACTTCTAACTAGTAACTATAATGGTTACAGGTACACAAATTATGTTAGAAGTACAGGAGGTTGGTTACGATGACCGTGAAAATCCAAGTATATTCGGACTTTGTCTGTCCGTTCTGTTATTTAGGGAAGAAACCGTTCGAGGAAGCCATTCAGGGTAAGGACGTAGAGGTGGAATGGATGCCGTTCGAGCTTCGTCCAAGTGGGTCGCAACCGATTGATCCATGGAATGAACCGAGCAAGCTGCAGGGCTGGAATTCTTATATCTCGCCCATGGCGGAGAAATGGGGCGTAGATATGAAGCTGCCTCGCCTTTCGCCGCATCCCTATACGGGCCTGGCATTCGAAGGGTATCATTATGCGAAGGAACAGGGGAAAGGCAATGCCTATATGAACCGCGTGTTCACGGCATTCTATCAGGAAGAGTTGAATATCGGCGAACTTGAGGTGTTGACGGAGCTTGCGAGCGGTATCGGGCTGGATGCGAAAGACTTCCGTGCGGCACTTACAAGTGGGAAGTATAAGTCCGTTCAGGATGAGGCCCGTCGTCATGCCTATGAAGAGGCTGCAGTTACCGCGGTGCCGACATTTATTATCGGCGGCCAACGCATTCAAGGGGTTACGAACCGCGAGTCCTTCGAGCAAGTGTTGAACGAAGAGCTTGCTAAGGATCGAGGCGGACTCACGATCATTCCAGGACTGCAATGTGATGTCGATGGATCTTGTTACGATCCTTCCTAATCCAACTGAGGAAAAAGAACCTTCAATCTTACGTTTTGAACGTAGTTTGAAGGTTCTTTTGCATATGGTCGAATATTATTGGAGCATCTTCCGATGCACACTCTCTTGAATCATGTCATGAATTTCTTCGAGCTGGGCCTGATAAGCTTCTAAGGAAATACTCCCGTTTAAGAATCGTTGGTCGAGCTGTGACCTTAGCTGAGCCACCTGAATATCAACGACTTGATCGACTCCCATTTTATTATCATTAGCGATATCTGCCAGTGATTGCCCGCTGTAGAGCGCATCGTAGATTTGCTCTTCTGATTCTACGCCTAGTGCTTGCAGAAGATCATCGGTGTCTGAGCTGCTCGTTAAACCGTCTGTTGCTAATTTGTATGTGCTAGCGCTTGCACTCGCTTCATTGCTCCAGATGCTGCTGCTGCACGCAATGACAAAGGCCATGAAGCTTATCATAATAATCTTTTTAGGGTCCATATTTGAATTCCTTTCTTATTCCAACCATTAGTAGGGGTATTCGTTATTCTCTTGGTATGTTACGGCTAGGCTTTAGATAAGTTTCGTATTTGATACTTGTACTATAAATTAGTAACCTTAATGCCAGATGAAAAAAAGTTAAAAGTTCGATGAAGATATGTCAAAACAGCCGCTGCAGAACTTCACTGCGCGGCTATTTGGCGAGGATGCTTATTGCTTGCGATCCGCTCTTGCTTGCTTATCGTCTCTGCTATCTGCCAGCTTATCGCCGAATTGATCCATTCGGGATGGAGATGCTGCTGGGCCGTCGTTCTTCGGTTTGCTGTTTCTGCCTGCCATGTTCATCACCTCCCTCGTGTTATCATCATCCATCAGGGATAGATTCATGCATTGTCTCAGAATACCCGAAGGCTCAGGTCGAAATATGTAGAAAAACTACCAAAAAGCTGAAAACAAAGCTATACAGCCAATGACGGATTGTTTAGCTTAATAAATGATACAGTTAAATTTATCCATAGGGGGGATGATTGATGATGAAGAGGATTTCGACAAATGTTAAGCTGTTGATTATACTTGCTGTCGCAGTGACCGCGTTTGTCATACGACAGTATTTAGCAATTCCCGGCAATATTCTGCTATTGATCAGCTTTGCAGGACTAGCCTTCGTGGCTTGGGTTCCGAAGGGGACACATGATGATGCGGCCTACGCTGTTCAGGTGATCAAGACCAAGGATTTGAGGCAGAGTGAAACGCTTCAGCAGTTCGGTGAACGCAGACCAGATCTATCCTATATCATTGAACAATTTCGAGGCGCCATTTCCGGTTTTCAAACATCTATCCACGAAATCACGAAGCTAACGACGGTTGTCATTGATACCGCGGGAGAGTCCGCTGAACAATCCAAGGCCATGACGGATGTGAATTTTGCGGTGTCCCAAGGGGCTCAGCAGCAAGCGGTGGATGCAGAGAGCGGTATGCATTCGACGACAGAGCTTGCAGCGCAGTTCGAGCAGGTATTACAGGCCATATCGATTATGGAAGATGGCGTGGATCGATTGCGTGAATTGAAGGATCATGGGAATGCGAATGTCCATAAGACCCTAGAATCCAGCAGTATGACGAGGGATGAATTAACGATTACGATTGAGCGTGTTGCGAAATTAATGGATCACGCGAAAGAAGTGCATCAGATCACAGATGCGATTACGGGCATCGCGTCGCAGACGAATTTGCTCTCGCTGAATGCTTCGATTGAGGCGGCGAGGGTCGGTACAGCGGGAAGCGGGTTCGCCGTGGTCGCAAGCGAAATACGGAAATTGTCGGATCAGAGCTTCGCATCCGCGGCGGAAATCGGCAGAATTATTCAGTCGATTACGACAGAGATTGCGTCGGTTGTCGAATCGATCCGCTCTGCATCCGACAAGTTCGAAATTCAGCAGCAGACTATCCAAGTCGTTAGTGCGACATTTGATGAGATTACAACGAATGTGACCGATCTTGTCACATATCAGGATAAAATTATAGCGCACATGGCTGTATTGAATCATACGAAGAATCATATTGTCGATTCCATCACGAATATCGCCGCTGTGGCGCAGGAATCAGCAGCATCGACGGAGGAGGCTGCATCCCTGAGCATGCAGCAGAGTCAATCGAATGAAATTTTGTTCGACTTGGCGACATCTTTACAAAGCATTGTTGGTCGTATGGGGGAATCCGTTGAAGCGTATCAAGTGGACAATACGGAGCTTCGCACGAAGCGGGTAGCCTTCGTCAGTAATCTGCCAGAGGGGCATCCATTTACGGTTCAGATGATCAATAATGCAAGGAAAACAGCAAGTAAATACGGATTGGATTTTGTCGTTCGTTACCAAGATGGCTATGGGGGCCGCACGCAAGAGGAAGTCATCCAAGATTTGGTTCAAGCAGGACTTGATTACTTAATTCTCATCCCATCAGACCAATCTCCGGCCAGTAATCAATACTTTACAGGAGCAGCAGATCCGAACGATCTGTGTCGATACCGATGTGCCTGACAGTCGACGGGTAAGCTTCATTGGTACGGATGATTACGAAGCAGGCTGTGAAATGGGGCGACTTATTGCCAAAGTCCTTCATGGGGAAGGGAACGTTGTGCTGAGTACCATTAACGATCGCCAAGAGAATTTGAAGCTTCGAATGCAAGGTATTCGCGATGAGCTTGCGAAATCACTGAATATTGCAATTGTAGGTGTTCAGAGCGGGTATCCTGTACATGACGAACGGCTTGCAGATTTCGAGCGTCTAGTGAAGAAGAGTGGCGGCTTCGATCTTGCAGCAGGTGTGGATGGAGATTTCGGAAAGATCATGGCTCTTTATACGCAGCGCCATCCTTCGGAACATCAGAAATTCATTGGCTTCGATAATAATCCAGATAACATTGCTTATGTGAAGCAGGGGATTTTGGATGCGGTTATATCGCAGCGCCAGAACTTATTCGGCGAGATGGCTGTCAAGAAATTCTACGATATGGATGCTGGTAAACATCCTGGAGAATCTGAGTTGATGGGCACCTATGTGATCAATAAAGCCAATGTAAATGTACTTAAGGGTTAGGTGCTCATGCCGATTAATGCATTTCAAATACAATTGTTAACGTTCTGAGTCTATTTTGTGTCTAAACTTTGAAGGATTTTATTGCCATTGTGACAGAATTGTGATTAAATATAATTATCTCATTATTAAAACGCTTCCAATCTTCGGGCACAGCCTCTCGGCGATTGGCATGAGACGGTTGTGACAATCACGAGGAGGTTATTTACATGGCAAATAAATCCTTATCAGAGAAATCTATGGACATCTTGAAGGAGAAACGGAAGCGCTCGATGATCATCGCTATTTCGTTCTTTACCTTTGCCTTATTGGAAGGCTATATTGGAACGGTATTGACGGCAGCGAGCGGCGTGACAGCACAGATCTCGATGCTTGGTGTGATGGGCGTTATGTTAGCGCTTGGCCTTGTGTTTGAGTTTAGATCGATTATCATTCACAGAGTCATTCAGCGTCGTGTTGGCCAAGAACAACAATAAGAAGACAATCAAGAGATGAACGATACGAGGACTTGAACTGGAAGGTGCACCGGATCATCGGCTGCCCCAGGGCAAGTCCTTTTGTTAGGAGCAGCAGCCTGCAATCGACCATAAGTCGATGTGGGTTGCTGCTCTATATTATTTTACGGGGATCTGGGATTTGGCTCTGGAGAGAATGTCACTGATCTTTTGCTCATAGGTAATGATTTTCTGTTGATGTGCGTTGATGTCGCGAATAATGGTGGTCAGCGAGGTTAGCGCATCGATCGATCGCTTCGCATCGGTGACCTTGACGGCATCGGTGAGGTTACGCGAAGCGGTAGGGATTTGTTTCTTGAGGGAGCTCAAAATACTCTTCTCCGCTCGGATTTGCACCTTGATCGGGTCCATATCCTTAAGTGTACTGCGAACTTTTTTCACCGTCTCAGCTGTCTTGCTCTTCCATGCCCGTAAGGCTTCCTCTTTCGCTCGAATATCTGCGCGTGCGAGTTGAACAGCGGCTTTCATGCTATCCGCTTGAATACGGAGCAAGGCATTCAGATCTTTGTTCTTCAGTGCTCTGGCGGCTTGAATCCGATCGTTCAAGGTCGTGTATGATTGGAAGAGGGGCTGATATTTCGCTTTGGTCTGTGTGACGAGCTGTTCCAATCGACTTCGCTCGGCTGAGCCGATCTGTTGAATATGTTTACTTAAGCTCGGCAACGTCTCTTCATTCTGGGTATGGAGCGATAGAATACGTTCGTTCCATTGATCCTCCGATTTCAGAAGCGCGGTTAAGTCGCCTTGTAAGCTGGATAGACGTGCGGATTGCGTCTTGTCTGCAGCTGCATTCGTCTTATCAAGTGCGGATTGGGTAGATACAGGTATGGTGTAAGAAGCGGCTTGGGCTGCAGCTGGGGCTATTGCAGCGGTTATTAAGGATAGTGTCGTACATAAGGCGATCATTTTCTGTCTCATGGAAATGGATATCCTCCTTCATGGTAACCCGACAGCAGACAACACAAAAAGCACCTGCGCGAGAACGGCTGCGTTGCAGCGATCTCACGAGGTGCTTCCTTCGTAAGTGTGGGTTTATGATATTTTTCCAAATATACCCTAATTATTAGGGGTAGTCAAGCTTACACCGGCATCATGAGCGTGGATATCGCGATTCGATTCCAGGCATTGATCGTAATAATCGCCATAATGATATCGGCAAGCTCCTTCTGACTGTAATGCTCCGCTGCTTCTTGATAGACATCATCCGGCACATGATTGTCGGTAATGACCGTAATGGCTTCGGTTAGTGCAAGTACACTGCGCTCCTGCGGGGTGTAATAAGGTGCTTCGCGCCATGCGGAGAGCAGGTAAATGCGCTGTTCCGTCTCACCGATCTTGCGTGCGTCTTTGGTATGCATCTCGAGACAGTAGGCGCAGCCGTTGATTTGGGAGGCGCGAATTTTGATAAGCTCTAATAATTTCTTATCGATTGTCGATGCGTGCAGGTATTGCTCCAACCCCAGCATCGCTTGGTAACCTTGCGGGTTGACGACGTTCATTTGCATTCTTTGTTCCATTGGGAATCCCTCCATTTGTATATCGTTAAGCTTGTTTTTAGCTTCTCATAGATATAGACAAAATAGGATTCGCATTTGTGACATTATAGAATATCGAGATGCGAAATTTTTTCTGGATTGCGAATGAGATAGATGGATTGTGCCTTCTGATGCGATGAATCCAGCTGGAAAGCAATAATGGAATAAATATTCTCACCAATGTGAGTCAAGATACCATAATGGCCATTCACACGAATGAGGTGTTGCTGATAGGAAGCGTTTCTCTTGGTATGAATACCATGCAGAAAGGCGAATATTCGTTCTTGACCATAAATCGGGTTGATCGCGGCCCGGACACGTCCCCCGCCGTCGCTGAACAGAATGGCATCCTCGGTAATCATCGAGACGAAATGCTGGAAATCCCCGGTTCGAGATGCCTCGATGAAGCTCAGCGATAGCCGCTCGGAGAGATCGGCTTTGGCCTTGGTATCGGTCAGTTCAGGCTGCAGCTTTTTCTGTGCTCGGCTGAAGATTTGACGGCAATTGATCGCCGTCTTGTTTAGCAGCTCTCCGATCTCTTGATAGCTGTAATCGAGCGTCTCCCGCAGTATGAAGACCGCACGCTCCACAGGCGTAAGATGCTCCATCAGTACGAGTAGGGCATATGAGATATTTTCGCGCTGCATGAAGTTATCATCCGGGCGTTCCTCAATGCTCGACACCTGCGGCTCTGGCAGCCAAGGGCCGACATAGACTTCGCGCTGCTTGCGGGCGCTCTTCAGGAAATTGATGCAACGATTGGTGACCATTTTGATGAGATAGGCTTTCTCATTCCGAATTTCGCTATCTGGAGATTGTGCATAGGCAATGAAGAGGTCTTGTACGATGTCCTCCGCTTCGGTAACCGATCCAAGCATCCGGTAGGCCATGGATTGAAGCAGGGGTTTATAAGTGGTGTACAACGTTTCAAGTTTCGGTTCCATACGATCTCCTTCGTACATAATAGATACCTCTATTGTAAATTATTCCGGGTGGTCAGTTCCACAGCATGCTAATAA
Source organism: Paenibacillus sp. EB106-05-06-XG162 (assembly GCF_058791655.1). Taxonomy (NCBI): domain Bacteria; kingdom Bacillati; phylum Bacillota; class Bacilli; order Caryophanales; family Paenibacillaceae; genus Paenibacillus; species Paenibacillus sp. EB106-05-06-XG162. The sequence goes on from NZ_JBYTDT010000008.1 coordinate 122,736, forward strand.
ATCGTTCTTTTGCTTGGAAATGGTATATTTATGTTAAAATAATGGAATGCACGCCTAAACTATAATCGCCTGGAGATGAGAGAAGATATGACAGACTTATTCGCTGCCATTCAGCATAGACGTAGTATCGGGAAAGTGAAACAGGATGCAGTGCCACAGGAACAAATCGAGCGATTGCTGGAAGCAGCAATCTGGGCACCGAACCATCGGCGTACTGAGCCATGGAAGTTCTTCGTCATGGAAGGAGAAGGTCGGCGCGTACTTGGACGAGCTTATGCAGATATAGCACTATCCCAAGTGAGCGAGCTGTCTGCGGAAGAAGAAGCTGAGCAGCGGAGTAACCATGAGAAGAAGGCCTTCCGTTCTCCAATCGTCATTGCCGTGGCGGTATCGCCTGCAGAGGATGCGAACGTAACGGAGATCGAAGAGTATGCAGCGGTACATGCGGCCGTGCAGAATATGCTGCTCGCTGCGCATGCACTCGGACTTGGCGCGGTCTGGCGGACCGGGGACCCGATGTATCATCCGATCATGCAGGAAGCCTTCGGACTAAGCGGACGGGAGCAGCTCGTAGGCATGATCTACGTGGGGTATCCTGATATGGAAGCGCCGCAGAGCAAGCGTATCCCAGCAGCAGAGAAGACCGTATGGCTTCGCTAAGCCATGATTTGTATAGCAAAGAGCACCTTATCATGTGATAGGGTGCTCTTTTGCTAGGTGTATGTGTAATAATGGTTACTTGGTCGTCTGAAGTCCTCTCAGAGCTTTAAGTAGCAATTCATTGCATTTCTCTCGTTCATCGTAGAATAGGCCGTGCCCGCTCTTCTCGAAAGGCACGAGGACCGAGCCTGGAATGCCCTTGTGTGTCGCTAGTGCGAGCGTATAAGGGCAGATCCTGTCTTTGACGCCGTGCAGGAGCGTTGTCGGAACGAGGATCTTGTTAAGGTCTTGCCGTAAGTCTTCATCCAGGAGTGACTCTGCTACAGCTATGGTGCCGTGACTGGATGCTTGCAGTCCAAGTAGCTGGAACCAGCTGCGGAAACTCTCCGTGATCGGACTGAAGAAGAACTTCTGGCCGAAATCTTCGATCATCTGCGGGCGGTTGACCGTTGTCTGCTCGATCAGCGCATCGACATCATTGACCGTATTGCCATAAGGAAAGTCTGGCCGTTTCGTGAAGATTGGCGAAGCGGCGCCGAGTAGAATAAGCTGTGCGACCTTGCGACCGGAATGACGTGCCATGTAGCGAATAGCGATTGCGCCGCCCACCGAGAAGCCGATGAGTCGAACGCGCTCCAATTGGAGCGCGTCGATTACGGTACGCACATCATCGGATAGCCGGTCGTACGAATAACCGTACCAAGGTTTGTCGGATTGACCGAACCCGCGAATATCGATACTGATGCAGCGATATCCATACTTCGGTAGCATGGATGTCTGATATTCGAACATCTGATGGTTCACCGGCCACCCATGAATGAGAACGATGGGTTCGCCGGATCCGACATCTTCCACATATATTTTTACACGGGGCTCCACTTCGACAAAATAACCCAAATTCGATCCGCTCCTTCACACGAAGTGATTAAGGCAATCTCCAGTAACCTCATCTAAAATCGTATGAAATGGAGTAGCGTTCTTATTCCAATGTTTTGAGTTCAGCTCGTACACGGTCAATATGTTCTGCGTCCATGGTCTTGCCGACCGTGTTCAACATTAAGAAATACCGCAGGGTCTGTTCCCGCGTCATGTCTTTCACTTCAGCGAACACAATCGGGTAGTTCATGAAATGATTCTGCTCTCTGGAGGTAAGATCGCTGTATTTCTTGCCGTTCCATGCAAAACGGTCTTCATAGTAGGCCATCAGTGTCATCAAGCGCTGTTTGCCGTCTATAATTTCATAGCCCTGTCCCGATCGTACCCATGCCTTCGGATCCCGTTGAATCACGGAGAATTTGCCGATATCGACATTACTGAATACGGAGTTAATTAGGCGAACCTTGTCCTCAAGCTCCCAGACATAATCCCGTTGGTAATCGGGGTCTAGATTCATGCCGAAGTTGTATACGCGTTGGAGAAGTTCGGATAACATGCGGAATGTAAATCGAACATTCATGTCCGTATTGCGAATGATCGTGTCCGATGTCTCAGGGATCGGCTTCCGAACATCCAGCCAGCCATAATAGTTACGCGTATGCTCATGGTGGACCGGATTTCCATAGTTCTTATCGATATACGTATAGTCGATGAGATAGATTTTGCCATCATGGAGCACCTCTGCAACAACAGCATCTTGCAGATTTCCGACGCGGACAGGGTCTCCTGGTCTGAATACATACGTGGGCTCCGAAGTATGCTTTAATTTCTCTTCGAGCTCTTCAAGCTTGCGTTGCAATTGCCCAGGCTTCATGATCATGTGCAAGCACCTCCAAAAGTTGGAATTTAATTGGCAGACTTATTTCAAATTGTAACAGTTATATGTGCGAAATAGGGTAGGTAATTTATTACAGAGGCTGAAAACCCTTGGTGCTGAGCGAAATAAGGTGAGTGTATAGATGATCCGGAAACACTAAAATAGTATCAATTTTGATAATAATTATCCAATTTAATCCAATTTTAGTTGGGTGTTTTTAGCGTAAAAAGGAGTCGATTTTCATTGTTATCGGGAACACAAAAAAGGCGTTTCTGAAGATCAATACATGTCTTCTGAAATCGCCTTTGGTACTGCCGGATAGATTTGAAAAATTAGACCTTGTAATCCTCAAAATCGACTTGCTCGCCGCGGATTCGCGCCTCATGGTGATTCGGACCGTGAACAGTAAGCTGCAGCTCCTCGTTGTATCGCGTACGGTACTGGACTTGCAGGACCCCATCCGCTTCCGCTGCGAATACGGGTGCGTTCACCTGCATCGCTTCGATAAAGAGCTCGAAGCTCTCCATCCCTAATTGCATGGCTTCCTCTACAGCCATCGCTTCAATGACGACGCCATTCCAGCGGCCTTCGCTTCTCACCGAAAGTCGGTCTTCCAGTTCCTCATATTGATAAGGCTGCATGAGGTGTACAGCGACATATACATTCTCTACAAGACCATAGAGCGCGGATGGCTCTGCCTGCCAGGTGCCCTTGGGTAGTACACCGACAATGTAGTCGAAAGGAGAGGTCTCTGGAATGGAATAGAGTGCAATGACCGTATTCCGATGGTAAAGGGTATGCGCGTACTCGCTGTGATGTCTTGGATCTCCTGCATGATACCCGTCACCGGGATGGAAGAAATAAGCCTGATTGATGCTATGTTCATTGACCAGCGGGATCGTAATATCCCAGCGCTGCTGCTCATTATCGAACTCGGTGTACCGCTCCCACATGCCACCAGCAGCATAGTGCTCCGTAATATAGGCATAGGAATGGAGATGGACGGGTCCCGTCGATTCCAATCGCGTGATGCGCTGCCTCACTTCCAACGGCTTAGACCGATCTAATGCGGTCTGGCGAGCATCGGCAGGCGCTTCGTAGAACAAGAAGCCGGCATATTCGGTGCGAGGCACGGCCTCAGGGAGCATGAAGTCACCGTATTGCACGTAATCGAGCAGCACGTTGCTGTCGCGAGGGACGTCATGCCACCCGCCGCGGGCATGGGCGCCGACCCAGGTTCCCTTCAGGTAATATTGCGATCGTTGGCGCCACAGTGCATCAAGTAGACGGCTGAGGTCCTGCCGGATGGAGTCGTTCTGCTCTAATGTGTAGGCGCAAGTATAGGCCTGAACCCAATGCCAGAACCACGGCAGGCTGCCGTACTCCCACATGCCAAGCGTGTGAATGCGGTCTAGCGTAAGCTTCAAGCTATCATGGCCGTCTTGAATGAGGGCTGTATCTTGGAATTTATGACCGAATATGAGTTTGGCGGAAGTGAATTTGGCCTCATGATGGCCATACTGTTCCATCGGTTTGCGATAGAAGTTGCCCTGATAAATATGTAGAAATGCTGTAGCAAAAACCGTGCGCAACAGATCGCTGAACGTAGATTGATATTGTGAATCGAAATAGACCATCAGGCTGCCCATGATCTCGACAGGTAAAGGGTTCGGTTTTGCTTCGCTTGGAACAGGGTCCAGGTTCAGCGGCCAGTGGCCGTAGGTAGGGCTGCTCGGATCCTGATCTTGCAGCTGAAGCACCTGCAGCAGAATGGATGTTGCAAGGGCTTTCATTTCATCCCGGTCAAAAGAGACAGGAATCGTTGAGTCGACCGCTGCAGCGAATAAATAGGAAGCATAGTAGAAATTATCGCGTATGTCGTGATGGAACCAGAGTCCGCTTGGTAGAACCGGTTGCTGGCTTGCTAAGTTTGCAATGCGTGTGACGATCTCTCGTTGCCGGAAATGATAAGGAGTCATGAAGGATGCCTCTTCCTTTCAGGTTCGATAGTAGGATCTTCGTTATTCGGATTTCTCACGCTCTAAGCGACGCGTTTCGATCGTACGGTTGAAGCGTGCCAGACTTTCGCCGAATTGTCGGCATTCATCTTCGTTCCAGTCCTCGAGCAACTTCGCGTAGAATTCCTCACGCGCCTTCGCAAAGGCATGCAGCTCGCTACGCCCAATTTCGGTGATCTGCAGTAATTTGACACGTGCATCACTTGGGTCGGATAGGCGTTCTACGAATCCTTTCCCTTCGAGTGCAGCGGTCTGCCGGCTTGCGGTCGAGATGTCTAGATGTAGCGCATCTGCAAGCGATTTAATGGCAAGCGGGCCTTCATCCAGCAGTAGGCGCAGCAATAAATACGTGGAGCGATCAATTTCTTTATGATTCAGATAAGCAATGCGGATCGCCTCTGCACGACGACCGAAAATAGCAATTTCACGTTCAATGATGCTGAATAGGTTTTCCATAAGCGATGACTCCATTCAACTCGCAATTTTCATATAGTTTTAGCTTAATATTGAAAGATGCTATATGCAAGTTTTTTCAATTTAGAATGGTTTATTTTCTCGGCAAAAAGCCCGTTAACCTCATTGACAGCCTACGTTGCTTCGCATATTCAAGACCGGTATCTCGGCTTCTATAAAAGCTTGCTGGAGAACCATCTGCCGCTGACTCCAGCTATCGTCTTGTCGGATCGCGATGAGTGCGGACTATTGATCGATGTCGAACTTCCGGAACGATTGACGGCTGGCGTGTTTTTTATTATCGCCAGATCGACTTTTTTACACATTTGTAGAACCGATGGTCAAATAATGCGAAATAATCCAACATCCCCAATGAGACGGCTTGTTCTCCGCATATACAATTGATTTTCATATTAAAAATGGTTGGTGATATTTTGTGTTCCTTGGTATAAAATGGGTCAATATAGATCGCATTTTATTCAATCGGGGGGTACGTGAGAATGAGGTTTAGCATAACTAGAAAAATAATCATCAGTTTTCTCATCGTAGCGATTTTGTTGGTGAGCTCAGGCGGATTTCTATTAATGAACTTGAGTCGCATGGACAAATCGTATACGACATTATTGCATCGAGACACCCAGATTTTGTCAAACGTTGAACGCATATCGACATATACAACACAGCATACGAGCGGCCTTCAACAGTTCCTGCTTACCAATGATGAACAGAATATTCAAGAAATGAAGCAAGCTAGTCAGGGTGAAATTCAACTTATCTACGGCACACTGCAGTTGATGGAGAAGGACGAGGATAAGCAGCTGATGAATCAATTGGTCGCTTTGAGTCGGGACTTCAATCTGAAAGCAGAGAACATCATTAATGAGGCAGCGACAGATCGGGAGGGAGCGGTGAAGAACGCGACAGATAATCTTCTCCCTGTCGGTAAACAGATGGAGAGGGTTACCAATCAGATCGCTAAGAAACAAGAAGAAGTATTGAAGCAGAGTACTGCTCAGAATTCGTCGATGGTCGCTGATTTAAAGGTGTTAAGCTATGGTACGATCGGTCTTTCGCTTCTCCTCGCCATCATCATCGGATATATGTTGTCACGATTGATCAGTAGACCACTCGTGAAAATTTCGCGATCGGCGCAGAACATTGCAAATGGAGACTTAACCGACCCCGATATTCAGGTTCGGAATCGCGACGAAATTGGCGACCTTGCACAATCCTTCAATCAGATGAGCCGTAATCTTCGTCATCTCCTTACCGAGATCTCTGAAGGTGCTGAGCATGTGGCGGCTTCTTCCCAGGAGCTCGCGGCAGGCGCGGAGCAGACCAATCGTTCTACAGAGCAGATTGCTGTATCCATTACGCGTGTAGCGGAAGGCACGGATCACCAAGTACAGAATGTGGCCGTCTGTGTACAAGCCATGCAGGAATTGACGGTGGGTGCGCAGCAGATTTCCGACAATGCACAGCAAGTGGCTGATGCGGTCGTCGTGACGCGTGAGAAGTCGGAGGAAGGTAATCAGTCCATCCAGGCAGCGATTGCACAAATGCAATCGATTGAGCAGACGATTGATGGGTTATTCCAGATCATTGTTGAGCTCGGTGATCGTTCGAAACATATTAACAAGATGGTTGAGTTCATTACCAGTATCGCGAAGCAGACGAATTTGTTAGCTCTGAATGCAGCGATTGAGTCTGCTCGTGCAGGGGAACATGGCAAAGGGTTTGCTGTGGTTGCGCAAGAGATTCGGTTACTCGCTGAGCAATCATCGCAATCGGCGATGCAGATTACGGAGCTGATCTCGAAGATTCAGAGTGATTCAGCATCGACGGTTCAATCGTGCCAAGTGGGACGTGAGGAGATTCAAGAGGGTATCCGAATTGTGAATCTCGCAGGGGGAGCCTTCGGCCATATTCAGACAGCGATTCTTCGGGTGTCCGATGAAATACAGCTTGCGTCGAGCAGTATTGAGCAGATGAATGTGAATACGGCCCAAGTTGTGAAGTCCATGGAGGCCATTTCTGAGAAGACAGAGCGTTCTGCATCGGAATCGCAGACGGTTACGGGGGCTGTGGAAGAGCAGCTGGCTTCAATGGAAGAGTTCGCCTCCTTCGTGGATTCGCTCTCGAAGAGAGCGGAGCAACTTCAGGCTCAGACGTCAAAGTTCACAATTTAGGACATTTGACCGATATATAATATGAGACAGACATGACGTTCGAACTGGCATGGAAAAGCTCGAATCGTTGTGTCTTTTTTTGTCGTTAATTGTAGATATTTGTAAAACTTTAATGGATTATGCTGGAATGTTGGAGGAAATCCAGCTATAATTACTTGGAAAAATAGACCATAGACCATTGGACTGGAAGGAGAGAAAAGATGAGATTCAGCATTCGGAAGAAATTAATATGTAGTTTCCTGGCGGTGGTGGCCATCCTTATCATCTCAGGCATCATTCTTTTCAACAGCTTGACCAAGATGGATCATTCGTACCAGGACCTACTCGAACGGAGGGTTGAAATCCTGCTGGGCGCTTCGAATATATCTAAGAGCACGATTTCGCAGACTAGCGGACTACGCGATTATTTGCTCTCCGATACGGAGGAGTCTTTAACGCGATTTAAGCAGGTAAATGATCTGCAATTGAAGCAATTAGAAGCGCTCGGGAAGATGGTGAACCGGGAGGACGATAAGAAGACGATCGCCAAATTGGCGGAATTAAGTAAATCGTTCGCAGAGAAGTCCGATAAGGTCATCGCCTTATCCAAGACGGATATTGTTGCCGCGGTGAAGCAAGCGGCGAACAATGTCATTCCCATTGGCCGTGAGATGGAATATGAAGCGGATAAGCTAGCAAAGGCGCAGCAGCAGCTGCTTGACGAAGGCAGTAAGGAGAATTCAAAATATGCGAACGGCTTGAAGCTGATGAACCTGATCGTGATTGTGGTTACCTCGATTCTAGCTATTGTGATTGGATACGCGGTATCCGTTCTGATTAGTCGACCGCTAAGAAGGATCTCGCAATCGGCATCTCTGATCGCAGATGGTGATTTGACGGAGCCGGAATTAGTCATTAAGAATCGCGATGAAATTGGTGACCTCGCGATTTCCTTCAATCGTATGAAGAACAATCTGCATCAGCTGCTCAAAGAAATTCATGCAGGAGCTGAACACGTGGCAGCTTCTTCCGAAGAATTGAACGCAGGATCCGTGCAGACCAGTCAAGCGACCGTGCAAATTTCGTCATCGATTCAACGTGTTGCAGAAGGGACAGAACATCAGGTGCAGAGCGTATCCGAGTGTGTTCAAGCTGTCTACGAGATGTCGGAAGGCGTGAAGCAGATCAATGCGAATGCCCAGAGCGTATCTAATGTGGTCATCGCAACGGCAGAGAAGTCTGTCGAAGGGAACACAGCGATTCAATCCGCAGTTCAGCAGATGCAGTCAATTAACCATACGATGGAAGATTTATCTCGCGTCATCACAGGTCTGACGAATCGTTCCAAAGATATCGGAGAAATCGTACAGATCATCACGGAAATTGCGAGACAGACGAATTTGCTTGCACTTAATGCTGCGATTGAATCGGCAAGAGCAGGGGAGCACGGCAAAGGGTTTGCTGTGGTTGCGAATGAAGTGCGTAATCTAGCCGAGCAATCGGCACAATCGGCACAGCAGATTACCGAGCTTGTCACGGTGATCCAGAAAGAGTCGAAGACGACCCAGCAATCCGTTGAGATTGGTAGAAAAGAAGTTGCAGAGGGAATCCGTACGGTTAACCAAGCGGGCGAAGCGTTCGAACATATTCATCATTCGATCAATCAAGTATCCGATGAAATTCAGAACGTATCTGCGAGTGTTCAGCAAATGTCTGTGAACACGGAACAAGTGGTAGGCTCGATTAACTCAATCTCACAAGCGGCTGAAGTAGCGGTTGCAGAATCGCAGACGGTATCGGCAGCGACGCAAGAACAGCTAGCTTCGATGGAAGAGATCAGCACGTCGGCAGGCTCGCTGTCGACGATGGCAGAGCAATTGCAAGCCCAAGTTGGGAAATTCAAAATTTAGTAGACGAATAGATGATAACCCGGCCTGTTTCAAGGCTGGGTTATTTTAGATTTCGAGCTCTCCGCAAAGTACCTGATCGCTTCGAAGCCAATGCACCACTTTGTGGGGATTAAAATCATGTGGTGAAACGTATGGTAAAAGGAGGTAGAATGATAGTATCGTTATCGCCATGTGGATTACATAAGAAATCGTTGAGGAGGATATCGTAATGACGCAGAACAGAGCAGTATTTGTTGGATCGTATGCGCCGAAGGAAGAAGAGGGCATTCATTTATTTCAATTCGATCAAGCAGAGGGTCGTCTGAAGCGTGTGGGTGGCGTTATAGGTGTGGCGAATCCATCGTTCTTAACCGTAGATGCTCCTCGCAACTGCGTGTATGCTGTGAGTGAGACAGGTGATGGGGCTGTCGTGTCTTTGCGTTATGATCTGGAGCAGGGCACGATGGAAGAAGTGAACAGACAGTCTACCCTAGGGGCAGATCCTTGTTACGTCGTAGTGGATGCATCGGGAGACTATCTCTTGCTCGTGAACTATTCTTCGGGCAGCATTTGCGTCTATCCAATCACAGCAGAGGGCGCGATCGGCTCAATGTCTGACCAAGTACAGCATGTCGGAAATGGCGTTCGAGCAGATCGTCAAGAAACCCCGCATCCGCATTCCATTAAGCAGATACCAGGCACGTCATATTTCCTTGTAGCGGATCTTGGTCTGGATCAAGTGGTTACGTATGAATTAACGTCCGATGGCAAATTAATCGAGCGTTCGATCGCGCACGTTACACCAGGCTCTGGACCGCGTCATTTGGATTTCCATCCGGAGGCTCCTTATGTCTATGTCATCTATGAATTGACATCAGAAGTCGAAGTATTCGAGATAGACCGGGAGCAAGGCAAATTAACAGCTGTACAGAAGTTGTCGACGCTGGCTCCAGACTTCCAAGGGGAGAGCTACTGCGCCGAAATTACCGTTTCCGCTTCGGGCAACGTTGTGTACGGATCGAACCGCGGGGAAGATAGTCTTGCCGTGTTCACCGTTCAACACCCGAGTGAATTGAAGTATGCGGGTCTCATAGCGACGGAAGGGAACTTCCCGCGTCATTTCACGCTTGTGCCAGACGCACCGTACATTCTGGCAGCGAATCAGAATTCGGATTCGATGCTCGTGATTCGATTGAATCCAGAAGGATTGCCAGAAGCAACAACGGATCGTGTAGAAGTAACCAAACCGGTCTGCCTGCAAGTCCTCTAATATTTCCTGATATAAAACGCCCGTTCTTCTTCCATTGGGGAAGAAGACGGGCGTTTTGGCGTGTGCACGTTTTAGAATTGACAGGGTGAAGCTGGAAGATTATCATTTTGGTATTGATATTAATTATCATTATCACTATTAGCGTTATCTCGAATCATGTCGCTAGTGCTTCATCCGCTGAAGGAGGATCTTCCATTGCACATCCCAACTGAAATTTTAGATAAATATATGATTACCCATCAGGACACATCTCCCGCCATCGCAACCTTCGAGCTGCGTCAGCTCACAGAACGCGAAGGTGCGCTGGCATTTCTAAACGCATATGCCCCGGAGCTGAAGGCACTCTCACTTGATGTGGCGGCGACGTATTTCACGGCACAATTCGCCCGGATGTTCGCGGCTTTTCATTATGCAATCTGGCGCTACGGGATTCATCTCGATCTGTCGATGAACCTCATGAGCGTTCACATCGTAGCGCATCCGGACGGGTATATTACGCTGAAGTTTGATCTGAAATCGATTCAAGGGACGACGGTACCGCTTGCGAATCGATCACTTCTCGTCACGTCGCTAATGACCTCCTTTTACAGTGAGCAGGTTCGCCCGATTCTCCAATCCTTAGCCTCCGCGGCAGGGATTAGTGTTGGAGCGCTATGGGGGATCATTCCGACGTATTTCGAATATTATTACGAGCAATGGCTGGAAGAGCCGATCGATGAAGTGCAGCGAATCCATCTGGCCGAAGATATGGATGTGCTGCATCATCAGCTGTCTCCGACAGTGTTCGGACGCGTGAAGAACCCATTCCAAGTGAAGTTCCGTTACATGGATAGTCCCTATGAACCGGGGGAAAAAATGCGGCTGAAGAGTGCATGCTGTCTGGCGTACAAGACAGAGGGTGGCACGTATTGCCTAAGCTGTCCTCGATTGTCTGAAGCGGATCGGGCACAGATGGTCGCAGCTTATCAGACGAAGCAAAAGTGAATGAACTGAAAGGTCAAGTCTGCCTATGCGCGTTATTTTCGAGTATACTGGGAAAGTGTCTTTATGAGGTTGTTCAAAAAGTCATCATTTGATCACGAAGTTATTTTCAAGAAGCATAATCGACATCGAATCTTGCGTTCACCCTCGAAGAGCTTATGCATACGAAGTATGTTTCCTTTGGAAACATTTCAGGTACTCATTTAGGTTTTGCCTAAACTCCGGTCCTCTGAAAGTTTTTCGAAGGAAAACTCTCTACGGAAGCATAAGCTCTTCAGGTTCTCGCAACCTTAGCATATACTTACGAAGTAAGTTTTCTTCGAAAACTCTCAGGTGCTGAAATGCCGACTTTTTGAACTCGAACTTTTTGTAGACCGCGAAGGTGACGCGTAGGAAAGAGGGAGACCGAATGATCAATCTAACCAATATCGAAATTCAAGATCTTGTTATTCATAAAGTAGGCAATAAATCGAAGGATGAAGGTGTCGTCATCGCGAAGGAGCTGACCGTCATTGATAATGACGAGCTTCGTGCTGCGCTATTGAAGTATTTTCTTGCTTCGTTTAAGTTCGATGCGACGTATCGGTTCCATCACGAGGCGGACTTGGCACTGAATGAAGTTTATACATTTGCGAACGCGATTTTCCAAGATAGTACGACATTTTATGACCAGTCGGTGCATATGTTAAGGCATTTGTACGAACAGTCTTCGCATCCGCAGATTAAGTCGGGTGAGCTGTACGTCGTGCATTTCAACAATATTCTCTACGATAATTTCAAAGTCGATGCCGTGGGCATTTTCAAATCCGAGCATAAGGATGAATTCCTCAAGATCGATGAGCGGGATTCGTCGGCATTTGAGCTCCAATACGAGCAGGGCGTGAACATCAAAAAATTGGACAAGGGATGCATTATTTTTAATTACCAAGCATCTTCAGGGTTCCATGTGAGTCTGGTCGACTTATCGAATAAGGGGAGTCAGAACGAGGCAGTCTATTGGAGGGATGACTTCCTGCAGGTCAGGGATTTGGTGGACGAGCACTATATGACCGATCAGTATATCCGGATGTGCTCGGACTTCTATGACGATGTCGTCGCAACGACGAATGATCAGTTCGAGAAGAAGGAGAAGCTGGTTTTCCTGAACGAGACGATTCAGCATTTTGCGAGCAATGAGCAGTTCACGCAGGATGTATTCTACGAGGAAGTCATTCGCGATCAGGGCTATATCGATATGTTCAAGACCTACAAGGAAACGTATGAGGAGATGAGGGAGCTGCCGTCAATGACGGACTTCAACATTTCGCAGACGGCGCTTCGCAAAGTCAAACGCCAGTTCAAGAACGACATCAAGCTCGACACGAACATTGAGATCAAGGTCAACAATGAAAGCTTCGACTATCTGGAGAAAGGGTACGACGAAGAACGGAAAATGTACTTCTATAAAGTCTTTTTCAATAACGAAGCCTAGGCAAAATGTACTCACGAAGAATAATTTCATATGTAAAAACAAGTCGCTATATTTTTGTTTGCAACTCAACAAATATCATTGTATAATGGGAAACGGAATTCATGTAACTTATATCACATTCATACACAACTGGAGGAATATATGATGTCAACAACAACATCTGTAGATTTCATGCAAGTGGTGACGGATCGCCACTCCGTTAAAAAATATGATCCATCGTTCAAAATTTCCAAGGAAGAGCTTGTTGAGCTAATTGAGACAGCTACGAAAGCACCATCCGCTTGGAACTTGCAGCATTGGAAATTCGTTGTAATCGACGAGCAAGCACAGAAGGAGAAATTGCTTCCAATCGCTTACGGACAAGAGCAAGTGGTTCAAGCTTCGGCTGTCATCGCGGTATTAGGTGACCTTGAAGCGAACAAAAATGCAGAGCCGATCTTCGGTGGTGCGGTTAAAGCAGGTCAATTGCCGCAAGCAGTGAAGGACTCACTTGTTGGTCAAATCGAAGGCGCTTATAAGAGCCCGCAAGTGGCTCGCGATTCCGCGGTTCTTAATGCATCCCTTGCTGCTATGCAATTGATGCTTGCTGCAAAAGCAAAAGGCTACGATACTTGCCCAATGGGTGGTTACAATGCAACGCAATTTGCGGAGCAATTCAACGTGCCTAGCCGTTACATTCCAATCATGTTGATCTCTGTCGGTAAAGCAGCGCAAGAAGGCCGTCCGAGCCACCGCTTCCCAGCACAAGAGACCATTGTCTGGAACCAATTCTAAGATTGAATCGAATAACACGAACCTTCCAAGGTTCGATATGAACGAATCCCTAGGTGCTTATGCGCCTAGGGGTTTTTTGGTATATGGCTTCTCCATGGAAACAGCGCGCTAAACGAGACGCTTATGTGACACACTGCCAGCGCAAGGATCGCCATGCCATACGGAGTGCGGCGATTCCGAGCCAAATTGCTGCTATCCAACTGGTATAGACAATGATCGCCGTTTCCTGCTGTCCCACCCCAATCGCGATGAGTCCCCAGACGATCGGAAGCAGGTAGAACGGATCGTGATGACGGTAGGCTACCCACAGGGCGATGAACGAAGCGAGGATGAGTAGGATGACCGACCAAGTGAGCTGGGATAACCCCGTAATTTCCTGCTGCTCTCCGTAGGTATGGGTAAGGAAGACGGAGAGGTTCGTAAGTGATGCCACCGTCACCCAGCCAAGATAGAGACTGAACGGAACGGAGAGCAGCCAGTAGGCTGCTGCATCCCGGACGGGCGGTCCTGGTACTCGGCTTCGTGAATAGATAGCGATCAAGGAGATCAGTAGCCCCAGCATGATGAAGAGGGTGGACTCGATATATTGATAATGCCACAGCAGGAGCCATGCGGAATTCATGGCACAGCTTACGATGAACCATCCGCCGATCCGCTGTATCTCCGGTCGAGCCCGACCAGCAGGCAGCAGCTGATAGATGACGAACAGCAATAGCGCAGTGTAGATCAATCCCCAGATCATGAATGCGTAAGAAGCTGGTGTTAACTGGGAGGGGTACATCGCCGAAATTTCTCCCGTCGTGTACCCGCCTATCGGCAGCCTTTCTGCCAGCACATTGATGATCAATACCAGCGCGAATGCGATAACGTTCCCCGCAGCGAATACGATTGTATGGCGCACAACATGTCCTCCTTTATATGGCATAAGTTCTGCTTGTCTCATTCCATTCTACGTCTTGTCTTCCCACAATATGCGAACCTCTAAAAGGATAAACCACACACTAACACACATGAAAAACACATCTTTACATAATCTTCATGTGTATTTGATGCCCCTTTGACACGAATCCCTTACAGTGAGCTTGTGAATTGGAGGGGTATTTATGTCATTAAGTGCATTAGAACGCAAGGAATATATCGTGAACAAAATTCATCTGGAAGGCAAAATTCGCAGTGACGAGCTTGTGGATACGCTTCAAGTCTCATTCGAAACGGTACGTCGGACACTTGAGGAGCTTGAGAAGGAAAATAAGCTTAAACGGGTCTATGGTGGGGCGGTGAAGCTGACCTTGGGCCGGATGGAACCGGGCGTTGCACTACGTGAGCATTTATTTGCCCCCGAGAAAGAAAAGATCGGTCGTGCCTGTGCAGGGCTCGTGCAGGATTATGACGTGATATTTATCGATGATGGGACGACGACGCTGCAAATGATCCATTATTTGACCAATGTGAAGCATTTGAAGGTCATTACGAATGCACTGCCTGCACTGCAGCTGCTTCAGCAGTATAAGAACCTCGGCATGCTAGACGCTGAGATTTTGTTGCTTGGCGGGGTAGTGAACACGGAGCAGGATCGAGTGACAGGGGTATTGGCGGAGCAAATGCTCGAGTATTTTCAGGCGAACAAAGCATTTATCTCCATTGACGGGATTCAACTGAAGAAGGGCATTACAGGCTATGATGCCGAGCGCGGCTCCTTAATGCGGAAGTTCATCGAGCGGTCGGAACAGACGATTATCGTGACAGACCATTCGAAAATCGGAGAAGTGAAAATGTATAAAATCGCGGATTTGCGCGAAGTTGACATGATCATCTGCGATATTGAGCTACCCGAAGCATGGGCGAAGACGCTTGAGGAGTACGATACGAGCTGGATCCAAGCGAAATAGGTAGCATGATCGATAAATAACACGAGATGGTTGAGGGGAGCGATAGGGATGGAGCAAAAGCATACACGAATGGGCGGCTATACGGCTGTAATCGCTGAGATGGGGGTTGAAGCGCTGCGGCCATGGGGCAGTCATATTGCTCAGATGGGGCGTGTGGAGGATGTGAACGAGGCGTCGCTTGGCATGGTGATGATGCGGGCGCAGGAATCGGTACAACATCAAGTATTCAATGCAGGGGAAATTTTGATTTCGGAAGCGACGCTGACGGTTGATGGCGTTGTTGGATATGGCGCAGTCATGGGGAATGCCCTGGAAAAGGTGCGGATTGTCGCAATGCTTGACGCGGTGCATCACAACATGGAGCTGAAATGGAATGATTTCCGGGAGCAGTTCCGCATCTGGATTGCGAGGCAGGAGAAGGAGCTGCTGGAGCGTCGTCAGGCGGATTTCGCATTAATAGAGCGGACGAAGGTTGATTTTCAATTGATGGATACCGAAGAGGAGGTGGAAACATGAGTGTGGGTGTGAAGTCAATGGAGCGTGTGCATGCAGTTCAACAAGTGTATCGTCAGGTACTGGATGCCATGTCGAGACCGGGCAAAATTGTGCAGATTGAAGCACCGTCCTTCGTTCGTCGTGAAGCTGCGGATGCGTACATTGTTGCGCTAGGGATGATGTTGCTCGATCAATCGGTGTCCTATGAGGTTATTGGAGATATGTCGCTGGCAGAGCAGCTTCAGTTATATACCTTATCACGCAGACAGGAACTGCAGGCGTGTGATTATGTGTTCCTCACCACCACCGATGCTGCTGCACAGGCGAGTGTCGATATTGCGTCTTGCAAAAGAGGGACGTTTACCTTCCCGGATGAGAGTGCAACGATCATTTGCCGCGTGCATGAGTTAGGTGCAGGTTCGGAAGGGTGTAAGGGAAGTGTGAAGCTGACGATGCGAGGTCCGGGCATTGCGGAGGAGCAGCAGCTATGGATTGATGGTCTCGCAGGAAGTCTAGTATCCGGATGGCAGGTCAGTAATGCCGAGTTCCCGCTAGGGATCGACTGGATCTTCGTCGATGAGATGGGACGCGTGGCTTGTGTGCCGCGCAGTACGAAATTCAGTTGGGAGGTGGCGTAGATGGCTTATGTAGCAGTTAAAGGCGGAAGCCATGCGATTCATGAAGCAGAGAAGCTGTTGAAGTACATCCCGTGGAAGGAAGGCGGAGCACCGCTGGAGGTGCAGCAGATTCGCAAAGGGATGCGGCTCGCTGTCGATCGTGTTATGTCCGAAGGTTCCTTATACGATCCCGATCTCGCTGCGCTCGCACTCAAGCAGGCTGAAGGGGACGTGCTGGAAGCCTCGTTCCTGCTGCGGGCATTCCGCTCGACGCTGGTGCGTAATTTCTATACGCTGCCGATCCAGACCGAGAATATGGATGTAATTCGTCGTATCTCGGCAACATTCAAGGAAGTACCCGGCGGACAGTATCTCGGGCCTACCCGTGACTATACGAAGCGGCTGCTGGATATGAGCCGGATGGATGAAGATTCATCCGAGATTATGAAGTATGTAACGAATTATTTATCCGAGAGCTTAACAGAGGCCGTGCAGGAGGAATTATCGGGGAACGGAGAGAGCGAGATGCCGGTTTTCCCACGTGTCATTGAGTTATTGCGTGCTGAAGGGTTGTTGGCTGCTGGGGAACCTCAAGACGAGGAGGTGGTCATCGATGATATTACCCGTCATGCGATCAGCTTCCCGGCTTCACGATCAGCAAGATTGCAGACGCTGGCGCGTGGAGAGAGCGGGGCTCTGATGGCTTTTGCATATTCCAGCGTACGCGGTTACGGGGATGTCCATCCGACGATTGGAGAACTGCGCGTTGGGTATGTGCCCGTAGAGATTGAACATCCGTTCTATCCTGGCGAGACGATGACCATTGGTCGTGTGCTCGTCACCGAATCGGAGATGGTTGTACGCGTACACGCGGAGAATCACCGTGAAGCTGCGGGTCGTGCGCAATTCGCGGTTGGTTATGGATTATGCTTCGGTCATAACGAGGATAAGGCCATTTCGATGAGCATTCTGGATCAGACGATGCAGCAGCAAAATGCGGATTCGCCGGCACAAGACGAGGAATTCGTCCTGTATCATATCGACGGCATTGAATCTTCAGGCTTTATCTCTCATTTCAAATTACCTCACTATGTCGATTTCCAAGCTGAACTTCAGCGCGTTCGTTCCATTAACGAGAAGGGTGATCGAAGCGCAGATGGAGAGATTGAACAAGAGAAGGAGGCGGCGCCGCATGGAAGCCTATAATTACGCATTTCTTGATGAGCTGACGAAGCGGGAGCTCAGACGGAAGACCTTGAAAGCTGTTGCGATTCCAGGCTATCAAGTGCCGTTCGGTTCGCGTGAGATGCCGATTGCCCGCGGCTGGGGGACAGGTGGACTGCAAGTGACGTTGTCCGTCATCGGGCCTGAAGATACGGTCAAGGTCATTGACCAAGGCAGCGATGACAGCGTCAATGCGTGCAACTTGCGAGAATTGATCTGCCAAATGTGCGACGTCACGCCGACGACCGATTCGCTCGAAGCAAGTCTCATTCAGACGCGGCATCGTATTCCGGAAGAGAAGCTGCGCGAGGATCAAATTTTGATTTTCCAAGTGCCATTGCCGGAAGTGCTGCGAACCGTCGAGCCGAGTGAGCAGGAGACGCGCCGTATGCATGCGGAGCGGGATTACAGTAGAATGTGGCTTCATTTGTACGAGGACATTGTAAAGTATGGTGAGATTCGGATTTCCTATGATTATCCGGTCATGGTGAACGGTCATTATTTGTGCGATCCGTCGCCGATTCCAAGGTTCGATGTGCCGAAGCTGCACCAAGCCGACAACTTGTTTTTGTTCGGTGCGGGACGGGAAAAACGGATTTACGCGATTCCGCCATATACCGACGTCACGCCGCTTCAATTTGAGGATATTCCATTTGAGGTGGAGCAATTCGATCAGCCATGTGCGAAATGCGGCAGTACGCATACGTATTTGGAAGAGTCGTATGATGCGGTAACGGGAGCGAAGCAGGTTGCTTGCTCGGATACGAGCTATTGTGATAAACGTCAGCGGCAAGCGGCCGGCGAGTCTGTAGAGATCGGGGTGATCTGGGATGGAATCAATCCTGCAAATTTCGAATTTGAGTAAACAATACGGGGCAGGTTGTCCTTCATGTATAGAGCTTACAGGCCCGGAGCATCAGCGGAACGTCTGTCCGAGCTGTGGGACGGTCATTGCTTGCGCGGATATTCATCTGGAGCTGTATCCCGGAGAAGTGCTAGGGATTATCGGGGAGAGCGGTTCAGGCAAAAGTACGTTGGTCAAAACATTATATTTCGACGAGGAACCTACATCAGGGACATTTCATTTACAAGTTTATCAGGACGGGAAAGACAATCTGTTCGAGCTTAGCCGTCAGCAGAAGCGCTGGGTACGTAACCATCTGATGGGGATGGTGTATCAGAACCCGCATCTCGGGCTGCGGTTATCTCATTCCAGTGGCGGCAATATTGCCGAGAAATTGCTCATGGCGGAGTGGCGCCATGTCGGCGAGATTCGGGAGCGGGCGAAGGATTTGCTCGGGCAGACCCAAATTCCGCTGGAACGGATGGATGATCAACCGAAATATTTCAGCGGCGGGATGCAGCAGCGGGTTCAGATCTCCAAGGCGTTAGCGAACAATCCGCCCCTCTTGCTGCTGGATGAAGTGACGACGGGGCTGGATGTATCCGTACAGGCACGAGTGCTTGATTTAATCCGACAGATTCAGCGGGAGCTTGGGATCAGCATGATCGTCGTCTCCCATGATTTCGCGGTGATTCGCATGCTCACACAGCGTACTGTGGTGATGAAGAACGGACGTATTGTGGAGAAAGGTCTGACGGATCAAATCATGGAAGATCCGCAGCACCCGTATACCCAGACTTTAATTAACTCCATGATCTAGGAGGCGAACCCCATGGACAACTTGCTCGAGATTCGCAATTTATATAAATCATTCACACTGCACGAATTCGATCAGAAACAAATTGCCGGCTGCAGCGATATTAACATGACGTTAAGGTCTGGTGAATTTATTGGGATTACAGGGAAGAGCGGAGCCGGGAAATCGACTATTCTGAAGTGCATTTATCGCACGTATATCCCGACGCAAGGCGAGATCTGGTACAACTCGTTGTCGTATGGCTTGGTGGATCTGGCAAAAGCGACTGAGCGGCAGATTCTTGATATTAGGCATCAAGAGATCGGCTACGTCTCGCAATTTCTAAAACTCTTGCCACGGGTGACCGCATTCGAAGCGGTTATTGAGGTGCTGGTGATGAATGGGAAGTCGCAGGATGAAGCGGTGGACGAAGCGGCAGAGATGCTCAGACATTTTGAGCTTAGGGAATCACTCTGGCATGCTTACCCGAATACGTTCAGCGGTGGAGAGAAGCTGCGCCTCAATCTCGCCCGCGCGATGGTGAAGCGACCGCGTTTCTTACTTCTTGACGAACCGACGGCATCGCTTGATCACGTCTCGAAGGCCTTTGTTCGCGATAAGATTATGGAGCTTAAGGGAATGGGTACGAGTATGATCGGGATTTTTCATGATTTGGATTTTATGGAATCGGTCGTGGATAAGGAATTCAATATGGTGGGCGGACTGCTCGTCGGAGGTGTAGGTGCGGAATGTTGACAACGATCATAACGAATGCACAAATGATACTGCCAGATGACATTGTGAAGGGACACATTGTCATTCAAGACGGCTTGATTAAGGAAGTGATTCGTGCAGATGCGTCGGAAGCGTTCGAGCCCCCTGCTGCTGTGGCGGGGGAGTCATGCGTCATCGTTGATGCGCAAGGGATGTACGTCATGCCGGGCATGATTGAGCTGCACTGTGATTCGATTGAGAAGGAGATTTCACCGCGTCCGAGCAGTATTTTCCCGCTGGAGCTCGCCATGGCGAGCTTGGAGAAGAAAATGGCGGGCTACGGGATTACGACACTATTCCATTCGATCTGCTCTTCCGATGGCACGACGGTACGAAATGATGAGATGGTTGCCCGTATTATTCGTTATGTAGGCCGTAAACGCCATGACTCATCGATGATCAGGCATCGGATTCATTATCGGTATGAGATCACGAATGTCGCGGGAATTCAACAAGTCCATGATCTGATCTCGGAGCAACAGATTGATTTCTTGTCCCTGATGGATCATACCCCAGGGCAAGGTCAATACGGGAATTGGGAGTCCTACCGCAAATATCTCGCAGCCTATGAGCAGATTACAGAAGATGAGGCAGAAGCTTTCTTGAATCAATTGGTCGAGTTCAAGCAGAATGTCGATTGGGATGCGCTTCAGAACCTGGCTGACTACGCCATTTCGCAAGGGGTCCAGATGGCCTCGCATGATGACGATACGACCGCGAAGGTGGATTACATGCATCGTCTCGGGGCTGTCATTAGTGAGTTCCCCGTGAAGCTGGAGGCTGCGAAATATGCGATGGAACAAGGCATGTACGTCAGTATCGGCGCGCCGAACATCGTTCGCGGAGGTTCCCACAATAACAACATGAAGGCAATGGATGCGGTTGAAGCAGGGGCTGCGCATATCCTGTGCTCCGATTATTTCCCGGCTGCGCTGCTTCCGTCGGTATTTAAGATCGCAGAGACGACTGGCAATCTAGCAGAGGCTGTGAAGATGGTGACCTATTACCCGGCACAGTCACTTGGAATAGAGGATTCCTACGGTTCAATCGCAGTGGGTCGTACGGCAGATTTGCTGCTCGTAGAGGAAGCCGGCGGATATCCTGTTGTTCGTAAGACATGGGTGGGCGGTACCCTGGTGCATGAAGCGAATTATGCATGGGAGGCTGTGACTGATGATCGATTTGCATTGTCATACGAAAATCTCGGATAACTCCATGACGATCGAGGAAGTGATCGAGCTCGCGCGCAAGAACGGGGTAGAGGTGCTGTCCATCAATGACCATGATACGACGCTGGGTCTTATGCATGCGCAACGCGTTGGGCAGGAACAGGGCATTCAAATTATTCCGGGTATCGAAATATCCGGGTATGACTTCGAACGAAGCCGCCGTGTGCACATTCTAGGCTTCCATGTGAAGCCGGGACATGCGGCGATCTCAGCGTTGTGCGATCCCTTGATTGCACGGCGTCAGAACGCATCCCGTCAGATGGTGGAGCAATTGATTGAAGCGGGCTACGGCATCACGTGGGAGCAGGTCGAGCGTTATGCAGAGGGCGGTACAGGGGTCTACAAGCAGCATATTATGCATGCCCTGATCGATCAGGGGTATACGACTTCAATTTATGGCGAGCTGTACCGTACATTATTTGCTCGTGGTGGGCAGGGAACGGCGCCAGGCGAAGCCTATATTCCGCTGGCGTATCTCGATGCCCGCGATGCCGTTCTTGCGATTCGTGAAGCGGGCGGCGTTCCAGTTCTTGCCCATCCGCATCAGTATGACAGCTGGGATATGCTCCCTGCACTCCTCGATGCAGGGCTTGCTGGCATCGAAGTGCGGCACCCGACACATGGTGAGGCCGAAGAGAAGAAGGCGATGGAGATTGCAGAGCGCTATGGCTTGATCCCGACGGGGGGCAGTGACTTTCATGGCTTCTACGGTGAGACCGATAAGTTCACCATTGGCAGCAAGAACCCAGGAATGCATAGCGTGGAACGTCTTGCAGCCTATGCCGGCGAATATTTATAAAACCTTAAAATGACGTTGATCTTGTCTTGATCATTACCCTTTATATTGAATATGTAAGCAAGAAACAAATGCCGACATTCATTATGGGAACATAGAAAAGGGGATATCGAATCATGAAAAACTCGTTCAAATGGGCCATGACGCTCATGCTCTGTATCGGATTATTGTCAGGATGTGCCCAAGGTGGAGGTTCGACGACGGAGGTAGCTGCAGAGGGCGATAAACCAGCAGAGACAAAAGCAGCTGATTCTGGTGAATTAACCATCTACACAGCTATGGAAGATGATCAAATTCAAGCCTATTTGGCATCATACAAGGAGCAGTATCCGAATGTGAAGCTGAACATCGTACGCGACTCAACGGGCGTTATTACTTCCAAATTAGTCGCGGAGAAAGATAATCCGCAAGCGGACGTGATCTGGGGTCTAGCTGCAACGAGCTTGCTCGTGCTCGATCAGAAGGGAATGCTAGAAGGCTATTCACCAAAAGGTGTAGAGCGTGTAGCGCCAGAATTCAAGGATACAGCGAACCCGACCAAATGGGTAGGGATCGACGCATGGGAAACGGCGATCATTGCGAATACAGCTGAGCTAGAGAAGCGTAAACTACCGGTTCCGAAATCGTATGCGGACTTGATCAAACCAGAATATAAAGGGCTTATCGTCATGCCGAATCCTTCTTCGTCCGGTACAGGATATTTGACAGTGAATGCGTTCTTGCAATTGATGGGTGCAGATGAAGCGTGGAAATACATGGACAAATTGAATGACAACATGTTGATGTATGTACATTCCGGTTCGAAGCCAGCGAAAATGGCAGGAACAGGTGAAGCTGTCATCGGATTGTCCTTCGGATACCGTGGTATTCAAGAGAAGCAAAAAGGTGCCCCAGTTGAAGTTGTATTCCCATCTGAAGGTTCTGGTTGGGATCTAGAAGCCAATGCGCTTGTGAAGAAGGACAACATCAAGCCAGAAGCGCAAGCATTCCTGGACTGGGCGATCAGCGATGCGCCAATGAAAGAGTATAACAAGAACTATGCGATTCTGAGTATCAAGCAAGAAGGGGCATCCATTCCTGAAGGCTATGCGCAAGATCCGCTCAAGCAATTGATCAAGAACGACCTGATCAAAGCTGCTGTAGATCGTGACGGCATTCTGGCTGAGTGGGATAAGCGTTACGCGAGCAAATCCGAGCCTAAGAAATAATATAGATGTCTTCCGTAAGAAGCTCTCCTTTTAGGGGGGGCTTTTCACTTTATACATGTACATACCCACAAAACAAGCCTAGTACCGCAGCGTACTAGGCTTGTTTTGTTGTTTTACTTATTCGTTCGGGCCGTCTTCTACTTCTCCGTCGCCATCACTCTGGTCTTGCTGATCCTGATTCGTAGATTCCTTCTCTACGGCACCGTGATCATTATCTTCTGATTCCGTTTGTTTCATGGTATTCGAGTTTTGATGCGTTGTTGCATCAGTTGATTGAACTTGCTCGGTATCATCTGCTACCTCAGGGTCGGTATCTTTATCTTTCTGTGTGTCTACCGTTGTTGCTGTTGTAGGGCTCTTAGGCGCAGCAAAGGCTTTATTGTCTGGGGTAGTATATGCTTGAACCAGAACACCGCCTCCGATCATCATAGCGACCAAGCCTGCAATGAGTAATGGTTTTTTCTTCATGCTTATCAACCTTTCTTTTTTGATTTTTCCTTACTTGTACCATGTTATCAGAGGAAAATGAAAAAATAAGAAAGTTTGCATGAGAGATTCATTGGAGTTTTCTCATCTTGCTCTCATTTGTCTGCTGCATGTTTACTGAAGCTGGGGTTAGACTACAGATATCTATTCAATGAGGTGAAACGATGTCGCCAGCGAAAATTTTACTCGTCGAAGATGAACCGAATGTCGCACAGTTTATTCAATTGGAACTTCGGCATGAGGGGTATGAGGTAACGGTTGCCCCAGACGGAGAGCAGGCGCTTGCGTTGTTTCATCAGACGGAATGGAGCTTGATTCTCTTGGATTGGATGCTTCCGAAGTTGGATGGGCTCGAGGTCTGCCGCAGGATTCGCAGAACGAGTGAAGTTCCGATCATTTTACTAACAGCAAGGGACTACATCGGAGATAAAATTGCCGGATTAGATACAGGGGCAGATGACTACATAACCAAGCCTTTTGAAATCGAGGAGTTACTCGCTAGAGTACGGACCAACATACGGCGTAATTATCGAGAAATGAATCGATCCTCTATGGATGTGCTTCAAGTGGAAGATTTGGTCATCGATATTCGAAAACGGCAGGTTACGAGAGCAGAAGAACGAATCGAGCTCACGCAGCGGGAGTTCGAACTGCTTCATTTCTTAATGCAGCATCAAGGTGAGGTTATCAGCCGAGAACGCTTATTGTCAGCGGTATGGGGTTACGATTTTGCGGGGGAGACCAATGTTGTGGATGTCTATATTCGATATCTTCGCAATAAAGTCGATCGCAAGCATATCCCCAAATTAATTCATACCATTCGAGGTGTTGGATATGTCATACGTTCTGGCTAAGGATGACAGATGATGAAGCAGATGAAAGAAGCAGTCAATACGTTGATGTTTCGCTTTACCGCGTGGTATGTACTCAGCCTCCTGGCGATTATTCTATTTATCGGTCTATGCATTATGGGAGCTGTAAGTTATTTTCTGGTCCAGGATACGAAGAATGAACTGATGGCTGTCGAACAAAAAATAACGAATGGTATCGAGGAAACGGTCGACGATTGGCAAGAGATGCTGGATGAGGTTCTCTATCCGGACCACGCGAATTACAATGTGGAGATCAAAAATTCCAAAGGAGTTACGGTAGCACATTCTCGGGGGTGGGAAGTGACTACGGATGGTCATGGTCAAGAAACGGTCGAATTAACTTGGATTGGCCCCCTCCAATGGGATGCGACGCAGGGCTTATTTTTCTACGACAATATCGTCCATCACAGTAATGGACATGCGATGACGATTCATATCCGGGTGCAGATGAACAATATTGTGCATTTACTAGGGGTTATTGTTAGAGTCTTAAGTATCACGGGAATTTTCAGTATGATCATCGGATCCTTGTTAATTTATCATCTTACACGGAGAAACATGCGTCCTTTATTTGCAATCATGCATGCCATGCGAGGAATGAGCGACGTTACGGATATGAAGCTGCGTATTCCTGTCCCGCATACCCCGAAAGAACTCTCAGACTTAGCAAAGACGATTAATTATTTGTTAGATCGACTCGAAGATCAATTCGAACGGGAGAAAAGCTTCGTCTCGAACGCTTCTCATGAGCTGCGAACCCCGCTTACGGCTTTTCGAGGTAATGTACAGCTGATTCAGCGCTGGGGCAAACAAAATCCTCAAGTCTTGGAACAATCCATTCAAGCGCTCGATCAAGAAAGTAAACGCATGCAGCGTCTGATCAATCAATTATTAACGTTAGCGCGTACCGGCAATATCACAATGAAACAAGATAAAGTGAATTTAGGCAGCACGGTTCAAGATGCAATTCGACAATTATGGCGTCAAGATATGAACATTTCCCTGAAGGAAATATTAGATCCGTATGTATATGTCTTGGGGGATGAGGAGCAGCTTCGGCAGGTGGTGGTCATTCTTTTCGAGAATGCTATACGCTACACGCGTGCAGGAGGATCCATAGAAATTCGTGTCGGCAAAAGTAAAGAGGAAGTGTTCTTCGCCGTAGCGGATTCAGGGATCGGCATTCCAGAGGGGGATCAGGGCAAAATTTTTGACCGGTTCTATCGGGTGGATAAAGCGCGCTCGAGAGAAACGGGAGGGACGGGATTGGGGCTATCCATTGCCAAAGAGTTGGTGCAGAACCATGGGGGCAAGATCACTGTGACCAGCACACTGGGGAGGGGAAGTACTTTTCGGGTTGCATTGCCTGTCTATGCAGCCCATGTTAAAGAGGAAGGTATTCACTAGCATACCCGTGCAAAAGGAGCCGCGAACGGCTCCCTTCGAGCATTGGCATTTACCAGGATGCCAATTTATTCATTTTCGTTTTGTTGATTGTAGTTCCGGTACCCGTGTCTGTGTTTCGTCTTTTTATACGGATGGGACGGGGACTGATCTGTAGGATCCGGTTTCGTTGTCGGTTGGACGTTGGTGCCTTGATCAGGACTTGTCGTATTGGTTGGATCCACGGCTTGTCCATTGTCAGGTAGTACGCGACGGATGGTATTAATCCGAGATTCCCATGAGCTTAGGCTAGTAATTGTCACGCCAGGTTTGCCATACGTATGAAGTAGCTGCCCATTTCCGATATAGATAGCCACATGATGAATAGGGTTGTAGAAGAAGACGAGATCCCCTGGTTTCAATTGATCCCGTGATACATATGTCCCCACCCGGGATTGTTGTCTCGAATCACGCGGAAGGGAAATTCCATTTTGTTTGAAGACATACTGTGTGAATGAAGAGCAGTCAAATGTACTTGTTACGCCGGACTTCGAACCGAATTTATAGGGAACCCCCATGAATTGCTTGCCTGTAGCAGCGATGTTATCCGCGATGGATGTAGATGTCGATAGAGGTGCAGCTTGTGCAGCATGTGCGGCTTGAGGGGGGATCAGCATACCTCCAGTGAATAATAAGGAAAGACTAAGACTTGTGCCTAGAAGCAGCTTACCGAACTTTTGTGTAGGATTCATTGTTAATTTCCTCCTCGAAATGAAATGTTGTGGTGAAGCGTCTCGATCACCTGATACCAACATAACATACAAAAAAATCCCATCATTTACCTAACCATCGGACTGATTAGGGCACACGTGGATTTCCGAGAAGTATGAGAACTCGATGAGAATATTCTCATGTTGTGTTCATTGACATGGAGGACACAGAATACACAATAAATCCCACCTCGCTTCGTAGGGTTAGAAGCAGAGATGGGATTAGAATTCGACTATCGCCGAGCCACATCCGAAAAATAGAACTTGTCCCAGCGGTGCCGGGATTCGGTATATTCGAACTGTCTGCCGTCGTAGAGATGTGTGAAGTTCTTGACGACAACGACATAGTCGGTCCCGTTCAAATCAAGGTACTTCCGGTCATCCTCCGTGCAGGGCTGCACTTCGATCACCCGCTGGGCATAGCTGATATGTAATCCAAGCGTCTGCTCAATATACGCATAGATCGACGCTTCCGCGATGTCCGAAGTTAGACCAGGGATGAGTTCAGCGACGAAATGGTTCACGTCGAGAATGACATTCTCTCCATCGACATGCCGGACCCGTTTGATCCGCGTGACTGCCGTTTTGGTCTTTATACTTAGCAGCTTCGCAACCTCTTTATCTGCCGTGAGTGTATCCATCTCGACGACTTTGGTCTGAAATTTTCGGTTTAATCGCTTATTCTCTTCTGCGAAGCTAACGATGCCGCCGAAGCGGAATTCAATGTTCTTCTTCCGCAGGACGAACACGCCCTTGCCATGAATCTTCTGTACGTACCCTCGCTCCTGCAGCAAATCGACCGCTTTGCGCACGGTACCGCGACTGGTATCATATTCTTCCATCAGTTCCGTCTCGGACGGGATTTTGTGTCCTTCTTTCCATTTGCCCGTCTCGATCTTCTGAATGATCGCTTCCATGATAAGTTCATATTTCGTCATGATTCGAACCCCCGTTCCATGCTCAATCTGTCCCCCTATCGTACCATAAAATTCGTGGCGAATCTTGGAATGCCAAAGAACCGCCATTACGAACGGATATCGACAAATATCGCTCGTATGAGGCGGTTCTTGTTTAATTTGGTGTTGTTATGCGATAGACAATCGATTCATAAGGACGGAGCGAAAGAGAAGTTCCGTCTAGGTGCACATTGTCTTCGTAATTGGTTAGCAGGACTTCTGCAGATCCCGAGTTCAGCTGATTCATCACGCCGGGTTCCGTACGCCAATCGATCGAAGTCTGATCGCCATAGAAGTTGTTCACGACGAGCAGCGTCTCGTCTTTCGTCGTTCGGGTGTAAGCCCATACCTGCGGATGATCACCACATACGATGCGATAGGCGCCATCCGTCACGGCATCGATCGTTTTGCGTAAATGGATGAGCTTCTTGTAATGATACAGAATGGATTCCTTATCATTGAGCGCACGTTCGACATTGATCTCGGGATAATTAGATGCGACATCGATCCACGGCTCAGCTTCTGAGAAGCCAGCGTAGGCGGCATTGTTCCACTGCATTGGTGTTCGCGAGTTATCGCGGGACTTCTGCCGAATAGCGCCCATAATGTCTTGATCAGATTGACCGGCTCGCCGTTTCAATCCATAGATGTTCAAGGTCTCAACATCGCGGTAACGATCAATCGATACGAAATTTGGGTTCGTCATGCCAATTTCTTCGCCCTGATAAATATAAGGCGTACCTTGCAGCATATGGAGTGCGGTGGCAAGCATTTTGGCCGATTTCTCCCGGTAGATCCCATCATCTCCGAATCGAGATACAATACGCGGTTGGTCATGATTGCACCAGAAGAGGGCGTTCCATCCTTGTCCTGCATGCATGCCAACTTGCCAGTCCGACATAATCTGCTTGAGCATCGCGAAGTCGAAAGGAGCTTCCGTCCATTTGTCTCCGTTCGGGTAGTCCACCTTCAAGTGGTGAAAGCTAAAGGTCATCGACAGCTCACGACGCTCCGGATTCGAGTACAGTACACAGTTGTCGATGGACGTTGATGACATTTCGCCAACGGTAATGACTTCGCGGCCTGCGAAAACCTCGCAATTCATTTCTTGAATATATTCATGCACATGAGGACCATCGGTATAATGCTTGCGTCCGTCTCCCGTGAGATCGTCTGGGAAATCTGTATTTTTGGAAATGAGATTGATGACATCGAGCCGGAAGCCGGAGACGCCTTTGTCTGCCCAGAATCGCATCATTTCATAGACATCTGCGCGCATTTGTTCATTCTCCCAGTTCAAGTCTGCTTGGGTTTTGTCGAATAAATGCAAATAATATTGTTCTGTTACTTCGTCATATTCCCAAGCAGAGCCGCCAAATTTCGACGCCCAATTGTTCGGTTGATCGCGCCAAATGTAATAATCACGGTAGCGACTGTTCCGATCCTGCTTCGCTTCCTGGAACCATGCGTGATCGGTGGAAGAATGATTGACCACAATGTCCATCATGATGCCGATGCCGCGAGAACGTGCTTCCGCGATGAGTTGATCGAAGTCTTCCATCGTGCCATAGCTCTCGTCAATGGTGTAATAATTACTGACGTCATAGCCATTATCTCGTTGGGGTGAAGTGTACACGGGGGTTAGCCATATATAATCGACGCCGAGGAAGGCAAGGTAATCGAGCTTCTCGGTAACGCCTTGAATATCTCCCGTAGCGCGCTGCTGCGCGCTGCGGAAGCTTTTCGGATAGATCTGATAGATAACGGATTTTTTCCAATTCGCTGTGCTGTTGCTGTTATTCATGATGATTTCACCTCTCTAATTCAGTACCTTATTCTCCATTTCGGTTATTAAGCTTCGAAGATTTCGAGAACAGGTAAGTTAAGCCGAGTGGGACGACAATGGCGATGACCATCCCGATCATGAAGGTTGGAATATACTTCGGAATGATAGAAATGAAGCCAGGTAGACCGCCGACCCCAACGCCCGCTGCTAGGACGCCGCTTAGTGTAATGAAGATGGCTGCAGCCGCAGAACCGATAATGGCTGCGTAGAACGGGAATTTATTGCGTAAATTTACGCCGAACATCGCCGGCTCTGTAATGCCGAAGTAGGCCGATAATGCTGAAGTGGAAGCCATGCTCTTTTCTGTTTTCGATTTAGCCAGCCAGAACATCGCCAGCGCTGCACTACCTTGTGCAATGTTGGATAGTGCGATCATTGGCCAGATGAATGTGCCGCCTGTCTGAGCAATCAATTGCAAGTCAATTGCGATGAACATGTGGTGCATGCCTGTAATGACGAGCGGTGCATACAATGCGCCGAAGATGACTGCGCCAAGCGCCGGTGCGACGTCGAAGATCATAACGATGCCGTCTGTAATGAAGTTCCCGATATGACGCGTAACCGGACCAATAATGCCAAGGGCAAGAACGCCTGTGACAACGATGGATGTAATCGGAACAACCAGGAGTTGAATGGAGCTGTGAACTCTCTTTTTGAGCCATAATTCGACTTTGCTGAGTACGAATGCCGCGACGAGAATCGGCAGAATCTGACCTTGATAACCAACTTTCTCAATCGAGAACAGGCCTAGAATATCGAAGTACGGAAGCGTCTGTCCGTTCAGACCAGAAGCGGCTTGTCCGTAGTTCCATGCATTGAGCAAATCCGGATGGACGAGCATCAGCCCGAGTACCAATCCTAGAATCTCGCTGCCGCCGAATCGTTTGGTTGCGGACCAACCGACGAGGGCTGGCAGGAAGACGAAGGACGTATTCGCCATCATATTAATGAGACCCCACAGGCCTTCCAGGTTCGGGTAGACTTCCAGCAAGGTTTTGCCTTCGAAGAACAAATCTTTAGCCCCGATGAGGTTATTCAGACCCATTAATAAACCGGCCGTAATAATGGCAGGAAGAATTGGCATGAAGACGTCGGAGAAAATTTTAACGAGCTTCTGTAGCGGATTCAGCTTCTTGGAGCCGGATGTTTTGACATCGGCAATAGTGGCTTTTTCCATCTTTGTTAAATCGATGAGTTCGGCGTATACACGCTCGACATCGACGGGCCCAATGATGACTTGGAAGACGCCGGCATTATGGAATGCGCCTTTCACCAGGGGAACTGTAAGCAGTTGGTCCGTGTTCACCTTGCTATCGTCTTTCAGGGCAATTCGCAACCGCGTGACGCAGTGTGCCGCTTGGTCGATATTGTCCTTGCCGCCGATATGTTCAAGTATTTGTAATGCAGTGTCCCGGTAGTTCTTACTCATGGGGCTGCCTCCTTCAATTCAATGTTTTATTCATGATGTCATGTGTTAGCGCTTACAGCTAATAATATAACTCGTATATACGAGTGTGTCAACACTTATATATATGAGTTTGATAATGTGGATTTCATTTTTTCGGAGGAGCCGTTTACGATCATTTCTTTTTTTGATAAAATAACCTAGTTGCCGCTGCTTCATGCAGCGTCCTTGCTGATGTAGCTCAGGTGGTAGAGCAACGCACTCGTAATGCGTAGGTCGGTGGTTCGAGTCCTCTCATCAGCATTCCTATAAACGCAGTAATGGCGCGGGTTCCGAGGTTTTGGGAATCCGCGCCATTACTGTATTTATTGTGATTATTTGAATTTATCTGCAACCTCAATTAATTTATCTTTGTAATTCTCAATATCAGAGATATTTTCAATTGTGAATGTCGTTTTATCTTCGTCGTTCAATTGAATATATTTGTTCGTTCCGTTTAACCCAAGACGACAAATCCATTTTCTTATATTGTTATCTAGAAGGATGTTAAAGTAACTTAAATTATCTCGGTAGTGAATTCTGTCTACGGGTATTGCATCACGAAGTAAAAATTTAATAGTAACATATCCTTCAATTTCCTCTTGGGTAGTAATAATTTGTGCTTCCTCAGTAGTAGCTGCGATTTCTTTTACTGGTAGTTCTTTATCAATTTCAGAGTTTGTGGTTGCAATGGCTGCTTTCAATTTATCATTTAGAATATCATTAATAAACTGTTTTAATGATGTTTTCACGAGACCTTGAAATCGTTCTACAACCTGTTTTGTTTTTTTGCCACTATACACATTTTGTAATATAAATCCTACAAAATTTTCAGAAGGGCTGTCCCATTCTTTACTTAAATACATTTTTATCTCATTGGTGTATTTAAGTTCCGATGCGGTAGTCAAAATGTTCTCAATACTAAACTGCTCTTTTCTGAACTTGAACAATTCTACGAGCTGTGTATCACGAATATCATTTAAATTGAATTCAAAAAACGGAGCCGTATCCATTTTGTTTTGTTGTTCTAAGTCCGTATAAAAACGATATGTAATACCATTCGTTAAAATAGCAAATTTTGCTTCGCTTGTCCCAAAATATCTGAACAGTTGTGAATCATGTTTAGAAAGTGATTCTTGGATGGATTTTGCTTCTATAAGTATGATCGGTTTGTTATCTTGCATGATTGCATAATCTACTTTCTCCCCTTTTTTAATTCCAACATCTGCTACAAACTCAGGGATAAATTCCTCAGGGTTGAACACATCATAACCCAGTAACTGAAAAAAAGGCATGATAGCAGAAGTTTTTGTTGCTTCTTCTGTTAGAATATTATCTTTCATTTTGTGTATTCGTTTAGATAAATTCAGTATTTGTTCGCGAAAGTTATCCATAAGTAGTACCTCTTTCCTGTATTTGTATAGTTTTGATAATATGAATATACCAAATTAGGGACTTGTTTCCTATGATATTTTAGTAGACATTTATTTTAAATTTTTGCACCATCCCTGCCGCTTGCTGCGTATGAGAAGTAAGCACCATCCAAGCAAACAGTCAGTGTAAATTATTTTATAAAATGGATACCATGAAAGGGAGATGTGGGAATGGGATTTTTGGACGGAATATTGGGTAACGCTTCAGCGGTCAGTGAGAAGGATGTACAAGAGGAATTGCAGCCGATTTTATTCCCCGGCGAGACGGTGGATAAGGCCTACAAACTCATTCGCGACATGTTCGTGTTCACGGACAAACGATTGATTCTAATTGACAAGCAAGGTGTTACAGGGAAGAAGGTAGAGTACATGTCCCTTCCTTACAAGAGTATTGCACGCTTCAGCATTGAGACAGCAGGGACATTCGATCTGGATGCAGAGCTCAAAATTTGGATCTCCAGCGCTGTAGAACCAACCGTATCGAAGCAGTTCAAGAAAGACTCCAATGTTTATGATGTACAGCGCATCCTGGCTGAGAAAGTATTAAAATAACGAATGAATGAACAGCAATCCATCGCCTTATGGCGGTGGATTTTTTCTTTTTTCTGGGAAAAAATATAAAATACCTATTGCACTGAGTGTATTAAGTGATATAATACACTACATACGATATAGAAACGAATGTTGAAACGCCGTGCTTTCGTCTTATGAATGTGTGGGTGAAGGAGGAAGTGACTTGAGTGTAGTTGAAGCAGGCGGCATACAGTTTGATCTGGATTTAAGCAAACCGTTGTATGAACAGGTGTTGCAGCAGATAAGAGGTTCAATCGCAAGAGGAGGAATTGCGTTGGGAGAGAAGATACCGTCAGTACGGGAATTGGCACAGACGTTGAAGATCAATCCGAATACGGTGATGCGTGCATATCAGGAGCTTGAGCGGGATGGATTAACGGAGACACGGCGCGGGCAAGGAACGTTCATTACCTCGAATAATGAAGTTGTTCAGAATATCCGTAACAACCTGGCGCTGGAAGCGACGAAGGAATTTCTCGAGAAGATGCATAGCATTGGCTTTACGCGGATCGATATACAAAGATTTTTGAATGAAGGGGACGAATGACGAATGAAGACGGAAATGGCCATCACTGCGAAACAGGTGACGAAGCGCTACGGGAATCACTGGGCGCTGAATGATTTCTCCATCGAATTGCCAGCTAATCGTGTCATCGGTGTGCTGGGCGCGAACGGCGCAGGGAAATCGACCTTCTTCCGTATGATCACGGGGATGACGCAGCCCGATCATGGGCAGGTTGAGGTGTTCGGGGCGAAGCCGGGCTTTGAGACGAATCGTCTCATCTCGTATTTGCCGGATCGTGCGCGCTGGTATAACTACCATAACGTGCAGCATGCGCTGAATTGGGCAGAATCGCTGCTGCCGGGCTTTGATCGCAACCGGGCTGAAGGTATGCTCGAATTTATGAAGCTGCGCTCGGATATGGATGTTCACGGGATGTCTCGCGGACAGGAAGCAAGACTGATGCTTACGTTATGCCTTTGCCGCGATGTCCCTTTATTAATCTTAGATGAGCCTTTCTCAGGTATCGATTTAATCTCACGCGAGCGCATTATCGGCGCACTCATTGACAATATGAGTGATAGTCAGCAGACCGTGCTCATAAGCACGCACGAGATTCAAGAAGCAGAGAGCCTGTTCGATTATGCCTTATTCATGAACGATGGGCAGGCACTGCTGCATGGCGATGTGGAGACGCTGCGTGCCGAGCGGGGTTCGATGGAGTCGATTTACCGGAATCTATACCAGTAAGGGGAGAGAATGATAAATGGATCGCAATGCGTTTAGCTATTTAATAAAACATGAGTTGAAACGGCGTAGGCCGACGCGGGTGTGCCGGAAATGGGTTGCGGCGTACGCTGCCATTGCGGCGGTCATTCTGATAAGCGCCTACGCTTTCCTGCATGTACAGATCACGTTCAAGCCGGAAGTGCTGTTGTTCATCATTTATGTATTCCCGTATTTTGCATTTATGCAGGCCTATATGATGGTGAGCAAGGAGTTTAAAGAAGGAACGCACGGGTGGTGGTTAACGCTTCCCTATTCAAGAGGTGTGCTTCTTCGATCGAAATACGTCGCAGCGTTGATACGAATCATACAGTACGGGCTTCTTGCCTTTGCCGCGACGTGGGTCATCACCATTCTGATCCAGATGGTTCAGGGGAACCTATCGGTAGACTCACTTTTCCGATTCACCATCACGGAGTCCAAAACCTATCTAGCTATGTTTGTGCTCGTTCCATTTATGATTGGCTTTGGCCTATTCGGTTCGATTCTTCGCGTAACGCAGTGGAGACCGCTATTACCGCTCGTCTGGGTGATTTATGGGTTGTCAGCGAACGCCATGTCATGGATTCCAGCGGTTGTATTGAACGATGATGGTAATTCTTTCTTTACGTTTATGCAGATGCCGATCACGCAGGCAGAAGGGCTGCTGTTCGTAGCTTTCCTGGCGCTGTCCTTTCTACTCGGGGGAGTTTTCTTGTGGGCTGCCGTGAAGCTCATGAATCGGCAATTAATTCAATAAGAGATCAACGCAGTTAAATATAAGGGAGGTTAATGATCATGGATATGGCGATCGAAGTGAAAGGCTTGCAGAAGGGGTACGCAGGGAAGCTTGCCGTGCAAGATCTTCAGTTTCAAGTGCGTAAGGGGACGTGTTTTGGGCTGCTCGGACCCAATGGGGCTGGGAAATCGACGACGATGAAGATTCTCTCCTGTATCACAACGGCAGATCGTGGCAGCGTAAATATACTCGGTTATGACACGGCAACACAGTCGCAAGAGGTTCGCAAAATCATCGGTTATGTCCCGCAAAATATAACGTTGTATGAGAAACTGAGCGCCTATGATAATCTTCTTTTTTTCGGTGAGATGTACGGGGTGAAGGGTAAGGCATTGAAACAACGCATTCAAGAAGTGC
Source organism: Paenibacillus sp. EB106-05-06-XG162 (assembly GCF_058791655.1). Taxonomy (NCBI): domain Bacteria; kingdom Bacillati; phylum Bacillota; class Bacilli; order Caryophanales; family Paenibacillaceae; genus Paenibacillus; species Paenibacillus sp. EB106-05-06-XG162. Next base: position 158,231 of record NZ_JBYTDT010000008.1, read on the forward strand.
TGGAGCAAGTGGGGCTTGCAGATCGGGCGAATGATACCGTGAGCACCTTCTCTGGCGGGATGATGCGGCGAATTAATATCGCAGCCGCGCTGCTGCATAAACCGAAGTTCATGATTCTGGATGAGCCGACGGTCGGAATCGACCCGCAATCACGGAACCATATCTTCGATTTGATTCAGTCACTCAAAGCCGAAGGCATGACGATCATTTACTCCACGCACTATATGGAGGAAGTCGAGGCATTATGCGAAGATGTCGCGATTATCGATCATGGAAAAGTTGTTGTGGCGGGCGCACTCAATGAGCTTCTCGCGCAGTATGGCGGCAGATCGGTCTATCTGGAGCTTGAGGGAGATGTCCAACCGGATTTAACCCCGCTATCGCAGAGAATAACGAAGCAAGGCCGTGGATTCCGCATTGAAACGGATGCCGTGCTAGACACAATCCGCCGTACGGCAGAGCTCTGCCAGTTGAGAGGTTATCGAACATCGCAGCTTGAGGTGGTAAGGCCATCGCTTGAGGCCGTGTTCCTGGAGCTAACAGGAACTTCGCTGCGTGACGCTTAGGGATACGAAGGGAGAGGTTAAAAGATGATACGGACGATTGCGCGGAAAGAAATTAAATTGTTAATGAAAGAAAAAGGTACATTTTTCTGGTTACTCGGGATGCCCATTCTATTCATCGTGTTGTTCGCAACGGTATTCAGCAACGCAAGCTCTGCCACATTGCATGTTCAATATGTGGACCAAGACCAAAGCCAAGCATCACAGCAATTTCTCAAGACGATTGAGGATACGAAGGCATTCCAATTGACGCATGATACGACGCTGACGACTGAACAGCAGATTGATAAGATTAAGGAAGGCAAATTATCGGCGATGATCGTGTTCCCGAAAGGCTTCGGGGACAGCTTGAAGTCCGGGAATCAACAAGCACAGATCGTGCTCTATCACGATGGCATGAGCAGCAATATTATCGGCCCGATTGAAGCGGTGCTCCAGAATATTGCAGGCAAATATCAGGAAGAGAAAATTGCGAATGCGCTGACTGCAGCAGGGAAAAGCCAAGCGGAATTGAAGCAAGTGCTTACTCCGCCGATTAAAGTCGATGAGAAGCAAGAGGTAACGAGCGGTTCGATCAGTATGATTACGCAGGTTGTCCCAGGTTATACCGTGATGTTCGCGTTCTTCGTAATCACTTCGATGGTGCGTCGATTTATGAAGGATAAAGAATCGGGCATGATCTCACGTCTGAATAGTACGCCGATGCGCTATATGAGCTATTTAATCGGCATGTGGGTACCGTATATGCTTGTCGTGGTTGTACAATGTACGATTCTACTTGGGTTCGGGTATTTGGTGTACGGTTTGCATCTTGGAGATGCACTAGCTATCGCGATGATCGTCTTCGCGATTGCGATTTGTGGTACGGGGCTTGGACTTGCGATTTCCCTCATCGTAAAAAGTGAGAATCAAGGGATGGCGTTCACGCAGCTCATTACGATGGGTGGTGCGGTGCTCGGGGGCTTGTGGTTCCCATCAGATATGCTGCCTGGATTCTTGCAGAATATAGGTAAAGTCATGCCGCAGTATTGGGCGCAGAAGGCGATGCAGAATGTGATGGTGCATGGTGCGCATATTCAGGATATCTTACCGAATCTCGGAGTGATGCTTCTCGTTGCGGTTGTCGGCTTAGCGCTTGCAACGCTGCGATTCCCTCGATTCATGAAGAGTGCTATAAGCTAATTGATCGTAAGGACAAGAGAAGAGAGGGCGATTGCCATACCTTCTCTTGTTTTTTTGCGTTCGTTAGAGAAGCGCGATGACGAGTAATTCGTACAAGACTAGCGGTAATATAACATTTGAGCTTGGACGCGGATAGGGATATGGCTGTGGGTAGGGATAAGGATAGTAAGCGCGTTGTTGGCTCAGGGTTTGTAAGTATAGATGCCCAGCGTCGACATCTACGATCGTACCTTCAAAAGTTCTGCCATCAATGGTCTCAATATGCACGGCGTGGTTCTTGTATTGATGACAAAGAGGGAGCAGCTTCTCACGTACTTTCTGAAGCTGGCCTGCGAAGCTCTCATCTGCCTGATAGAGCCGGTTCTGGTTGCGAGATTGGGTCGTGACGGGTTTCTTCTTGCGCATCGGTTCTAGGTACCTCCTCGGTAATTCGTGTTGCAATAAGATATGCATTTGCCTAGGGAATGTGTTAATCTGAGGAGGTTATTCAGGGAATCCGTGTAAGGGGAGGAGAAAGAGATGTTCGAAAAAGGTCATATCAGTGGAAATCCAGATAAAGATTACCCGGAGGCAATAAGGCAGCTTGCTGCATTGCTAGAAGGGGAGACGAGCGCTATCGCGAATCTATCCAATGCTTCGGCATTGCTGAGTGAATATATGGATCGAATCAATTGGGTGGGGTTCTATCTGTACGAGGAAGCAACGAATCAGTTGGTGCTTGGCCCATTCCAAGGGCTGCCTGCCTGCGTACGCATTCCGCTCGGACGCGGTGTATGCGGGACGGCTGCGGGAGAACGGCGAACGATTGTCGTCGAAGATGTGCATAAGTTCCCAGGTCATATTGCGTGTGATGCGGCTTCGAGATCAGAGATTGTTATTCCTCTATTGATCGATGATCAATTGATTGGCGTGTTAGATATCGACAGCCCGTTGGAGAGCCGATTCAGTGAGGTGGACCGCACTTACTTGGAGCAATTCACAACGGAACTGCTCCGGCATTTGGGCGAATTGAAACGATAATAGGTAAAGATAATCATTAGGAGTTCGATTTGGAATTCCAGTGTTGTTCAATAAATTGGTCTCGACCGGAGAGAAGGCGATCTTCTCGGTAATGGTCGGGGCTTTTTTTATAATAATCTTGGTGATATTCTTCTGCGGGGTAGAAGGTCTTCGCAGGCAGAATTTCGGTGACGATCGGCTTGTTGAAGCGTCCACTCGCGGCGATGACAGCCTTGGAGGCTTCAGCCTGCTCACGCTGCTCTTCTGAATGGTAGAAAATCGCTGCACGATAGGAAGGGCCGCGATCTTGGAATTGTCCCTCCGCATCGGTCGGGTCAATCTGCGGCCAGAATAGCTCAAGCAGCTGCGCATAGCTGAATAGTGCGCTATCGAACGTTATTTGTACGACTTCATAATGCCCCGTCGTTTGCGATTTGACTTCAGCGTATGTCGGATTCTCCGTATGGCCGCCGGAATAGCCAGAGACGACCTTCAGGATGCCAGGCAATTGGTCGAACGGCTTGACCATGCACCAGAAGCAGCCGCCGGCGAAGGTCGCGAGTTGAATAGAAGATGCATGATGTTGTTCCATGGGGTAACCACCTTTAAACGAATTATGGGATACAGCGATAGATTAGGATTGAATAGGGTGACTAATATGTTGACGGAACATCAGTGGCGCCAGCATATCTTGCGGCTCACGTCGCTGTACAATCGAGAGCGCCCGTGTAAGCCTTCCTCCTTCAATCGGTAAGGCAACGAGCTCACCGCTGAGTAGTTCCTTCTCTACGGCGAGCTTGGACAATACAGATAGACCAAGCCCAGAGAGCACGGCTTCTTTGACCCCTTGATTACTGCTTAGGATGAAGGAACGTTTCACTTGCACCCCGCGACGCTCAATGAATCGATCATGATAGGCTCTTGTCCCGGATCCGAGTTCTCGGAATACCCAAGTCTGCTCCTGCAGCAGCTCTGTCGTTATCCGTGGGATACGTGATAAGGGGTGAGACGAAGGTGCAATTACGAGCATCTCGTCCTCCATCCAATGGCTAATCTCAATATCGTTCTGCTGCAATTCACCTTCGACGAGTCCAAGATCCAGCGTATTGGAACGTATTCCTTGCGTGATCCCTTCGGTATTTGCAATCGTGACTTGTACATCGACTTGCGGGTGATGCTGCACGAAGCTTGCGAGCAGCTTCGGAAGGACATATTCACCGATGGTGAAGCTGGCTCCGATTTTGAGTGTGCCGGTGACCGTGCCATGCATCAATTGAATTTGGGATTTGGCTTCCTCATAGAGGGATAGAATGACCTTCGCACGTTGATAGAGCACCTGTCCAGCTTCCGTTAATCGTACATATTTGGGGGAACGGTGCAGGAGCTTCGCCCCGAGCTCTCGTTCTAAATTGCGTATATGAAGACTAACGCCAGGCTGCGACAAGTTTAAAGTCTCTGCTGCGCGCGAGAAATTGCGATGTTCAATGACCGTGACGAAAATATGGAGCGAATCCGTAATCATGGTGCAGGTGGCCCTCCCTTGCATGAATATTCATTCCGGAGTCCGGTTAAACGTTGATCATGGTATTTTTCATCATAAACGTTATCCTGTATCCCCACAAGGTTTGTTACTTTCAGGTATATAATTTTAAAAAAGGGGTAACATGATATCTGTGCCTGATTTCAATAAAGGTTGACCCAGGGTGAAATGCTGGTGATGCAAGCGGATACGGGTAAGGAATTTTCGGAAAAGCCATATATATTCCATGCAGCGCTATTGCTTGATACCATAGTAATGAACGCGCTTTCGCTGAATTAGGGGAATTTTTGACGCATTGACATGGTCTGGAAAAGTTAATGGCACATAAGTGTTTGACTTTCCATGAAATAATATGGTACTATGAACAAGTAAATACGAATTAACAATGAAATGCTCCTGAAGATTTGAGATCTGGATTCACATATTCTAAAGGGTATTATGCGGTATGATTAATATACCTTTTCGAATATGTGAATTTTTATTTACCACCCGTAAATATAGGAGTAGCATGTTAATTATTTTGAGGAGGCTACACACATGCAACAAGGTACAGTTAAATGGTTCAACGCTGAGAAAGGTTTCGGCTTCATCGAAGTTGAAGGCGGCAACGATGTATTCGTACATTTCTCCGCAATCCAAGGCGACGGCTTCAAGACTCTTGAAGAAGGCCAAAAAGTTGAGTTCAACGTTGTTCAAGGCAACCGTGGACCACAAGCTGAGAACGTAACAAAATTGTAAGACTAATTTGTCTACAATAACGTCCCGAGTAATCGGGAGGTTCTCGAGAGCAGCTCACCCCTAGGGGTGAGCTGCTTTTTTTGTTGTTAGAATCTGCATAAGTCTTCGGGTGCCCCACGCTGTGGGGTTATTTTGCGTGCTTGGAATCATGCATTTGGGGTAACCTTTAGAAGAATGACAACGTCAAACGATATATAACATCAAGCTTTGAGAGAATAGGAGTGGTAGCGTGATCCGAAATTTAACGCTAGCAGCCTCATTAGGACTCACGCTGGTCGTGATGCTGAGCGGTTGCGGCAATAATAATGCAGAGCGATCTGTCCAATCCAATCAGATGCCAGAGACAACCCGCATCGTCCAGCAGGCTGAAGGGCAGCCGAGAGCCGTTGACTATACGGTGCGTTTTACAGCTAACAAGAAGGGAACCGGCAAGCATGATAAATCCGTGGAAGCCGTGAAGAACATGATGAAGCTGGCGAAGCAAGGTAAAGTCGCAGGAAGTGAATACGGTGCGCAAACCGGATTGTTCGATGACGTGGAGAAGAACTGGGGTAAGCCTGATACGAATGAGTCTGTAGGCAAGGGCATCTACGCCACCTATGCGAAGAAGCATATCGTATTCGGCTATAACAAAGGCATGCAGATCTTCGATGTACGATCGAACAGCCCAGAGGCTCAGTCACTGACCCTCTCTGATGTGACGACAGCGCTCGGGAAACCGAAGGAAGTGCGCAAGAGCGGCAACGATCGCATTTACGTCTATTCGGCAGGCAAGGATTACGAATTGAAATTCATTATACCTTCGCCTACGAAGAAACAGCCGAACCCGCATATCGACCATATCTCGGTGTATTATCCGAGAGGTGCGGTGAATTTGATGCAGGGTTGAAGTGAGATTAGATTGCTAAATATACAAAGGGTCTCTCATTCGCGTGAGAGACCCTTGTTGTCATGGTCTTATTTCGTAAGGACTTTTCCTTGTTTTACCGCCTTCGCTTCCTCTTTCATCTGCTCGAGCAGTTTTGCCAGGTTGGATTGAATCGCCTCGATATCCTTTTCTTCTACCGCTTTGTTCAAATCCTCGAACAATTGATTTTCTTTGGTTCTCTTTGTTACGAATGATGCGGATGCAGTCAATGGTGCATCGGCTACAAATATTACAGTTCCTAGCTGTTCAGTTCCTTTCTTTTCAGTTCCAACGGAAGCCGGAACGGCTTCTTTGATCATCATTTGTTTTGCTTCTTTCGAATCGATTACATCTGACTTCATGACCGTAACCGTGTGGGATAGGTTATCTACCTTGACGAAGTGCTTCGTTTGCTTGGCGAGCACGTCTTCCCATTCTTGTAACGTATCTGGTGCATATTGCTTCACAAGCCCAAGTAGATCAATGGCGGGTTTGGCCACAGCCGCGGTGCTCTGAACGTTCAAGTTCTTACCTGATTCGATGGGCTTCACATCAGGGCTTGCGGAAGCGGGCAGCGCTGCGATGGTGAACAGCATAGCGGATAATAAGGAACTAACGACGAAATTTTTTTTCATGGTACATACACTCCTTTAATGGTGGTTTGTTGTTTACAAGACCTATTGTAGGACGCAAATGTGGCAGGTCATGTCCGAAATGATGTAAAAAGAATGGCAACTCATATCTCCTTAAGCTTGGACTGCTATAATGGCACCATGATAAGAGGAGGTTCGGATGGATGAACAATTATCGCATCGCCGTCGTAGATGATGATCTAAATATAAGACAGTTAGTAGAGTCCTATTTGCAAAAAGAAAATATGGAAACCATCGGGCTTGGGACGGCCGAGGAGGCATGGATCCTCTGGGAGAACAATCCGCCAGATATGTGGGTGCTCGACATTATGCTGCCTGGCATGGATGGATACGAGCTATGCCGCAAAATTCGAGCTGACGCTGAGGTGCCGATTATCATGGTCTCAGCGCGGGATGACGAGGTTGATAAAATACTAGGCATTGAACTGGGGGGCGACGATTATATGGTGAAGCCCTTCAGTCCAAGAGAGCTTGTCGCTCGCGTGAAGCGTCAGCTGCAGCGCATGCAGAAGCTTCGAATGAAGGAAGAAGAGCCGCAGCTGGATGAGGAGGTTGTCGTGGCGCTTGGTGAGCTCCGTCTCTTGCTGCATGATCGGCGAGCCGTCTGGCGCGGGTTAGAGGTCGACCTTACGAGCAAGGAGTTCGATCTGCTCAAGCTGTTCGTGGAGCGCCCGAATCGTGCTTTTGCCAGAGACGAAATCCTGCAGCTGGTATGGGGAGACGACTATTTCGGCAGCGACCGCGCGGTAGACCATCTCGTAAAGCGTCTGCGCAAGAAGATTGAAGACCTGCCGGTTGAAGCGATATGGGGCCTCGGTTATCGGCTGAATGGAGGGGAATGTTAGGATGAAGTTGATTCATCAGATTAACTTGGCTTTCGGCATACTGCTCGTGCTCGTGTTCGGCGTCATTGCCTTTATTATTCATAATGTGCTGTTGGATCATTTCATGGGCAAGCAGCAGGAAGAGCTTCAGACCCTAAGCACAACCTTGTCGCGAACTATTATCCAGCAAGATACGCGTGCCACCCCTTCGGCAAGCTTTAAAGTCAGGTATCTGCCAGCAGAGAGTGATATTGAGGCCATTATTCTGGACGGTCAGAGTCGGGTTGTCTCATCGACTCTGTCGCCGCAGACCTCAGCCTTGGAGGTGGGAGTTTCATCGGTTGCGGCTGCTATGCCGATGGATGCGGAGATGCGCAAGATCGTCGAGGGCAAGGACAAGCGGTTCCTTACCAGTACAGCGGTAACGAGAGCAGGCGACCAGCTAACCTTGGTGTCTCCTGTCAGTAAAGTTCGAGAGATCGAGATGAAGCTATTCAGCCAGCTGCTCATCGTGCTGTGTATTGGGTTCATTGTGGTGTTCCTCTTAGGCTTGTTCATGACGAAGCGTATCATTCACCCCTTGATGCGATTACGAGAGGAATTGAAGAAGGTGCGCAGCCGGAAGTATGCTGATGTGGAGCTGGTGAAGGCAAGCGGCGAGATTGGTGCGGTGGCGGAGACAGTTTATGATCTAGCGCAGGAATTGGATCATTACCACCGTGTTCAGAAGCAATTCTTCCAGAACGCTTCGCATGAGCTCAAATCCCCCTTGATGTCGATTTCCGGTTATGCTGAGGGGATTAGGGATGGCGTATTCGAAGGCGAGAGTATGCGGCGCGGACTAGAGATCATTATGAGTGAAGGCAATCGGGTGAAAAAGCTTGTCACTGAAATGACGCTGCTAGCGAAGCTTGATAGTGAAGAGGATATCTTTCAATTTGAGGACGTTGCTGTGAAGGACATGCTGCTCGAGACGGAAGAACGTGTAAATCCGATGCTCTTGAAAAATGACTTACAGCTCCACATCCATTACCACATGGATGATCCGGAATCATTGCAAATTCGTGCGGATCAGGACAAGCTATTGCAAGCGCTGCTTAATGTGGTAACAAATTCGATTCGTCATGCGAAGGAGCAGATTCACATTCATGTGGAGCAAAAAGGGAACCACGTACTTATCTCGGTGCAAGATGATGGGGAAGGGATTCCAGAGCAGCTGCTTCCAACGTTGTTTCACCGTTTTGTGAAAGGGAAGGGCGGCGAGTCCGGTCTAGGTCTTGCCATTGCGAGAGCAATCGTTGAACGCTGCGGGGGGGAGATTACAGCGAAGAATCGGGATACGGGCGGGGCGATACTGGATTTTGATTTCCCGACGTGTCGAGCGTGAGGCTCATCATAGAAGAGAGAGACCTGAGGTGAACTCAGGTCTCTTTGGTGTTAGCCTAGCGTCTGTTCTCTGCGGAACTCGCCGGGCGTGATGCCTTCAAGCTTCTTGAACACTTTGCTGAAATATTTCTCGTCTTGATACCCTACCATCTCAGCTACTTGCGCGATGCGAAGGTGTGGGTTATGGAGCAGCTGTTTGGCTTTGCCGATTCGGAATCGGCTGAGGTAGTCCAGCAAGGTAACGCCGTATTCTTGCTTGAACTTCCGTGCGATGTATTCGCGGCTTAAGAAGAACCTGGCTGCAATATCCTGAAGTGAGATTTCCTGCTGATAGTGACGCTCTAAATATTTGGCAATGTCATGGATGAAGAAGTTGTCCCTGGTATGCTGCTGCGTCATGATTTTGCTCACCGCTTGGAGTCGATCTCGAACCTGCTGCTTCAGCAGATCCAGAGACAAGTAGCCTTCTTCATTAAGCGGCAAGGGAGGGGATAGCTCGGTATCGGCTGTCGTCGTTTTCTCCTCCACGGGCAGGGCGTCGCCTTCCCCTTCGAGCCACTGCATTTGCATCCAGTCCCATTCTTTATCCCACTGGACGAGCTGCTCCGGCGTAATGGAGCTGAGTCCCTGGATGTCATTCAGCCATTGCGTGGTGACGTTCTCCATTTGCTCGCTGGCCCCACTTAAGGCGGCAAGCCGAAGCTGTTCTTGTATCGCTGTTAATCGCAAGGGGCGAGCAGCTCCCTGAATCCCATCCGGTTGGTAGGAATGCAACAGCCTCGGCTCTAATAAGTTGCGCTTCCATAATGCGGAAGATGCTTCATGATAGGCGCGGGGAGCATCGTCTGGAAACGTATGATTGTCGCTCATGCCGAAATGAAAGCGACGGCGTAGCGTGCTGTATATCCCATCGTTAATTGCGTTTAAGAGAGGGGGGAAGGACCGCTGCTCATCGCCGTAAAGAATGACGATTTCACCGGCACGATTCAATTGGCGGAATGCCACCCCCCGCTGCTGTAGAATCTCATTACAAATATTAATCAAAGAGAATAAGAGCAGTTGCAGTTGGTTCTGGAACTTGGAGCGCAGCTTATGATCCAAATGAGATACATCGAGAACAGCTACCGAACAGCGTGACTTCGGAAGCGGGAGTTGAAATTCTTCGCGAAGCTGGCCTAATATGGCGTCACGACGGCCCTCGCCCGTGATCAGATCGGTCAGGAGCTTATCCGCATAATGCGGCTTCATTTCATTCACTTCCATACGTTGTCTCGTGACGCGATCGCGTGCTTGTTCTTCCTGCTGCCAGCATTTCGCTGCCTGCGCTAAGGCTGCATTTAATGCAGTAGCTTGAACGGGCTTTAGAATATAGTCCATTCCGCCGCTGATCAGAGTATGCCGGACGAGATTGAAGTCATCGTATCCACTGATGACGACGACTTTGATCTGTGGGGCATGGGTGTGCAGCCAGGTTAACAACTCGGTGCCGTCCTTGTGCGGCATCCGCATGTCCGTCAGTATAATTTGCGGTTTGTGTGCCCCAATCATCGTGATGGCAGCTTCGCCATCGGAGGCTTGCAGCACCTCGGTAATCCCATGCTCTTCCCAATGGGCGAGCAGATTAATCGCATCGCGGACATGCTTCTCGTCATCCACGATAAGTACTTTCATCGTCATCGTTTACTCACTCTCCCAGATGTAATCTAAGGTGACTCGAACGCCGTGCGGCTCTAGGTTCTCAATCTTGAGCGAAGCTTGATCCTCTGAATAGAGCTGTAACCGCATCAATACGTTTTGTAACCCAATCGAAGCACCTTCCTCCACGCGTTGCTCCTCACCTTCTTGATGGTGCGCTGTAAGTGATGCTTGCAGCACGTGAAGCTCTTCTTCAGGAATCGATGTCCCGTTATTCTCAATTTCGATGATCAGACGTTTGGAGTTCGCTTCATCGATGCGGCTGCGAATCGACAATCGACCGGCTCCTAGACGCGGGTCCATACCATGCTTGAAATAATTCTCTACAAGCGGCTGCAGCGTCATCTTAGGGATGGCGGCGGACAGGCTGTTCGGTGCAAGCTCCCAAGTCGTATCGAATTGCTCATCGAAGCGTTCTTTTTGCAAATCCAGATACATTTTTAAGTGATTGACTTCATCCTGTAATGTGACCTTCGCTTCATTACTGCGCATCTTGTAGCGCATCATCTCGGCTAAGGAAGTCAGCAGCGTATAGATGCGCGGTACGTTATGTTGAAGGGCTAGGGTACCGATCGATTGCAGCGCATTGTACAGGAAATGAGGATCAATCTGTGCCTGCAGGGCACGAATCTGATTCGTCTGATTCGCGAGCTCCAGCTTATATTTGCGTAAGATAAGGTTATTGATTGTATCCATCATCTGCCGGAATCGCCGCGACAAGGTGCCGATTTCGTCCTGACTTTTGACCTCGATGTTAATATCAAGTCGACCGGTCTGAATTTCGTTCATATAGCTTGCAAGCTGCTTAATGGGCCTCGTGATGCGGATCGAGATAACGAGGGTTCCGAGGATGACCGCCAGAAGCGCGAGCGCCGCAATAATAGCGTTGATCTTGATTAATTCCGTGGATCGCTGATATAGCGCTGCATGCGGGATCTGCTTAATCAAGGTCCAGTTGGCAAAAGGAACCTCGAGCCGCTCATAGATCTGCATGGCTTTATCCTTGTCGACATAGCCAGATTGATCCCCACGAGGGACGGCGAGCTTCTCTCCTAGTCCGAGTGATTTCAACGACTTGCCGATCTCGTCCTTGTTCCCGCTATAGATAATATCTCCTTGGTCACTGACGAGATACAACTGCTCATCGCCTGCTTCATAGAGCTGATTACAGATCGCTGCGATCCCGTCCAGCTTCACATCAATCGCCAGTACAGCGAGCTGCGTTGTGGATGGAATTCGATTGATGGAACGATAGAAGGTGAACACTTGGCGATCGGTTTTCTCCAAGGGCGAAGGTGGAAAGCCATAGTTATGTACGCGGTGCGGGGGCTCTGTGCTCGTCGGTGCCTGCGTGGTCATGTATTTGGCGACCCCTTCATAAGGTGCTTCGCGAACCTCTCTTCTAGGCACGCTGCTCGTGATTAGCGTCGATTGATTGGTGATCCGGGAATGCAGATAGACCTGCTGTATATCCGGCAGGGAGCCTTGCAAATTTTGCATGGTGCTATAAATTTCGGCAATCGCCTGGTAGTCATCCAGACTTTTGGACAAATTACCAATGAAATGCGGGTCCGAATACACGATGATCGACGCACGATTGATATTGTTCAGATAGTTCACGAGATTGGTTTTCCCTTGGAAAATAAGCTTCGCATTCTCGCTGATCGACTGCTCTTTGATCGATTCCCGTGTATGGATCAGCGTAATGATGAGCGAGAGCACGAGCGGAATCGTCGTCACGACCAGCATGAATTGGATCAGGCGGGTACGGATGCTATGGGATTTTAATTTCAATGAATGCCACCTCGATTTCATTAACGTTGATGTCGGCTTTTCAGCGTCGAGAAGGTTGCGTGAAGCCGAAGAAGGAAGCGCGGAGTGTAGGGGGAGCCTACATGAGCACTGGAGTTCGAAGGCTGAATGCAAGATTCGATGTCGAATATGCCTCCCTGATTATTCTTCGCGATGGAAAGCCGACCGGAGGAGGTCAATATTGTCTCCCTATTGGTTTAATATCGTACGTTCTTTTGGACGCATGATTCTCGCATACTAATTATAAGCAAAAAATGAAATATGCAAAGGGGAGATCGGGATGCATCAACATAAAAGAAATTCACAATGGACGCAGCAGCTCGTGTTCGTCGGTCCTGCGCTGATATTCTTCGCTCTCATTATCGTCGTTCCGTTCCTGCTGGGACTCTACTATTCCTTCACGGACTGGAATGGCGTTTCTGGCGAGGTGGCATGGGTCGGCCTCGACAATTATAAACAAATACTAACGAATGATACCGTATTTCGCGATTCGTTCTGGTTCACGGCGAAATTTACCGTACTTGGCGTGATTTTCACGAATGTGCTCGGATTTGCGCTGGCGTATTTTTTGACAAAAAAGTTGAAAAGTCGTAATTTCCTTAGAACGGTATTCTTCATGCCGAACGTCATCGGCGGACTGCTGCTCGGATTCATCTGGCAGTTCATCTTCGTCAAAGGGTTCGCAGCGATCGGCGATGTAACGGGCATTTCGTTCTTCAATCTGCCTTGGCTCGGAACAGAGAATACGGCGTTCTGGGCGATCGTGATCGTCTTCGTATGGCAGACAGCCGGTTATCTGATGGTCATCTACATCTCGTCTCTGAACAATGTGCCGAAGGATATTCTGGAGGCGGCTGAGATTGACGGCGCGAGCAGAGGACAAGTGCTCCGTTCGATTATCATCCCGCTCATCATGCCTGCTGCGACGGTATGTCTGTTCCTCGCGATTTCGTGGTCGTTCAAAATGTTCGACTTGAACTTGTCGCTCACCAAAGGCGGTCCGTTCGGCTCCACGGAGTCGGTCGCCATGAACATTTATAACGAAGCCTTCTCGAAGAACCGATATGGTCTCGGTACGGCGAAAGCGATTATCTTCTTCATCATTGTTGCCGTCATCACGACGCTGCAAGTAAGATTGACGAAGAGTAAGGAGGTTGAAGCCTAATGGATATCACCAAGAATAATCGTATAAGCCTTGCCATCACAGAGATCATCATGCTGCTCGTGGCAATTTTGTTCCTTATTCCGTTCTACTTCTTGTTCGTCAACTCCGTCAAAAGCTTCGGCGACCTCCTCACCAATGCAGCGAGTCTGCCGAAGTCGATCGAATGGGGCAACTATGCCAGAGCTTTTGAGATTACGAATTTTCCGTCTGCGTTCTTGAACTCATTCGTCATTACGATCGTAAGTAATGTACTGCTCGTTCTCGTCAGCGCGATGGCAGCTTATCGGATGGTTCGGCAGAACACGGCATTCAACCGTATTCTGTTCGTGATATTCGTCGCGGCGATGGTCGTGCCGTTCCAATCCATCATGATTCCGCTGGTGAAGGTTACGAGCACCGTCGGTTTGATGAACAGTATTCCCGGACTGATTGTATGTTATTTGGGCTTCGGGATTCCGATGTCGGTGTTCCTGCTCCATGGCTTCGTGAAGTCGATTCCGCTGGAGATTGAAGAGGCGGCGACGGTCGATGGCACGAATGCATACGGCGTGTTCTTCCGCATCGTATTACCGCTGATGAAGCCGATGCTAGTCACTGTCTTTATCTTGAATGCGCTCTGGATCTGGAATGACTACCTGCTGCCGTCCCTCATCCTGCAATCGCCTGAGCTTCGCACGATTCCGATTGCAACGTTCGCGTTCTTCGGACAATATACGAAGCAGTGGGATTTAGCGCTGCCAGCGCTCGTCATGGGCGTGCTGCCGATTATCGTCTTCTTCCTCATGATGCAGAAGTATATTATCGAAGGGATTACGCAAGGTGCGGTGAAAGGGTAAGAGAAGGTCACTTCCGTCTACCTGATTGATCAATATTCTACGGTTAAACAAGGCGCGATTCCCTCTACAATGAGGATGTAAGCGTATTACACAAACGTTCATTAGATAGATTATAGGGAGGCATTTTCATGAAAAAGAAAACCAAACTTTCACTCGTTCTACTCCTAACATTGTCGATGGCGCTCGCAGCATGCGGCTCCAAAACGGAAGATAAAGGGGCAAGCGGTGCCACAACTAACGGCGGCACGGAGACGAAGACGATTAAGATTTTCCAATTCAAGGTTGAGATTGCAGAAGCATTGAACAAGCTTAAAGCGGAATACGAGAGCACGCATCCCGGCATTAAGCTGGACATTCAGACAGTAGGCGGCGGCTCCGATTATGGCGCAGCGCTGAAAGCGAAGTTCGCTTCGGGCGACGAGCCGGATATTTTCAATAACCTTGGTTATCGCGAATTGGATACATGGATCAATAGCTTGGAGGATTTATCCGATCAGCCTTGGGTAAAAGATGCGGTTGACGTGGCGAAGCAGCCGATGACGAAGGACGGTAAAATCTACGGTATGCCGATGAATCTGGAAGGCTACGGCTTCCTCTATAATAAAGATCTATTCGCAAAAGCGGGCATTACTGAGACGCCTAAGACATTAACGCAGCTGGAAGACGCTGCGAAGAAATTACAAGCAGCCGGCATAACGCCATTCGCGAACGGCTATCAAGAAACTTGGATTCTCGGACTTCACAACCTGAACGTAGCCTTCGCCAATCAGCAAGATCCGGATGCATTCATCAAAGGCTTGAATGATGGCACAGCGAAAATTCCTGGCAACCCTGTCTTCGAAAACTGGGCGAAGCTCTTCGACCTCACCATCAAATACGGCAACAAAAACCCGCTGACAACGGACTACAACACGGAAATGACGATGTTCGCAAGCGGCGAAGCGGCGATGACGCAGCAAGGCAACTGGACGCAAGTTCAAATCAACGGCATTAATCCGAAGGCGAATGTTGGCATTCTGCCAATGCCGATCAGCGATGATGCTGCAGCGAACGACAAGATCTATGTCGGCGTACCGAACAACTGGGTTGTGAACAAGAACTCGAAAGTGAAACCGGAAGCGAAGGAATTCTTGAACTGGCTCGTTACTTCCGATGCCGGCAAACGATATATTACCAAAGAATTCAAGTTCATCCCTGCGTTCAAGAACATTGATGCAACGAGCGAAGATCTTGGTCAGCTAGGCGCTGATGTGGTGAAATATAGCCAAGAAGGCAAAGTGCTGAGCTGGAACTTCAGTAAATTCCCGGATGGCGGCATGAACGAATTCGGTAACGCGATGCAGGCGTACATTGCAGGAAAATCGGATAAAAACGGCTTGTTCGACGGACTTCAAAAAGCTTGGGAAGGCCTATCGAAGAAATAAGGCTATGTAGCACGAACCTACACGGCAATACATTTACAAAAGGGGAGGGCTCTGGTGAACAGGGCCCTTTGCCATGACATCATAGGGGGTAACGGTTATGGTTATGGATGGAAGCGCAGCGATTAAGCCGGATAAATACGGGCAGGTGCATGAGCAAGCGTTATGGCAGCGGATTGGGGCTTTTGAAGCGTTAGAGAAGGACGGCGAGACATATATTTGCCGAGGTGCGAAGGGGAGCGCGGCGATTGTATTCTTAAGCGATGATATGTTCCGGGTGAAAATATTCCACGGCGAGCAGGTGGATCTCTCCTCGACGGTCGCGGTATTGCCGCAATCGGGCCATGTGAGCGTAAGTGTGGCTGAGCATGCGGAACAGGTTATTTTCCGTACGGCGTCGATCCAAGTGGTTTTGGATAAGAGTAACTTGAGCCTAGCTGTTGAAGATCTGAATGGACAGTTGATTATGCAGCAGCATCCAGTAGAGTGGAATGCACGCGGTGAAATGAATGCGTCTTACGCGATGCCGACGGAGTCACACTTCTACGGACTTGGAGAGAAGACGAGCTTCCTTGATAAACGCGGGGAGAAATATACGAATTGGAACACCGACGTCTACGCGCCGCATGTGCCGGAGATTGAAGCGCTCTATGAATCGATTCCACTGCTAATTCACATGGTGGAAGGTCGTAGTTACGGCTTATTCCTCGATAATCCGGGTCGGTCGGATTTCGATATGCGTTCACAAGAGACGTCGTTCAAGATCGGATGCTCGACGGGGGCTTACGATTTGTACTTCATTCATGGGCCGCAGCTAAAAGATGTGGTGTCTCGTTATACGTCACTCACAGGTCGCATGGACCTTCCGCCAAAATGGGCAATCGGGTATCATCAATCACGCTACAGCTATATGAATCAGCAGGAAGTACTGGAGCTGGCGCGGACATTCCGTGCGAAGCAAATTCCATGTGATGTCATCTATCTGGATATTCACTATATGGACGAGTATCGGGTGTTCACATTCGACCCGGTACGATTCCCTGATCCGAAAGGGATGATGGAGGAGCTGCGCTCCATGGGTATTCGCATTGTGCCGATCGTCGATCCGGGCGTGAAGAAGGATGCGAAGTATAAGATTTATCAAGAAGGCGTCAGAGAGAATCATTTCGTGAAGAAGATGGAAGGGGATATCTATTTCGGTGAAGTATGGCCGGGAACGAGTGCCTTCCCTGATTTTACGGAAGATCGTACCGCTGCATGGTGGGGAGACAAGCATAAGTACTATACGGACCTTGGCATTCAAGGCATTTGGAATGATATGAACGAGCCAGCGATCTTCAATGAGAGCAAGACGATGGATCTCGATGCCATGCATGGCAACAACGGCAAGCCGTTAACGCATGAAGAGCTACACAACATCTACGGGATGTTGATGTCCAAAGCGACGTATGAAGGCTTGTGCGAACAGCTTGATGGACAGCGTCCATTCGTGTTGACGCGTGCGGGTTATGCAGGCATTCAGCGCTATGCAGCTGTATGGACAGGCGATAACCGCAGCTTCTGGGAGCATATGGCGATGGCAATGCCGATGGTGATGAATATGGGCTTGTCCGGCATTCCGTTCGCGGGCCCAGATATTGGCGGCTTCGCGCATGATACTTCGAGCGAATTGCTCATTCGCTGGACGCAGATGGGTGCGTTCTTCCCGTATTGCCGGAATCACTCGGCGATTGGCACGGTTCGTCAAGAGCCATGGTCATTCGGCGAGAAGACGGAAGCGATTCTACGCGAATATATTGGGCTGCGCTATCGCTTCATGCCGCATCTGTATAATTTGTTCCACGCTGCTGCGGTGAATGGGTTGCCGGTATTACGTCCATTGCTGCTCGAATACCCAAATGATCCGAATGTGACGAATCTCAGCGATCAGTTCTTGATCGGTGAGGATCTGTTGATCGCTCCGGTATACCGTCCGGATACAACACATCGTGCGGTCTATTTGCCAGAGGGCACTTGGATTGATTATTGGACTGGCGAAGCGCATGCAGGTGGACGCCATATCCTAGCACACGCGCCGCTCGAGATCATGCCGATGTACGTGAAGGCGGGATCGATCATCGCGGAAGGGCTGCTCAAGCAGAGTGCGGATGATACGGCGAATGAGCAAGTGACGTTCCACATTTATGGGGCGGCGGCTTCGGCGGATTTTGCCGCAGTATATAAGCTTTATGAAGATGACGGGGTAAGCTTTGCCTATCAACAAGGGGCTCGCTCGGAGTTGGCTGTACAAGTTGCGGGTGGCAGCGAGTCGGTTACGGTAAGCTGGTCGTACAGCAGTCCGGGCGCGTTCAGAGTGAACCGGGAACAGCTAGTCTTCACACTGCATCAGCCGAGCTTCGTTCCGAAGGCCGTTGCAGGATTGGAGCAGTTGTCGCTTGATGCGCTTGCCGCGGGTCAAGCGGGTTGGGCGTGGGATGCAGTGAAGCGGGAGCTGCACATGCAGGTGGCCGATCGCGCTGAGGGCGGTCAGTTGGTGATTACGGTATAGATATTACGCCTGCGGCGTCCTTGATGAAGGGGCCGCGGGCCTTTTTTAGAATTTACGTAAGTAATGGCCCTCTATGTTGGATTTTTGCAATGTGGAGGGCATTTTGTCGTGCGTATGTACGTTATCATGGATTGATGCAGGATAGAGGGCTGAAAATGCTTCCTTTGTGAGCAACATGCCCGAAGTTGATGCAAATATCCACTATAGTGGGTCATAGAGGTTAAAATCGGGCTTTTATAATGGATCAAATCCAGCATAGGGATATAGAATTGCGGGCTGATTCATTTCGCTTGTGTGGATCGCTATAACAAAATATCGCTTTTATTATGGCATGAGAGACAAAAAAGGAGCCCTACAGCGTCGCTGCAGGGCTTAAGTCTATATTTATTAAAAGGGGGTCATGTAGCTATAGTAACCGATGAACATTAAGGCTACATGAAAGGTATATTTCAGTTATGTTACAAATGCATGGACTCATATTACTCATCATAATCGATTGCATGGAGACAGGGACTGGCTTGTTCGCTATGGATAGGTCATTGCAATAGATTTGAATAATTTGTAAATTTGAATTTTATATCATTCAATTTGGCTCTTCATAAGTCCAAATATAAATGATTTCCATAAATTAGTTGACAATTAATGGATAACACCATACAATCTTTCTTGACCGATCAAAAAAGTTTGATCGAACAAAAAAATTAAACCTAACTCAATAATCGCTTAACGAGGTGAGATACAATGGATCAACCAAACAACCATGACGTCTACGAAATTACATCCTATGTGCAGGCCAAAGTCTTCTCCAATAAGCTGCGGATCAAAATTTTCTCGCTCTTCGATGATGAAGTGGCGAAGACGTCGAAGCAGATTGCCGATCAGATGGGGCTTCCCGCGTCGAAGGTACATTATCATGTGCGCGAGCTCGCGAAGGTGGGGCTGCTTGTCTTAACGGAGACGAAAGAGAAGGGCGGCATAATCGAAAAGTATTACTTACCTGTCGCGAAGCAAATTCACATTCGACTGAAAGATGACGAGACGCCAAATGAGGGCGAGAAATCAGGCGAGTATCTGATCTCGAAGTCGTATTTTCGCGATTATCAGGAGGAATTCTTGGAGGCGATCGAGCGCAAGGATGAACGGAAGAAGAGTAAGAAATCGGATGGCGAGCAGGGAACATTTATGTCCGCAAGCACGCTGCGCCTGACGGAGGAGAAGCATAAACAGATGGTATCGGAGCTAAGACAATTCATGGAGAAGTGGAGTTCACTGGATGACCCGGAAGGACCAGATACGATGAACTCTCGGCTGTTCTTATCGGCTTTTATTCAATCTAAATCTTAAAAAGGCGGTGCTGCGATGCTTCAATTCCTGCGGGGGAACCCATTATTTCGTCGCTACTGGTTCGGAACTTGGTTCTCGGAGCTTGGAGACTGGATACGGAATATGGCGGTTATGTACCTTGTCTTGAATTTATCGAATAATTCACCGATTGCATTATCTTGGACGATGTTCGCGGAGTATGTACCGATCTTCGTGCTGGGTCCGATCGTTGGTGTGATGGCGGATCGCTGGAATCGGAAGAAGACGATCGTCTGGGCTAATATGTGCCGTGCCTTGATGATGGGCGTATTCGCTCTGGCCTATATGGTGCATGCAATCTGGCTGCTCTATGTGGCGGCGTTCCTCTCTTCGATCTGTACCTTGTTCTTCCGCGCACCGGGTAGCTCATTCACGATGCAATTCGTGCCAGAAGAGGATCGGAAGACGGCAGCAAGCCTTCGGCAATTATCCCTCAGCGTCATGCTCATGCTCGGCCCAGCGATCGGGACATCGCTCTATATGTTCTTAGGTCCGGGATGGGTGTTCCTGCTCGTGTTTACCTTATTCATGCTGAGTGCGGGTGTAACGTCGACGATTCGTACGGCTCCCCCGGAGGAGTGTCCAGGGACCGAGGCGAAGCAGGGTTTGCGTTCCGTGTGGGATGACTTAACTAATGGCATGCGCTACGCGTTCCGCCATGCAACGATCCGTCCAATTTTGTTCGGCGCAGTGTTTGTTGGTTTTGGCGCGGGGATGATTAATGTGTTGGAAATTTTCGTCGTGACGGATTTTCTGGGGCTGCCCGAGACGATGATGGCGGTGCTTGTATCCGTGCAAGGGATCAGTATGCTCGTTTGTACCTTGCTTGTTCAACGGATCAAGCTGCCATTCGATAAATTCGTCTCCTACGGTATGATCGTGATGGGCATAGGCCTAGGGTCGATGGTGGCGTATCCGAGCCTGATGGCAACGGCAGGGGCGCTGGTCGTATTCAGTCTGGGGCAGATTGCGCTGAATATCGGGATGGCGACCTTAATGCAGACCAAAGTCGATTACGCATACCAGGGGCGTGTGAATATGACATTCCAGACGACGTTGATCGGGTTTATGACCATTGCGCTCGTATCGACGGGCTGGTTGTATGCACTGCTGCCGCTTCGTCTGCTGGTTGCTTGCGGGGGATTGTCTATTGTTATCGGAGGGTGTATTTGTTACATGATGTTCCGGGGGAAAGTCGCAGCCGTATCTTCGATGGAGAAGGGACTGAAACCAGAAGCGTAAGAAACTTTTACTTGTTTCTTCTCACGAAGCTGTAAATGCTGAATCCTAATCGCAGCACGCTTACACCGATGAGAATCATAAGGAGAATGTTCATCGTATGGATATGATCACTGATCGTCGTGATTTGTTGATTAATCCCGTTAATGGAATTCGTCGTTGTGTCCTTAATGCTGTTAATTGCTGTTTTGAGTTCGTCGATAAAATCGGTAATGCCGGTAAAGCCCATGATGTGTTCAGCTCCTTGGTGGTATAGATACATGTTATTATATGAGATATTCCCAGCCATAATCAAATGATGGAGCGTCTTCCTAGAGATAGGGGGGCGCTCTCGTTCTATGTTTGCGAGGTCATGTCACAACTCGGTAACAATAATAGCCCGATCGGGTGATATTCATCATATTCGAATTGCTATATGCTCAAATCTATACAAGAAATACATATTGGATTGAATAGATTTGGAGGCCAAATGATGAAAAAGAAAAAGAAATTAGCGATTCTTGCTATGTCTACCCTATTACTTGCAGCTGCTGCGGTGCCTGTCTCGGCTCATGATGGTTGGTCGCAGACGAATGCACCTGTGGTTGCAGCCGGAGAAGTCAGCTATGTGGATCTGATGCTCGGCAATCATACGAATGAGCATGCCAGCTACCGAGTTGCGGGCAAATGGAGCACCGGTACCACGAAGGTATATGTAACAACACCTGCGGGCAAGAAAGCAGACATTACATCTACGATCTTCTATACGGGTGAGGAAAAAGAAGACGCAAATGCTGGGATCAACAACGACTATATTACGAAGTTCTCTGCATCCGCACCGGGTGCATACATTATTTCAGCGGAAGGCGATAGCCTATTCAAAAATGGTGAAGTGTCCAGCCGTACCCTTCGGAGCGCGAAGTCATTCGTAGCGGTTGCGGATATTCCACTCGCACAGCGGGTTCAGAGCTTGAAAGGATTTCAGGCGCATGTAACGCCAGACCGTGCAGAGCTGGTGCCTGCATTCAACCCGGCTTCGGTGAAGCCGAACCAAGAGGTTCAAATCCAATTGTTCTTGAAGGACAAACCGCTCGCGAACACGGATGTCTCCATTATTCAGCGCAGCACTTCCGATTCGCAGAAGCTAAAGTCCGATAGCAACGGAATGATCACGTTCAAGACGGGTGCTGCTGACTATTACTTAGTGCGTGCCAAGCCATCGACAGATGAGAAGGTGGAAGGTCAATACAGCAGCGTGAATTATGAAGCGACGATGACGTTCATCGTGCAGAATGGAGCGACTGCGGTTCCAGGCAAAGCAAGCGGCGTGCCTAGCGTCTATGTGAACGGCAAAGTCGTAGATGCACAAGGTATCGCGGTGAAAAATGGTGTAACGATGGTGGATGCAGCGTTTGTTCGCGAGCAACTTCAGGCAGACTATAAAGGTACAGGTTCCGCCTCGCTTCGTGCAGCTGCCGAAGCGGCTGGTGCGAAGGTCGAAGTATTGAATGCGGTGGGTGAATTGCGTGCCGCGGTATTAATCTACACGAAATAAAAGATAGGGGAGGGGCCGTCTGAATCTTGGCGGCTCTTTCGCAGTTATGGTGGTGAGGAATGACATGAAGAAATTCCATATCGGATGGCTCGTGTGTGTGATGGTCCTCTTCGTCTTGTTCCCGCAAGGAGTCGACGCACACGCACAGATTCAACGTTCGAGCCCGGCAGCGGAATCCGAATTGTCTAGTGCGCCGCGAGAGATCCGAATCACGTATACGGAAAATATTAATGGTGATTTGAGTACGGCGACGCTCTGGACGGAATCGGGCGGCTCTGTGTCTGTGAAGCTGTCGACCGAGAATGATAATGTCCTGATCGTAACGCCTTCATCGGATCTCGCAGATGGGGTGTATAAGGTCAAATGGCAAGTGCTCTCTGTGGATACACATGTGACAGAAGGATCGTTCCGTTTTGCTGTAGGAGCGAAGCTGGAAACCATTCGTCCGCATGACACCATCTCACTCGATGGGGATACGACGGATACGGGAAAGTCCAGCACGGGTACGGGGGCTGCAGTGAAGCCTTCAACGGATACATCGCAATCCAAAGACAAGAAGGCGCAGCAACCGACTGCAAGTAATAAGGGAACTTCCGATAAATCGGTAGCTGCAGAGGCTTCGAAACCGAAGGATCAAGGTGCTACATCTAAACCGATTACGGGAAAGGATGCGGGGGGATCCAGTGATCAGGCTGGCTCTGCGGGTCAAGTGAAAGATAAGGCGAAGTCGAATGCGGGTAAAGAGGCTGTTGCGGTAGAAGCTGGAGCATCCGATTCCGGTTCGGCGACCTCACCTCAGGCAGGACAATCAGTTAGAGAAACGGGTGGCTCTTCTTCTGTACCTGCAGGGCAGGGCGGCGAACCATCGAAGGATGAGGTGCCAGTAATCGAAGCTTCTACTGATGTAAAAGGAAGTGCGGATTCCGGGAGTACGCCCGTATCGCAGGACAACTCTGACTCTGATATGTCCGGGATGGATCATTCGCATTCTATGGATGGGATGGACATGGAGGATATGGAAGGCATGGGTGCTAGCGGCATCACTATCGATTGGAATAAGCTGCTCCGCGTGATAGAGCTATTCGTTATGGCGGCCATTGGGGGGCTCTGGTATGTCCGATCCTTCTTGCTGCGTAAGGATGAAGTGCCTGCTGATGGTCTTGTGCATCGTATATTTTCGGCCAAGACAGAACGGCTCGTTTATCTCGTTGGGATCATCCTGTTCCTCATGACGGGGATCGGTCATTTGCTACAGCTAGCTGTACAACTGAACACAAGTGGTACATTGGATGCCGAAGCGTGGCGTAATACAGGTGTGCTGCTTCGCTCTACGCTGGTTGGGACGGTAGTCTGGGTGCGTCCGATTCTGCTCGCTGTGCTGATTGTTAGTTCGATTGTGTTGTCGAGAAGTGCTGCGGCTGTGCGAATCGGGGTGCAAGGCATTCTCCTAGCGGCTGTTGCGATCACGTTCCCGTTCACGGGGCATTCTTGGGCGGACGAATCGATCCGCCTCGTCACGGTTTCGTTTGATCTGCTCCATCTCGCAATGGCTGTCGTCTGGTTCGGTGGGTTAGTAGCACTTGGCGTCATGACTTGGCGGCTGCCGAAGGATCGCGTGGAACTGGAGAAAATCCATCAAGTGGTACGGCGGTTCTCCAATGTCGCATTTGCACTCACTGCGACTGTGGCGATTACGGGCCTCCTCTTATCGCTCATTCGGGTCACTTCTTGGAATGCGCTGTTCCATTCTGATTATGGGCAGACGCTAGTATGGAAGATTATCCTCTTTATCTTGGCTATGCTTCTCGCAGGGGTACAACGGCTAGTAGTCCTGCCGTATCTTCAGCGTCAGGCTGGCGAGGCAGAAGGACGTATGCTAACCCTCTGGAAATTCAGTATTCGTGCGGAATTGTGCATCGCGATGATCATTTTCATCGTTGCAGGGTTCCTGTCCACGACGGCGCCGCCGATGAGCTAATGAATTACACCTCCATGGAACCATGGGGGTGTTTTTGGTTGTTGTTAGAACGCCGAGCGAGTGTAATTTGGAGTGGGAGCATGCACTGTGCGAGGGGGATTTGCACAATTGCGCGTGAGCCAAGGGATAAGAGGGAGATGTGAGTGCTCTATACTGGATTTTATGTAGGATAGCAGGCGAATTTGGATCATTTTGCTGTCTATCATGGATTGTCGCACGATAGGAGGCTCCAAATGCCTCGATTACGTCAGATCTCCCACAAGTTAATGCAGTAATCCATGATAGGGCGCGGGGTGAGGAACTTTAGGCTAAAGCTAATGCAGAAATCCAATATAGGGCGTGTGTCGAGCGGGTTGAGGGTTAGTAGGGTAGGGTTGTACGTGTTAGAAGATAGCGGCAAAGCTGAAGTAACTTGATCAACGACGAGCATAATCTGTACACGTTTCCACATAAATTGGTTAGTAAGAAAATAACGGGAACGTGAAGGAGGGACAGCAGCCATGGCCTTGCAATCGGAGAAATTAGGATATGGTGCGGAGGAGAAACTGTTGATCGTCAATGCGGATGATTTTGGTATGTGTCGTTCAGCGAATGCGGCCATTGAGAAGCTGCTGCTGGCGGGAGATATCTCCTCGGCGACCGTGATGATCCCCTGCCCATGGGCAAAGCAAGCGGCAACATTCTGTAAAAATAACCCGCAGCTCGATATCGGGGTGCATCTCACGTTTACGAGTGAATGGGAGGGATATCGGTGGGGGCCGGTTTCTGGGCGGGATACGGTAGCTTCCCTGCTCGATGAAGGATTGTTCTTCCCGAAAGACTGCGAGACATTTGAGAAACAAGCGAATGCGGAGGAAGTGCATCGCGAGATATACGCCCAGATTGAACATGCAATCGCATTAGGTATTCAGCCCACGCATCTGGATATTCATATGGGCAGCTTGTATGGGCTAGCGACAGGACGTGATTTTCTGGAAACGGTCATTGAGGCCTGCACTCACTACGGTCTACCGCTGCGACTCCCCTGCCGAATGATCGAGGATGCGTCGTTCCCGGAGGCATTGCTGCCGATGGCGACAGCTCGGATTCAACTCGCGGAGGAGCGGGGCGTCCAAATGATCGATGATCTCGTGTCATTACCTTATGCGGTGCAAGAAGGGGATACGTACATGAATGTTAGGCTGCAAATGGCGGACCTGCTCCGAAACATTCGGCCGGGCTTAACGGAGATCATCATTCATCCAGCCTTCGTGACCGATGAGCTTGAGGCGATCATGCCCTATGCGCAGAAACGAGGGATGGAGGCGAAGCTGTTCCGCGATGCTCTGATTCAGAAGACGATCCAGGAAGCGGGTATTCGTCTGATCTCGTGGCGTGACCTGATGGAATCACAGCGCAATTCGTAAAGGAGAGGTGCTTATGCACACAAACCGGCTCTCGATTCGTCCTATTCTCGCCTATTGCAGTGGTAATTTTCCTGTTAATCTGATTGCGCAAATGTTCGCGACGTACGCCGTTTTCTATTATGTGGATCATCTCGGTGTACGCCCTGCGCTCATTAGTATCGCGATGGTCTTCCATGGCATTGTATGTGCCGTTATGAACCCGATTTTCGGGCATCTATCCGATCGCACCTCATCACGATGGGGACGCAGAAAACCCTATATCCTCGCCGGGATCGTACCCGTTGCGCTCCTGTTTACTCTCATCTGGACACCGTTCGTAGAGGGCGCAGCGCTCTTCTGGTATTTCCTGATCATCGTGATGCTCTACGATATGGTATCCGTCATGCTCGTCTTAAACTGGACAGCATTGTTCCCGGAAATGTTCACTTCGCTTCGTGAACGTGCGACCGCGTCTTCATGGCGCCAGTTCTTCGGCATTATTGGTATGGTCGTCGGAGTCGCCATCCCGCCGCTTCTCTACACCCAGATGGGATGGGTGAGCATGGGCGTTATGTTCGGCGTGATCGTCGCCGTCTTCTTCTTTATCTCCTGGCTCGGTTCGAAGGAGCGCGCTGATGTAAAAGTCGTTACGTTCTCGGTTGGTCAAGCGATTCGCTACACGGCGACGAATAAAGCTTTCGTCCGTTACGTCCTCGGTAGCTTCTGCGTGCAGTTCTGCTTCGCGCTGTTGCCCGCAGCCATTCCGTTCTTCACCAAATATGTGCTGCATGAAGCGGATACGATGAATACGATCATGCTCGGTACGATTTTCGCGGTGGCCATGGTCTTGATCTATCCTTGGAGTCGTGGCATTGCGAAGTGGGGAACGCGATTCATTGCCCTTGCGACAACCGTATTGTTCATTGCCGCGCTTCTTCCATTTATGTGGGTTGGAAGTATACCGGGTGCGATTGCTACGGCAGCGGGATTCGGTGCGGTTCTCGCAGGTGTCATGGTCTTGCTCGATGTGATGCTGGCCGAAGTCATTGATGAAGATGAACGTCGTACGGGTGAACGTCGGGAAGGGATGTATTACGGGATGAATGGGTTTATTGTGCGGTGGGGCGTGTCCTTGCAAGCGGTCGTGATGGGGTTCGTCTTGGAGCGGAGCGGTTACAGTGCTGCGAGTGCGGTACAGCCGGACAGCGTTGCCGCTGGGATCCGCTGGATGCTTAGCGGAATCCCGATTCTAGCGCTGCTGATTGGACTGATCTTCTTCTATGCTTATCCGCTGCGACACACGCGTGCGAATGGATCAAATCAATAGATTGAACAAGACCGGATCATTGTTAATTTCGTTATAGGTAATACCCTTCTTCTTCATGTTGGCGATTAAAGCGTCATAATCCTCGCGATGCTTCAGCTCGATGCCGACGAGTGCGGGACCGTTGTTCTTATCATTCTTCTTCGTATATTCGAATCGTGTAATATCATCATTCGGACCTAATACATCATCGAGGAATTCACGTAATGCACCAGCCCGCTGCGGGAAATTAAGGACGAAATAATGTTTCAAGCCTTCGAAAATTAACGAGCGTTCTTTAATTTCCTGCATCCGGTCGATATCATTGTTGCCGCCGCTGATGACACAGACGACCGTTTTCCCGCGAATTTCGTCTCGGTAGTAGTCGAGTGCTGCGATCGGCAGTGATCCTGCCGGTTCGACGACGATGGCGTTTTCGTTATAAAGATCGAGAATGGTCGTACAAGCTTTGCCTTCAGGGACCAGAACGATATCATCGATCAGATCTTTACATATATCAAAGGTGAGATTGCCGACACGTTTGACCGCAGCGCCATCTACGAATTTATCGATATTGTCCAAAGGCACAACTTCACCCAGTCTTAGCGATTCCTGCATGGAAGCAGCCCCAAGCGGTTCGACGCCGATCATTTTGGTCGAAGGACTGACGGCTTTCACATACGTACCGACCCCCGCTGCGAGTCCGCCGCCCCCAATGGTAACGAAGACGTAGTCGGCTGGCGTATCCAATTTCTCGAAAATCTCCATACCTACCGTCCCGTTGCCCGCAATAATCTTCGGATCATCAAAAGGATGCACGAATTTCATGCCATGCTCCTCACAAGTCTTCATCGCCGCGTCATAAGCATCATCATAGGTATCTCCCGTTAGAATGACCTCAACGTAAGAACCTCCGAATCGCTTCACTTGCGTGATTTTCTGCCTTGGCGTCGTGCTTGGCATGAAGATCTTGCCTTGAATTTGCAGTGCATTACATGAGAATGCGACACCTTGCGCATGGTTCCCTGCACTTGCGCAGACGATGCCTTGTTGGAGCTCTAACTCGGACAAGTTCCGAATGAGATTATAAGCACCACGTAATTTGAACGATCGGACAATTTGAAGGTCCTCACGTTTGATATAGACGTTACAACCATACTTTTCGGATAATTTGGCATCATGCTGCAGCGGAGTGCGTGTGATGACATTTTTCAGCATGTGATGCGCCAAGATGATATCTTCCATGGATACCGTCTTGACGGCGGAATCGTTCTGCACGGTGAATCCCTTCTTTCTGAATCTTAGAGTCTTCTATTCAACTATTGTAAGCGTTGTTTCTATGAATTACGAGTTCTGATTTAGGACTGGCTCAGCTTCTGGTCGGTTGGTAGGAAGACGGTTAAGAGACCGAGCAGCGGCAGATAGGAAGTAAGCTGCATGATGTACGGGATTCCTGCTGTATCCGCTAGATTTCCCAGAAACGCCGTGCCAATTCCGCCAAGTCCGAACGAGATGCCGAAGAAAATGCCCGACACGAGACCGACCTTGCCTGGCAGCAGCTCATGTGCGTAGACGACAATAATCGAGAACGCGGAGGATAAGATCAATCCGACGAGAACGAGCAAGATGATCGATACCGTGAAATTCGCGTAAGGCAGCGCAAGGGAGAAAGGTGCTGTGCCGAGAATGGAGAACCAGATAATATTCCTCCGTCCGAATCGATCCGTCAGTGCCCCACCGATGAGAAGCCCGATGACATTCGAAATCAAGAAGACGAACAGCACGACCTGTGCCATTTGCAGACTAACATGGAAATGTTCCATTAAATAGAACGAGTAGTAATTCGAGATCGCCGCCGTATAGACGTTCTTTGAGAACAATAAGAGCATTAAGATGAAGATCGCAAATGCCGTTGCGTTCCGATTGAGTGGGTTCGCCTTGATGACTTTCACATTTTGTTTGCGCTCAAGCTGTGCCGTATGTAGATATCCTGCATACCATCTGCCGACGAAGAATTGGACGACAATCGCGATAATCGAGGCAAAAGAGAACCAAATGGCTCCGAATTGACCGACTTTGGCGAAGATCAGGATCGTCATAATCGGTGCAAGGGCTTGCCCGGCGTTCCCGCCAAATTGGAAAATGGACTGCGCCATGCCTTTGCGTGGGCCGGCAGCTAGGAATGCTACCCTTGAGGATTCCGGATGGAAAATCGCAGAGCCGATTCCGATGAGAATAACGGCGAGCATGACCATCAAGAAATGGGACGCGAATGCGACGCTGATGACACCAGCAAGTGTAAATACGACGCCGATCGGCAGCAGGTAAGGCATTGGTCTGCGGTCGGTGTACAAGCCAATGATGGGTTGAAGGACCGACGCCGTGCCGCTTAGCGCAAATCCGATGAGACCGATCTGGGTATAGCTGAGATCTAGCGATACTTTTAGGATCGGGTAAATCGAAGGAATGACCGCCTGGACGGTATCATTCAATAAATGGACGAAGCATACCGCGAATATAATCGGGAATACCGTCTGCGCAGCAGTTGCGCTCTTTGCATTTGTCACCCTGCGGATCACACCTTTCTTCCATGCTGTACATCCTCTGAAGGACGAGGGAGACGATACGTTCCGAGTGCTGGAAGAACCCTTCTTGATTCAGGCGTGGAGCCTTAGAATCCAAAGGGTTCGCCTACCTTAGCAATATAATAAACTGTATTGTAGGCCTGCCTGGGTAATGCTGTCAATGCAAGTTTTCGTCGAATGGACATTTTTGCATTTTTGATAGAATTTGTCGGATGTTGACCCCTATTTTCCACTCGATTATACTTAAAAGAGCTATCAACATGTGAAGAGTAGGGAGAGACTGTGATGAACAAAGTCAAGAAACGGGTGCTGATGTCGATGTTACTCGCGCTATGTGTCGGCTTGACTGCTTGTAAATCGACAGAAATCGTTCAATCGGTACATGCCGATTCTGAGACGTCGGCAGAGGAGCAGCAGGGGAATACGGGAGAACAACAGGAGAAACCTGACGGAGATAAGACTCAATCAACGCTTGCTAGTGAATATGCGCTTAGCAAGACAGTTACCCAGCAGGGGGATAAAGAAGTAGTGACGAATCCGGAATCCATGGCAGTCGTTGTCAACAAACAACGATCCTTGCCCGATGGCTATGAACCGCCTGACTTGGTGGAGCCGAATGTGAAGTTTTCTTTTAATGAGAAAGTAGAGAAGCGTCTGATGCGCAAAGAAGCTGCTGAAGCGCTGGAGAAGCTGTTCGAAGGCGGGAAGCAGGATGGGATTCATCTGTTTGCCGTATCGGGGTACCGCTCGTATAAACGCCAAGTGACTGTGTTTAACAGCAATGTGAAAAGAAACGGTCGTGAATACGCAGAGAAGGTAAGTGCGGTTCCTGGGAAAAGTGAACATCAGACAGGTCTTGCGATGGATGTATCTAGTGAGAGTGCAAGCTTCGGCCTTGAGCAGATGTTCGGGGATACGACGGAAGGCAAGTGGCTTGCAGAGCATGCTGCGGAGTACGGATTCATTATTCGTTATCTCGAAGGGAAAGAGGATGTTACCGGCTATGTCTATGAGCCTTGGCATATTCGTTATGTCGGCGTAGATCTGGCGAAGGAAATTGCAGCTGCAGGCGTGACGTTGGAACAATACCTTGATGATACGGGTTCGACGAAAGCGTAGAAGAATAGGCACAAAAAATGGCTTTTTAAAATAACAAAAAAGACCCTGTGAACTTTGGCGGTTCAGGGTCTTTTTGGCTTGGGTGTTAAATATAGCTACTCGGTTACCCGAGCTAGTGAAGCCGATATAAATTGAAGGATTGTCGCCTCTTTACTTCATTTTGCGCAAAATGCCTTTGACGAGTTCCACGAATTTCGCTCTTACTTGGCTTGCGACTTCGATCACTTCTTCATGATTCAAAGGTTGATCGAGAATCCCGCAAGCCATATTCGTTAAGCAGGAAATACCGAGCACCTTCATATTGCCATGCACCGCAACGACTGCTTCAGGAACCGTTGACATCCCGACGGCATCGGCGCCAAGCGTACGAATCATCCGAATTTCAGCTGGCGTCTCATAAGCCGGGCCGCTCCACCAAGCATAGACACCTTCTTGCAAGCTCATGTCTTGCTCCTTCGCAACCTCAGCGGCAAGCGCACGCAATTCACGGTTGTAGACTTGGGAGACGTCAGGGAAACGTGTACCGAGCGCATCATTATTTGGTCCAATTAAGGGATTGGTGCCCACGAGATTAATGTGATCGGTAATGAGCATCAAATCGCCAGGCTTAAATGACGTATTAACTGCTCCGCATGCATTGGTGATGAGAATATTCTCCACACCTAATGCTTTCATGACACGAACCGGGAATGTCACTTCATCGAGCGTAAAACCTTCGTAGTAGTGGAAGCGGCCTTTCATCGCTACAACGGTCTTGCCTTGAAGCTGTCCGATGACCAATTCATTCGCATGGCCTACAGCACCGGATTTTGCAAAGTGCGGGATTTGGCTATATGGGACTTTGAAAGGGTTTTCAATCTCGTCAGCAAGTGTGCCTAAGCCGGAACCTAAAATCATACCGATCGTTGGACGATAATCCGTCTTGTTTCGTAGGAAATCGCTTGCTTCGTTAATTTGTTCTAAGTTATGCATGAATCTCATACCTCCTAAGTGCTTATTCATTTAGTATGGTTCAAGTGTATCGGATCTTATCCTGAAAGTAAATAAGAAAAATTCAAATTGAATAAAAGATAGAAATGAATATCTATAGAATGTTCGATTAATTGGTGAAATTAATCATCTTTACTCAAATATATAGATAAAGTTGGGAGGGTGATGTGTAGAAAAACCAGAAAATGATTAAAGGGGAGGCTCATAACCGCTGTTAGGCATTTTTTTGTTGTATAATGAGAGGCATAGCCGATAAAATGAACTGTTCTGGAGGGCATTATGTTAACGGAATTCGTTGGTGTGACATCGCCAAAGATGAAAAGCTTAAAACTTCTATATAGCCTGATCCGCAAGTTAGGTGCGGTAAGGATTAATATTCTGTCAGAAATGACGGGCTACAAGCATACAACTTGTGCACGCCTGTTGGACGAGCTGGCGCAAGTGGGGCTTGTGCAGGACAGCGGTCTAGGGGAGTCGAGCGGGGGGCGGAAGCCTCTGATGTATGAGATCAATCCGAATGCCCATTATTTAATTGGCGTTGAGGTGACCAACCTTTACACTACCGTACTGCTTCTGAATTTGAGTCTCGATATTCTAGGATCCAAGAAGCTCAAGATGAATGAAAAGTACACAGGTGAGTACACGTTGAATTACGTAACCGAGTGTATCGATCTTCTGCTCGCGGAACATCATATCCATAGAGATAAACTGCTTGGCATCGGCGTAGGAGTCCTGGATCCGATCGATCCTGAGCGGGGCGCGATCCACCATCATTCGTTCAAGGCGGAGGGCTGGGATCTAAATATTGTAGAATATTTGACGAAGCAAAATAACACGCTCGTGCTGCTCGATAATGGAACCAATCTGGCGGCTCTAGCAGAATATCGGAAGAACCATTGGAAGGATAAGGACAGTCTCGTGTTCGTCTCGAGCGACATGGGGATTCGCTGCGGTGTCATTCAGAATGGCCGCATGGTGAGCCATAAGAACGGTATGGAGGATGCCTTCGGTCATATCATTGTCGATATTCATGGGCAGCGTTGTTCCTGCGGCTCTTATGGATGTCTGCAAGCCTACAGCAGTCTGCCGGCGATACGGAATGAAGTCATTCGGCAGATGAAGAGAGGGAAATACTCATCCCTTCAAGAACAGGTGGCTGACGTGGAGGAGATCGACTTCCATCACATTCTAGATACGCTTGAACAAGAAGATCCGCTGTGTCTGGAAGTGATCAAGGAAGCCGCTTATTATTTCGGCATCGGACTTACGAACCTCATCTTCCTCTTGCATCCGGATGTTGTGGTCTGCGGAGGGACGCTCGTCCCGAAACCGCTCTTCTACGAAGTGGCGTCCGATGCGGCCTTGAAGCGAATGGCGCATTACCCGAACAGTCATATCGAGATTACGAAGGCAACAACGGACTACAATAGTGTGGCGCAAGGGGCGGGCTGTATGATATTGGATTATTTTACCGAAGAGATTCTGCCATAATCGGCGGATCATTCGATATACAACAAAAAGCGGCTGAATCGCATTCAGCCGCTTTTTGTATATTTGGCGTTTAGTAGGATGTGGATTGCTCGCCACGAAGAATTTTGACGCCAGAGCTTGTGCCAATTCGATTGGCTCCAGCCTTGACCATGTTGTTCATGTCTTCTAGACTGCGTACACCACCAGAAGCTTTCACGCCAACATGCTCACCGACTGTCTTGCGCATTAACGCAACATCTTCGATCGTTGCTCCGCCTGTTGAAAAGCCTGTCGATGTTTTGACGAAATCTGCGCCAGCCTTCACCGAAATTTTGCACGCACGGACTTTCTCTTCTTCTGTCAGCAGACAAGTTTCGATAATAACCTTCACGAGCGCTTTACCTGCAGCGGCTTCAACAACCGCACGAATATCACGCTCGACCAATGCATCGTCCTGATCCTTCAGCGCCCCGATGTTAATGACCATATCCACTTCTCCTGCGCCTTTGCTAATCGCATCACGCACTTCGAATGCTTTCGTCTCGGGTGTATTCGCCCCAAGTGGGAATCCAATAACGGTACATACCTTAACGTCGGATCCTTCAAGTTCCTTCGCAGCAAGCTCAACCCACGTTGGATTGACGCATACCGAAGCGAAATTATATGTTCTAGCTTCCTCACATAGCGTAATAATCTCCTGCCTACGAGTGTCTGCTTTCAATACGGTGTTATCGATCATATGCTGCAACTTAATGTTACTCATCCATCATTCCTCCTCTTATGAAGTCAATAAGATTTGCTTCAATAACACATGTGTTCCGTGATCAAGCGTTTAAGTGTTTATGATGCCCTCATTACGTCTTGTCACTCAAATTTTAATGGATTTTAGTGCCCATGTAAACACGATAAAATTCAGATTGAGAAAAAGTTGCGAATTTGAAGAACGAGGCAATGCAGAATAGGTGTATTATCTCATGGGAATAGCGTTTCATACATGACTTTTTGCAAATATAAAAATTTATCGATCATTCGGATTGGCAGCAAGTGCAAAGAAATTGAAAAACGGCTCGGACCGCCTCGTCGAAGAGATCGGCTCGGGCCGTTTGTAGCTATAATTGGATGTTAGCCCTTGCCTTTGCCGCTTTTGCGGTCTTTGGTGCGTGTCGTTGTATTCTGACGAGCATGTCCTTGTTGCTTAGCCATCTGCGGTTCTCCCCCCTCTCTATAAGGGTTAGTATGGGGAACCGCATTTGATCTATGCGTCGTTCGTGTCGAAAAGTAGGTCGCGAACGGACATCGATTTAGGGGACTCTTCCGCTTCGATTTGGGTCACGCTGTAAGACTGCACTTCCTTGCGGAGTGCGAACATTTTCTTGTCGAGATCGTCGGCGGCGAGCGCTACTTTCGTGAGCTCTTGCAGCACGTGAGGTGGTACTTCCTTGTCATATTTATAGAAGATAATATGCTCCATACTCGCCCAGAAATCCATCGCAAGGGTGCGGAGCTGAATTTCGACGCTAATCCAGCATGTATCTTCGAATAACACAAGCGGTACCTGCACGATGACATGCAGACTTTGATAACCATTCGGCTTCGGATTCGCGATATAGTCTTTAATCTCGATTATGCTCAAGTCATCTCGTTGCTTGAGGTGATCTAGAATCATATAGATATCGTTCACGAAGGCACAGACGATTCGCATGCCTGCGACGTCGTAGATCTGGGTGATGGCGTTCTCGATCGTAACGCCGATGCCTTTGCGCTCCAGCTTCTTAATAACGCTGTTGATGGATTTGATCCTCGTCTTCGTATGTTCAATCGGACAATAGCCATCTCGCATTTTCCATTCGGCTTCGATGACCTTCATCTTATTCTCAAGCTCCTTGAGAGCCAGCTGGTACAAGGTTGGAACCTGGTTCCATTGTTCAATTTTACAGATCAGGTGATCCAGATTGCTCGGGATTTTCATCGCCTGGTTGTCTGATTGGGCGGGGTATAATTCCATCAGAGGATGCTCCTTTCCGGGTCATGCGCTATCCTGTTATACTCTACTTCTAGTGTACTAAAAATAGAAGGCGAGCACCACCTGAAGAAGGATGGCTAATAATAGTAGTTCATTTGATCAAGTTTAATGCGTGAAAAAGGATAAAAGATAGGTAATGGCCTGACTAAGCCACGCTAGTCTCGGGCAGGCACCTGGCGTTCTCCAGGTGCCATGGGGCCCTTGCACAGCGGGCACGCCTTGCTCGCCGCTGCCGGGTCAGCTGCCTCGCGTGGATTCATACGCATCCACGCGGGGCAGCCCGCGTCCGTGCACAGCCATGCACGGACGCGCCGCATCGCCGCGCCTGCGGGAGCCGCGGCGGTGCGGGCCCCGCCCGCACGCGCTGTCGTCGTGCGCGCGTGCGGGGCGGCTGGGCGGCGCTCCGGCACGGCGCCGCCAAAGGCTGCGGCAAAAAAGCGGGATACGTCCGCTTTTTTGCCGCGGTAGTGCGCGGGGGAGCTGATGTACAGCTCCTCCTGCGCCCGGGTGACAGCGACGTACGCGAGACGTCGCTCTTCTTCTAGCGCGGCAGCGGCGGTAGACATGCCGCCTGCCGCTTCGCTTGTAGCAGCTGCGATCTCGCTGCGCGCAGCCATGGCTTCGGCGTCATCACCGCCACGGCCCTCGCCTCGCCGCTCAGTCCGCATCTTCATGCGCCGCATCGCTCGTTCACCGCGCTTCGCGTCGCCCTTCGGCTCTTCTGCTTCCTGCAGCGCAGAGCTGTGCGGCAGAATTCCTTCGGATGCGCCGATGAGATAGACGCATGGGAATTCGAGGCCCTTCGAGCGGTGAATCGTCATGAGCGTGATGGCATCGGCATCTTTATTGTGCATCAGCTCGGTCATTTCCGTATGCTTCGCGGACATCTCGTCGACGAAGGCGATAAAGGCTTCCACCGTATCGAATCGCTTGGTCGCGGATTCCAGTTCATCTAATGTCTCCGTCAGTGTCTCCTTATGCTGCGTCCATTTATGCACATCATGCACTTCGACGTATTTCTCATAGAATTGACGACGAATTTCTTGAATCGCGAAGATCGGTTTCATCGCTTTGAGCGATTTGATCAACCGAATACGCTCCTTCACGGCATCTCGCTGATAGCTCTTCAGCTCTGGCCAATCCTGCAAATGGATGAGCGGATATTTCTTCGGCTTCAGCTTATCCTGGCGTTGGATATATGCGCTACCAGCTTCGCGTGAGACGTAAAGCGCCGCGACGGCGCTCTCGAGCGAGACCATATCCCTCGGGTTCAAGGCGAGCCTCAGATGGTCCATGACGGGTTTCACCAGCCACTGATCATAGAAGAGAGGCCCCGCGCCGTATTGCACGAACGGCATCTCGCTTAGGACCAGCTGCTCGAACATAGCACGGCTGCTGCTTGCGGTACGATGGAGAATGGCAATCTCCCGATAGTCGAATTGCTCGTATGCGATCTGTTCCTGTATATGCCGCACGATGAGCTCTGCTTCTTCATCGGTGCCGCCTGGGCGCATATACTGCGGCTTAAAGTCGTCTTCGCGCCATTCTTTATGCTGTTCCCCGCTGACCTTCAAGGTTTTGACTTTCCGTTCTTTATTGTGGACGATGACGGCGTTGCCGAGCCCGACAATATTCGCGTTCGACCGATAGTTAATGTCGAGCGTGATTGTCTTCGTCTCTGGATATTCCAAATGGAAATTCAATATAAACGTATGCTCCGCGCCGTTGAACGTATAGATCGTCTGATCATCATCCCCGACGACCATCAGATTGCGGTTGCCTGCAACGATCATGCGCAGCAGCACATATTGTAGATGATTCGTATCCTGGAATTCATCGGCCATCACATATTGGAAGCGCCGCTGCAAGGAGGCGAGGAGTGAGGTATTCTCAAGCAGCAGTTGATGAGCGAAGACGAGGACATCATCGAAATCCATCTGATGGGTCTCTTTCTTCCAGGTCTCATACCGGAGCATCGCTGCCTTTAAGTCTCGCTCTTCGAGAGATTGCTCCGGCAGCTCATCGAGTAGGACGCATTTCATCTTATAGGAAGAGAGTAGGGCGAGCACAGTCTCGGGCTCATAGGATTGGTGCAAGCCGAGCTCACGCAGGATGCGCTTCATGACGATCTGCTGGAACCTTGTCTCGCTTAATAAGCGCTGGGTATATCCATGATGCTTCAGAATCATCAAGAAGAAGGCATGGAAGGTCCGGGCTTGGACTTCATTCGCTGCACGAGGCGATATTCCTGGAAGCCGTGCAATCCGCGACTTCATCTCCGCTGCGGCTTTACTCGTGAAAGTAACGAGTAAGATATTACGAGGCGCCACCTTGCGCACTGCGATGAGATAGCCTGTCCGGCTGACCAGAACCGATGTCTTGCCAGAGCCGGCCCCTGCGATGGTCAATAACGGTCCGTCACCATGCCGAACGGCTTGAATTTGCGATTCATTTAACGTGATACCTCGCTCCTCCAGCGCACGAAAATAAAACGCGTCAGCCGCCGTATTCGGGACAGCTTCCGCGCTTGTTCTTCCATCCGTCCATGGCGCACGCGGTATTTTCGCTTCCGCGCGCGCACCGAAAGGGCGATCTTTCATGATGATTTCCTGCATGTTGCACACCCTGCCTTCGCACATCGCCCGATGAAGAGCGATGATGTTGTTTCGTTTGGTCCGACGGCACCGAGGCATTAGCACGGCGCCCGAAAACACGGTATTCATTATAACCGATCTGCGAGGGTAAGAACTAGTTTTTTCAAGAAACGCCGTCCTCCAAAATTTCCTTCGTATCATCCTTCGATTTGGAGTTCGATACTTCCTCGCCATTATTAACCGCGACGAGCATGGGCTGAGGCTGGTACGTATCACGTGAAATGCGCTTCTTCTCGATTACTTTCCCGTTCTTCGTCAGCGTCCGATAAGTTTCTACAATAAATCCTTGCTTGCCCTCTGAGAGGACTTCACGTCCGCCGGCCGGCAGGCTGCTATCGACGACATATTTGACCGGAGGTTCGAGGACTTTAACCGTACTAGAGCTGATATCGTAACGCGTATCTTTATCCATCGTACCGAAAAGTTTGATGGTCAGCTCTTTATTGACAACTTCTGCGCGAATAAGCAGGGTTTTGCCTGTCGTGTTCTTG
The DNA here is from genome assembly GCF_058791655.1 of Paenibacillus sp. EB106-05-06-XG162. Classification (NCBI taxonomy): domain Bacteria; kingdom Bacillati; phylum Bacillota; class Bacilli; order Caryophanales; family Paenibacillaceae; genus Paenibacillus; species Paenibacillus sp. EB106-05-06-XG162. The sequence goes on from NZ_JBYTDT010000008.1 coordinate 196,633, forward strand.
AAGCGGAAGTTAATATTGCCTTCGGAGAACGTCGCATCTAGCCCAATCGGCAGATAGCTTACAGGTAGAGAATGATTGCGCCGTTCGACAATTTGAAGCCCTGTACGTATGACAGCGTTATAAAGGGTACTTGATACTTGACAGATCCCGCCCCCGATTCCGGGAATGAGCTTCCCTTTGAAAATAACCGGGGCTTCACGAAAACCGAATTTCTTTTCTGTTGCCGCAATGATTTTGCCGTAATCGAATACGTCACCAGGTTTGAGAATGGTATTGTTCAGCGTCTTGGCTGCGGCGGTAACATTGTACACCCGACCCTGTGTGCTCGTTGCGAAGCTTGTTGTGAACTCCATGATTTTGCGCTCGACACCCTCTGCCTTAAGTGCATCGAGTGTGATTTTGGCAGGCATCTCCTTGAGTGTGAATTGAACCGTAGCAACTTGTTTTGCCGCTGTCTCGCTTATAAATTCATGCGGAATTTGCTTCGCAATATCTTGTTTGGTTCGCTCCCAATCAATACGATTGGCCGACTGGTCTGGTATGTAGCTGACGACATCTTGCGGGCTGATAAGCCGTACGGCATTCACGGACTGTCCCATATATTTTTTCTCCCAAGCGGCATCATATTGCTTCATCAAGGCGGTGTCATCCCACTTGACGATGAGATTCCATTGTTTAGGCATCGAGTAGCGATATTGCACGCGGTCCCACAGATTTCCTTCGGTTAATTTCTTCATCTCTTGTAATAATCCCGATTCCTCGAACGTTACGCCGAGCTGCTTCATCGTGACAACCCGTTCGACAGCCTTCGGTGCATCGATTCTTAGTGTGATTTTCTTTTCGTTAAGCTGCTCAATCTGCTGCTGATAAGCTGCGATCACTTCGTTCATTTTCATGTCGCCAACGTTCCAATTTGCGAGTGTTACGCCCTTCGGCAATGTGGATTGCGATGCATAACTGTGCAGCCAACCCCACGTGCCAACACCGACCAATACGATGAATGCTACTACGATGAATCCGATATGAATCCGTTTCATTTGCTGAACGCTCCTCTGAATTTATCTTTAAAAATCAACCCTTGTTTCATGTATATGCTGGTTCGATTTTCAAGATGATTTTCATTCTGAACGATTTATGAAACGCTCGAAACTTGTTGGAAATCACATGGGAATAAAGGAATTTTGGGTAATGTGTCGAATATATTAAGGGCTAACTATGTTCCGGGAGTGATATTGTGATTGAAATGCAGGATATATGGAAGACGTATGCGGACGGAACACATGCCCTTCGCGGGGTTTCAGTTCGTATTGACCGAAATGAATTTGTGTATCTGGTAGGACCGTCTGGTGCTGGTAAATCGACATTTATGAAGCTTATTTATAGAGAAGAAGTTCCAACAAAGGGTCAAATTTCAGTGAACGGTTTTAATGTAGGCCGGCTGAAGCAGCGTAAGATTCCTTATGTACGCCGTAACATCGGCGTTGTATTCCAAGATTTTAGGTTATTGCCGAATTTGACGGCATTCGAGAATATTGCGTTTGCCATGGAAGTGATTGAAGCCCCGCGCAAGCTGATTAAGCGTCGCGTGAGCGAAGTGCTGGATCTGGTCGGGTTGAAAAGTAAGGCGAACAGCCTTCCGGCCCAGCTCTCAGGTGGTGAGCAGCAGCGGATCTCGATTGCTCGCGCGATCGTGAATAATCCATCCGTGATTGTCGCGGATGAGCCGACGGGGAATTTAGACCCTGAGACATCGTGGGGCATTATGAACCTGCTGGAAGAGATTAATTTCCGCGGAACGACGATTATTATGGCAACGCATAACAAAGAGATTGTAAATACGATTCGTAAACGTGTTATCGCGATCGAAGGCGGCCAAATCGTGCGAGATCAAGTGCGAGGAGATTACGGCTATGACATTTAGAACAATACTTCGACACTTGCGGGAAGGCGCGAAGAATGTGATTCGCAATGGATGGATGTCCTTTGCTTCCATTAGCTCGATCGTCATTTCTCTATTTATATTAGGTGTATTCTTGGTCTTATCACTGAACATTAACGCGCTCGCTGGACAAGTCGAGAGTCAGGTTCAAATCCAAGTGTACTTGGAGCCGAACACGACGAAAGAGCAGCGGGAGCAATTACATACCGAAATCGGCAACATGAGTGAAGTCAGCAAGGTAGAGGTTGTCACGAAGGAAGAGGGCATGAAGATCTTCCGTGAAAATTTAGGTGAAGACGGTAAGGAGCTGTTATCCGGATATACGGAGGATACGAATCCGCTGCCAGATACATTGGTTGTCGATGTCTTGGAACCAACGACTATTCCGACTGTAGCGAAGAAAATTGAAGAGCTCAAGAAGACGACGACCGAGAAAGTCATTGCTAAAGTCAAATATGGTGAAGGCACTGTTGAGAAGATGTTCGCCGTGACGGACACGATCCGGAATGCGGGTCTCATCGTCGTGGCGGGTCTTGCGATTACGTCGATGTTCTTAATTTCGAATACGATCAAAGTGACCATCATTGCGCGTCGTCGAGAGATCGGTATCATGAAGCTGGTGGGCGCAACGAACCACTTTATCCGTGTGCCATTTTTTATTGAGGGTGCCTTGATTGGATTTTTGGGTTCCGCGGTTACGATTGGGATTCTGTTCACCGGTTACTATCGTCTAGTGAAGCTCACACAGGTGGAGCTTGGACTTATGCTGATTAAGCTGATGCCACTGCAAGAGCTATGGTTATCGGTAGGTGGGGTTATCCTCGGATTAGGTGTCTTGATTGGGGTTTGGGGGTCAACCGTCTCCATCCGCAAATTCTTAAGAGTCTAATGGTGGTTCAAAATTCATCTTACTATCACGAAGAATAATCGAGAAGGATATTCGGCATCGAATCTTGCGTTCACCCTTGAACAGCATATGCTTACGAAGGATGTTTCCTTCAGAAACATTTCAGGTGCTCATTTAGGTTTCTCCTAAACTCCGCTCCTCCTGAAAGTTTTTCGTAGAAAAACTCGCTTCGTAAGCCTGGCTTTAGGTTCTCGCAACCTAAGATTATGCTTCCGATGAGAGTTTCCTTTGGAAACTTTCAGGTGCTAGCAAGTCGAATTTTGAACTCTTATTTATTATTTTAGTTTCATAATCGAAGAAGAACCTGAAGAACATGGAGGGGAAAGTCTTTTGAAGAAGAAACTGATGTTATTGCTTATCATGATGGGTCTTATCTTTACGATGGTGCCACCGATGCAGACCCATGCGGAGTCGGAGCTCGATAAAATTAATAAAGAAATTAAGAAATTACAACAGCAACAGCGTTCCGCGATGAAGAAACAGCAGCTAGCTGAGAAGAGCGTGAAGGAAGCGAAGTTTGCCAAAGAACGTACGGCTACAGAAATCACGGCTATTATGGCGCAAATTAATGATGTGACCAAAGATATGATGAATACCTCTGAACAGATCGACCAGACGGAGGAGAAGCTTCGCCTGGCAGCGGTTGAACTTGAAGAAGCGACCGAACGTGTTCAGAGCCGAAGTGAGCTGCTTGATTCACGCTTGCGTCTCATGTATACGAATGGATTTGTCTCCTATCTCGATGTACTGCTCGATTCGGCGAGTTTCTCAGATTTTCTAGATCGTATTGATATGCTGAAATCGGTTGTAGGTCAAGACAAAGATATCTTAGCTGACAACAAACGGGACAAGCTGCTAGTTATCGATAAGAAGAAGCAGGTTGAGGGCGATCTGAAGCAAGTTCGAGCGCTCTATACCAAAATGAACCTCACCAAGGAAGAGCTTGCAGGCAAAGAGAAGCAAAAAGAAGTGATGATCGCGAGCCTCAGCAAGAAGATTGAAGAGGGCGAAGAGATCAGCGATGAGCAAGAGAAATTCGTCATGGAGCTCGCGAAGAAGACAGCGGAGCTGCAAGAGAAGAAGAAAAAATTCAAGCCGAAATATAAAGGCGGCAAGCTGGGTATGCCAATCCAGACCTTCCGAATTTCATCTGGATTCGGACCACGGACCCATCCTGTGACAGGGCAAAAGGGGAAAATGCATACAGGGCTTGATTTCGCCGCGCCGAAAGGCACACCAATTTATGCTGCAGAAGCAGGGATCGTCATCGTTGCCCAGACGGTTAGCGGTTACGGGAACTGTGTCATTATTAACCACGGCAATGGAATATGGACGTTATACGGACATATCCGTAATGGCGGGATCGTCGTTGAGAAAGGCCAGGAAGTGAAGAAAGGCCAGAAAATAGCTGAAGTAGGAAGTACGGGGCAGTCGACAGGAAACCATTTGCATTTCGAAGTGCGGGTGAATGAAGTACCGAAGAATCCAGTCGGTTACTTGAATTTATAATGGTAGTTCAAAAAGTCATCTTTTGATCACGAAGTGTGTCATGAAGCGAATTCAGCATCGAATCTTGCGTTCACCCTCGAAGTCCGGTACTCATTTAGGTTTCTCCTAAACTCCGTTCCTCCTTCTTCGGGTTCTCGCAACCTTCTCGGTGCTGAAAATCTGACTTTTTGAACATGCATTTATAGACTGCAGGGTAGACTTTTCTCGCGCTCGCCTGAAATATGCAAATAAAAGGTGCATGCTTGTCATATACTACCACGAGAATCTTGTGAAAAGATGGAAACCTCTCCTGCGGGAGTTGGTTATAAGGTGGTGATTCTTGTGAAATTTACAGGTCGGGCAGTGATCGCATTTGTTCTGCTCACCATGTTCGCAACGTGCCTAATTACGTTGACGGTGGTGGAGAACCCGATTTTGACAAGTGGTGATCGACAAGCGAGCACGACGAAGTTCTCTGGGTTTACGAACAATGAATTTAAGAAGTTGAACACAACACTGCAATTGATCGAAGGTCAATATTATAGTGATGTTGATCGGGAGAAGGTCATTGACGGCGCAGTGAATGGCATGATGGATGCGCTCAAAGACCCTTACTCCGTATATATGAATGAGCAATCCGCAGGGCAATTCGCATCGAGCTTGGAAGGGACCTACACGGGCATTGGTGCGGAAGTGACCATGGAGGATAACAAGGTAACGGTATTGTCACCGATCAAGGGTACTCCGGCAGAACGCGCAGGAATCTTACCGAAGGATGTATTCGTCTCGATTAATGGTGAGAAGCTGGACGGGCTGAAGCTAAGTGAAGCCATTGACCGCATTCGTGGTCCGAAAGGAACGAAGGCGAAAATAAAAGTTCGCCGTGCAGGTGTTGATGCATTGCTCGAGTTCGAGGTGGTCCGGGAGGACATTAGTCTGGAGACGGTGCATGGGCAAATGTTAGATCAGAAAATCGGACTGATTGAAATTCGTCAGTTCTCGATGAATACGGGAAAACGATTCAAAGAGGAACTAACGAAGCTGGAGCAAGGCGGCATGAAAGGGCTAATCATTGATGTGCGTAACAATCCTGGCGGCTTCGTTCCTGTTGTAACGGACATTGCTGAGAATTTCATTCCATCTGGACAGGTGATCTATCAGCAGGAGCGTCGGGATGAGAAGGTGACGAAGGCGTTGTCCCGTGGAAAAGGGACGAAGAAATATCCGATAATTACGTTAATTAATGAAGGCAGCGCGAGCGCCTCGGAGATTCTGGCTGGCGCGTTGCAAGATCATCAGTTAGCGAAGCTTGTGGGCGTATCGTCTTTTGGCAAAGGAACCATGCAGGTCACATACAAGGAAGAGTTCGATGATGGCAGCTTGCTCAAGATGACGTTCGCGAAGTGGCTCACCCCCAAAGGGACTTGGGTGCATAAGAGCGGCATTAAGCCGGATTTGGAAGTGAAGGAGCCGGATTATTATTTCGTCGCTCGGCTGTCTCAGAAGGAAGAACTGAAATACGATATGAATAATGAAGATGTGAAGAACCTGCAAGTGATGCTGGAGGGTCTTGCTTATCATCCGGGCCGTAAGGACGGTTATTTCGATCATAAGACTGAGCAGGCGGTGCGAGCGTTCCAGATGCAATCCGGCTTGCCGGAGACAGGCTATGTGGATGATGCGACAGCCCAGAAGCTCGAGGATGGCATCAAGATACGTATTCAAGATCCGAAGTACGATACACAATTGAACAAAGCAGTCGAGGTGCTCCGGGAGGAAATCCGTTAGTCCGCGTCGAATATGGAGAGAAGGCTTAGGATGTAGCCTTCTCTTTTTTGTGCCTTACTTATGAATGAATTGGGGGTTGAGGAATGGGAATTGTGATGGAGATCTTATGGAATATTATTGAAGCGATCGTGCAGATGTTTTTACAGCCGTTTCTATATATAGCGATTATTCTGATTGTCTTCCAATATCGTCGTCAGGTGATGTTGGAACGTAAGCTGTTCTCTGTCAAAATGCACGCACTAGGGGATCAACTGATACGTACCTTACTTGGTGGATTACTTGCGGGGATTGGGATCTCACTCGTCTCAGCTTTCACAGGAATGACGCTGACGACGGAGGCAATCCTGCTCGTATGGTTCGTTGCACTGATTTTAATGCTATTCCGTGTCCGGTTCTTATGTCTTGCATATGCCGTAGGGGTACTTGGTGTGCTACAGTTTATTGCCGATCGGTTCCCGGATTGGGAGTTGACGGGGTTCGCTGGATCAGTGCTTACGACGCTTCGATCACTCGACATACCGGCATTAGCGGCTTTGGTTGCATTGCTACATTTGGCGGAAGCGATTCTGATTCGCTTGCAAGGGGCAAAGTTCGCGAGTCCGTTATTTGTGGAAGGGAAACGAGGGAAGCTCGTAGGGGGCTATCAAATGCAAAGTTATTGGCCTGTCCCCTTGTTTCTGATGATTCCGGCACAGACGGTTGGATCGGTACTTCCTTGGACGCCATTCTTCGGTGGGGAAGCGTGGACGAATGGCTGGATGCTCATGGCGTTTCCTGTTGTCATCGGTTTCAGCGAATGGACACAATCCCGATTGCCGCAGAAGAAGGTCAAACAGAGCTCGTTCTGGTTAATGGTATATAGTATTGTTTTGCTAGGGCTCGCATTCGCTGCGGGGCTATGGAGTCCGCTCATGCTCATCGCAGCCTTGTTCGCGATCGCGATGCATGAATGGATCTATTGGTACAGCACGAAGGAAGAAGCCGAGCGCAGCCCGTTGTATGTTCATGATGATCGAGGATTGCACGTCTTGGCGGTTATCCCAGGGACGCCTGCACAGGAGCTCGGGATTGAACCGGGCGAGATTGTACATAAAGTGAACGGGGTTGCAGTGCGTACGAAGGAAGAGCTGCACCAAGCGCTTCGCACCAACCCCGCATTTTGTAAGCTGGAAGTGATTAACCTTGCAGGAGAGATTAAGTTCTTGCAGCGGGCGATATTCGCAGGGGAACACCATCAGCTTGGCGTTATTCTCGCCCCGGATCAGGATGCTTCTTATTATGTGGGCAAAGGGCCAGCTTCGATCTTCACGATCGTGCGGATGAAGCTAGCAGGCGTTCACTCGAGAATGAAGATGTAATAAGCTACAGCTAAGTTTGTTAGATCATTGACGTTATAGGTAAATGTAGGATCGTTCGTACTGCATAAATCCAAGAGTGCCGATTCGATGAGCTGGATTTTAGCGGGATGCCATGAACCACCATAACGGACGAGATAGTCGATCGCTTGGATGGCACTCATACCTGCTAAATGATGGTACGTGGAGGCCCATTTCACCAAATCGGTCGGTGGAGAGGTAACGATTCGATACTCCCCCCAGCCGACTCGCAAGCCATTGAATAACTTGAGTATCAGTGTGGTGGCATGGTCAGGATTCTCCAATTGGAAAATTTCGATTTGTCTCAGTTGGCTTGATAGTTGATTCTTCATCGAAACCGTGTGTGTTACGTTCATGTTCATACGAAGCATCTCCTTAACGATATATATGATCGACAAAAAGAAGCCCACGAAATAGAGGATTCCTCTGTTTGTGGGCTTCTTACGTACCGCTCGATTGGGCAATGAGCAGCACGAAGAGAGCGCGCAATACGATGCGAGACCTCTCTCAATGGATCGCTTACGAGGTTAGCTGTCGGATTCGGGTCTGAGAGATGACCCTACGGCTTACAGCCGATTCACCCCAAGAAGCTAGATTAGCTTCACATGTTGGTTCCCCCGCTTCTCTCATCATGAGAATTCAGCGATTAATCAATTGGCTGTATCATACGCCTGTGTGAGATTTTTGTAAAATGGTGGGAATCACCGTATTTTGAAGTTTGAGAAGCTGTAGATTGAAGTAAGCGCTATATTCATAGGTTCTCGAAGGCTAGATTGTTTTACGATCCGTTTCTATCAATTTTGTCATAAAAATGCCATGTTTGATCGAATATTGTAAGAAATATAGGTTTTTTTTCACTGTACAGTTTTGGAAAGCTTTGGGATAATAAAGAGATTAGTATAATTGTTACATAGTGGAAGGGGAAAAAGAAATGAGAGCGAAGACGTGGAAAAAGTGGTTAGGCGTCACGCTAGTCGCGATGATGGTCGTGCTTGCAGGCTGTCAATCGATCGGCGGAGTGAATATTGTCAAAGTTGTTGAGAACAGTCTCAACGTGAAGTCTAGTGAATCCAGCCAAAACTTGTCTGTGGAGTTAATCCCTCGCAAAGATGGCGCATTAACAGCTGAGGACAAGAAGATTATTGATCTTGTAAATGGCTTTAAATTGGACATTGACCATGCGGTAGCACAAGATCCATCACATATGTCATTAGCAGGGAAGATTACATATGGCGGGAAGGCTGTACCTTTCAAACTTGGCATGGAAGACACGAATGTAACCGTGTGGATTGAAGGGATTAAGAAACCGGTCGTTGTCTCTCTAGCCAATGAAGAGTTGGAAGGCGAGCTGGTTGCCGAAATCGAGAAATCGCAAGATGTGTTCCGGGGAGCTGTTCAGAAGCTAGGTGCCTACCTCGTGAAGCAAGCACCTGTACCGAACACCGTATCGGTATCTTCCGTAACATATACAGTATACGGGGAGAGCCTGAATCTGCAGAAGCTCCATATCGAGATTAATGGTGACGAAGTCATCGGTCTCGTGAAGACATTATTAACGAATATGGTCAAAGATGATGCGGGATTACGCGAGATTACAACCGCATTATACGATGCGTTCTATCCAATTGTTGAAAGTCAAATGGGGATATACGCTGATCAAGGCGCAGAAGATAACTTCTTTTCTTCCATAGCGAAGGACAAGGAAGTTGGTTCGTTGGTACTCTACAAGTTCGTGAAGAACGGAATTGATGAAATCCTGAAGGATTTCGATGCGCAAGCAGAAGCGCTTATGAAACAAGATGAAGTGAAGCAAGTACTTAGCAAAGAATCCGGTTTGAAGCTAGACCTTTACGTAGATAGTGATAATCAAGTACGCAAACAGAACCTAGAGCTTGCGGTTGTTCTTCCAGATGCTGAAGATATTCCGGTTCAGAAGATTATTGTGCGTACCTCAAGTCAGACGTGGAATATCAATAAAGCCGTGAAGCTAGATGTCATCGACACAACGAGAGGCGTAGAGAAGATGGATGGATATGCGCTTTCGGGCAAAGGCTTCTTGGCGAATTTCGATAAGAGCTCGGCTGCTTTCGGAATTCTGAAGAATGACCTAGGTCTTGGCATTACCAACTTCTCCGTATTCGAAGAAGATAGCTATGGAAGTGATGACTACTATCCAGGCTGGTGGACACTCGACGGCGTTGGTATGGTGCCACTCAGCGTCATTGCAGATGGGTTTGAGGCAGAAGTGAAGTGGGATGCAGCTACGAAACAAATCGTTGTCTATGATGCACTGAACGATATTACCGTAGAGCTTAAGATCGGATCGACAACGGCTTATGTGAACGGTGAAGCGAAGACGATGTCTCAACCGGTATTGGTTGATGATTATGATGCATCGAACGTGCCACTGCGATTCATCGTCGAAGCATTTGGTGGTCAATTGAAATGGAATCCGGATTACTACGAATTCTATGTCACAAGTAAATAAGTTTTTATAGCAAAAGGGCTGTCCTCGGCATCACGCGAAGTGATCTGAGGGCAGCCTTTTTTTGAACAGAAGTTCCCGTCGAATGGGAAAGGAAGAGTACTACTTATCCGGAAAAGACAGACTTAGCCCGATACTCGGTTGGCGACATGTTATAGTGCTGCCGAAAGACTTTGCCGAAATAGCTGGGGCTCTCGAACCCGCAGTGTACCCCAACTTCATGGATCGGAAGGTCTGATTGGCGGAGTAGAGTAACTGCGGCGTCCAGACGTCGCCGGCGCAAGTATTCGAAGGGGGAGCAGTGTTCGATCTTCTGGAAAATGCGGCACAGATGATGTCGACTTACCTGACTGCTCGCAGCGATTTCTTCGAGTGTAATAGGCTGAGCATAGTGGGTGTCCATGAACTGTTTGGCCTGGAGGATCACCGGACTATCCTGCGCGTTTGTGGTCGCATGGGATCGGGGCCGAAGTAAGGTCAACATCCATTCATAGACAAGTACAGATAGTATATAAGGATCGCGGATTTGCTCCGTTACGATACGATGATAGAGTTTCCAGTATGCGCGAATGGGTTCGGCGTGCTCATCGAGTGTTACAACTGGGCCTTCTTGAGCAATAATGCGATCCCAAATTCGCTGTGCATCTTCGCCCCGGGCATTGAGCCAAATGAACTTCCATGGCTGCTCGGATGCGGAATCGTAATAGTAACGATGCGAACTGGGCACTTGAACGAGAAAGGCAGTGCCTTCGGGCAGCCAGTATGTCGTTCCTTCGATCTCTACACGTCCCTCGCCCGACAGCGTATATTGAAATATGATATGACCGCGGTCCGGACGTTCATTGCCTTGAAAGGAATAGCTGGCTGAATCGACCTCCTGACAACCTAAGGAATCCAGTGTCATAAAAGGCGCTTCTTCCGCTGCTTGAAAGCCGATGTTGAACGGTTTCACTCCGAGAACCTCCTTCAATTCAATAGATCAATCTCGTTATAGTATAGGGCAATATGTTCAGATTGTCGCTGCAATCTATCGCTGATAAGATGGAGTCAATTTAGGAAAATGCATAGAAAGTAGGGGCAGCGATGGCGACAAACCAGTTAACGATTGATGTTAAGCACGAGGAATATTGGTGGGGAGGCCGTGTATCGGATGGGCAGCAGATGCCTTATGGGATGATAGATATTCAAGTGGATTTATCAACGGATTTGCATGGCAATCAGGCTTGTCCCTTGCTCCTATCGAGCAAAGGGCGATATATCTGGTCGGAGGAGCCATTTCGGTTTCGATTCCATGGCGGCAAATTAGAAGTAAAAAGTGACTTGGGAGATTTGAAGCTTCATGAAGGATTACTGGATGTGCGAGGAGCTTACCGTCATGCATCGGCAACCTATTTTCCATCGTCTGGGGAGGCGCCAGAGCCGCTCTTGTTCACGGCACCACAATATAATCTATGGATTGAGCTCTTGTATGAGCCGACACAGGAAGGCGTTCTTCAATATGCTAGAGATGTGCTCGCGAATGGAATGGCGCCAGGCGTAATCATGATTGATGATAATTGGCACGAGCCTTATGGTGCTTGGACATTCCACAGTGGTCGATTCCCGAATCCGCGCGCCATGGTGGATGAGCTGCATGAAATGGGCTTCAAAGTGATGTTATGGGTATGCCCATTCGTGAGCGCAGATTCGATGACCTTCCGTGAAGTCGAGCCCAAAGGCTATCTCTTGAAAGATGAAACGGGTAATACTGCATTCAGGCGGTGGTGGAACGGTGTGAGCGCTGTACTCGATTGTACGAATGAGGATGCTGTAGCATGGCTTCATGCGAAGCTGGATCATCTTCAGACGACCTATGGGATTGACGGATTTAAGCTGGATGCAGGGGATTTGCCATTCTATGAGGTATCGGATCAGAGTGCAGTACAGTCAAGCCGCAATGGGCATTGTGAAGCTTGGGCGAAGGTAGGTCTACGCTACCCGCTGAATGAGTATCGTGCCTGTTGGAAGCTCGCTGGGCAGCCCTTGGTACAACGCTTGAAGGATAAAGGGCATGAATGGGGCTATAGTGGTCTAGCATCGCTCATTCCGGATGGCATTGCGCAGGGCCTGCTCGGTTATGCCTTCATCTGTCCGGATATGATTGGCGGCGGTGAATATATGAGTTTCACGACGCAATCGGATCGATTGGATGCAGAATTGATCGTGCGTTATGCACAGTGTTCGGCACTGTTCCCGATGATGCAGTTCTCTGCTGCGCCGTGGCGCATCTTGGATGCAGAGCATCTCGCATTCTGTGTTGAAGCCGCACAGCTGCATACCCAGCTCGGGGAGGAAATCTGGCAAATCGCGCAAGATTCTGCAGCAAGCGGAGAGCCGATGTTAAGAGCGATGGCCTATGAATTCCCGGAAGAAGGACTCGAAGAAATGAAGGATCAATTTATGCTCGGAAGTCAGATTCTAGCTGCGCCAGTCACGACCAAAGGAACGAGATCCCGTACTGTCGTATTTCCTTCTGGAACATGGCTCGGGGATGACGGGAGTGTTATTACAGGCCCATCGCGACATGAGATTGATGTACCATTAAGTCGGCTGCCGTGGTACCGCAGACAAGCGTAAGGACCACTAAATGACAAGAGCCCCCTGGATCAGGAGAAGGGCTCTTAGTTAACTTGGAAACGTTTCTCGATTCGTTTACCGCCGAACCACAGCACGGCAAGTCCAATGATTAAGGCGAGGATACGCCACGGCTCAGTGATGAAGCTTTGCCAATCATGCCCGACGAAAGATATCATGAAGATCATGACGGCTTTGCCAAGTGCAACGGAAGCCATGAAAATAACGAGTGGAACTCGACTCATGCCGGAGGCTATATTAATGAAAAATGAAGGTGTGAATGGAAAACAATATAGTATAAATAGGGGGGTAAACCCTCGGCGTTCCACCCAGCTGAAGAAATGCTCTGCTTTGGGATACTTGTGTGACAGATAGTCGTTGAATCGCCCGCCGAAGCGTCTTGCTAACAAGAAGAGGATCAGCGCCCCAAGCACGGAACCGATCCAAGAATAGAGAAAACCAAGTCCTAGTCCATAAGCTGATGCGTTGCCCACCACGATAATAAAGAGTGGGAGGAACGGCAAGAAGGCTTCTGCAAATGGCAGGAGGATGCCTGGCAACGGGCCGAGCGACGAGTACTTATCTAGAAGTCCTTCAATTTGATTCATATCAAGCTGGGATAAATAGTGATAGGTATGCTCAAACCAATTAGCCATTTGCTCTCCTTTCAAAATACTCGTTATGAGGTCATCGGCAGCTGATGCAGATTCTTAGCCTTATGGCGAAGATCTCCTGAATAGATCAGCTCCAAGCTCTCACAATTCTGCAGATCTTCCGGTGTAATCTGAGCGATTGATTTATTCACGATGGGAACCCCATGCTTTTGCAGCATATAGGCAACGAATTGCGAGCAGAAGAACGCGTTTTTCCGCTCAATGGATATATTAAAGACCACACCGAAGAGGCCCAGGAAATTATATTTATACTTGTGCTGATGATACTCCATATGACGAATTTGCAAACGCATGCGCTCGTAAGTCTCTTCACTAACCGTACAGCAGTAAAGTTCGCATTCGGTTCTGCGCGTTACGGCTCGAACGAGATTTCCGAATACCTCTTCTTTCACGAAACCGCTGCTGAGGGGGTTTAATGAATTTTTACGACCAAAACTATAGACTTCTTTCATTTCCTCATCGAGCACGATCGAAGCATGATTCAGCTTTGCTCTCGTATACAACCCGATTAATTTGGAGAACCACGTTCCCGTATCTGTTAGAAGAATATAGACTTTCCTACTCAAATCAGTTCACCAACCTGTTTAATAATACCTTTATTGTAGGTCAGGAAAGGTTTGGTGAAAACATGCGGACGTCGGGATTCCTCCTAGACTCGGGACGGGGAATGTGGGAAATTATACCAAAAAGCTACTCAATCGTCAGGTGTTTTGATTGACGTTAGAGCAGCCTTCTTCAGTTTATGCTTACCACAATAGAGATAACATCTATACTTGGTCGCTCATCATCGTATGTAATCCGATTGAAGATTTTATCATTGCTGTTGTATCTTGCGAAGTACGATCATTTCGACGCGACGATTTTTCTGACGGTTACTGGTTGAATTGTTGGGTGCGACAGGGCGGGTGTCCCCATATCCGGCAATCTGGAATTTCGCTGCATTCATCTGCTCTTGATCCATGAAATAACGAAGGACAGACAACGCGCGTCCGGCGGATAGCTCCCAATTGTCTTTAAATACCCCACCGGGTTGAATACGTAGATCATCCGTATGTCCTTCAATGCTTATGGTGGTATCGAGCTGATTGAATAGACTGGCGAGCTTGTGCAGCATCGGTACAGATACTTCCTTAATATCGGCTTTGCCGAGATCGAACAAGAACTGATCGTTTAATCGAATGGAGATCCCTTGTTCTGTATCGGAGATCGAGATTTGATCACCTAATTGATTGTCTTGCACGTAAGATGTGATGACGGATTTGAACGTCTGCAGCTCTTGTTCCTGCTTGCGGAATTGCAGTTCTCTCTCGGTCATCGGTGCCGCAGTTGGTTCTGTGGTAGCGGCCTTGGATGCGGGCTGCTGAGACGTCTTGTTCGTGCCAGGCTGCTGCATGACTCCTTTGCCCTGCTCGAGAACTCCATTGGGATCGTGAAAAGTCGCATGCAGATCCTTGGAGAGGGAGTTGTACTTATCAGGGTCAATCTGGCTGACCGAGAACATGATGACGAAGAATATCATGAGCAGCGTTATTAAATCCGCATAGGTAATGAGCCACCGTTCATGTCCTTTGGGTGCGGCGGATTTTCGGCGTCTACTCCTGTATCTCATGTTCGACCGCCTTCTTCTTCAGCTGCATGAGTGTTATGGACGGATCGTCGGTCAGGAGGAGCGCGTCCAGCTTTTTACGGATAACATGCGGCGGTTCCCCAGCTTGAATCGCTAGAATCCCATGCATCATAAACTCCATATGTTGGATCTCATCCATGCTGCGCGTATTAATCTTGCTGGCAATGGGCAAATAGATGAGGTTCGCACTAACCACCCCATAGAGGGTTGCGGTAAAGGCGATTGCGATCGACGGTCCGAGCGTACCCGGATCCGTTAAGTTGCCCAAGACGTGAATCATCCCCATGACTGTTCCGATAATCCCCATGGTCGGCGCATAGCCGCCAGCGGCTTCGAATATTTTGGCGTATCCTTCATGCCGCTGTTCAGCGACATCCATCTGAAGTTCCGAGATTTGTCGAATCAAAGCGGGGTCTGTCCCATCCATCACCATCATTAATCCTTCGCGCATAAAATCGTCCGGATGGGCAGAGACGCGCTTCTCAATCGCGAGCATCCCGTGACGCCTTGTGATCGACGCATATTCCGTGAACTCGTCCATCTTTTCGTAAGGATCATGCTGCGGCTTCGTGAAGGCGAATTGGAGCGCCTTCGGAATCATACGCAAACGAGACATCGGGAAGCTGACAGCAACAGCTGCGAAGGTGCCGCCAAATACGATAAGCGCAGCTGTTGCCTTGAACAGACCGTTTAGTTGACCGCCTTCCAAGAGAAATCCGCTAATCAGAGCGGCTAGGCCGGCTAGTAAGCCGAAGATTGTGGTCATATCCATGAAACATTACACTCCCGAATTGGATTTAGAATTTGCAACAACTAACAGAAAAAGGTATAATGAACGGGAACAAATATTCCTATCTGTCCAGAATGGAGCAACATCTTCCTGATGTTTTTATCGGGAAGTTCGAATATATAGTTTAGCACCTGCTGCGTTAGGCGTGCAGGTAAATATTTTACATGTGTGGGTGATGAGAGTCCAATGAGTGATATTGTCGTAAGTTCTAGTAAGTTCCAGCTTGAATCTGAATTTTCGCCGCAAGGGGATCAACCGCATGCGATAGCGGAATTAGTGGAAGGGATTCATAACGGGAAGAAATATCAGACGCTGCTCGGTGCGACGGGCACAGGGAAGACATTTACGATTGCACAGACGATTGCTCAAGTGAACCGGCCGACCTTAGTCATTGCACACAACAAGACGCTGGCAGCGCAGCTGTGCAGTGAGTTCAAGGAATTCTTTCCGAATAATGCGGTGTCCTATTTCGTCAGTTATTACGATTACTTCCAACCGGAGGCGTACATTCCGTCCACGGATACGTACATCGAGAAGGATTCCAGCATCAATGAAGAAATCGATAAGCTACGCCACTCCGCGACATCTTCTTTGTTCGAGCGTCGAGATGTCATTATTATCGCGAGTGTGTCGTGTATCTATGGTTTAGGATCGCCAATGGAATATAAGAGCATGGTATTGTCGCTTCGAACTGGCATGGAGAAGCCGCGGAATCAGATTCTTTCGAAGCTTGTAGAGATTCAATATCAGCGCAATGATCTGAATTTCGTGCGGGGGACGTTCCGGGTTCGCGGCGATGTTGTGGAGATCTTCCCGGCTTCGAAGGGAGAACATGCGATACGGGTCGAGCTGTTCGGTGATGAGATTGAACGGATTACAGAGATCGATGTCTTGACCGGTGAATTGATCGGTGAACGTGAACATGTGTCGATCTTCCCGGCATCTCACTTCGTAACCCAAGAAGAGACGATGAAGCGCGCGCTTGTAAATATTGAGCGTGAACTGGAAGAACGGTTAGAAGTATTGCGTTCCAATGGTAAGCTGCTGGAAGCACAGCGGCTTGAGCAGCGTACGCGATACGATATTGAGATGATGCAAGAAGTCGGGTTTTGTTCGGGGATTGAGAACTATTCAGGCCCGCTGACGTTCCGTGAGCCTGGCGCAACACCCTATACACTGATGGATTACTTCCCGGACGATTTCTTGATCGTGATCGACGAGTCCCACGTGACATTGCCGCAGATTCGGGCGATGTACAATGGTGACCGTGCACGGAAGACGGTACTGGTCGAGCATGGATTCCGGCTGCCGTCCGCACTTGATAACCGTCCGCTGCAGTTCGAGGAATTCGAGCAAAAGGCTGGACAGTGTGTCTATGTATCCGCGACTCCGGGTCCGTATGAGCTGGAACGTTGTCCCGAGATGGTACAGCAGATCATTCGTCCGACAGGACTGTTGGACCCTATCATTGAGATTCGCCCAACGAAAGGGCAGATTGATGATCTGATCGGGGAGATCCGTGATCGGATCGCGAAAGATGAGCGTGTACTCGTAACGACACTCACGAAGAAGATGTCAGAGGATCTGACAGACTACTTCAAGGAGATCGGCATCAAGGTGCGTTACCTTCACTCCGATATAAAGACATTAGAGCGTATGTCGATCCTGCGGGATCTCCGTCTAGGTACGTTCCACGTCTTGATCGGTATCAACTTGCTGCGGGAAGGTCTCGACTTGCCGGAAGTATCCCTCGTCGCGATTCTGGATGCGGATAAGGAAGGCTTCCTGCGCGCTGAGCGCTCATTAATCCAGACGATAGGCCGTGCTGCACGGAACTCGGAAGGTCGGGTACTGATGTATGCGGACAAAATGACGGATTCAATGAACAAGGCGATTTCGGAGACGGAACGTCGTCGTACGATTCAGATTGCCTACAACGAGAAGCATGGCATCACGCCGCAGACGATCAAGAAGAAGGTGCGCGAAGTCATCGAGGCGACGAAGGTTGCGGAGCAGAAGGCCGATTATCTCACAGGCGCTGCTGCGAAGATGTCGAAGAAAGACCGTGGTTCGATGATCGAACGTCTCGAGGCCGAGATGAAAGAAGCCGCGAAGAACTTGCAGTTCGAGCGTGCAGCAGAGCTACGTGACGCGTTGATGGAATTGAAGTCGCAGGACTAAGATCCAGCGGAATCGATTGAATCTATAAGTCTATGAGCATGCTTAGGTGGGCATGATGGAGATAGATGGTGTAGATCATAGTTCAGTAAGATATATGGTTATTTCTGAGTAGCAAAGTCACGTTAACATAAAGCGTGTTCGGAATCAGGGGTTAGCAAGGGGCTAACCCCTGATTTTGAACGATAGCGTTCCTCCCTCGCTAAATCCAGGGATCGCATGGCTAGCTCGCTAGACAGACTTTCGGGTGTCCAGAGGGCAAGCCCTCTGGGGTCCCCCTTTCTAAGGGGGATTTAGGGGGATCTTCAAGAGAGATTGAAGGTAGTCCCCGGAGGGGATATAGGGGAGAAAGATTCCTTTAAGAGAAGTAAGGGAGACATTTAGGAGGGTTTCGATTGGCTAGTGATAACATAGTAATCAAAGGCGCACGTGCGCATAATTTGAAAAATATTGATGTGACCATTCCGCGCGACCGCTTCGTTGTATTAACAGGCCTGAGTGGGTCCGGGAAATCGTCGCTTGCATTCGATACGATTTATGCGGAAGGACAACGTCGCTATGTCGAGTCATTGTCTGCATATGCACGACAATTCCTAGGTCAGATGGAGAAGCCGGATGTCGATTCGATTGACGGATTGTCTCCTGCGATCTCGATTGACCAGAAGACGACAAGCCGAAACCCGCGTTCAACGGTCGGTACCGTTACCGAAATTTACGATTACTTGCGTCTATTGTTCGCGAGAATCGGACGACCGCATTGTCCGGAGCATGGTATCGAGATTACCTCGCAGACGGTCGAGCAAATGGTGGACCGGATCATGCAATATCCAGAGCGGACGAAGCTGCAGATTCTGGCGCCAATTGTATCAGGGCGTAAAGGCGAACATACGAAGCTGTTAGCCGATGTACAGAAGCAAGGCTTCGTACGGGTTCGTGTGAATGGCGAAATTCGTGATTTGAGTGAGACCATTGAACTGGAGAAGAATAAGAAGCACAATATCGAAGTCGTCGTCGACCGGATTGTGATTAAAGAAGATATTCAGACACGCTTGGCGGATTCGATTGAGACGGCATTGAAGTTATCGAACGGGCAGCTGCTTGTCGATATCATCGATCAAGAAGAACTGATGTTCAGCTCGAATCTTGCTTGTCCTGTCTGTGGATTCAGTATGGATGAGCTTGCACCACGGATGTTCTCCTTCAACAGCCCGTTCGGGGCTTGTCCAGATTGTGATGGACTCGGTCTTAAGATGATTGTAGACCCTGACTTGCTCGTGACGAATCCCGAAGCGACGATTGAAGATGGAGCCTTCGAGGCATGGGCGGGAAGTACATCGAACTATTATCCGCAATTCTTGAAATCGGTCTGCGAACACTATGGTATTCAGACGGATGTTCCGGTATCAACACTTGAGAAGGAACAGATTGCGAAGCTGTTGTACGGCACCGGTAAAGAGAAGGTTCGCTTCAAATACGAGAATGATTTCGGGCATAAGAAGGAAGCTTTCGTACCGTTCGAAGGGATTGTTCACAATCTAGAGCGCCGTTACCGTGACACAGGATCCGAAGGGATTCGTGAATATATCGAAGCGTATATGAGCGCGAAGCCTTGTGGTACGTGTAAAGGGGATCGCTTGAAGAAAGAGAGTCTTGCGGTCACGATCAATGACAAGAACATGGCGTATGTGACGGCATTATCGATTGGTGATGCGGAACAATTCTTCAACGGACTTGTCTTGACGGAGAAGGAAAAGAAGATTGCGCAGTTGATCTTGAAAGAGATTAATGCAAGGCTTGGCTTCTTGGTCAATGTGGGGCTCCAATATCTGACGATGAGTCGTGCAGCGGGAACGTTGTCCGGTGGTGAGGCGCAGCGGATTCGACTTGCAACACAAATCGGTTCGAGTCTGATGGGCGTTCTCTATATTCTGGACGAGCCAAGTATCGGCTTGCATCAACGGGATAATGATCGTTTGATTAAAGCACTCGAACATATGCGAGATCTGGGGAACACGCTTATCGTCGTTGAACATGACGAGGATACGATGCTGGCTGCGGACTATATTATCGATATGGGACCAGGGGCCGGGATTCATGGGGGTGCTGTGGTGTCCGAAGGAACACCGGCAGAGATCATGGCGGATGAGAACTCGTTAACAGGTCAATATTTGAGCGGTCGTAAGTTCATTCCGGTACCTCTTGAACGTCGTAAGAACGATGGCCGTTGGCTTGAGATCAAGGGAGCCAAGGAGAACAACCTGCGCAACGTAAATGTGAAAATACCTCTCGGTGTATTCACGGCGGTGACGGGGGTATCTGGTTCTGGGAAATCGACGCTCGTCAATGAAATTCTGTATAAAACCTTGGCGCGTGATCTGAACCGCGCGAAAGTGCGCCCAGGTCAGTATAAAGAGATGAAAGGTATCGAGCAGATCGAACGTGTTATCGATATTGACCAATCGCCAATTGGACGGACGCCGCGTTCCAACCCAGCGACCTATACTGGCGTGTTCGACGATATTCGTGATGTGTTCGCTTCGACGAACGAAGCGAAGATTCGCGGCTACAAAAAAGGCCGTTTCAGCTTCAACGTCAAGGGCGGCCGCTGCGAGGCTTGCCGTGGCGATGGTATCATTAAGATTGAGATGCACTTCTTACCGGATGTCTACGTGCCATGTGAAGTCTGCAAAGGTAAACGTTACAACCGTGAGACGTTAGAGGTGAAATATAAAGGCAGCAGCATCGCGGATGTATTGCAAATGACAGTGGAAGATTCGGTAGAGTTCTTCAAGAACATTCCGAAGATTCATCGCAAGCTGCAGACCTTGCTGGATGTCGGTTTGGGTTATGTCAATCTAGGCCAACCTGCAACGACATTGTCCGGTGGGGAAGCACAGCGTGTGAAGCTGGCAGCAGAGCTCTATCGCCGCAGCACAGGTAAGATGATGTATATTCTGGATGAGCCGACGACAGGTCTGCATGTCCATGATATCGACCGCCTGCTCAAGGTCCTTCATCGGCTGGTTGATTCCGGAGAGACGGTTCTTGTGATTGAACACAATCTGGATGTGATTAAGACAGCGGATTACTTGATCGACCTCGGACCAGAGGGCGGAAGTGGCGGTGGAACGATCATCGCAACAGGCACGCCTGAGCAAGTGGTTCAGACTGAGATCTCATACACCGGGAAATATCTGAAGCCAATTCTGGAACGCGACCGTGTTCGTACAGAGGAGCAGCTGGAGACAGCTTCGGTGTAACAACATTCATCATGTCTATATAGCCATAGCCGTGTCCTCAATAGGACACGGCTATTTTTGGTGTGAACGATGGAATGTAGCGTTTGAGCAAAAAAAATGGACCTCACCCAATGCTGGACGAGATCCACGATTTCTATGATTAAGATGCTAAAATTTCAGTAAGCTTCTCTTGGAAGGCAGGAATCCCAACACGGTTCACATATTGATGGAAGGTCTCCTCAGCCTTACGGTTTTCCTTGTAGAACAAGATGAGCTGTGATAAGACAGCACCGACATCATCCCCTTTAACGCGGCCCTTAAGCACTTGGTTGAACTTCGGTGCATGCGGGTCAAGCGTGCCGCCAACCGCGATATCAAAAGCATCAATCATACCATCCGGTGTCTTTACAAGAGCACCTTGGAGGCCGATATCCGCGATGTGCTTCTGACCGCAAGCATTCGGACATCCGATGAAATGGATGCGAATTTTCTCATCGAGTTCGACGTTCTCATCTAGATACTGCGCTACTGTACGTGCACGTTCCTTCGTCTCGACGACAGCAAGGTTGCAGAATTCGTTGCCTGTGCAGGAAACCGTACGGCTCATGAAGTGTTCAGGGAATGGCGTCAAGCGCTGCAACACTTGCGCTTTCAGTGCTTCCTCGACTTTGTCGTCTGGCACACCGCTAATAAGGATGTTCTGTGACATCGTCGTGCGTAGCTTGCCTTCACCGAATTGATCTGCCACGTCTGCGAGCTGGATCAATTCATCGGAGTTCAAGCGCCCGACAGGAACGTTCAGACCAATGTAGTTCAGGCCTGCTTGCTTCTGTGGGTGAACACCGTCGTAGTAAGCGGCTTGCCAGCCAACAAGTTTATCTTCGCCGCAAGACGGCAATTCACCGACTAGTTCGATGAGCTTCTCTTTGAACTTCTCTGGGCCCCAGTCTGCGACAAGGAATTTGAGACGTGCATGGTGGCGTTTCTCGCGATATCCGTAATCTCGGAAGATCGTCGTGACACCTATCGCTACGTTCAAAGCTTCCTCTGGGCGGACGAAGATATCTAACTTTTGTGCCAAATGAGGCTTGGCAGATAATCCACCGCCGACCAAGACGTGGAATCCGATGACTTCCTCACCGTCAATGACTTTCGTAGCCGGTACATATGCCAAATCATTGATTTCCCCGTGTGCATTATTATAAATATTGCCTGAAATCGACATTTTATATTTACGAGGCAGGTTCGAGAAATCACGATTCATTAAGAAGTAATCGTTGATCTGTTCGACCAGATCGACCGTATCTATCAGTTCATCGCGGTCAATCCCTGCAAGCGGGTTACCCACAATCGTCCGCGGGCAATCGCCGCAAGCTTCGTAGGAGTAGAGTCCGACTTCTTCCAGGCGTCTGAAAATATCCGGCAACGACTCAACGGTCAGCCAATGGTATTGAATCGCTTGACGTGTGGTCACATCGATCAAGCCGCGTCCGTACAATTGGCCGATCTCGGCAATTGCGCGGGCTTGAGCTGTCGTGAGGATCCCGCCGTTAATCCGAATACGCATCATGAAAAATCCATTTTTCGGTTTCTGTTGGTAGACACCCGCCCATTTGAAGCGGTCCATATCTTCGGGTGTAATGGAATCATAGCCTTCTAACGCGTATTTCTCGATGATCGTACGAATGACATCAAGGCCATCCTTCTCGAGTTTGACAAATTCGAACTTATTTAACTTTGACGGATCCGCTGTCCACAACGGTTCATATGCCATTCTGAAGCCCCCTGAGTTTAATTCCGATTAAAACGGTATGAAATATGGATTTATCGTAACATATTTCCAGTTTGGCGTAAATTCATTATTATCAATTCGATGTATAAGGAAATATTATAAATAGATCGAAAATTTATTATGATAAATGTGACTAGTTTCATTGCAAAATGGGATATAATAGGTGACAAGTTTGTTAAAGTTCATGTTTTTTGCTTGCATATGTTGGCACTGGGCGCTAACATAGATGAAGATAGGTAAATTGTGAGAATTTTCAAGGGGGTCCCGGCATGTTGTTAGCTGAAGCTGCAGAAGCTGCGAAGAAATTCGAGTGGTTCGATGTCATCATGGTTGTCGCAACGCTTATCCTCGTAGTGGCTCTTGTACGTCTATTGAGCGAACGTGAGAAGAATAAATTTGCTATCGCATTCACGACTGTAAGCCTTATCGTGTTCTTGGTTGCAGACGTTGCGATGGTAAAAACAAGTTGGTTAGCTTAACGTAATCATGAAGGGACCCTCTGACAGCTGTCAGAGGGTCTTTTGCGTTCATCATTAGATTTGATTAATCGCGTACTTCGACGATGAGCTCGATCTCCACCGGGGTATGGAAAGGCAGATCGCTCGTCCCTATCGCAGAACGCGCATGGCGTCCGCTCTCGCCGAACACATCGATAAGCAGGTTTGAAGCACCGTTAATGACATAAGGTTGATCGGCAAAGCCCGGCGCACTGTTGACGAATGCGAGCATTTTGACAACCTTAACAATGCGGTCGAGGTCTCCTAAATGCGCACGAAGGGCAGCAAGGCAGTTAATGATCACTTGACGCGCCGCTTCTTGGCCTTGTTCGATCGTTAATTCACTGCCCAGCTTACCTTCATACATCAATACACCGTTAATACGGCAGTCATGGCCAGACGTATAGACGAGGTTGCCTGTTTGGTTGCAAGGCAGGTAAGCGAATTTCGGTTCGCCGACTTCAGGTAATGTAATGCCGAGTTCTTGCAGACGTTGTTCAATTTTGGACATGATAAGATCCTCCTGAATTTGAAGCCTGATATGGCTACGTAGATTTGTGGAATGATATAAAAGGGTGTAACAACGAATCAATGATTACAGCAGTGCTGAGCCAGAATAAATGCCCCTTCACGAGCTCTTGTATGGCGTCCTTGCGAGAGCGTTGGCTCACCACGTACAATGACCTCCGAGATGCCTGTCGGATACTGTCGCGGATCTTGGTAGGTCGCCGTATCCGTAATGGTCTCCGGATCGAAGACGACGAGGTCTGCGATATACCCTGGTACAATTAAGCCGCGTTTGCCGAGCTTGAAGCGTTGGACTGGGAAGGATGTCATTTTGCGGACAGCCTGCTCCAGCGTTAACGTCTTCTCTTCACGAACATACTTGGCGAAAATGCGTGGGAAGGAACCGTATAGCCTCGGATGCGGCTTGCCCGTCTCACAGGTCAGGCTGTCGGAAGCGATCAGTGACTTGTCGTAACGAATAACTTCCTTCACGTCGGAATCCGACATATGGAAGTAGACGATCGAGATCTGTCCGCCTTCCTCGAGCAGTAAATCCATCACGCAGTCGACAGGATGCTGCCCGCGGAGCTCGCTAATCTCCTCGATGTGTTTGCCCTCGAGTGGACGATTCGCTTCCGTCTGTACCGCAGAGAGGTAGACGCTATGCCAACCTGTCGAATAGACGAGGTTATCCCAATCTTGCTGCTCGCTACCCAATTCTTCGTGAACACGACGCCGGATGGCAGGATCGCGGAACGCTTCGAGCGTCCGTTCAATGCCCCCTTCGAGAACCCAAGGCGGGAGCACCGTCGTTAACATCGTCGATCCTGCGTTATACGGATAGACATCCACGGTGACATCCATACCTCGACCACGTGCGTCTTCAATCAGCTCGAGGGCTTCGAGAATTTTGCCCCAATTGGCCCGGCCTGCGGCTTTCAAATGACTAATATGCAGCGATACGCCCGTCTTCTCCGCAATCCAGATGACTTCTTCGATGGAAGGAAGCAGGTTGTTGCCTTCGCCGCGGATATGGGTAGAGAACAGTCCGTTATATTTCGGTAGGACGCTGCACAGCTCGGCGATTTCCTCGCGGGAGGTATAGCTGCCCGGCGCATAGAGCAATCCGATCGAGAAACCGATGGCTCCCGCACGAAGTCCTTCCTCTAATAGCTGCTTCATTCGATCCAGCTCCTCACGCGTCGCTGGACGGTTCGCGAATCCCATGACCGCAATCCGCAGTGCGCCATGCGCGACGTACGTCGCGATATTTTCCGATGGATTCGATTTCGCGAGGGCCTCCATATACTGTTCAACCGTCTTCCAAGGCCAGTTCCACTTGGTCTTCCCGAGGATGGGTTCAACATAGGTCTGGAGCAGACTTGCTGTCTCAGGGAAAAAGGGAGCTGGCGCCAGACCACAGTTGCCGACGACTTCGGTCGTTACCCCTTGCTGCAGCTTAATCTCGCTATACGGATGATCGAGGATCATCAGATCTGAATGGCAATGACCATCAATAAATCCCGGTGCGATGACTTGACCGTGCACATCGATCGTACGGTGGGCTTCCTGCCTAAGCTGCCCCACATGAACGATCTGTCCTTGCTTAATCCCTACATCTCCAGCGAGCCATGGGTTTCCTGTACCATCAACAATTTTGCCGTTTTTTAAAATGAGATCGAGCATCGCGCTGCACTCCTTTTTAAAAATAGAAGAGTTTAAATGTGATTAGGATAAACAGTTCTGCTACTCCAGCATGCCTCGGCCTTGAACAGGCATGGCTGTCCATTCGCCTTGGTCCTGCCAAATGACTTGATTATGCAAATTCACCGTGCTGCAAATATGGTTCGGGATGATCTGAAGCTGATCGCCGATCTGCCAAGGACAATCTGCGGGAACCCGGAGCATGCCATGTTCCTCGCTGAGTCGTTCGAGAACAGCCTCTGGTGCACCGATCACATGGCCAAAGCCCACAAGATGCAAGGGGGCCGTACCCGGCTGTACATCCGTCGCGAACGTTTTGCTGCCGCCATCGATGACCACGAGTTCTGGACTTGGACGGCTAACGACCGTAACGAGAATGCTGCCGGCACAATCGTTGATAGCGCATACACCAAATGCTGCTTGCATCCGATCTTGATACACATATGTACCAGGGCGAACTTCCGTAATGCCAGGAACCGTGGCTGCGTATCCTGCTGTCGGTGTAGATCCGACGCTTACATCCTCGATGGAGAGACCCGCATCACGCATCGCTGTCGCAATCCGCACCATCCATTCGCCTTCATCGCGACCGGCACGTTCTAAGTCCAGCGTGGCTGCACCGTCCATAAGTGCACCACGGAACGTGAAAATCCCCGTGAGTCGAAGATGGTCGAAGGCCGCGATTTGCTGCGCCAAGGAGACAGCGTGATCCGCGTTCACCCCTGTGCGGCGAAGTCCGGTATCAATCTCAAGCCTCACTTCGAGCGTAGTGCCAGTTGCCGCTGCTTGTTCATTAAGACGACGCGCCCCTACGAGGCTATCGACAGCGACAATCAGTCGGATCGAGCGGCCAAGCAGGATGGCACGGGCAATTTTGGACGGCGTGACGAGGGGGTAGGCAATGAAGATGTCCGTAATGCCGTTCGCAGCCATCACTTCGGCTTCCGATACTTTGGCGACGGTAATGCCGCTTGCTCCTGCTGTGAGCTGAGCATGGGCGACAGACGGCATTTTATGCGTCTTGGCATGTGGACGAAGCTTCACGCCGTGAGACTGGATGGTCTGTGCCATTCGGTCGATATTCTGACGTACTTTGGCCGCATCGATCACAATACAAGGTGTTTCCAAATGTGTGGACATAGCGATTCTCCTCTATTCGCTTGTTTTCGATTCTTCTAAATAGCTATATAGCGTATATTTCGAGATATTCAAATAACTGCAGATTTTCTCGCCCGCTTTCTTAATGAGAAAGGCGCCTTTCTGGTCGAGCAGTTGGATGAGACGCATCTTGTCTTCCTTGGTCATCGCCGCGACAGGTCTGCCGACGTGCTCCTGTGCCTCTTGAATCAATTGATCGAGTAGATCGGAGACATTGGAGACGAAGCTTTCCCTTACCTCTGGCTGGAGCCCGCTCGCTGTTAAGGATTGCAGCGTTTTCTCCGCCATCATGAGATCGGTAATATCATAGTTGATGCAGAGCGAGCCGATGACAGTGCCCTCGCTGTTCCGCATATAGAGCGAAGTAGAACGTAGGATTCGCCCATCCTTCGTCTGCGTGACGTAGTTGATCTTATTGCCGCTGTCGGACTGTCCGCGCAGCAGCTCGAGCCCTAGGTTCGTACCCGGATCGCCGACTTTGCGTCCCGTGACATGACCATTTTCAATCGCGACGATTGTGCTGTCGTATGACCTTGTGAGATCATGCAGCACCACCTCGCAGTTGTCTCCGAATTGGGCGGCAATCCCGCGGACGAGAGAGGTGAGAAATTCAAATTCAGCTTGCACTTGTTCCATGATGTGAAATCACTTCCGTTCTCATATAGAGTGGTTATGGTTCCCATGATAGCACAGGAATGACCTGAATCAAACAAAAAGTTTGTTAGTCTGAAAGAAAGTTTTGTTGGAGTGTTAAGGATATTTTAATAGGTCATATTAGAGAGAGAGTATGCGTAGGATGGTAGAGGTCTTAAATTGAAATAAATGGAAGGATGTGCTACAACTGAGATACGTCTTTTTTCCAAAATGATGCATCCATCTGCTCTTCGATTTCGTATGATAACGGAGGGTTCAGTTTAAGTCTTTTCAAAATATAAGAATTTTCAGTTTAACAAATAAACTGTTCTTATATTTCTCGCTTAAACGCTTCCCGTCTATTCAAGGGCGACGAAGTTGTTTATGTTTGGGTTGAGAAAAAAGAGTATAATCACAAGAATGCGAGGATACGAGATTCATCATGTATCTATAGTATTAAAGTAGAGAAGGAGGCCAAGTGATGTTAGGAATGAAGAGCGGAAATCGCGCGCGGGTACGTCGAATGGTATGTGGGAGTGCGATTGCCCTCATGGTGTTCGGGAATGCAGCAGGTGCGCTAGCGGCAGGCCAATCTGGCGATGCAGCGCTAGAAGCGAAAGTGGTGAATGGACAAGTCTATGTGAAGGCGAGCTCTCTCGTAAGTCAATTAGGTGGACAAGGCGTCTATGATGCGAAGAGTCAAACCTATCAATATAAAGCGGGAAATTCAGTCCCTTCTATTGTTAAGAAATTATCTCCATCAGTCGTCGCGATTATTGGGAAAGTGTCCGAAGGCGAGGTTGATACATCGGATCGTTATAATCTTGCGCATGGGACAGGCGTGGTGCTAAAGAAGGATGGATGGATCGTAACGAATGCGCATGTGGTTAGCGGCTTGAAGCATGCGGTGGTCGTGACGTCGGACGGCAAGTCCTACACGATTGCAAAGCAGTTCGTCGATGAGATCAGCGACATTGCCATCATTCAGATTAATGCGAAGAACTTAACGCCAGCGGTATTCTCGCCCTCGAATGCAAGTGTAGAGGTAGGAGAGTCGGTCGTGGCACTCGGGACGCCGATTTCGTTCTCTTTCCGGAATTCGGCGACGGTCGGTGTCATTAGCGGCTTGAATCGCAGTGTGGATTCGATCTACAAGCTGATTCAGACGGATGCAGCGATTAATCCAGGGAACAGCGGCGGCCCGCTCGTGAACATGAAGGGTGAGGTCGTTGGCATTAACTCATTGAAGTATTCCGCAGTCGGTGTGGAGAATATGGGGTTCTCGATTCCAACGAATACGGTGCAATATATCGTGAATCAGTTGATGCAATACGGTAAGGTCAAGCGTCCGACCCTTGGTTTTGACATGGAGGAGAGCTGGTCCGCGATTGTTGGTCTGCCGACGAATGAACCATTAACGGTGACACGGGTCGATTCTGATGCAGCGGTGAAAGCGGGGATCAAAGCTGGCGATGTGCTCTATTCAATCAACGGCAAGCAAGTGACGACAATGCTCGATATTAATGAATTGTTCAAGGGGTACATGCCAGGCCAGTCCGTGAAGCTAATGATGCAATCTGGCGGCGATTTGGTCGAACGTAAGCTTCAATTAACGGAACAGAGCTAGAAGTGAGAGGGGAAGCAGTAATGGGGAAAAAGTTAAGCGGTTGGTTGATATGTCTTGCCCTGGTATTCACGATGGTGATTCCGGGCGTTGCTATGGCAAGTGAAGGAAATAGTGTGGAACTGAAGTTCAAGCTGGGCAGTACGAACGCAACATTAAACGGCCAGCGAATCAGTATTGCCAAGCCTTATACGGAGAATGGTGCGACGATGGTGCCGCTCTCGCTTATTACGAAGGCGTTCCAGGTGGAATTTTCGTTCGAAAATAATAAGAAAATTACGATCACTTCCGGGGAGCATACGATCCAATTCGTGATTGGTAGTACGAATGCGACAGTAGATGGACGAACGGTCCAGACGGGAGCAGCGCCGAAGCTGGTCGGTGGCGTGGTCATGGTGCCGATGCGTGTCGTGACGGATGCGCTGGGGGCAAATGTGAAGGTGGAAGCGGATCGTACGATCGTTATTACAGCTAATCTGGATGCGAGCGCAGGGTCTGGAGCCGTCGGCGGCATTGATAGCGATGCGGGCAAGACGATGATTGGCGACAGCTACTACATGTGGTCGATGCGCTATCCGACAGGGCTTGTGAAGCAATTCCAGAGCGAAGCGGATGATTATGTTTCTTTTACCGATGAGAAAGGAACGTACCTGCTTGCTGTATCTGTCACGAAGGTCGATGATCCGATGACGGATGAGGATCTATTGAAGCAATTAACGAACGCGGCGCTATCGGAGAATGGTTTGGTTGTCGATAAAAAAACGGTCAAAAGTGGAGCAACACCATATGCGCAAGTGATCTCCAAAGGTGAGGATGGCGTGTTTAGCGCGATCCGGGGGTATTTTGCGAACGATACTTATTATGAGCTGTACTACAGCGACGGATTAGCGAAAAACTATAAAGATCTTGCAAAACACAATGATCTGCTTAATTCGTTCCGACCAGCTTATGACAAAGGAAATGCGAAATTGAAAGATTTGTCTACTGTTGTGGGTGGCATGCGGAAAGCAGTTAACAGTGACTATGGCGTAACGGTAACGGTTCCGGCTTCGTGGAGTTTGTACCCGGAGGATTTGATTTTCGGGAATGAAGACGGTTCTGCGCAGTTAACGTTCGATATTTCGTCGGCAGCTTCGGGTCTCAAAGTGGATGCATGGGCAGGGCAGATGGATCAATACTTCAAGGATGTGTTCGTCCCTGATGCATGGAAGCTGCTCACGACCGAGCCGATTAAGGTAGACGGACAAGAGGGTGTCCTTAAGAAATATCAGTATACAACTGGGGAAGATACATATGTACAGTCGGAAATTTTCCTAATTTCAGGTTCTTACAAGTATTTGATTCAATATGATTACGATTCGAAAAACACATCGGCTGACAGCTTGTTCGGGGCGTTGGTGAAAGGGATTAAGCTCAATGCGAAGGAGCTCAGCAGCAACTTCGGCTTCCTGGAGGATACACGGGCGTATGTAGATCGTAGTCTCACGTCGGTGAAATCGTCTAAGAAAAACGGCTATTCATTAACGATTCCGAATTACTGGATGCGTATCGAAAGCGAGTATGGAGCAGATCCGGGAAAAATGCAGTATCAGCTCCCGGGTGGTTCGTTCGAAGTGTCGGTGAATCCGTCGGATCGTACGCTTAGCGAAGAGGTTGAGGCGTATAAGTACGTCTATGAGCAGCAGCGTATTCTGTATAAGAATTACACAGTAACGAGCACGGAATCCACAACGCTCGCAGGTCAACCGGCTTATAAGATCGTGCTGGACGGCAAAGATGCGCATCACGAGCAATATGTTATCGTGAAGAATGGCAAAGTGTACTCGTTGTTATCGACGATCATGAAGGCGAATCGTACGGATGTGAATGAGAAGGCGATTCAGAGCGTGTTCCAGTCGTTGAAATGGTTGAATTGAAGAAGGTAGGGCAGGTACATTGTGGTGAATGAATGTGCTCGCCTAGGAAGGCCGCAGCTCCCGGAGGGGGTTGCGGTTTTATTTTGGTACGGAACGTGGAGGGAATAGCGTTTGTTGGATTCGTTACAATTTCGAAATGACCATAATGAGGCAAATAAGAGTTTCCGGGTTCGTTAGTGGTAGGGTAGAGGACGGGGTGTGAGGTAATTTATCCAATTGGATAATTCCTTGGAATTCATATAGATTATTAGGACGAAACTTTGGTAAACTAGAGAGTAGAGCTTTTTTTCAAAGATTAGTCATCCGCGGATGATAGGAATAGAGGGGTAAATGTAATGAGTCAGACAACGCTCACACGGGCGGATATTGAACTGTTAGCACCTGCAGGGGATTGGGATTGCATGCGTGCGGCGGTGGCAAATGGTGCGGACGCGATTTTCTTCGGCGTGGAGAAATTTAATGCGCGTGCGCGGGCGAACAATTTTCAGATGGATGAATTGCCAGAGATTATGGCGTTTCTGCATAGTTATGGGGTTAAGGGGTTTTTGACGTTCAATATCCTTGTATTTGAGGAAGAGCTGCCTGAGGCGAAGGTGTTAATTGATGCGTGTATTGATGCTGGGGTTGATGCGGTGATCGTGCAGGATCTCGGACTCGTTAAAATGATTCGTGAGATCTCGCCGGACTTCCCGATTCACGGTTCGACGCAGATGACGATTACGTCGCCAGAGGCGGTTGAGTTCACGAAACCTTGGGATATGGAGCGGGTCGTATTGGGCCGCGAAAATAACCTGAAGCAAATCAAAATGATCGGCGATCAAGCAAAGCTTCCAATGGAAGTATTCGTGCATGGTGCGCTCTGCGTGTCGTATTCCGGACAATGTCTCACATCCGAGATGTGGGGCGGACGTTCCGCGAACCGCGGGGAGTGCGCGCAGGCATGCCGCTTGCCGTATGATCTGATGGTGGATGGTGAGCAGAAGCCGATGGGTGATGTGGCGTATTTGCTCTCGCCGAAAGATCTTGCTGCGATCGATATCGTGCCAGAGCTGATTGAAGCGGGCGTAACGTCGTTCAAAATCGAAGGGCGCCTGAAGAGCCCGGAGTATGTTGCGAACGTGGTGAGCAAGTATCGGAAGGCGATTGACCAGTATTTTGAGGGCGATCGTTCAGGTCCGTCGAAGGAAGAGATTCGGGAATTGCAGCAGAGCTTCTCACGCGGCTTTACGCATGGATTCTTGGAAGGTACGAACAACAAGAAGTTAGTGGAGGGGACGTTCCCGAAATCACGCGGCGTGTATCTTGGTCGTGTCGAGAAGATTCTTCGCGACGGTGTTGTCTGTAAGATCGAAGCGCCACTCAAGCGTGGAGACGGTATCGTGTTCGACGCGGGAGATCCGACGAAGAAAGAAGAGGGCGGACGCGTCTATGACGTGCGTCGCCAAGGCGTGAAGCTGGAAGGAGAAGCGGCGGAAGGCTGGATCATCGATATTGTGCCAGGTCGGAATGACGTCAACCTGCAGAAGGTTAATGTAGGTGACCGGATTTGGAAGACGAGCGATCCGGCGCTGGACAAGCGTCTGCGTCAGACGTTCGAGACGGAGAAGCCGTATCGGGTATTCCCGGTACACGTGCGTGTCGAGGGTCGCGTAGGCGAGCCGCTTCGCACGTGGTGGACGGACGTCCAGAAGGGCGTGACCGTGCAGGTCGATTCGGAGCTCATGCTCGAAGAGGCGCTCAAGCGTCCGATGGACGCGGCATTGCTGGAGGAACAACTAGGCCGTCTCGGCGGCACGTTGTTCCAGCTGGAGGTGATGGACGCGCACCTCGAGGGCGCGGTCATCTTGCCGATGCGCGAGCTGAACGCGCTGCGCCGCTCTGCGGTGGAGCAGCTCGCAGGAGAGCGACCGAAGCCGCCCGTGTACGTGAAACGGGCGGTTGAGGTGTACGGGGATGCGAAGGGGCGCGAAGCTGGTTCGCTGCAGTCGAAGCTTACGGTATTGTGCCGCACGCTAGAACAAGTGCAGGCAGCGGCTGCGAGTGAAGTCGGCATGATCTATGCTGACTTCGAGTTCATCAAGCAGTTCCCTGCAGCGGTTGAAGTGACTCGTGCAGCCGGCAAACAGATTGCGCTTGTAACACCGCGCATTCATATGCCGAACGAGAACGGCTACCATCGCAACATTTTGAAGCTGCAGCCGGATGCGATCCTGGTGCGCAATACGGGCGCGTTGTACTTCTACATGCGCGCTCGTGCGGAGTTCGAAGCAATGCGCAGCGGCATGAACGTGAACGCTGTGGCAAGCGGCGATACCCTGCATGCAGGTTCCGCGACCGGGCCGTCGAACATTTCGACGGGCAGCCTTACGGATACGTTCGCGAAGATGGAGAAGTTCCCGCGTCTAATCGGTGATTTCTCGCTGAATATCGCGAACCATAAAGCAGCGGATTTATTCGTCGAAGCAGGTTGTGACCTTGTCACACCATCATATGATTTGAACATTCAACAAATGGTCGACCTCCTAGGTCGTGCAGATACATCGAAGATGGAAGTCGTTATCCATCAGCATCTCCCGATGTTCCATACAGAGCACTGCGTGTACTGTACCTTCATGAGTGAAGGCACAGACTACACGAACTGTGGTCGTCCTTGTGAAGAGCATCGTGCTTCCTTGCAAGACCGTATCGGGATGTCTCATCCGGTACGTGTAGATGAAGGCTGCCGTAACACAGTCTACAACGCCATTGAGCAGTCCGGTGCCGAGTACATTCAGAACTTCTTGGAGCTTGGCGTA
The DNA here is from genome assembly GCF_058791655.1 of Paenibacillus sp. EB106-05-06-XG162. Classification (NCBI taxonomy): domain Bacteria; kingdom Bacillati; phylum Bacillota; class Bacilli; order Caryophanales; family Paenibacillaceae; genus Paenibacillus; species Paenibacillus sp. EB106-05-06-XG162. The sequence continues at coordinate 230,363 of NZ_JBYTDT010000008.1, forward strand.
TCTCACTACCGGGTTGAATTCCTGGAAGAGACAGCTGACCAAGTCCACGAGGTCATCGATCTATACAAGCGCGCGCTGCAAGGAAAGATCAGCGGCACGAAGGTCTGGAAGACGCTGAAGGCGACGAACCAGTTGGGTGTAACGCGGGGGCAGCTGGTGAAGTAGGATATAACAATTAGGAGTCTCGACGCATTATGCGTGGAGGCTCTTTTTATCATCTTTATGTTTTGAAGTTTCGATATCTATGAAATCCTGTATAATATGGAGAATAAGTAGATAGGCTTCAACTAAAGGAGGTCCATGCATGAAAATTCGTAAAGCAATTATCCCAGCCGCAGGGTTAGGAACGCGATTCTTACCGGCAACAAAAGCGATGCCTAAGGAAATGCTTCCGATCGTAGATACGCCAACCATTCAGTACATCGTTGAAGAAGCGGTAGCCTCTGGCATTGAAGATATTATCATTGTAACGGGTAAGGGCAAGCGTGCGATTGAAGACCATTTCGATAACTCCTTTGAACTTGAACATACATTATTAGAAAAAGGCAAGATACAGCTTCTAGGAGAAGTACAGAAGTCATCCAAGATGGCGGATATCCATTATATCCGGCAGAAAGAACCCAAAGGCCTTGGACACGCAGTATGGTGTGCCCGCAAGTTCATTGGGAATGAACCTTTTGCTGTTCTTCTAGGAGACGACATCGTGCAGTCGGATGAACCTTGTCTGAAGCAAATGATCGAAGTCTTTAATCAGCACCATGCTTCGGTTGTGGGTGTTCAACCCGTTCCACATGCAGAAGTATCGCGTTATGGTATTGTAGATGGATTAGCAATAGATGAACGTTTGTACCAAGCGAGAGGATTTGTTGAGAAGCCACCTGCAGAGCAAGCTCCTTCGGATTTGGCCATTATGGGGCGCTATATTCTTACACCTGCGATCTTCGACATCCTTGATCAGCAAGATGTAGGTGCAGGGGGAGAGATTCAACTGACGGATGCCATTGCTAGATTGAATCAACAAGAGCAAGTGTTGGCGTATCATTTTCTTGGTAAGCGGCACGATGTAGGGGAGAAATTGGGGTTCATTAAGACGACGATTGAGTATGCGCTGCAGAAGGAAGAACTGAGGGAAGAATTGATTGGTTTTATGAGAGGGATTTTGGATACGGAATAATAATAACAAACGCCTTGGCAAGGCTGTTATACCTTGCTCAAGGCGTTTAATATTTTCTATTTTGCGCTTGCTGCAATTGCAGCAAGTACTTCTTTTTCACTAGCATCTGTTGCTATAAGCGCATCGTATACACTTTGATCTGTCGTGCCTTGTTTTTGCAAGGAAACGAGATACCAGCGAGCCATATCTTTGTTAACCGCATCGTTATAATCAGCTGTTAACAGAGGCTTAATAAAAGCTGCGGCTTTCGCATAGTCAGCTTGCTTGAAATAAATGTGGGCAATATTCAAGTTGATGTTCGGTGTTATATCAAATGCTCGACCTTGGAGTTGCTCTTTTGGCAATGAAGCAAGGACTTGTTTTTGATCGAGAATTTTTTGATAAGCTGCTAATGCCGCATCGTAGCTTTCCAACTCCGTGTTCAATTGGATCGATTTCTCATAGAGGGACATGTTCCAAGGGAAGTTCGATAACTGCTCCTCAACAAGCTTAAGTAAGTTTTTCTTGTCACCAAGCAGCTCGTATTGCTTCATTTGCAAGCTTATTAATTGGAAATTATAAGGTTCTTTCGCTAATGTTTTAACTAATAGGTTCTGTGCTTCATCGTAGAACTGTTGGTTCTGGTTCTGGCTATACACGGATTGAAGTAATTGAACTTTTAGTTGCGCATAGTCAGGATTCTCACGTAGTCCTAATGCTTTATTAATCGGCGTGACAATTTCATTGTAGTCTTTACTTGTCTGCTGCTGAACCATGCCAAGCGATTTCATAAAGCTTGCATTTGCACTTAGCGACATTTGAGCAAAGATAAACATGACAATGGCAAGCACTGAGATCAGTGAAGGATATGCCCATTTCATGGCCGGAACCTTCTTCAGCTTCTCGGATTCTTTAGGCTGTATATTTGATAGCATAGCTCCAAGGCATAAGAATAATAGTACACCCACGTACACGTAACTGATATCAAAGTCTAGAATACTATGAATGAGAAGCGCGATCGCAATAATGAAATAGTAGAAATGAGAATCACGGCTTGCTTCATCGCTCTTAAAATAATTTCTAATATACGTGTAGAGGAAAAGAATCAATAAACCAATAAGTACGATGGAACCAACAATTCCGACCTCAACGATATTTTGGAAGAAGAAGCTATGTGCCTGACGGCTTATATAAGGGTTATGCTGATACTTCTCATACATGGAATACCAAGCGCCACCGCCAGCACCGAATACAGGATAGTCAGCTACAAGTTTCATTGCGTCTTTATAAAAAGTTCCGCGTTCAAGCACACTGTGCTGTTGGAAGTTAATATTCTCGAGACGGATTTTCACGTTCTCAGGGAGTAGGTTTTTCGCACTTGTGCCAATGAAAATGAATACCATCACGCCGCCTAAAATGACTGCGGCTGCCGGCATAATAAGCGATGATGCTTTATGTTGCCCAAAGCTGCTAAGTTTTTGTTGCAGCCATGGTGTTACAAAGTGTTGTAGCAATGTTGCGATTATCGCGACAAGGATTGAAACCCCGAGAGTTAACATCCATCCTTTTAAGGACTCAGATCCATTAAACTGCTCGTTTACAGTAATACCAATCGTTGTTACCTTATTTAATATGGCCATCGAAGCAATGAACGCGAGTGCTACGTGGACGGTATACATAATTTGTCGATAAGGTTTAAGGCACAGAATGACAATCAAGAACACGACTGGTAGGATTACGTATGCTGCACGGGACAATGTTAAGAAGAAGGATAGAATAATAGGCACCAGCATAAATGCATGGATCGCCGAAACATACCATTTCCGACTTTTAACGAGAAGGAACGCCCCTGCAAATAGAATTGCGATCAAAAATGCCGCATATGTATTCGCATATTGAAAGAACGAAGTTAACCGGAGGCCGTTTGAATCTGCCATCACCGCTTCGTTATAGATTCCTGTTGCAGGGTTAAGTGGAATTAGCCATCCAATTACATTGGACATAATTTTACCATTGCCGAACCAATGGAATAGTCCGAAGAAGACAGTGAAATATGTCGAAACTAGCAAAGTGTTGCGAATAATCGAATTACTGCGTGTATTTCGTGTAAAATAAAGTCCGACGATAAAAACTACAGCGTAGATTAAATAAATATAAACCATATTTAACGCTTGATAATGTGAAGCTGCTGGAATTAATGCGATTAGGTAAGTCAATGGTAATGCAAAAATCAAAAGTGCATACCAATCTTTCATGTCTTTTGGCTTCCAACTTTTAAATAGGTAGATGCCCAATAGCAACATAATAACTGATACCCAGCGCATTGCTTCATAGAGAGGTTTTTCAAAAGCAAGCTGTTGTCCATTAAACAACGCGGCCCATAGTGGAGACCAGAGTAAGAATAATGCAAATATACCCATAAGAATCCAATATAAAGGTGAATTTTGTTCTTGATTAGTTATCGTGCTTGTAGTGCTCTTCTTTTTTCCATATGATGGATATGACATTGTTCTACAATCCCCTTCTTCGTTCAGAAATGACGACATTATTTTACCATATCTGTAGTGAGGAAGGGAAATGGATATGTTTTTTGTTGTGGAGATTATTGAATTACAAATAAGGTAGAGTTGCGTATATATGAATGGTATAATAGCAAAAGTGTTTACTTGTCGACAATTCCAGTCAATGGGTAAGAAAGTGTCGGAAAATGGGTGGTGTAAGAGATTAGATTTTTTCGAAGGTTAGTATATAAAATTGCAGTCTTATTAAGACCTATATTATTAAGAGTTCTGCCAATTAGTTTTAGTAGAAAGGTCAAGAGGTTGCTCTTAGAGGGAGTATATAAAGATAGTAAAAAGCAAATAAAACTATTAAAAAAACAAGGTGTTAATTTAATAGGGTATTCGAGGGCTGAAATGGGTATTGGTGAATCTTGTCGAATAGCTGCAAGAGGTATAGATGCAGCTAATATACCGTTTGGTGTAATTTCTTACAAAGGGACTAGTGGTGCTAGGATGTCTGATTTGTCTTTGGTAAATAAAGAAATAAGTGGACCGATTTATGATATCAATATTTTTCATATTAATGCTGAGCAAATGCCAGAAGTTTATGCTCAATTTAATGGTTCTCTATTTCAAGGAAGGTATAATATAGCGGTGTGGCATTGGGAATTACCAGAATTCCCAGATGATTGGAGAGAGAGTTTTAAACTAGTAGATGAGGTTTGGGCTCCTTCTAGTTTTGTGTACGATTCAATATCAAAAAAGAGCCCAGTTCCTGTTGTGAAAATACCACATTCTATAGATGTTATAATAAATGAGCTACGTGATCGTGATTATTTCAATTTACCTAATGATCCCTTCTTGTTTCTTACTATGTATGACGTTAATAGTTTCCAGGAGAGGAAAAATCCACGCGCTGCCATTGAAGCTTTCAAACGTGCATTTAAGCCGGATGATTTTTCTGTAGGCTTAGTAATAAAAGTCAACAGTTATAGTAGTAAAACAAATGAGTCCCAGTTTCTATCAGAACTTATTTCAAATTATAAAAATATCTATTTGATTGAAGAAATGTTGACTAGAAATGATACAAATAGTTTGATATCTGTTACAAATGCTTTCATATCGTTACATAGGAGTGAGGGCTTCGGGCTGGGGTTAGCAGAAGCTATGTATCTTGGTAAACCTGCTATAGGTACTAATTGGTCATCTACTGTTGATTTTATGAACTATCAGAACTCATGTATCGTTGATTATAAATTAATAGAACTAGGGAGAGATTACGGTCCATATAAAGCTCATCAGTATTGGGCCGACCCAGATATTGGGCACGCGAGTTATTACATGAAAAAGTTAGTGGAAGATGAAGAATACTACAAACTAATAGCTTTAAATGGAGAAAGATATATAAAAAAACATTTTTCACCCGACGCAATTGGGGAAATGATAAGCGAAAGACTTAAGTACATTCAACTATGGAATGCGGGAGGTTAATATGACAGTTACTTGTGTAATAATGGCAGGGGGTAAGGGGGAGAGATTCTGGCCAAAAAGCCGTACAAATCTGCCAAAACAGTTTCTAAACATATCTGGGAATAAATCGATGATACAACAAACAATAGATCGCTTGTTAACTTTCATCCCCTATGAGCAGATATTTATTGTAACCAATGAATTATATGCTGAGTTAATTAAAGCCCAAGTCCCAAGTTTACCAATAAATAATATCATTATTGAGCCTATCGGACGAAATACAGCTTCATGTATTGGGCTTTCATCCGTAATAATCGAAGAAAAATTTCCGGATAGCACGATGATCGTGCTTCCATCGGATCATATTATTACGAATGAAAACGAGTTTGTTGCGATTTTACAAGCAGCTGCAGAAGTAAGCCAACGAGGTAATCATTTGGTCACATTAGGTATTACTCCAACATATCCAGAAACGGGGTATGGTTATATCCAAAGTACGAACAACGTGATATTAGTAAATGGGCTCGAAGCTTACAAAGTCAATAAATTCGTTGAGAAGCCAAGCTTGGATACAGCAGCTGCTTATGTTGAAGCTGGTAACTATTATTGGAATAGTGGGATCTTCATTTGGAGAGTTGCCGTAATTAGGGAATATATACGGCAATTAATGCCTGAAATGCATGACGTGCTAGAAACGATGAGGTTGGCATTTCAAGAAGGTGATAGAAACAGCGTGATAAAATCGGAATTCCCTAAAATGCCGGATCAATCAATTGATTATGGAATTATGGAAAAGGTAGACGATATCTATGTAATTCCGTGCCTTTTTGGGTGGGATGATGTGGGGAATTGGACTGCAATGGAGCGTATAAATGATCTCGACGAAAATGGAAATGCTATTCGTGGGAATACGCTTAGCATCGATACAAGAAGGTGCATCATAGAGAGTTCAGGGAAGTTGATCGCCACTCTTGGAGTCGAAGATCTTATTATTGTTGAAACAGAAGATGTCACATTAATTTGTAAGAAAGATAAAGCACAAGAGATAAAATCTCTAATAAAAGAGCTCAAAATTCAGAAATTAGAACAATACTTATAAATATTTATTTATTTATATAAAAGGGAGAAATATCATATGGAAAAACGTGCGCTTATTACAGGGATTACAGGACAAGATGGTTCATACTTAGCTGAATTATTACTTGAAAAGGGTTATAAGGTTTATGGATTGCGTAGAAGGACGAGTGTGCCTATTCTAGAGAATATACAACATATTCAAGATCAAATTGAATTTATTGATGGTGATTTACAAGACTTAAGTTCTCTTATACATGCAGTTAAGATTTCAAATCCAGATGAAGTATATAACTTGGCGGCGCAATCATTTGTGGGGACATCTTGGGACCAACCGATCCTGACAGGGCAAGTCACAGCGATTAGTGTTACGAACATGCTAGAAGCTGTAAGAATCGTGAAACCGGATGCTCGGTTTTACCAAGCATCTAGTAGTGAGATGTTTGGGAAAGTAGTAGAGACTCCGCAAAAGGAAACAACTCCTTTCTATCCTAGAAGTCCATATGGTGCTGCCAAAGTATACGGACATTGGATGACTGTGAATCATCGTGAAAGTTTTAATATGTTTGCTTGTTCAGGGATCCTATTCAATCACGAATCTCCCCGCAGAGGTATAGAGTTCGTAACACGTAAAATAACTGATGCGGTAGCAAGAATTAAGTTAGGTGTTCAGAGTGAGCTAAGACTGGGGAATTTAGATGCATTAAGAGATTGGGGTTTTGCAAAAGATTATGTTGAGTGTATGTGGTTAATGCTTCAACAAGAGAAACCTGATGATTATGTTATTGCAACAGGTGAGACACATTCAGTGAGAGAGTTCTGTGAAATAGCATTCGGTCATGTGGGACTTAATTATCAGGATTATGTTGTTACTGACCCTAAATTTTTCAGAGCTGCAGAAGTTGATTTGTTGCTTGGTGATCCATCCAAAGCGATAAATCAACTTGGTTGGGTTCCTCAAAAGACAACTTTTAAACAGTTAGTTCAGTTAATGGTAGATTCTGATCTGGAGAATATAAAACGTAGGATTTACTAATGTGATATTTGTAGGAAGTGATTGGGAATGAGAGCTCTAATAACTGGAGTAAGTGGATTTGTAGGGAACTATATGACAGAGAAACTACTAGAAGAAAATTACGAAGTTATAGGGCTGTCTCGTTCACAACCGGCGAATAAGGATGTGAACTTCATTGCTTGCGATATTAATGATTCTGCAAAAGTTGATATGACATTAAAGTCTATAAGGCCCGATGTTATTTACCATTTGGCGGGGTCAGCATTTATACCGTATTCGTACAATGAGCCTATGCATGCCTATAGTACCATTGTGAATGGAACGCTTAGTTTGTACGAAGCAATAAGGAAGCTGGATATAGATCCAAAGATACTGTATGTAGGTTCTGCTGAGGTATACGGAGTAGGGGAAGGGCTCCCGTTTAATGAGTGGAACCTTCTTCACCCTAAAAACCCATACGCAGGCGCGAAAGCTTGTGCCGATTTGATCAGTGAACAATATGCTAAGACGTATCAAATGAATATCGTACGTGCGCGACCTTTTAATCATACAGGTCCAAAGCAATCCGAGAATTTTGTTTGTTCTAGTTTTGCTAAACAAATTGCACTTATGGAGTACGAAGGTCGTCACACGATTCGCGTAGGAAATATTAATGTAGAACGTGATTTTTTAGATGTTAGAGATGTTGTGAATGCTTATTATTTATTGATGGAGACAGGAAATGCTGGTGAAGTGTACAATGTTTCAGCGAACCAAGCTATCGCCATATCAGAATTACTAAATCTTCTTTTTCTATTTTCCAATATAAAAGAGCCTAAAGTGGAATTAGATATGAGTAAATTTCGAGTAAATGATGCAATTGTTCGTATTGGTAACAACTCTAAGTTAAGACGAGATACGGGTTGGAAACAGGAGTTTGACCTAAGTGACACTATGAGGGAAATGTTGGATTATTGGAGAAGCGAAATACGCATGAATTATTGAGAGGTGGTAGCTTGATGCATCGTGATAAGGTCGTAATTGTAGGCGGTGGCGGACATGCAAAAGTGGTTATTGATGTATTTCGAAGCGCTGGTGAGTATGAAGTAGTAGGTTTCACTTCTAACTCCGACCTAGAATATAGTTTATGTGGTGTTCCATATTTGGGGGATGATTCAGTTTTACCATCATTGTACGAAAAAGGGGTACGACATTATTCTGTAGCTACCGGTAATAATCGCCTCAGGAAAAAATTGTTTTACCAATTACAAGATATGGGGTTTACAGCTGTTAATGCGATAAGTCCATTTGCATATATTTCTCCATTTGCAAGTTTGGGAACGGGTATTGTAATTATGCCTGGTGCAACAGTGAACGCCTATGCTGAAGTTAATGACAATGTGATCCTCAACACTCGCTCAGGAGTGGATCATGATTGTTTTATAAGTTCTCATTCCCATATCGCTCCTGGTGCTTCTTTAGCTGGATGTGTGCATGTTGGGGAAGGCGCATTTATAGGAATGGGAAGCAATGTTGTGCCGAATGTTAACATTGGAGAATGGTCAGTTGTAGGTGCTGGAGCAACAGTGATTTCGGATGTTGTATCAAATATTACAGTAGTAGGGATACCTGCAAAAAAATTAAAATAAAGGATGAGGAAAATGAAAGCAACAAAAAGAATTACACTTGCAAGCCCTGTGTTAAACGGGAATGAGAAAAAGTATGTTCTTGATTGTATTGATACAGGTTGGATTTCAGCGAATGGAAAATATGTAAATGAATTCGAACAAAAATTTGCTGAATTTTGTGGTGTAAAACATGCAATCACATGTGCAAATGGAACTGTCGCTTTGCATTTACCTCTATTAGCATATGGAGTTGGTCCTGAAGATGAGGTGATCATTCCTACCTTTACTTATATTGCAACAGCGAACGCAATTCAGTATTGTGGAGCAAAAACCGTTTTAGTAGACTCTGAACCTAATACTTGGAATATAGATCCTAAAGAAATTGAGAAGAAAATAACCCCGAAAACAAAAGGAATTATCGTTGTTCATTTGTACGGACATCCTGTCGATATGCAACCGATAATGGAAATCGCCGAAAAGTATAATCTTTTTGTGATTGAAGATGCAGCTGAAGCACATGGTGCGGAATATAAAGGTAAAGTGGTAGGTTCAATCGGGCATGTAGGTACATTTAGTTTCTTTGGAAATAAAGTTATCTCTACCGGTGAAGGTGGTATGATAACAACAAATGACGATGAATTGGCTGCTCAAATGCGGTTGCTTAGAGGTCAAGGAATGGATCCGAACAAAAGATATTGGTTCAATGTTGTTGGATATAACTATCGAATGACGAATTTACAAGCAGCGGTAGGATTAGGTCAATTAGAAAATATTAAGTGGCATTTGGATCAAAGAAGACGAGTAGCAAAAGCATATATTGAACAGTTTTCATCTTATAGCGAACTTTTTACCCTACAGCCAGAAATGCATTGGGCTAAGCACACGTATTGGATGGTTTCTATTCTATTAACAGATAAGGTTAAAGCACATCGTGATACGATTATGCAATTTCTTGAAGAAGATGGTATTGAAGTGAGACCATTATTTTATCCAATGCATCAAATGCCTCCATATTATGAGGAAAGCACATATCCAGTTGCTGATCAGATTTCTGTTCGTGGATTTAATATTCCAACGAATGGGTTATTAACAGATGAAGAGATTGCTTATATTTGTAGCAGAGTGGTTTACCATTGTCAGAACAATTTATAAGTAATAGATGATTGTACGGAGGTAAGGTCTTGAGTGACTATGTGAAAAAAATCTACCAAACCAGATATTTCTGGTCTCATCTTGTTCGAGCAGAGTTAAAGAATAAATTTAGACGATCGAAGTTAGGTATTCTTTGGACATTTATGAATCCACTACTGCTGACTTTATTAATGTCTGCAGTATTTGGTACTGTATTTAAAATTACATTTGCTGATTATGCTCCTTATGTTTTATCAGGATTAATCGTATGGGAACTCATAAGCTCCTCCTTTATTGGAGGAGGGTATTCTATTATGCAAGGAGAACAATATATTCGTCAGTTTAATCATCCTATTAGTATATATACATTAAAGTCATCATTGGTTTTTACGATAACTTTTGCAATTGCTATGATGTCACTTGCTATTTGGATGTTATTACAGAGTCCACAAAATGTGGTGTTAGGAATTGTTACATTGCCTTTAACAACATTATTGTATTTTCTTCTTTCATGGGCGATAACTACTATCGCAGGCTATTCGAATGCAAAATATCGTGATTATCCACAAGTTACGGCATTAGTTATCCAAGCTGTGTGGTATGTCTCTCCAGTTTTCTTCAAAAAGGAAATGTTTACTTCTAATCCTTATTTAGAAGCGTTTTTTAATCTTAATCCAATTACACATCTGCTTAATTTGATTCGGGCACCTTTCTTATATGGTTCTATGCCAACTGTTTCTGATTATCTATTCACGATTGGTACAATTATCGTATTCTTCTTGTTGGCAGTGATCATTAATCAAAAAAATCAAGATAAAGTAATATTCTATTTATAAAATATTATTAGAGGGTATACTATGAAAAAATGTTATATTCACATGAAAAATGTTGATTTATTTTACCCATCGCATATATATAACGCGACAACTTTAAAACAAGAAGTATTCTCGTTGTTAAAATTACAAAAGAAAAAAGAAAAATTAGATAATGTTCATGCATTGAAAAATTTTAGTCTTGAAATAAATGAAGGAGAAAAATTAGGTATTATAGGACATAATGGTGCTGGTAAAAGTACTTTGTTAAAGACGATTGCAGGGATTTATCCAATTAAGTCAGGGGTTTTAGAGGTGAAGGGTGAGATTCGATCGCTCTTCGATCTAGCTTTAGGATTTGATCTTGAATCTACAGGACGAGAGAATATCATGTATCGTGGCCTATTACTTGGAGAGACTCCAAGTACAATTCGCTCTAAAGAACAAGAAATTATTGATTTTGCTGGATTAGGTGAATTCATAGATTATCCTATTCGCTCTTATTCATCAGGTATGTTGATTCGACTTGCATTTGCAATATCGACGTCAATTGAAGGGGAGATCCTATTGCTTGACGAAGTAATAGGTGCTGGTGATGCTTCATTTGCAGCAAAAGCAAAAGAAAGAATGACAGGTCTTATGAGTAATGCGAAGATTCTTGTGCTTGTATCACATGATCTTTCAACGATAGAAGAAGTGTGTAACAGGGTTATCTTGATTAAGCAAGGCCAAATAATAAAAGACGGTTTACCGGAGGAAGTCATTAAGTATTATCAAAGTTTAATTTAACATTATCAGTTGAGGGGTTAATATGAGAAAGAAAAGAATAATGTGGCTACTGAATCATGATACATTAAGCAAGTTTGAACTGCCTCTTATCAGAGATTTGGGATTTGAAATTTTCACTCCAAAGATCGCTATAAAGGAAGTTTTTCAGTCAAGTGGATCAATTACGTATGACTTTGACAATACACTTACAATTCCAATTGAAGATTTAGAAGAATTAAATAAGTATGATTTTTTCTCAAGTACGAACAATATGCCACTGCATATTCGTAAAATTATTAATACTCATTTTGCTACAGCGATGACATATACAGATACGACTTTCGCAATACTACGGAAATTAATTTATAATTTTGACGGAGATATTTTTTTTCGTGCCTTTGGAGTAGGAGCTTCCAAATTTAAAAATTATTCTCAGTTAATTGACCATTATTTTGAACAGAGTGAGAAATACAGATTAAAACAAATTAAAAATAGATTTTGGTTTTCTCAGTGTTACCCAAATATATATGAAATAGAAGATGAGCTTTATAAAGAAAGAGCAGTGTTCATGCCTCTAGGACTCCCTTCGGAATTTTATGAAATTAAAAATGAGTGGTATGGAGAAGACAATAAAATATTATTTTTTTGTACCAGAATAAAATATGTACCTGAATCTGAACAAGTCTACAACGAGTTTAAAAAAGATTTTAAAGGTTTTGATTATATAGTTGCTGGGAATCAACCTATTCCAGTAGATGATGATAAAGTTATCGGTTTTCTTGAAAGAGAAAAATTGAATGAGCTATATAAAAAATGTAAAGTCATGTTTTATCATGCAACTAATCCGCGCCATTTACATTATCATCCATTGGAAGCGATGATAGCAGGTATGCCTGTGATTTATATGGATGGTGGTCTTCTCAGCATACTTGCTAAAGGAAAGAAACAATCCGGTTGTTGTAAAAGTATTAATGAAGCTCGAAGTAAAATTCAGAGGATATTTTCTGGTGATACGCAACTAATTGAAGATATTAAACAGGATCAACAGGGGATTTTATATCAATTTTCATACGAATACAATAGGCAGATGTGGGAAAAAAACTTTCTCCCTATCATTGAACAATCAAGTTATCCATATACTAAATCCAATACGGTAGCTATTTTTAATTCGGCTAAACCAGCTAAGCAACATAATAGTGATTACATGAAAATGATTGAAGTGTTAAATATGACTATAAAGGAATGTAATCCATTAAATAGAGTTATATTTAATAATTATTATAATGAAAAGGACAGAGAACAATTTAACAGCTTACATTGTATATCTAAGAATATAGAATCGAGAGAATATGAATTCAAGTCGATTTCTTCAATGGATACTTCTGACTCATTAGATTTAATGTTTGTTCACAAACACATGTGGTATAGCAATTATGTTATACCAGTTGACCATGCGCAAAACTTTGTTGACACTGATTATTGGTTATTTATGGATTGGTGTATTGATGAGCCCATAGCACCTATCAAGCCTTACGGGTATTTTGTTGAAACCTTGGGAGATCGATTCTACGAAACTATATCTAATATACGAATTGCAAATCTTAAGAATGCATCTTTTATCTTGACGAGCTCAAGGAATACTAAAATCGATTTAATAAAACATTTGGGAATTAATGGGGAATCTATATTTGTTATTCCATTTATTTATTCAACGCCACAAATAAATGAAAGGTTATCTCCAAAAGAGGAGTATTCACTAATTGAGGCAGATTTGAATAGAAGTTCAATGATAATGGGATTAATTAATGATATCAGCGATTATTATAGATTATATCGTGATAATCAACAAATTAAATTATGTCTAAGTAGTTATTCCTCGGAACGGGATCAATGTTTCGTAAATGACTTAAATAAATATATTAAACAATCAGACATTTTGAAAAACAATGTAACAATCTATGTGAATATTGGAGCTAATGAGTATGATGCCCTATATGCCCATGCTCAGCGAATTATTATTCCATATGATCAAACAGGGATATTCTTTAAATTAGCAAAAGCGATGTTGTTTTCAAAACCAGTTATTGTTAATGATTTTCCGTTCTACAAAGATTTTGAGGAAGTTTTTTCAACTAATATTCAGTATGTAAACTTCTTGCAACATGAAAATGCATTAATGGAAGTTCTTTCAGAACCTATACAATCAATACCTTCAAAAAGTGAATTTGATCGCATGAAAGATATCGATCTAACTGAAATATCCCGTTTTTGGAGGAGAATACTATGAAAAAAATCGGAGTTTTCTTAGGCTTTCAGCCAGGTGTAAATTTAACGACAGAAGGTATTGGAAGGCTACTTGCTTTTATTCTAAAAGAGAATGGGGAAAATAGTATGTCTATCATACTGCTTTGTCCATCCTGGCTAAAAGAATCTGTAAATATCCTTCTAGAAGATAATAAAATACCAACTGATAGATTTGAAGTATTGTCTACTGATAATGTACCTATTGGAGTTAGGGTTAAAAGTTGGATAAAATTAAGGCAAAGAAAAGAGAAAAAACGTTCTAAGAATAGATTAATCCAAAGTATTAAAAAAAGTGTAATTAATCTTATCCGAAATAGTATCTCAGATTTTTTTAGTACTTCTTCATGGTATTTATTAATGTGTAAATTTTTCATTTACGTAATAGCTTTATTAGTTCTATCTCCGCTATTGTTATGTTCGATAGTCATATATCTTATTTATATTATTACTCAGTTGTTGGTAAAGTCGGTAAAATATATTGTTAAAAAGACAGTTTCAGTAGAATCCTTTACAGTCTCGTTAAGGTCGTTATTGTCAAAGGGTCAGGGAAAGATTTATCAAATAGTGTTAGATAATGAATTGAATAGGCTTGTGAAAAAAATAAATACTCGTAAGGACATTACCATATGTTTTATTCCATCTATGATATGGCCACAAATATCATATTTAAATGCTAAAAAAGTACTTGCAGCACCAGATATTGTTTTCTATGATTTTCCAACACAATTCAAAGGTGTAGATGAAATTCACAGAAGGATACGTCAAAGTATTGATGTTGCCGATCATTTGATTTGTTATAGTGAAACGGTGAAGTATCATCATTTGGTAAATAAGTGTGGAGTTAATGAACAAAAAGTTACTGTGATAAAGCACGCAAACGTAGATATGAGTGAACACTTGAAAGTCTCAAACTCGATAGAAAAGTATTTTACGGCTAATCAGAATGCTCAACAAATTGTTAATAGATATATTAAAGCATACTTTTCACCGGGACATATCCTTTATAATTGTGACATTACAAAATTGGATTATATTATATATTCATCTCAAAATAGGCCACATAAGAATATATTCAATTTAATAAAAGCCATAAAAATAATCAATAAAGATATGTATAAAAATGTGAAGTTGATCTTAACAGGAAATATATCTGATAGTGTTGATATTCAGAGATATATGGAATTAAATTATTTGCAAAATGATATTATTATAATGAATGGTTTGCCGTCTGAGGTATTGGCAGCCTTTAATAAGTTGGCAACATGTGCAGTAAATCCAACGCTATTTGAAGGGGGATTTCCTTTCACATTTTCCGAAGCATATTCTGTGGGAACACCGTCTGTTATGAGCTGTATACCTGTTGTGGAAAATGAAATTGCTAATCCATATTTAAAAAAGATTATGTTATTCGATCCTTACAATCCCAAATCAATTGCCAATCGAATCGTATGGGCAACGGAAAATGTACAAGTGCTTTTTGATGCTCAAGCTGAGTTATATGAGAATTTTAGTAGAAGGGACTGGGGAAAAGTTGTTGGCGAATATAATCGAGTGTTTAGAGGATATATGTAACAAGGTGGATTATGAATAAAAAGCAAATAATAACTTCTATAATGTTGATAGTCTTGCTAATTGCTTTAAGCACCTCTGTCTTAGCAAGTTCTTCGTCTGATGTAAGTATAGTCATTAATTCCGAGAAAGAACAATATACAAAGCAGTTTGATGTTGATTTGAATGTTCATTTTACCAAGAAAGAACTTTACAATGATAAAGTATTTCTGTCATACCACGTTTATGATGAAAATCATAAACAAATTTTGTGGGAAGGTGAAAGATTTCCTATCAAAGTAGATGAAAAAGGGATTGGAAAAACAAATATTACAATAAATATGACGCAGCATACTGCAACAACTAATTTGAAGACGGGTATTTTAGAATTTGACTTAGTTGATGAAAAAAACATTTATTGGTTTTCAATTAATCCTAGTATCAAGATTTCTTCTGAAAAGCTTATATTCAGTAATAATTTTCTTAAAAAATTCATAAACACGATCACTACATCTATTAGTAAAAGTCCTTTTATATTCATAATAAACTGTGTTATCTTTCTGTTATTTATATACGGAGCAATCAAATTTAAAAAAAAAGGTAATTGAGATACAAAAGAATACTATTTACTTAAATAACTAAAACAGCGGAATCACAATTTGAAATCCGCTGTTTTCCATATTTGAATTATTGGTTACGAACGAATGTTTATTTGTAACATTTGGTTTTAAAATGTTATATTTTAAAAAGGGAGTCTGGGTGGTGAGGAAAAAGAAAGTACTACTTTTTTTGTAATAATTACAAAGAGAACTTGGTAGAATAATATCTGATAAAATATTGAAGGGAAATGAAACTAAAATTAAACGATTGGATGAAAACGAACCAGGTTTCGTAATTCGTATTTAGTATCTTTCTGTTATATGTCTCTTTTAGATTTGTTATATATATATAAAAAAATAGTGTGAGAGAAGGGATATTAAAATGAAAGGCATTATCCTAGCCGGAGGCACTGGTTCGCGTTTATACCCATTAACCAAGGTAACCAACAAACACTTACTTCCCGTAGGTAAATATCCTATGATCTTTCACTCTATTCTTAAACTCAAACAAGCTAACATCCATGACATCCTTATCGTTACGGGTAAAGAACATATGGGGGACGTTGTAAATCTATTAGGCAGTGGACGTAATATGGGCGTTACCTTTACGTACAAGGTTCAAGATGAAGCAGGTGGAATCGCACAAGCATTAGATCTTGCAGAACAATTCGTAGGTAAAGACCAAATGGTGGTCATTCTCGGGGACAACGTCTTCCAAGATGATATCTCGGTTTATGTAGAAAACTTCCGTAGGCAGCAATCAGGCGCTAAAATCCTACTCCAAGAAGTTCATGATCCTCAACGTTATGGAGTGGCCGAACTTAACGGAGATCGAATCGTGTCTATAGAGGAAAAGCCACAGAGCCCTAAAAGTAGCTATGCAGTAACAGGGATATATATGTTCGATAGTTCTGTATTTGATATCGTAAAAACACTTAAACCTTCAGAGCGTGGTGAATTAGAGATTACGGATGTAAATAATGCATATATTAAACGTGGTGATCTTACATATGATATTCTCCAAGGCTGGTGGACGGATGCGGGAACACATGTGTCTTGGGCTAAAGCGAATGAACTGGCAAAGGAAATCATGTTTCCTGAAGAATTCGGTAAGTTAAAATTATAGAGGTGTGCCATGAATGTAATCTATACGAAGTTACAAGGCGTCCAAATCATTGAACCCGCGGTCCATGGGGACCATCGCGGGTTTTTTATGGAAAGTTACAACAGTGCGAAGTTTCGTGAATATAATATTGATTATGTTTTTGTCCAAGACAATCATTCTCTTTCAGTCGAAAAAGGGGTTATTCGAGGCTTGCACTATCAATTGAATCCGGAAGCACAGACGAAGTTAGTTCGCGTAGTGGCTGGTGCGATTTATGATGTTGTTGTTGATATTCGACGCAACTCCCCTACATTCGGCCAATGGATTGGTGTTCATTTGAGCGCAGAAAACAAGCGTCAATTGCTTGTTCCTCAGGGCTTCGCTCATGGTTTCTGTACGACAGAGCCCAATACGGAAGTGCTATATAAAGTCGATGAACTCTACTCCCCTGAACACGATCGGGGGATCCTATGGAATGATCCTGCGCTAGGTATTGACTGGCCAACGGATCAACCAATTCTATCGGAAAAAGACACAAAACATCCGTTATTACGTGATGCAGACATCAATTTTGAGTAAGGGGGAGACGATGTTGAAGTTATTGGTCACAGGCGGTGCTGGGTTTATTGGGAGTAACTTTGTAATTTACATGGTAAATAAGTATCCGGATTACCAGATTGTCAATCTAGATGCTCTTACGTATGCCGGAAACTTAGAAAACTTGAAGAGTGTTGAGAATCAACCGAACTACTTCTTCATTAAAGGCGATATCGCTGACGCGCGAAAAGTAGACGAGATCTTTCAACAAGGCGTTGACATTGTAGTTAACTTTGCAGCCGAGTCTCATGTTGACCGTAGCATCTTGGATCCAGGTATCTTTGTACAGACGAATGTCATGGGTACCCAAGTGTTGCTTGATGCAGCGCGTAAGTATAACGTTCAAAAATATGTTCAAATTTCAACAGATGAAGTCTATGGTACGCTCGGGGATACGGGAATGTTTTCAGAAACTACACCGTTAGCACCGAACAGTCCATATTCGGCAAGTAAAACAGGTGGGGATCTGCTTGTTCGTGCCTATCACGAAACCTACGGGATGAATGTGAATATCACACGTTGTTCGAATAATTATGGTCCTTATCATTTTCCAGAGAAATTAATTCCGTTAATGATCTCAAATGTTTTAAATGACAAGCAACTTCCGGTCTACGGTGATGGATTAAATGTCCGTGACTGGCTGTATGTTGAAGATCATTGCAGTGCGATCGATCTGGTAATCCATAACGGTAAAAGCGGTGAAGTATACAACGTTGGTGGTAATAATGAACGGACGAATATTCAAATCGTGGAGACGATTCTCGAAACGCTAGATAAACCTAAATCACTGATTACTTACGTAGCAGATCGTCTGGGCCATGACCGCCGTTATGCCATTGATGCGACGAAGATTTGCACAGAATTGGGATGGCAGCCACAGTATCATTTTGAGATGGGAATTAAGAAAACGATACAGTGGTATTTGGACAATAAAGACTGGTGGACGCGGATTCAATCTGGAGCGTATCAAGAATATTACGCCAAGCAATATGGCGAGCGTCTAGGTGAGTAATATGAAGATCCTTGTTACGGGTGCAAATGGCCAGTTGGGTCAGGATGTTGTTCGTATTTTTACGGAAAAGGGGCATAATGTACTCGCGTGTTCACGCAAAGAATTAGATATTACGGACCAACTGCAATGTGAATCTGTCATTCTTGCCTATCAACCAAATGCCATCATACATTGCGCAGCTTACACAGCTGTAGACGCAGCGGAGACGGATGAAGATAGTGCATATCTCGTAAATGCAGTCGGTAGTCGTAACATTGCAGTGGCAGCTGAAAAAGCCGGAGCTAAAGTCTGCTATATTAGCACGGATTACGTGTTTGACGGCAATTCTCCTAGAGCCTATCGTGAATATGATAATACGGACCCTCATACAGTTTACGGGAAATCCAAACGAGCAGGGGAGCATCTTGTTCAAACGCTCTCTTCGAAATACTATATTGTGCGTACTTCTTGGGTATATGGGGCCCACGGTAATAACTTTGTAAAAACAATGTTGAAACTGGGAGCCGAGAAGCCATCTCTCCAAGTAGTTCATGATCAAGTGGGATCGCCAACGTATACAGTTGATCTAGCTTACTTCCTGGAGGAACTGATTCAGACGGAGTATTATGGTATTTATCATGCTTCGAATACAGATTCTTGTTCGTGGTATGAGTTCGCACAAGCAATATTCGATGAGTCAGGCTTAAAGACTGAATTATTGCCGTGCACAACGGATCAATTTCCGCGTCCAGCTCCAAGACCAAGTAACTCTGTGATGGAGCATTTGTCTATCCGAACGAACGGACTACGGGATCTACGGTCCTGGAGAGAAGCATTGAAGGAATTCATAACAGAATTTGCAATGAAATAAGGAGTTTCTTATGAGAACAGTTAGTGTTCATATTGTTACTTATAATAGCGCGAAAGATATAATAGATTGCTTGGATGGCGTATTCAAGCAGTCTTACCCTATTCAACAAGTCATTGTTGTGGATAATGCATCCCATGATAACATCCGAGAGGTGCTGCAATCGTACAATGACCGGGTACATATAATCTATAACACGCAGAATCTTGGATTTGCCCCAGGCCATAACCAAGCGATGCACATATCGCAAGCCGATTATTTTCTTGTTCTCAATCCCGATGTCACGTTAGATCGTGAATATGTATCAAAACTTGTGAATTCTTGTGAAAAAAAACCTAAGATTGGGAGTGCAACAGGGCGTCTATTACTAAAATCCAACCCCCACATCATTGATAGTACAGGCCTTGTCATGAATCGTGCAAGAAGAGCATTCGATCGTGGTGCAGGAGAAACATCGGATCTTTGGAACGATTCTGGAGAAGTATTCGGCGTCTCTGGCGCTGCAGCACTCTATTTAAGAGACATGGTTGAAGATATCAGCATTGAAGGGCAATTTTATGATGAATCCTTTTTTGCTTATAAAGAGGATGTGGATGTCGCCTGGCGTGCGCAAAAATATGGCTGGAGATCCTATTACTGTGCAGATGCTATTGCCCATCATGAACGTGGTTGGAAAAAGGGTTCGCGTGACCAACAACCTTTATTCATTCGGCAATATTCTTATATTAATCGCTATAAAATGATTTATAAAAATGATTCCTGGAGGAATCTACTCCGGAATATAATTCATATTCTTCCCTTTGAATTAGCTAGCATTGCATATGCCTTATTACGAGATCCTAAGGTACTTCGTTCGTGGACAAGTTTCTATCGTGAACTACCTGTTTTACGGCATAAAAAGAAAGTCATCCAAAACAAGACTAGATCCGACATCTAACAGTTAACCATTAGTCTAATCTTTATCAAGACTTTATCTGGTTAACCCTGTTAATTTCGTCCTCTAGTCTTTTTCTATGCTATAATAAGCCTATCAACTCTCGAGATGGGAGATTATTAATGGACTTTAGCATTATCATCCTCAACTACAATACACGACAATTAACACTAGATTGCTTGCAATCGGTCTACGCTTCGACAACGTCATATCGATACGAAGTGATACTTATCGACAATAACTCATCCGACGATTCGGTTGAGCAATTGCTGCGCCATTACCCTACAACGCATCTCATCGCGAACAAAGAGAATGTGGGCTTTTCGCGCGCCAACAATCAAGGTATGCGTGTGGCGCAAGGTCGATATATATTACTACTAAACTCCGATACGATCGTCGAGCCAGAAACGTTCGAGATTATGCTCCAGTTCATGGACAGTCACCCTGAAGTCGGGGCTTCTGGTTGCAAAGTCATTCTTCCAGATGGTTCACTGGACAAAGCATGTCGGCGCGGCTTTCCTACGCCTTCTGCGTCGTTCTATTACGCTTTTGGCCTCTCGCGCGTGTTCCCGAACAACCCACGCTTCAATCAATATCAACAAGGCTATCTCAGTCCCGATGAGTCTTACCCGATCGACTGTCTCGTCGGTGCCTTCATGCTGGTACGCAGAGAAGCAATTGATCAGGTGGGAATGCTGGATGAGGAGTTTTTCATGTATGGAGAAGACATCGATTGGTGTTACCGGATCAAGCAAGCAGGCTGGCAGAACTACTATTATTCCAAGACCTTCATCACGCATTACAAAGGTGCAAGCAGTCGGCGTAAGCCATTCAAGATCATCTATGAGTTCCATCGCGCGATGTATGTATTCCATCGTAAGCATTACCGTGAGAAATACTCTTTCCTAACCAATGCACTCGTCTACGCAGGGATATTGGTGAAATTTTCGACATCACTCATCAAAAATAAAATGTTACGATAGAATCAAACGCAATTCCTATCTTCTTAAATCAATCGAGGTGACAGCATGCTGCGTAAGAACCAGCGTTTTCTCACGCAACTTTATATACTAGCTGACTTTGTAGTAATTCAGATGATGTTTCTCTTCGCCTATTGGATAAAATTCCAGAGCGGCCTGATGGAGCACGAGAATCCGCTTCCGATCTCGGAATACTCCAAATGGAGCCTTATCTACGGCGGCATCGCCGTCATCATTGGCATGATGAGTAGCTTCTACTCGCCGAAGCGTAAGAAGAGATTCGCCGACGACTTCTGGCGTGTCATTCAAGTGCATCTGATCAGCTTATTTGTGCTCCTAAGTCTATTGTTCTACTTTAAAGCCGTACATATCTCGCGTGAATACCTTGCGGTTTATATGATCGGTAACGTGCTTGCGATCCTTTTCTACCGTTTTGCAGTCAAAAAAGGACTCCGCCACTTCCGTGAGAAAGGTTTTAATAAACAATTTGTGCTTATCCTAGGCGCGGGCACACTGGGCAAAAGATTTTACAAGAACCTGAAGCAGCATCCTGAAATGGGCTACGAAGTCTTTGGCTTCCTGGACGACCAACAAGAAATCGACGAGCAATTCGCTCTCCAATACAAGCCAATTCTCGGGACCATCGACGACCTCGAACAGATCATCGAACAGCGACTAATCGACGAAGTGATTATTGCACTTCCACTCGAGGCGCACCATCGATTCCCGCAAATCATCAATGCATGTGAAAAAGCAGGCGTTCGAACGCTCATCATTCCCGATTTCTTCGACTACTTGCCAGCGCGCCCAACGTTCGATAATTTTGCAGGCATGCCGCTCATCAACGTGCGAGACATACCGCTTGATCTCATGAGCAACCGCATCCTGAAGCGCGCTTTTGATATTGCTTTTGCACTTTTTGCTATCCTACTAACATCACCAGTTCTGCTCTTTGCAGCAATCGGTATCAAGTTAACATCGGCCGGCCCGATCATATTCAAGCAAGAGCGTGTAGGCCTCAATCGTCGGAACTTCATGATGTTCAAGTTCAGATCGATGCGCGTTCAATCGCAAGGGACCTCGGATACGAAGTGGACGACCGAGAACGACCCACGGAAAACGAAGTTCGGTTCGTTCCTTCGCAAAACAAGTCTCGACGAGCTGCCGCAATTCTTTAACGTATTGCTCGGACATATGAGTATTGTCGGCCCGAGGCCAGAGCGACCTTTCTTCGTTGATCAATTCAAGGAAGAGATTCCGAAATACATGGTCAAACACCATGTCCGTCCGGGCATTACAGGGTGGGCGCAGAGCAACGGCCTGCGCGGGGATACATCGATCGAAGAGCGCATTCGCTATGATATCTTTTATATTGAGAATTGGTCCATTCTTTTCGATGTGAAGATCATCTGGAAGACGGTAATCAACGGTTTTATCAACAAGAACGCGTATTAACGCACCCCAAACTCCCGATACTAGAGATATCTAGTAGAGGGGGTTTTTCTATGACCATGCATCTGCATGACTCATCTGACACGTATGACGAAGAAGAGAGCAGGAACCCCGGCCGCGGCTGGCTCATCGGCGGTGGACTAGGCATGCTGCTGTGGATTTTGATCATCCTATGCATTCGACAACTTTTTTAATAAGACTCCGACTAAATTCCTAACAATTTCATAGTTCTGAATATTGAATATTCGGAATATTACTATTGAATCCGAGGGTCATTTCCTTTAGTATTAGCTTATTATCAGGTGAGAGGGGAATTTTGGCTAGATGAATCAGAAGTCAATTTTTAATTTCAGCACACTCGTTGTGGTCGCGATCGGGATCGGCGCAGCGTTGTATGGCTTTTTAGGATTTTTTGGTTTTACAGTAGGTCCAGCGACATGGATTAAGCCAGCGGTTGCGTTCTTGACGATCTTTGGCGCATTGTTCGGTCCCGTGATTGGTTTCTTAATCGGATTTATCGGCCACGTCATTACGGATTTGATGTCAGGTGGAGGCGTCTGGTGGGGTTGGGCGCTTGGATCGGGACTCATCGGTTTATTCAGTGGATTCGTATATTTGAGCAAAGGTTTCAACGTGAAGGCAGGCGCTTACGCGAAGAAGCATTTATACCAAATCGTAGCTTTTGGTTTCTTAGGTTGTCTCGTAGGGATGGGAGAAGCGACAATGTTCGACGTTCTCTTCATGGGTGAGCCGCTAGACAAAATGCTCGTTCAATTCTGGGGCGCATTCCTATCGAACATCGTCGTTGTTGCCGTCCTGGGTCTACCGATCATCCTTGCTATCTTACGTGTGAATAAGAAGAGCACGAACTTAACCATTGAGAAATAGGAGTACAGCATGATATCCTTCCAACAATTCAGCTTTCAATATCAGAAGTTAACCGAGCCAACGCTGCGGAACATCAATCTTGAGATCCAGCCCGGTGAGAAAATATTAATTGCCGGCCCAAGCGGCTCTGGCAAGTCGACATTAGCCCATTGTATCAATGGGCTGATTCCTTTTACGTACGAAGGCAAGATCGAAGGCACGATGACGATCAACGGAGAGCCCACAACAGGCAAAAGTATTTTTGAGATCAGCAAAACCGTTGGTACCATTCTTCAGGATCTAGATGGACAGTTCATCGGTCTATCGGTCGGTGAGGACGTTGCTTTTTCCTTTGAGAATGATGGCGTACCGCGCAAACAGATGCGTGAGGAAGTGGAGCATGCACTCACGACCGTGAATATGCTTCCATTTATAGATCAAAGCCCTCATGATCTCTCCGGTGGACAGAAACAGCGCGTGTCACTAGCGGGCATTCTCTCAACGCAAGCCGATATTCTACTCTTTGATGAGCCGCTCGCGAATTTGGATCCAGCCAGCGGCAAGCAAGCGATGCAGATGATTGACGACATTCATAAGCAGACGGGCAAGACGATCATCATCATCGAGCATCGAATTGAAGATGTTCTTGAGCAGCCTATCGACCGGATCGTGGTTATGAGCGAAGGTGAAATTCAAGCGATAGGAACGCCGGATGAGATTCTTGCCTCTGATGTTCTTCGCAAGCATGGACTACGCGAACCCCTCTACATTGAGGCGCTAAAATATGCCGGATGCGAGCTCTCTACAGCCGATAAATTAACGCAGTTAAATAACATGAAATTACCGAAGTTCGAGCATGCACTCGAGGCGTGGTATGAATCCGCCGCTGCTTCAGCAGAGGTCCAGAACCGCGAACCGCTACTAGACGTTCAGAATCTTCGCTTCGCTTATGATGGAGCACAGGAGGTCATTCGCGGCGTTTCTTTTCAAGTCCACGAAGGGGAGATTGTATCGCTGCTAGGTAATAATGGTGCGGGCAAATCGACCCTGAGCCATCTGATCATGGGGATTGTTCGTCAGACATCTGGTGAGATCCGGCTGCAAGGCGAGGACATTCGTCCTTGGAACATACGGCAGCGCGGGGAGAAGATTGGCTATGTGATGCAGAACCCGAATCAAATGATCACTCAGCATATGATCTGGGATGAAGTTGCACTTGGACTAACGGTACGTGGGGTGCCCAAAGAGATCGTGGATCAGAAGGTGGAACACGTGCTGCGCATTTGCGGCCTTTATCCGTATCGCAACTGGCCAATCTCTGCGCTCAGCTATGGTCAGAAGAAGAGAGTCACGATTGCAGCAGTTCTAGCGATGGAGCCAAAGCTGATTATTTTGGACGAGCCGACGGCAGGTCAGGACTATAAGCACTACACCGAATTTATGGAGTTTATTTCGAGTTTGTCGCAGACAGGACTTTCGTTCATTTTCATAACCCATGATATGCACTTGGCCTTGGAATATACAGATCGTGCAGTCGTTCTATCGGGGGGCGAAGTCATTGCGAGTGATCGCGTGGCGAGTGTGCTGACGAACGCTGAGGTGATTGAACGGGCGAATTTGAAAGAAACATCACTCTCCATGCTGTCGCGAATGATCGGACTGCCTTCAGCAGAAGGATTCGTGCAGCATTTTATTAACTATGAAAAAAAGGTGAAGCACCATGAGTAAGATGGGAACGTTATATGCTCCCGGGAATTCCGTTTTCCACCGTATGGATGGCAGTATCAAAATGTTATTGTTCGCCGCATGGACGATCACGACATTTCTTTTTCTAGATTTGCGCGTTTTTATCGTAATGCTCTTCATCGGAACCATTCTATTATTATCCGCGAAAATACCATTCCGGCAGATTCGGATTCTGCTCTGGGTCATGATCGTCTTTAACGTATTTAACACGGCCTTTATTATTCTCATTACGCCGACGTATGGCTCAGAGCTGACTGGAACGAATACACCGGTATTGAATATTGGCTATAATACGATTAATCTGGAGACGTTGTTCTATGTATTGACGCTGACGGCCAAATATTTGACGTTGCTCCCTGTGAGCTTGCTCTTTATTTTCACCACACATCCGAGTAAGTTTGCGAGCAGTTTGAATCGGATCGGCATTCCTTATAAAATCGCCTATGCGGTCAATATCGCATTCCGTTATATTCCGGATATTCAATCGGAGTTCCGTGGGATCACGAATTCGATGCAAATGCGCGGAATCGGGTTTCGTAAGGGAGATGCCCCATTCACACAGCGGGTGAAAAATGTGACGTCGATTGCCATTCCGATGTTATACTCGTCACTCCAGCGTATTGAGGTTGTCTCTAATGCCATGGAGTTACGTGGGTTCGGCAAACATAAACGTCGTACATGGTACGCCATGGAGGATCTGCGTGCCATGGATTACACCGTAGGCGCATTGTGCATATTGGTAACTGCCAGTGCGATCTGGCTGAAGATTGGTGTGCTCAGCGGATTCTGGTATCCATTTTAATGTAATCGTAGACCGTAACCTTCTCGAGGTGAGCGGTCTATTTCTTTGTTCCCTGCGAGCCCCATCATATGCTATAATTTAGAGAACATACATTCGTGAAGTTCTTTATGTAATAGTCCCCAGTAAATTGACACCACCCCCTATGTCCTTTAGACTTATTCTGTTAAGCTATTTTCATAAAATAGATGGAGGAACTGCCGTGGAACAACGATTCATGCCGTGGAGGCACATGTTTAAATTGGATCCAGATCGAAGCATTAGTGATGAGGCGCTGGACAAGATCTGCATGTCTGGAACAGACGCGATTCTGGTAGGAGGCTCGTCCGGTGTGACGTTCGATAATACGGTAGATTTACTCTCGCGAATCCGGCAATACGAAGTGCCTTGCGTACTCGAAGTATCCAATCCGGATGCGGCGGTGCCGGGGTTCGACCATTATTTGATACCGATGGTACTCAACACGAGCAACCCCGATTGGTTGATCGGACATCAGCAGCGAGCCGTGCGTGAGTTTGGCAGCATGCTGCCGTGGGAGATTGTTTTCGCTGAAGGTTATATTGTCTTGAATGGAGATGCGACGGCTGCCAAAGTATCGGAGGCCAATGCGAATCTAGCAACATCCGACGTTATTGCCTATGCGCAAGTGGCTGATCGCTTGATGCGGTTGCCGTTTATTTATATCGAATATAGCGGCATGTTCGGTGATATGGAGCTCGTTCGAAACGTGCGACAGAAGCTTCATCAAGCACAACTTATTTATGGCGGTGGGATTACGAATCTCGATCAAGCCCGTCAAGCTGCAGCATCCGCTGATACCATTGTTGTTGGCAATATTTTATATGATCAATTGGAACAAGCCTTGCTTACTGTGCAAGCGGTAAGAGAGGTACAGGAATAGAAGATAGGGAGGGAGCATGTACTTATGCATGAATCCATGAATATATATGATGCGGTTGCCCGCCTGAACCCAGAGCAGCGCAAAGCCGTTGAAGCAACCGAAGGCCCACTCCTCATTATGGCCGGCGCAGGGAGTGGTAAGACACGTGTGCTAACGCACCGAATCGCATACTTAATTGCTACGCGTAAAGCGCCACCTTGGGCAATTCTAGCGATTACCTTTACGAACAAAGCAGCGCGGGAGATGCAGGAGCGGGTATCGAAGCTCGTGGGTCCCGATGGACGCGACATTTGGGTATCGACGTTTCACTCGATGTGTGTACGTATTTTGCGCAAAGA
Organism: Paenibacillus sp. EB106-05-06-XG162; assembly: GCF_058791655.1. NCBI lineage: Bacteria > Bacillati > Bacillota > Bacilli > Caryophanales > Paenibacillaceae > Paenibacillus > Paenibacillus sp. EB106-05-06-XG162. The sequence continues at coordinate 257,923 of NZ_JBYTDT010000008.1, forward strand.
TATTGAACGGATCGGCTTCACCTCGAACTTCTCCATCTTGGATTCGACGGACCAGCTATCGGTCATTCGCAATTGCATGAAGGAATTGAATGTCGACACGAAGAAATTCGAGCCGAAGGCCGTTCAAGCGATGATGAGTACCGCGAAGAATGAACTGATCACACCGCAGCAGTATGAGCAGAAGATCGGCGATTATTTCGAAGGCATCGTTGCCAAAGTATACACCATGTATCAGAAAAGACTCCGTACGAACAACGCGTTAGACTTCGACGATCTGATCATGACGACCATTCAATTGTTCAAAGAAGTTCCAGAAGTGCTAGATTTCTATCAGAAGAAATTCAAATATATTCACGTCGATGAGTACCAGGATACGAACCGTGCACAGTACATGCTCTGCAAAATGTTCGCGGATGCGCATCATAATATTTGCGTGGTCGGGGATAGTGATCAGTCGATCTATCGTTGGCGCGGGGCGGACATTTCGAATATCTTGAACTTTGAAGAAGACTATCCGAATGCGCAGTCGATTCTCCTCGAACAGAATTACCGTTCTACAGCGAACATTCTGAACGCGGCGAATGAAGTCATCGGCAACAATACGGGCCGCAAACCGAAGAAGCTATGGACCAGTCAAGGCGAAGGCGCGAAGATCACGCATTACCAAGCGGATTCCGAGCATGACGAAGGCTATTTTATTACACGTGAAATTAAGAAGAACTATGATCAAGGCCAACAATATCAGAACCATGCGATTCTCTATCGGACCAATGCGCAGTCCCGGGTCATCGAGGAAATTCTGATCAAATCGGATATTCCGTATCAAATCGTCGGCGGCACGAAGTTCTACGATCGCAAAGAGATCAAGGACATTCTCGCCTACTTGCGACTTATTTCGAACCCGAGCGATGATATCAGTTTGAATCGGATCATTAACGTTCCGAAGCGGGGAATCGGGGATACGACGCTGGCGAAGCTTGATGTGGCTGCTGCATCACGGGATATGTCCATCTATGACACGATCGATAACATGGATGATGTCGATATTGCGGTACGTACCAAAGGCACATTACGGGATTTCCGTACGATGATCGAACAGCTGAATCGCATGCAAGAGTTCCTGTCTGTAACCGAGTTAACGGAGAAAGTGCTCGAAATGACCGAGTACAAGCTGGAACTGCAGCGTGAGAATACTCTAGAATCCCGGGCGCGTATGGAAAATATCGATGAGTTCCTGTCTGTAACGCAAGAATTCGAGAAGAATAATGAAGATAAGTCGCTGGTTGCCTTTCTAACCGACTTGGCGCTTATTGCAGATATAGATTCACTCGGTGATGATGAAGAGGAAGAAGTCAAGGATGCCGTCGTCCTCATGACGATGCACAGCGCGAAAGGTCTAGAATTCCCGACCGTCTTCATTATTGGACTTGAGGAAGGGGTATTCCCGCATAGCCGTGCATTTAGTGATAACGAGGAGCTGGAAGAGGAACGCCGTCTTGCTTATGTAGGGATCACACGCGCAGAGAAGCAGCTCTTCTTAACCAGCGCACGGATGCGTACACTATTCGGACGCACGACGAGCAATGCGCCATCCCGATTCTTGAATGAAATCCCAGACGAACTCAAAGAATCGAATGTTTCCTCCTCATCGAGAGATCGATTTGGTCGAGATGTATCTACCTTCGGATCAGGATTGGGAAGCCGAGGCGGAAGTGGGTTCGGAAATCGGTCGGGGCTAGGCGGCAGCGGAGCGAGTGCAGGCGGATTTGGTCAACGCAGCGGCGGTGTCACAAGCACGAGCGGACGCGTGACGGTCACTTCCACCATGGATGCTGCGAAGGCGACGGCAAGTGCTGCATCAGGTGGAGCAGGCGGCGGAGCGCAGAGCTTCCAGACGGGTGATAAAGTCGCGCATGGCAAATGGGGAACAGGCGTCATCGTGGCGATCAAAGGAACAGGGAATGATATGGAGCTGCAGATTGCGTTCCCGGCACCGGTAGGCGTGAAGCGTCTACTTGCAGGGTTTGCTCCGATTACGAAAGTATAAACATGTTGGATACGAAGAAAGGTGGAAGATGCGAGCGTGGCGGATCGTACAGGGATGAATGAAGTTCAAGGGAGTACAGGAGCACTCAGTCAGGAGACGGCAGTGCGGATGTCGGAGTTAATTACACAGCTGAGCCGATACAACTTTGAGTACTATACGTTAGACCAATCTACCGTGAGCGACAAGGAATACGATGCGCTATATGATCAGCTTATTGCGATGGAGCGGGAGACAGGTGTGATTTTCCCAGAATCCCCAACACAGCGCGTAGGCGGAGAACTACTCAAAGGGTTCTCGGAGCATCGCCATTTGGCAAGACTTTGGAGTCTCGACAAAGCGCAGAATGTCGAAGATGTTCGCACGTGGAATGCGCGGGTCATGAAGCTTGTGAATGACTATAATACGAAAAATCCTGACACCCCACTGCCTGAGCCTTCTTATGTGCTGGAGCTGAAGTTTGACGGTCTTACCCTGAACTTGACCTATACGGACGGTAAGCTCGTGCAAGCCTCCACACGAGGAAATGGTGAAGTTGGTGAGGGCATTCTTGCACAAGTTAAGACCATTCGCTCCGTACCGCTCACCATTCCTTATCGAGACGGAACCATTGAAGTTCAGGGCGAAGGGATCATGAACTTATCTGTGCTCCACAAGTACAACGAGACCGCGGCAGAGCCGCTCAAGAACGCACGTAATGCAGCAGCAGGTGCACTCAGGAACTTGAATCCGAAGACGACAGCTGAACGCAAGCTGAACGCCTTCTTCTATAATGTGGGCTACTCCGATGCGATTCGGTTCGACAATCATCAAGAGATGGTCGGATTCTTGCATGAGAATCACTTCAAAGTTAATCCTTACGTCACCTATTTCGACACGATCGAGGGGGCTATCGAGGAGCTTGCCAATATTGTGGAGCAGCGTGAGCAACTGGACTATCTGATTGATGGAGCGGTTATTAAGTTGACAGATATGCGCACGCGCGAGGTGCTTGGCTATACGGATAAATTCCCGCGTTGGGCGGTTGCCTTCAAGTTCGAAGCGGAAGAGACGACAACCGTGCTAGAGTCGGTATCCTGGGAAGTCGGCCGTACGGGAAAAATAACGCCAGTCGCCCGCGTTGAAGCGGTGGAACTCGCTGGGGTAACGGTGCAGAATTGTACGCTGAATAATATTGGTGACATTGAACGCAAGAACCTCAAGTACGCACTCGGATCACGCGTCTTTATCCGACGTTCGAACGATGTCATCCCAGAGATTCTAGGTAAAGCAACAGAGGAGAACGACGGGGAAGAAATAGTCTTCCCAACGACATGTCCTGCATGCGGATCGGAGCTTGAGCAGCGCGGCGCGCATCTATTCTGTAACAATCGACTTGGCTGCAAGCCGCAGCTGATCGGACGGATTACACACTTCGCATCACGTGATGCGATGGATATCGAGGCATTCAGCGTCATGACAGCGGAACAGCTCTATGACGAGGTCGACGTTCGTGATCCAGCAGATCTTTACAGTCTGACGTTTGATCAATTGATCGACTTGGATCGGTTTGGCGAGAAGAAAGCGAATAAGCTGCTTGAAGCGTTAGAGAAGAGCAAACAATGTGATTTATCGTCCTTCTTGTTCGCCCTAGGTATTCCGAATACCGGTAAGACGACTACCAAGGCACTTGCCGATCACTTCGGCAGCTTGGATAAGCTGATGGCGGCAACGGCGGAAGAGTTGGTCACGATTCAAGACGTTGGCGCGATCGTAGCGGAGAGCATCGTATCCTTCTTTGCGGATCCGCGAATGCAAGAGAGCATTCGCAAGATGATCGAGCTTGGCGTGTCCCCGGCCGCAGCGCCGACTACATCGGAACCGAAGCGGGAGACCGTATTTACTGGCAAAACCGTCGTACTAACCGGAACGCTTCCTACCCTCAGCCGTGATGAAGCTGCGAAGAAGCTGGAAGCTGTCGGCGCAAAAGTGACAGGCAGCGTCTCGAAGAAGACCGACTTTGTCATTGCCGGCGAGAGTGCGGGCAGCAAGCTGACTAAGGCGCAGCAGCTCGGCATTCGTATCATCGACAGCGAAGAAGAATTACTGCAATTGCTGGGAGAGTAGAACGTCTAAGTTCTACATCATCATCGCCAGCCATTCATTACCGTAACACATAAAAGAGCCCTCGGAACATCCAGCGCATTGATCATTCGTATGCCTGGATTGCCCGAGGGCTTTCGTATTTTCGTTACATTACATTATTTTTCTTAACACCATCGCCCCGTATGCAGCAAGCGGGAACTTTAAGCTCTTACCTGTTGACGTGTAACGTACACCTGTCACCTCATCCTGCCATTCTCCTGCAGGCAGCTTGATAGTCATAGAACGGGCACGCTTGTCCACATTCATGAGGATTGCGAATGTGGCATCCGCATCCTGGCGCTCATAAGCAATGCGTGAATCGCCTTCCTTCGCATAGAGGAATCGGAAATCTCCGCTGCGTAGTGCGCTATATTGATGGCGCAGCGCAATCGTCCGTTGATAGAATCCAAGCAAGTCCATATCGTATTCTGCTTCATCCCAAGGCATACATTTCCGGCAATCCGGATCATGGGAGCCAGTCAAGCCAATCTCATCGCCATAATAGATACACGGTGTACCGAGGAACGTAAGCTGGAAGAGGGCAGCGAGCTTCATTTTCCGAACATCGCCCTTACATAATGTTAATAAGCGTTCCGTGTCATGGCTGTCGAGCAAGTTGAATGTAACTTCATTCGCTTGATGCGGATAACGGAACAACTGCCCGTACATTTTGCCGGCGAACTGTGCTCCGTCCGTGCTCTCGTTCACGAAAAAGTCGAGCACAGCGCCCGTGAACGGATAGTTCATCAGCGCATCGAATTGGTCGCCTTGTAGCCACATCATGCCTTCGTGGAACAATTCACCTAAAACATAAGCTTCAGGATTAACGCTCTTAACGACCTTACGGAACTCACGCCAGAAGGCATGGTCCACCTCATTGGCCACATCAAGGCGCCAGCCATCAATGCCTACTTCTTCGATCCAGTATTTTGCGACATCGAGCAAATACTTCTTCACTTCCGGATGCTCTGTGTTGAGCTTCGGCATTTTCGGTTCGAATGCGAACGTCTCATACGTCGGGACGCCGTCCACAACCGTTAGTGGATATTCACGCACATAGAACCAGTCTGCATAAGGGGAATCAGCTCCTTTTTCCACCACGTCAAGGAATGGAGCGAAAGTTCGTCCGCTGTGGTTAAATACCGCATCGAGCAATACGCGAATCCCGCGAGTATGGCATTGCTGCACCAATTCCTTCAGCGTCTCATTCGTACCGAAATGCGGATCCACTTTCATGTAATCCTGTGTATCATACTTATGGTTCGTCGTTGCTTCGAAGACCGGCGTGAAGTAGATCGCATTCACACCTAGCTTTTGAATATAATCCAGATGATCGATGACACCTTGCAGATCCCCACCGAAGAAATTACTTGGTGTCGGTTTACCGCCCCAAGGCTCCACACCTTCAGGATCATTGGAGGGATCGCCGTTCGCGAACCGTTCCGGGAAGATCTGATAGAAGACTGCATCTTTCACCCAAGCAGGGGGCGTGAACACATCCACAGGGTTCAAGAATGGAAATTCGAAGTTTCCCAGATGGCCTGTTGGCGTTTGCTCACCAAGTGCGCGTTCTGTCAGCCAGATTGTTTCTTTTCCTTGATACAGCTTGAAGCCATAGCTGAGGCGTCGATATTTCGGCTGCACTTCGGCCTGCCAGTAATCGAATAATTCGTCGTGTCCGACAATACGCATATCCTTCGTCATCATTTGATCCCAAGGCAAATATTTGTCGCCATAGACGACTTCAGCGCGTTCCACATCATTTCGTTTGGTGCGAATACGTAAATGGATTGTTGTCTCATCGTATGCGTAGGCCCAGTTCTGTTTGGGCCGGTGGTAAATCGCTTCGAGTAACATGAATAGATCAAGCTCCTTTATCAATTCATCTTATATAACGCAAATAAGCTATCGCGCCGATTTTGTTCGGCGCGAAGCTTACTTCACCAACAATTATTTCAGTATAACGGTGCTGTATGGCGGCAGTTCAAGCGAAGTACCCTCCAACACGGCGCCTTCTTTGCTTTGCAGAGCCAACGTCTTATAGACATCATCTTGCAGCACGACCTTCTGAACCTCTTTGGATAGATTATGAACGACGAGCACCTTAGCCTGCGTAGTCAAACGTTGATAAGCGAGAACATTCGCATTTTCGAATTTGTAGGAAGCAATTCCGCCATCATGTAGTGCAGGTTCAGCGTTCCGCCATTGAATTATCTTCTTATAGTGATTATACAATGACGCGTTATCCTTCTCTTGCTCAGCAACGCCTTGCTTCATCTCTTTATTATAGACGAGAGGCTCCCACGAGGTCTGTCCCTTCGTACCACCCGCAGTAGCAGCGGACCACACCATCGGTTCTCGAATTTGCTCATCCGGTTTCATGCCAAGCATGCCGATTTCTTCACCATAATAGAGGAACGGATTGCCTGGCAGCGTGAGTAGGATCGAGGCTGCCATCTTGGCATGATCCGGATTACCCTTTACTTCAGACATCGTTCGATTCATATCATGATTCGTTAAGAATGGTGCATCGACGAATTTGCCGTTAGAGTTTTTGGCATAGAAGCCATAAATTCGTTCCAGGTTAAAAGCTATATCCGTCGCTTTTTCCGAGTTTACTGTGGATAGAATCGTCTTCGACAGATCGAAGTTGAAGCAAGAGTCTAATGCTTGCGCTAGGAAAGGACCAATCTTCGCCGTGGAATCCCATACCTCACCTACGAGATAGGCTCCAGGATGAACTTCCTCGATTCCTTTACGGAATTCTTGCCACCACGCCTGATTTTTTTCCTTTGTCGCAGGGAGATTTCCTTGCGATTTGAAATCCTCATAGATATGCTTCGCAGCATCGAGACGGAAGCCATCCACGCCTTGCTTCAGCCAGAATTGACCGATCTTGATCATTTCTTTACGGACTTCCGGGTGATCGAAATTCAGATCCGGCATGCCTTCCCAGAAGATACCGAGATAATTGTCATCCCCGGACTTATGCCAAGGTTGCGCACCGGTTGCTCCGTCCGAGGCGAGCGTCTCGCCTGGTTTTGACCAGGTGTACCAATCTCGATAAGGGCTGTTTTTGTCAGAGGCGGCAGCTTTGAACCAAGGATGCTCGCTACTCGTATGATTGACGACCAGATCCATAATGACCTTAATGCCGCGTTTATGCGCTTCATCTAACAATTTTTTGAAATCATCCATCGTGCCATATTGCGATTGAATGCCGTAATAATCAGTTACATCATAGCCGTGATAGCTAGGGGAGGGGTTAATCGGCATCAACCAGATGCCGCCAATCCCGAGATCTTTCAAGTAATCTAGCTTGGCTGTCACACCATTCAGATCCCCGATACCATCCCCATTCGTATCATAGAAGCTTCGAACGAAAATCTCATAGTAGACCGTCGAAGGCTGCTCATCGATTTCGGGAGCAGCTGTCTGCACGGGAGTTGTCTTAACCGTTGCAGCTTCTTTTCCAGCATCACCAGCAGATTTCTCCGATCCTCCATTATTTGCACAGCCTGCCACAACCGCTAACATGAGGAGGAATACAGCCACTCCACTTCGAATCCACCATCTCGACCGAATCAAGCGATGGTTTTTCACCGGATTCATCATCCTTTACTTGCCCCTGATGTTAAGCCTTCCACCAAGAAGCGTTGCGTGAACGCGAATAGAATCGTAATCGGCACAGCGACCAGAACGGCCCCAGCTGCGAAGAGCGTAAATGCTGTACTCGAGTAAGAATCGACGAGATTGAATAGACCCACCGCTAGTGTCCATTGATCACGAGAACGTAGAATCAATCCTGCGAAAATGAAGTCCATCCAGGCTCCTGTAAATGTCATCAAGGAAATATACGTAATAATCGGTTTCGATAGTGGCAGAATGATCTTCGTAAATACTTGCCAGTGATTCGCACCATCGATGGTAGCGGCTTCTTCCAAGCTTCTCGGGATCGTATCGAAGAACCCTTTTGCGACGAATAGTCCAAGAGCGGCTCCTGCCGAATACACAATGATCAGAGCCCATGGCGTATCGAGCAGGTTAAGCTGAACTAGGAATATATAAATCGCGATCATAGCCATGAACCCAGGGAACATACCAAGGACGAGTACGGTGGATAAGATTGCCTTCCGTCCCTTGAACCGGAATCTAGACACGGCATAGGCCGTTAAGAGTTGAATGAATGTACCAATAATCATACTCATTGTTGCGATCTTGAGAGTGTTCCAATACCACTTCACATAAGGAACCTGTTTTCCGGCAATATTCTCGGGATGGAATAAATCCGAATAATGCTTCAGCGTAAATTGCTTTGGAAAGAATGTATCACTAAAAAGCGAATCGCCGACTTTGAACGAGGACATGACCGTCCACAATGCCGGATAGACGGAGGCAATCCCGATCAGGATTAACAAGAGATAACTGAAAAATAAGCGTACCGATCGTTTCGTTTTCATTGGATCATATCCTCCTCTCGGTATGATCTTGTTCTTGTATAACTGAAGATAGACACCGATGCAACGATCAAGAAGATCATAATACCTACGGCGGATGCAACGTTGTATTTATTATTTTCAAGTGTAAGCTTGTAGAGCCAAGTTACGAGCAGGTCGGTCTTACCCGCCATATTGTAATCGATGGATGATGGTCCGCCCTTGGTTAACAAGTAAATAACGTTAAAGTTATTGATATTGCCGGCGAACTGTGTGATCAGAATCGGCGCTGTCGAGAAGAGTACGAACGGCATCGTAATGTGACGGAACTTAACCCATGGTGTGGCGCCGTCCACATCAGCTGCTTCATAGAGATCTTTTGGAATCGAAGTCAGAATTCCCATCACGAGTACCATGGAGACCGGAATCCCGATCCACATATTGATGACGATAACCGACACTTTTGCCCAGAACGGGTCACTTAGCCATGGCAGGCCATCGAGCCCAAAGAATCGGAAATATTGGTTAATCGGTCCGAATTTATCATTTAACATGTTCCGCATGACGAGCAGTGAGACGAATTGTGGAATGGCATAAGGGACAATGAACAGCGTTCTCCATAATCCTTTGAGCTTAATGCCTTGTTGGTTAATGAGCAGTGCAACCAGAATTCCGCCAAAATAACAAGTAACCGTCGCCAATACAGCCCAGATAATTGTCCAAGTTAGTACGCCGAAGAAGGTATCGCTCCAGACGTTTAAGGTAAATAAATCTTTGAAAGTCTGCAAGCCGACCCAATCAACTAAGTTTTTAGGCGGTAAATGGTTTGGTGCAGAGTAGTTGGTGAACGCCATGAAAATCATAAACAGAATCGGCATAATGGTGAAGAAAAGAACGCCGAGAATTGGAATGGCTAAGATCAACCAAGGGAATTTGTTATGCACGCCGTTTCTAATCGAATCGATAAATGTTTTGGTTGGGAGCCCTTTCTCCCGCAAGCGTCCATTCGCAATCGCATCACGTACATTCATAACATAGATGAAGACGTAGAGTAGAACGACAATCATTGATAGCAGTCCATAGATCATCATGAAGATCGAGTGATCCGCGGGAACGGTTTTAGTGATTTTTCCGACTTTAACGAAGTGTTGTCCTTGTTCTCCGAGGGTAAAGAAGCCAACAATATGGGTACTGAGTACGGTTGTAATTAAGGTAATGCCAGTAATATGAGCGAGTAAGAATAACACGCCCTTGGTCCATTGACGATTATACAGCTGTCCTAATCCCATACTGAGAACAGATAACCAGCCAGCTGTTCTAGCATATCGATTCAATGTGATCAATCCCTTCCATGAGCAGTGTCACCCGCCGATGGACGGCGGGTGAGTGATTTAGACCGATATGATGATGTGACAATTATTTGTTGGATGCGATGCTGTCTTTCATTTTCTTAACCATGTCATCCATTGCAACTTTTGGATCTACGCCATCATTCCAGATCGATGTGAAGGTAGCTTCATGTACGCTCCAGAAAGCATTCATTTGTTGAATTTTAGGCATTGGTACAGAGTTCTCGAACTGCTTCAAGAACACAGATGCGAATGGATCGTTTTTGATCTTATCGTTTTCTGCAGCTTTTTTATTCGATGGAAGATTGCCTAGCAATTCGAAATCTCTAATTTGGAACTCTTCTGATGTGATCAAGTGTGCAAATAATCTAGCAGCATTCGGATATTTCGAGTTTGCATTAACCAAGAACGCTTTAACGCCGGAGAATGGTTTCATTGGGTTGCCGTTTGGAAGTGTTGGGTATTCCATGACACCAAGGTTCTTAACCGCTTCTTTTAGTGAAATCGTGTCCCATGGACCACTAACGTTCATTGCCAATTTACCTTCGGTGAACAAGCTCTTCTTGATGTCGGAAGTAACGTCCGCTGTTTTAAGCGGTAGAACGGAATTTTTCAAGGATTGGAAGAACTTCATCGATTCAACCGCGCCTTCCGAGTTCAGACCAATATCGGATGGATCGGAACCATCTTTACCGAATACATAAGCGCCATATCCGCCGAGGAAGCCGAAGTTCCAATAGCCGTTCCCGTTTTCCCACATGTAAGCATATTTTTGTTTTTTCGGGTCATTGAACGTTTTTGCGAATTTGATGACATCGTCCCAAGTTTTTGGTGCCTCAGGAACAAGATCTTTGTTGTAGAATACCGCTGTTGTCTCAACGGAGTTCGGGTATCCGTAGAGGATGTTGTCAATCGTGAGAGCTTCGATCGCTTTATCGCTGTTATTCGCTTTCGTTTCTTCTTCAAAATAGTCGTTCGGTAAAATAATACCGGCTTGCACCGCGCTGCCGATCCGGTCGTGAACCGCTAGGAACACGTCAGCACCTACGCCAGCAGGTCCGTCTGTTGTCATACGCTCGATGGATTTGTCAGGTCCAACTTCTTGGAACTCAACATCAACGCCGTATTTTTCTTTGAATGCTTTAGCCGCTTCGTCGACGAGCGCTTTTTCCGTTCCGCTGCTCCATACGACTAATTTTGCACCTGGTTCAGGTACTAACTCATCTGTTTTTTCTGTTTTAGCGGTGTCCTCTGTTTGTGAGGTAGGTTGTTGCGTGCTTTCCGTTGTGGACTCCTTCGTTTTCCCGCCGCATGCTGCGATTGCGAGTACCATCGTCAAAGTCAACATGAGAACCAACATTTTTTTCATTGTGAGTACCCCTCCAATTGGTATGATACATATCTAGTTCTTATGAAAAGCGTTTATGTGCAAACGTTTGTACAAAATGCGAAAAAAAATAGCGGTTTGATCCGTTTGTACGACGTCTGAAAACGCTTTTATATGCCCTATCATACACAACACCTGAAATTTGGTAAACCGTTTGCACAATCGTTTTTGCTTGGAAAATAGGGGGTTAACTTCTTAAATCTTTGATTTTCTTCGATTTTCTAACTCATTTATGAATTAGGAGAGAATGTCATTTTAGCTTGGATGTGAGTTCATTCTGTTTACATGCACGTTAATTTGCGCTAACATTATGCATAGATTAATTCAAACGATTGCACAAAGTGGAGGGCATTATGGCAGTTACTATCAAAGATGTTGCCAAGAAAGCTGGCGTTTCTCCTTCAACTGTATCTCGCGTCTTGTCGAATCATCCCCGAATCAGTAAAGAGACGGCGTTGAAAGTGAAAGGTATTATGAATGAGATGGGCTATCATTCGAATATGATGGCCCGTAGTCTTGTCTCGAATAAAACATATACATTAGGCATGATCCTGCCACGTCCTGCTGAGGAACTGTTCCAGAATCATTTCTTTGCAGAGAACATACGTGGGATTACAACACAAGCTTCTCGGAATGGGTACGATGTATTGATGACAACGGGGTCCAGCGAGAGTGATGAAATGGAAGCGATTACACGTTTGGTGAAGGGCCGGAGGGTGGACGGCATCATCTTGCTTCAATCTCGCAAATCAGATCCGATCATTGCCTTCTTGCAAGAGCAGCAGTTTCCGTTTGTGCTCATTGGGCGGTTTGAAGATGACCCAACGGTGCTCTGTGTTGATAATGACAATATTCAAGCTGCATTTGACGCAACCAGTCATTTAATTGCGCAAGGACATACTCGGATCGGGTTCGTCAGCGGACCGCCGTCATTATCGGTTTCTCAAGATCGTCTTCAAGGTTACAAACATGCGCTAATTGAGAACCAACTGGACATGAAGCCGGAGTGGATCGTCGAAGGGGAATTCCTGCAGGAGAGCGGTTATCGGGCGATGTCATTTTTCATGAGCTTGCCTGAACGTCCAACAGCACTTGTCGTGATTGATGATGTGGTCTCATTCGGTATTATGCGCGGCCTAACGGAGCTGGGGTACAGTGTACCTGAAGATTTGAATATCATTGGATTTAATAACATCTCGCTTACCGAATTATCGACACCGCCGCTATCAAGTATTGATATCGGTATCTACCAACTGGGTTATATGGCTTCACAACTATTAATTAAGCGAATCCAGGGAGAGACCCTATCCCAAGCGAGAACAATCGTTCCGCATCGACTGATGATTCGCGAATCATCCCTCTATACGAAATCGAAAAGGAGTTGAATAGGTTGACGACATATTTGGAACGTAAACCTTATCTTGTTGATGCTGTCATTGGAAATTCTAAATTTCTTGCTTCTCTAACTCGGACTGGACGTTTGGTGCGCTTATGGTGGCCGAACGTCGGGTTTCCGCAGCACGTGGATATGATCCGCACAGGTATTCGAATGGAGGGTGCGCAGACATCGTGGTTTGATAGCGCGGAGCAAGAACACGGCTGGCAGCATGATGCAGCTTATGTACCCCGTACGAATCTATATCGCGTGAATGCACATTCTAGTCAATGTCCTATTGAAGTTGAAAAGACCTCATTTGCTGTTCCGAGCCAAGATTTACTCGTATTCCATTATCAATTCACGAACCGAAGTGAGCAGCCAGCAACATTCCACTTCGTTCATTATACGTCCATGACCGTGTCGGAAAGTCCTTATTATCATACGACGCAGTTCGATGTGGAAGCGGATGCGCTTGTTCATTTCAGGCATCGTTATTTTTTTATGGCTTCGAGTGCAAACGTGTGCACAAAGTTTCAAGCCGCGAACGCTTGGGATAACGCGAACCATGGAGCTCTTGATGGAAGCCGCATTCAAATGGCGCCGGATGGTGCGATGGAATGGACTTTTACGAATATCGCGCCAGGCGAGACCGTGTCTCTTCCCGTTTATATCACAGCGGGTCACACAATAGATGAAGCAAAAAGTGTCATGCATGAAGCGAAGGAACGCGCCGTAGAAGCTTGGACAGCAGAAACGGTTCAATATTGGATCGATTTCCTGAAATCCGCTAAACCTTGCCCGATGGAGGACGAGCGAATTACTGCACTCTACGAGCGATCACTGCTTGCGATGAAGCTGATGACGGATGAAGAGACAGGCAGCATTATCGCTGCACCTGAATTCGATGAGAATTTCGCGCAGTGTGGTGGGTATGCCTACTGTTGGGGTAGAGATGCAGCCTTCATTACGACGGCACTCGACCGTGCGGGATTAACCGATTTATCAGATCGCTTCTACTTATGGACGTTAACAGCACAAGATCCGGATGGTGCATGGCAGCAACGTCATTATCATGATGGAGCATTGGCGCCTTCTTGGGGCATTCAATTAGATGAAGGAGCATCCATTCTATGGGGGATGTATCAGCACTTATTGTTCCTTTCAGAGCGGGAGCAAACACGTTTCCTTCATCAAATATGGCCAGCGGTCGAAGCGGGGGCAAATTTCTTAACGAAGCAAATCGATGGTGAGACTGGACTGCCACGTGCAAGCCGAGATTTGTGGGAAGAGCGGGATGGCCAGCATACGTATTCCGCAGCAGCGGTCTATGCTGGACTTGATGCAGCGGCATCTTTGGCTGACCTAGCAGGAAATGCTGAATTGTCGAACGCTTGGCGTACTGCTGCACAAGGCATTGCCCAGTCCATTACCGATCGCTGTTGGAATGCATCGCAAAGCGTCTTTTACCGCGGCTTGAAGCTTGAGGTAAATCAAGCTGCTTATCGTCAAGCGCAGGAACAAGGAATTCCTACTGGCATTCAGACGCGTGAAAAAGGTTACCCAGTCTACCAATTGGAGTACGACCCAATCGTCGATGTAAGTCTACTCGGCATTTCCGTTCCATTTGGCGTCGTGCCGGCATCGCATCCCTATGCGGTACAGACTGCGGATACGATTGAACGTGCGTTGACATCTCCGAGCGTTGGTGGAATTAAGCGTTATGAGAATGATCAGTATATTGGAGGCAACCCTTGGATTCTTACGACGCTATGGCTTGCGCAATACCGCGTGATGAATGGGCAGAAGGAAGCTGCAATGGAATTGCTGCAGTGGGCTGTGGATCATCAGACGGAGATGGGATTACTGCCAGAGCAAGTGGATCGTCATTCGGGCGACACGGCGTGGGTTGTTCCGTTGACATGGTCACACGCGATGTTTATTTTGGCGGTACACATGCTATCTGAGACGGAATAATGATTAATCTCTCTATATATAGAAGATAACAGGAAATAGCATCAAGGATATCACTGAATTTGATTCATGATTCCTTGGTGCTTTTTTATGAGGTATTTTGAGGTGAAATATTAATTTTGAAAAAAAGCTTGCATCTTCGTGTCGAATCATGGTATATTACTTCTTGCCGCTTCGGACAATAACTTTTTTGAAAGTAACAAGAAAAAAAGATGTTGACAAGCGTCGAAACAAATGATATTATTAAATTCCTGTTCGACACAACATGATAACTTACAACATGATAAAGAACAGATAAGTTCCTTGAAAACTAAACAAATGGATCGCTTAAATTTTTAAAGAGAACATTGTTCTCGTAAGCAAGTCAGTTTCAAAATGAGCAAGTCAAACACTTTATTGGAGAGTTTGATCCTGGCTCAGGACGAACGCTGGCGGCGTGCCTAATACATG
>NZ_JBYTDT010000009.1:0-241795 GCF_058791655.1 Paenibacillus sp. EB106-05-06-XG162
CAGAGGGTGGTTTGGGTAAAGATCTTTTGCGCATTCAACAGCCCCACATTTTTCTTTATCTTCAATTTGGTTCCACTAAGAATTTATCTGTAAGCGGTCAAATTCTAAGGATACGTGAGCAATTAAGAGAAAAGCGTTTCTCCATAGAGGGAGTTTAGTAAATTAGATAGAAGGTAATATTTAGATTGCATCGAATTATTAAGTGTTTAAAAAATCGTGGAGGATAAGAATAGCTGAAGATGCACTTTTGCTTAATTATCACCCTCCAAAAATTGAACTGGAAAAGTCGGATGTCAAATATGGGACCCTGCTATTCTATAGCAGAATGGAGGCCATTGAATGAATATGCTGGAAAATTTGAACGGGGCATTAGAATACATTGAACAAAACCTTGAGAATGGAATAGATGAACATGAGGTGGCTAAACGCGCATATTGTTCTGTATATCATTTCAAGAGAATGTTTTCATATTTGGCGGGTATTCCTATCCAAGAATATATTCGTCGTAGACGCCTTACACTTGCAGCTTTTGATTTGCAAAATAGTAGGCTCAGGGTGATCGACATCGCAGTAAAATACGGATACAGTTCACCCGATGCGTTTACACGTGCATTTATAAGCTTACATGGAACAACCCCAACCGAAGCAAGAACTAACAACCGTTCACTAAAAGCATATCCTCCAATGACCTTTCGATTATCTATAGGAGGTAGTGAGCCAATGAAGTATAGGATTGAGTATAAGGATTCGTTTCAACTGGTTGGGATCACGAATCGTGTTACAGCAGTAGATGTTGGGGAGCATCCAGGTGTAGAACAGGTTTGGAAATCAACAGAGATTGAGACGTATGCCGAACTAAAATCTCTTAACAATCAAGAGCCTTACGGAATTCTACATGTGAGTTTTGGAGAAGGTGTACGTGAGAAGCGAGATTATGATTATTACTTGGCCGTGGCAACTACGAACCCTTGCCCCGAAACCTTCTCACAATTCATTGTGCCAGCTAAGACATGGGTAGTATTTGAAATGAAAGTTCCTTGGGAAAAAGAAAAATGGCATCGCATCTATGGGGAATGGTTTCCTTCCTCAGGATATGAGCAAGTTGAAGGACCTATGATACAGGTTGGTCCTGAAATCCAAATTGGCGTTGAAAAACAGGTGTTTACTGAAGAATTGGATGTCGAATTATGGATTCCCGTTACTAAGGTTCAGCATAATAGATAATTGTACAGACTGCCGATATTGAACGGCAGTCTTGCTGTGTTTTAAGAAAGGTTCATTGAAGTAACGGGCAGTTTAATGAAAAGATATTGAGTTAATTTAAAAGCTATTAAGCTAGCAGTACACTATACCGCAATAAGCATTTGGGAATAAGGTTAATTATTACATTTTTGTATCTTTTATTGGTGCATATCGGTATTCGTCTAGACAGGAAAGATAAAGAGGATAGACCCCACGAATAGGAGTTGATTTGCTTTTGAGAGGCTATTTTCTTGATGAAAGGCTCATAAATAGTGCATTGTATTATATGGTAGTGCAGAGAATATATAGATAAAAATTTAAAATATTGAATTTGTGAAAAGGTTGACATCGATTACTCGGTATATTAAAGTATAAATAGTTACAAAATATTAACCAATTGCCGAATTTCGTTTTTGAAAACGGGGGAACCATCCCGGGTGAATTATTCTTGTAAGCAAGAGAATATAGGGAACCTTTAACCGAACCCTCAGCTAACTCCGTAGGCATCGAAGGGAGAACAAGGTTCTGAAGAAACTCATCTTATCTTTATTAGGAGCTGCAGTCGTATTCACTGCCGCTGCACCAAGTACATTTGCAAGTGAGGTTAAGCTAGAAAGTGAAGTGAATCACGTACTAGGGACACCATATTTATGGGGTGGTACCACTGTTGCAGGGTTTGATTGTACCGGATTTATCTTGTATGTATTAAAAAAATTTGATGTGACTGACCTACCGCGCACATCCCAGTCACAGGCTAAAGTAGGGACACCGATAGCTAAAAAGAACCTACGAACGGGAGATTTAGTGTTTTTTAATACCTTAGGTACGGGTATCTCCCATGCAGGAATTTACATAGGTGACAATCAATTCGCTCACTCCTCTAGCAGTAAGGGAGTAAGAATAAGCAAGTTGACGGATACGTACTACCAAGATCGTTATGTTACAGCTCGGCGTGTAGTAGATGAAAAGAGTTATCATGAAATGGTGAATTAGTGTTTGCATGAAAAAGGATAAGCCTGATCTATACCCCATAGAGTAGACACCTAAAAAAGGTCTACTCTATGGGGTACTTTTCTATATACTTAAGGAAATAAAAATTCGGCAGTAGCGGCTTTGGATGAATTCGAGAGGGAATGGGGCAATAAATATGCCTATACCTCATAATACGATTGGGCAGGATAGTTTAAAACATTTTCAAATGAGATGATGTAACTAATACGGTAAAATCACGTCTATATATAGGTGATTTTATGTTAAAAGGAGCTTGGGATGCGTCGAAAAAAAACATTTATTATACCTGTTACGGGATTTTTAGCTTTACTGGTAGTGTTCATTTATTTAACTCCATTTGTAGGAAACCTAGTAGCAAATACAAGGTTTGAAGGATACGCTAGGAACGTTGGTATTAGAATAATTAAAAAATCCCCACCTCTTCCCAGTGTTGCTTCGGGGCAAACTCAAATTCCAGTTATCCAGAGTAGTTATTGTTGGGGCAATTTAGGATGTGCAGATTATGCAGGAGGAAATACAATGTTAAGAGGCATTACACCTACTGCTATAACTCCTGAAGGAGACATTACAGTTTCTTTTGCTTATAAACCAGCACCTAATGGGTTGAACATTCAGCAATTTGTCGATGATAAAACAATACCAATTCCTTTGAAAAATGGATCTTTTAATGCTCCAAAAGAACAAGGTACTTATTACTACGGGATTTCAGCGTTCTGGACAACCGATGATGGTGAATTTTCGAAAGGTGATACATCAGCAGTTTTTGTTATTGAAGTTAGATGATTGAACTTACGGGCAGATTTATTCAGTTCAGAAATAAACAATAAATGGTACAATCAACTGAATGTGGGTTATGATAATGTGAGGTGAGATGAGGTGAAAAGAGTATGTTTGTACTTGCTCATACTAGTGACGATGGCTGGATGTAACTCAACATCAAAATCAAACACAACGTCATATTTGATGATTATTAATAAGGACATAACAGGAAAGGAATACTGGATAACCGCTACTGACCCCTTCGCTAAATCAAAACAACAATTTAAAATAACAATTGATGATGAGAATACTTGGAATCTTATTGAAGAAAATCATGAGTATCTGGCGAGTTACGAATACACATCCTTAGAAAAAACGGTGAACCTGTTAAGTATAAAACATCCTTCGAAGCCAAAGTAAGGTTTTGTCGTGATATTTCGCTAACGGGACACGATAGTTGAATCATGATATAGAGGCAGCTGGTCAAACGATTAACATGTGTCGCAGCCATTGCCGGACTGTCCGCAAAAACGGTCGATACCGCGAGCGCCTTTGCCTACCCGATTATCTTCCTGCCATTTATCAGCTCGGCGTTTGTGCCAACCGAGTCGATGCCGACCGTCGTTCGCGTCTTTGCCGAAAACCAACCGGTGACCTCGATCGTGGAAGCCATCCGCGCATTGCTGTCAGGGCAGCCGGTGGGTAACGATATATGGATCGCGATCGCGTGGTGTGTTGGAATTATGCTCCTGGCTTATATCTTTGCAATGAGAGCGTATAAAAAGCGAGTATAAAAAAAGACATTCTAGCTCTTGCTTGCGGGGGAACATTAATTCAATAGTATTTTGGAGGCAGCCGGCATTTTGTGTTGGATGCCTTTCTTAGTTAATGGGCAGATTACGTTAACTAAAAAATAAAACCGGTACAATCGTTCTATGTCCTTACAACCAATGGGGGACATCCATTTCCATTTGCCATTTACTCGGATGTTAACGCAACTATATTTTCAATTATCCGTCTGTAACCATGATCATACCGACGAATTGTGGGGTGTCAGATAAATGAAAAAAGTGTTACCGATTGTTTTGTTTATATGTATGATCGTTAGTGTTAGTGTACTCAGCCCTAATAAGGTTTTCGCATGTAGTTGCGGCGAACCTAGCGTCCAAGAAAGATACGAGCAATCTAGCGTCGTGTTCACTGGAACTTTAGTCAGTAAAGATAAAGAAGGCGGAAATATTTTTAGTGTAGATAAGGTATGGAAGGGAAGCCTTGAAGATGGTTATGTGCACAGTGGCTTCTATGGGATGTGTGGGACTGAATTTGATGTCGGAAAAAAATATTTAATTTTTACATATAATCATAAAGGCAAAGAATTAACCAGTCTTTGCAGTGGCAATAAACTGATTACTGAGGCAAGCAAAGATATTAAAGCGCTAAACCAATTAACCAATCCCGAATGGGGAAATATATATTTTCTGATATTTTCATTTTTATTCGTAGCAGCAATCTTAATAATAATATGGAGGGTTAAATTGAGGTTCAAAAATAATTAAGAATTTACAAGGGCAAGATGGAGGTCAGTTTTTTCACATTTGATGTTTCTCCCAAAACGGAATTAATAGATGAGATGTTAATAAGTTTATTCACTGAACTAAGAAAGCGATATAAGCTTGGGATCGTTACAAATGGGATATACGATCCTAAATAGAAACAAGGAGCAGGATGCCACGGCAGCTGCTCCTTATTGTATTATGCTATTGGGCAGATATGTTGATAAGCGAAGGATATGGTATCTTGAGAAGGGAATGATTGTATGGCGTGGGCATCAATTAGAACGTTTCTGAATATCCCGGAAAATCTTACTGGAAAGAATGTTAATATTGCGGTTATAGATAGTAGGTTTGCACATCATCCAGATATATCGTCAAATCAGCAACGTGATACATACATTGTAAAAATTTCAGACCCTCTTGCACAGCCTGTTTTAATGTTATCAAATGAAGGACCTTGGAATAAAGGATTGCACGGACTTTCGAGCTCTGCCGCCGCAGCCGGATCCGGGCAACTTTCCAATGGTCATTATTCGGGTGCAGCACCAGCTGCTAACCTCTACTTGCTGGAGACAGGTCCATTCTATACTCCTGATGAAGTTGAAGAAAAGGTTGGCATGGCTCTGGAATGGCTAAGAAAAAATTGGCGTACATATAAAATCCGTGGTGTTGTATTGACAGTCACAGCAACACGAGATACAGGATTACTACCTTGGCAAGCAGACCCTGTTCGTATTTTATGCGAGGAATTAGTTGACGATGGGCTATTGGTTGTTTCATCATCCGGAAATACGAAAGAGTTAACCTGTAATGGTCCGTCAGCATCTCCCTCTGTACTGTCTGTTGGTGGTGTCATTGTTCCAATTGATGCAGATTTTCATCATGCACAAGCTTATCATGGGTGCAGAGGAAATACTTTTGAGAATAAATGGGTACCAGAGATCCTTGCTCCTGCGGAAAACGTTGTTTTGCCAACGCCTTTTCAGTCAGAAGAAGAACGGCTGAATCATTTCACAGCTCCTTATGATGGCTTACCTGCTGATTATGCGAGAACGGAAGGAACATCTTTCTCAGGCCCGATTATCCTGGGTGCCGCTGCATGTATCTGGGAGGCTAAGCCGTCATGGTCCGCGTTTCAAGTAAAACTAGCCCTCCTTAGGTGCAGCAGTTTTTCTCCACATGTATGGAACGAGCTGCAGTCCGGGCTAGTAGATGTTTCTGCCACAGTGAACTTTTCGTTCGAAAATGAACGACTGCCTGCTACCACTCCATATTTACTATGGAAGAGCTGGAAAAGAAGAGAGGATACAGAACGTTTATCCGCAGTAATGAGTCAGGATGATGAGGAAGCTCTTACAGCGCTATTATCTTATTTTTCCGAGACTCTTCCGTTGGAAATGTCTCATCATGCTCACACATTATTACAACACGCTTCATATAAAATTCGTGCTGCGTCAATTATTCTTTTGTCTTACAACCCTGAGTTTGTAACAAATGATGACTTACGACAATTATTTAAAGATAACAACAGATATGTGCGAATGGGAGCTCTACATGCATTCAGCAGGTGTCCGGACTTGTGGGAAGAATTGATAGAGGATCTTGCTTGTCTTTTTTCTGATATTGATTTAGATATCCAATATTTTTCAATGAATCTTGCAGCGAGAGTGAAAAATCCTTTCTTTGTAAAACCTCTCATTTCAGGGTTAAAGAATGATGCGTTAAATCAAAGAGTCTCTATCTTTGGTCAACGATGCAATACGCTTGAACAGATTACCGGTATGAATTTCGACTCGGAGCCTGAGTGGCGTGAAGGTCAGTGCTGGTATTCGGAAAGAAGTACCGAGACAAGACTCGGTATTGCTCAAAAGTGGTTAGAGTGGCAAAAAGGCAATTTAATAAGCTAACTGTTTTTTTGCTTCAAGCCCCTGTGCCGTCATATATGTAAAGTTAAGTAAAGGTATTCATTGCCTATAACCCAGCAATTTCCCAATGTTATGATATTTTCATATCAGATGCGCAGCTGATGTTATTACAATGTGAAGATGGAAGGGACGATCAAATGATGGGTAAAGATAATATCATTAAAGCGATGCTCTCTGAAAAGGTAAGTATGACACCTAATGGATTTGTTGCAGATCATTTAAGCCCACAACAGTTTGCAGATAGCTACGAATTGTTTTTTGACAAGATTCTTGAGATCAGTTCATCAGATATAGCGGGAGTTGAAGGCTATGGTGAATTTAATGATGATTGTAAAACAGAATATGGGACCTGCAGGGAATTTTTGATCGATACATTTGCAGATGATCATGAGGGGTATTGGTTTAATTGGAGGGAAATGTTCGAAACAACGGTTTTAGAACGTGATTTCTTTGAGAAATACTTTAAGGAAATGGAGGGTAGAACTCGTTATTGTGAAGGAAATCGATATTTAGTTTATAATAATACGTTTTTCGAGAATATGATTACGGATGGGAAGACGATTGTCGGTTTCCCTGATTGGAGCAGATCCGGCATTTGCGATTTCCTATTGGATTTTGCCATTATGGACTTAAATAAGCCTTACTTGAAGATACCAGAACTGTTAGCTGAGTATTGTAAGAAAAGGGATATCGTCATACCGGATTTTAAAGAAAGATACTTATGTATGGCTTATTATAAAGGGATCGATACCTTGCGTTGGCATGCATCAATTGATGACACGGAATCCTGCATGTCCATCATGAAATCCATCAGCGAATTGAAAGATCGACTTTACGTCTTATAGATGGTGATGATATGAAATATGAAAATGCTGGCGATGTGATACCAGAGGAGCTATTGAAAGAAATCCAGAAATACGCGGCAGGCAAACTTCTTTATATTCCTACTGGTGAAGAAAAAAAGGCTTGGGGTGAGACGTCCGGTTACCGAGATCAACTCCAGAAACGCAACCTCATGATTCGCAATAAGTATGCTCATGGCGTTACGGTTTCGGAACTTGCAGACGAATACTTTTTATCCTTGGATTCCGTAAAAAAAATCATCTATTCGAAGAAGAGCAATAGACATTTATCATATGCTCCGACTTTGGAGTCAGCTGTACAGTATGCGAATGACGGGATGTTGGAAGAATGGATTCAATGCTATCTGCTGCTTACCCGAAAAGTTATTCCCATTCTACAAGATTTCGTGAAGGAAGATCATCTATATATTGGCGTCGTAAAGTTTCCACTGCGTCTCATTCAGCGTGATGAAATAGAGATCGAGGAAAACCATGAAGCTGAAGATGATGACCATGCAGCCGCTCCGCCACCGCTTCTCGTTCAGTACGAAGAAGGCAAATTTCATTGCATCGTTCAGAAGAAGTTATTAAACGTATTAAAACAACGCAAAGTAAATGCTTATCCGACCATAATCGTTATGAAAGGTAATGACGATTATAGAAGGTTTATGAAATACTACGGAACCATATTCTTTTTTGTTGATAAAGTATGATTTTGATAATAGAGATAGTAATTCCACTATAAAGTCACGAAGGCAGCCGGTCAGCACGATCGGTTGCTTTTGTTGAACGAACGGGCAGTTATCTTCAACAACTTTGAGTACTTGTAGGTTCCTATCCTACTGGATGTAAATTGGAATATTATAGTATAATTATTGAAGCATTTAGCAAAAGGGGGAGTTGGTTGTGCGAGTTGTCAAATTTGATTATCCTGTGAATGAAATACCCTATAAAGAAATAGGGGAACGTAATTTAAAATTCTATATATTAGAGCCTGACTCCCGCAAAAAGGACAGAACAGCTATTTTATTCTTCGTTGGTGGTAGTTTTGGAAAGGGGCCACGAACGCCAGCAGATTTTCAACATCAAGCAAAGTATTTCTCTTCAAAGGGTATAGTTTCAGTCTGTGTTGACTATAGGACAGGTCATGATGAAGGTTTTTCTCCAGTTCAAGCAATTTGTGACGTTAAATCCGCTGTTCGGTGGTTGAGGGGGAATTCCGATGACTTGGGAGTAGACCCCAATAAAATCGTTGTGTGTGGTTCATCTGCGGGTGGATACATTGCTGTGTCCTCAATTATGTTTGAGGATGTAAACGATGACAGTGATAATCAAAGTACAAACTATATTCCAAATGCGTTAGTCGTTTTCGGTGCTGGAATGGATGGTGTTGATATCATGAGGAGACGTTACCCGGAACTGCTTGAAAGGGCAATGGACCTGTCACCTCTTCACAATATTAAAAAGTGCTTACCTACAACCTTATGGCTATGCGGAACAGCCGATGAACTATATGAGCAAAATAAAAACTTCGTTAATCTCATGAAAAATGAAGGTAATGACATAACGTTTGTTACATATGAAGGCATGGAGCATGGTATCCCCAACTATGGAAGCCACCCAAATAAGTCATATTATGATACCACTCTTAAAATTGATGATTTTTTGAAAACGATAGGATTTGTTTAATCCATGTTACTTAACTTACAGGACACGAGAGATAAGGGGCTTGCTTGGAGGCAGCTCCTTCTTGCTTTGTTGAAGTTAACGTAATAATAATCTCTGGACCGAAGATATTGTTGCTACTTTCATCCTCCATCTTCCTTTTGTGTCTTGATGCTATGATCCTCATTCTTACATGCCTCCTGGAAATGAAAAATGACCCCTCGAAAGGGGTCTTGTTACAGATGAGAGATTCGGTTAGACCATTTTCAACCATCTCGAAATCAAGGTAGGATTCAAGTGGGTGAAGAGCAAAAAGTGAAGGATGGCATAAAAAATGATGACCCCCGTCGATTTCAGAGGTCATCTCTTTACTTATGCAGTGTATTATTTCTGAATGAGAACCAGCGTATTGACTTTGATCTTATCGTACAGCCAACGGATATCTTTGTTATGCATCCGGATACAGCCTGCGGATACGTATTTGCCAATGGAGGATTCATTGTTGTTGCCATGGATGCCATACGCATACGACGTGTGCCCGTTTTTCTTCACTTCCAAGCCTAGCCAGCGGTCTCCGAGGGGATTCTTCGGATCACCGCCTTTGATTTTATCTTTGTAGTAAGGCCTGTTTTTGATTTTCTCTTGAATTGGGAAGAGTCCTTCAGGCGTGTACGATGACTTCTTGCCTGTTGCTACAGAGAAGGATTTGATGGCTTTCCCCTTTTCGAAGTACGTCAACTTGTTCGTCGACTTATCAATGACTATGAATTGGGTGTATTCCGCATACTTGCTGTTCAGCTTGGCGGCTTCCGCATGACTAGACGCAGGAAAAAAGATGATCCACAGCAAGGTAAAAAGAATACCGGTAACGAACAACTTCTTCAACCAAGTTCACCTCTCCGAATGGTGTTATGCACCATTCATTCTATGAGGTCAACGGTCAATTATTGTATGTCCCCGAAAATTATAACGAATGCGTCGATCGAACATTATAATTAAATCATTGGCTCTTAATTGCTGGGTCATAGATTTAACAATAAGAACAAATAAAAGGTGACCCTAGAAAACATCAAAGGTCACCTTTTGTGAAATTTTAAACTTTATAACTCAGCTTAAAAGCCTTTTCCACCAAAGGTCTTGTAACAAAATTATAAACAACAACAGAAATTATTAAACCTACACCAAGACTCCTAATATTGGTGCAAATAAGATAAAAAATTAGAAGCATTACTACTAAATCGACTATATAATATCCAATTTTTTTCTTCTCAATTGTCATTCTGTTCACCTTATCTTAAGTTTTTTTTAATCAGCATTGCTGGCTTAATGGTCTGTTTAATAATTGACTAACAATCTTTATTTTTGAATAAGGAAATAAATGAGAACATTCCCTAACCAAAGATTAACCACTCTCTTTATTTTTGTCTACTTAATTTGGTGTTGGACGACAAGAACATCCAATTGAGCCGATTAGATACTCACCTAATCGACATTGGATGCAGAACGCCTTTCTATTAACATACGTAAGTTTTGGATTAACGATCAGATAGCCGTTATTGGTGGGTGGATTATATACGATAGTGAAATTCGTATGCAGAAGGTATTAAATAACCAATTTGGATTAAATATGGGGTGATTCGATGTATACTTTGCGTGAACTGAAAACCTGTGATCTATCCAGTATATGTTCCTTTCCTCAAACCGAGGAGGAAATGATATTTTCGTTCCCAAGAGCGGTGTTTCCATTAACACCGGATCAGATTATCGGAACAATCGGAAGCAGATTAAAGCCAACTGTCGTATTACATAATGATAATGTCGTTGGTTTTGCATGTCTCTATGACATTCAAGAGAATATATGCTCCCTGGGTAATGTAATTGTATCGTCGGAATATCGGGGAAAAGGAGTCTCTGAATTTCTTCTTCAAGCATTATCAACAATTGCAAAGGAAGAGTTAAAAGTAGATACTTTACAGTTGATATGTCAAAATACTAACACACGTGGTCTAATTTTCTATAAAAAACAAGGTTTTAACCCAGTTGAACTATTCTGGAATCAGAGACAATCAGACGAATATGTAGTAGGAATTCGTATGCAAAAGTCATTGTGATTATGAACTATCTGGTATATTTGTTCAGCTTTAGTAGGCTCTCGTCATGTTATGATGATTCAACTCACGGGAGAGAAGTTCAACAATATACCTGATGAGGTGGAGAAAATATCACTAAAATTGGTATAATTTAGTGGATGCGGATGTCTAAAGGAGTGAGTTTTATGATACCGGATACTATAAAGAACCAAGTTTTTGCCCAAATCGGTTGTCAGTCATCAGATGCTAAACTCCTTGGAGGTTACAACAGTAATGTTTTCGAGGTTAATATAGGTGTAGATATTGTAGTCAAAATTCTGGACAGATCTGTTACTACCGTTACGAGTCTTTTATCTGAATTTGAATGGTTAGAGTATATACATGCACATGGGCTTAATGTGGTGAAGCCATTACGCCTAAACGCAGATAAATACATTCATCACATATCAGACGATTTTTATTTTGTCATATTTGAAAAGGTTAACGGTGTGCACGTTGGTCCTCATGACAACGAAGTTTGGAATAAAAAGCTATTTGGAAAATGGGGAGAGACCATGGGAAGGGTTCACTCACTTGCAAAAAGTTATAGAGCAAAAAACGAGCGTCCTCATTGGTTTCAAAACAATCTGTTTTATGAAGCAGCTATCCATCTTGAACCGTTTCTAGTGCAAAAATGGAGGCAATACGACAGCGATTTTAAAAACTTGCCTGCAACCCAAGATAATTTTGGATTGATTCATGGTGATCTCCATCATCACAATTTTATACTTAGTGGAAACGAGTTAACACTTATTGATTTTGGTGATAGTGAGTACCATTGGTTCGCTTATGATATA
Source organism: Paenibacillus sp. EB106-05-06-XG162 (assembly GCF_058791655.1). NCBI lineage: Bacteria > Bacillati > Bacillota > Bacilli > Caryophanales > Paenibacillaceae > Paenibacillus > Paenibacillus sp. EB106-05-06-XG162. The sequence goes on from NZ_JBYTDT010000009.1 coordinate 11,924, forward strand.
GCCGTCGCCATCTACCATGTTGCACAAGCCGAACAGATGCGATCAGATAGGCAAGAGTTCATCAAATCCTTTTTCAACTCTTTTATGAGCGGATATTCTCGCGGCAATTCAGTCACTGAGTTCATTTCACAAATTGATTATTTTATTGACTATAGGCATCTATTCTCATATACGTATCACTCACGTTATTCGGATAAGAGCCAATTGGCGGAGCAACAGTTAAAGTATCTCGATGAAATGCGATTATCCCTAATCAAGGAGTCATCATTTTTAGGGTTTTCGTTGCTATGATAATGAGCGGACTCTCAACGAGGGATAAGAGAGTAAACGACAATATTTCACACATAATGACTCAAGGAGGATTAAAATGAAATTTTTTTTATCATCATCATTTAATTATGGAACTGAAGAATTAAGATTGAAAGAAATGACAGCAAAAGGGAATAAACATGTTGCTTTTATACACAATGCACTAGACTTTGCGACTGATTTGGAAAGAAGGAATAAAAGTGATGCAATGAACATTTCCGATCTTGAGAGATTGGGTTTTAATGTAGATATTTTAGACTTAAAACAGTATTTTAATAACTCAAAAGAACTAGAAGAAAAACTCGAACATTACGATGTTATATGGGTTAGAGGCGGCGATACATTCGTTCTGGCACAAGCCATGAAATTGAGTGGTTTTGATGAGATTATTAAGAAATATCATAGAGACAGTAAAAATATTGTCTATGGGGGATATAGTGCAGGTATATGTATCCTAGGACCAACACTAAGGGGACTTCACCTAGTAGATGACCCCAATCAGAAGCCGTACGGAGAACAACATCAAACCATTTGGGAAGGCCTAAATATTTTGAATTATGCTATTGCCCCACATTATAAGTCGGATCATAAAGAATCTGAAGATATGGATAAAGCAGTTGAATATATGATCGATCATAAAATCCTTTTTAAAGCTTTGAGGGATGGAGAAGTCATTATTACCGAATGAGTGTAGGGTACAGGAAAACGGGACACGATAGTTAATCATCAAAACAAGGAACAAATCGCCGCGGATATGTTATTTGATTCTACCGTTGATACAGAAATTCAACCACTGGTTTAGTTGTAAAATACACCTCAATACCATAGAAATTCAGTTACGATATAATCAAAGTATACATTGATGGAGGTGTTCTAAACCATGCTAGAAGATGCTAATAATCTTGGTGAAAGAATCAGTCAGCTTCGTCGCAGCAAAAGTATGACACAAGAACAATTAGGGCTGTTACTTAATGTTTCCGCCCAAGCGGTTTCCAAATGGGAAAAAAGTGACTCCTTGCCCGACATTTCTCTTATGACAAAGTTGGCAGACGTTTTTGATTGCACAACAGACTATTTGCTCGGAAGACCTAGCAATTTGCAAGCCATGTTGCCTCAGATAAGAGTGGAACTTCGGAAGATGACCCAAGAACAGAAAATAAATTTTATGGGCGAGCTGATTGATGCAGCATCTCACAACGAAATGACACCTGCATCACACCCCGCACTAACTCAAATCCAACTAGGTCCAACTGGATTGGGTCTGTGGGCAAAAGATAGATTAGTTTGTATTGCTACTTCACTTTTTTTAAACGAAGCTACTGAATCAATGCATGAATCAGTCGAATTTCCAATGAATATTTTACCTGCGAGTATAATTACAGTTCTATATGAACTGTTGCTTAATAATGAAAACTTACAGCCAGACTTCACTCCAATTGAAGATTCGATACTTCGCTCACGACTACCCACGGACATGAATTTTGACAAAGTAATCATAGATTGTATTGAACTCGGTTTTGTGGAAAGAGTCCGAGGTGGGTATAGACTTAATGTTAAAGGTGATATTGCAACACAATTGTTTTCAATCGTGCATCGGGTTGTAAGTAAGCCTGATTCGTTTTCTTTTAGTTTTTCGTAAAATTAGTGTTCATCGGTGTCGCTTTACCTTATACATGATAATTAAATACTTAATTAGCATTGGGCTGTCGGCATGGTTCGGCAGCCTATTGCTTTAACGGGCAGAATTCTTCGAGATCAAAATTTTTTTCTAAATACATGTCAAAAAGATTCTCCATATGAAGCTTTAGGATCATCGCAAGCTGGAGGCATTCAATGAAAAGCATCATATATATTAGATGATATTGGAAAAGCACCATCTCTGCCGTCTCGCGGTGAGGATGGTGCTTTAGCACTCGAACGGTACGCAATCAATGATTAATGTCGCACTTGTTCATGATGAAAGAAATCTGATTCTCGAGTCGGTTGATCATTTCCTGCGATTCGGCATCTTCTGTACCCCGTCCACGAAGATCTGCGAGCTCTTGCTTGAGCTGATGCAGGTCATCGCCTGCGTTCGCGCAGTTGTAATGGCTCTCTAGATTATCGAGCATGTCGGATCCTCCAATCGGTAGTGGGTTTACTTCCCTATTATGGAGATTTTCGCTGAACTTATTCAGGGAGGTATAGGTGTATTTGGACGACTGCATAGGGAAAGGGCGAGAAAGCCGTTTTATTCGTTTACAAACTTGCTGCCAGCAATGTTCTTACCACGTGCAAGCCAGAACTTGAAGTTTGGATTTTTGTCGGGAATGACTTTTGCTTCCGTAGAAAAATATCTCATTGTATAACCACACCGACGATACGTACTTGTATTTGCTGCGGTGCCGTGTATAATACGTGAGTCGTGTAGCGAACATTCGCCCCATAAAGATATTTTATAAGTTATGGTACTAGCTCTTCAGAACCGTTGGAGCAGCGGGGGAACTAGAGTTTTTTCATGATGATGTTGGCAGAGTGGTGAAAGTACTCTTTCATTTATTTAACAAAACAATGAATCTGACACCAGTTAATGCTAATCAAGAATTTAACTAAAGGGCACGATAGCATTCCTGTAATGAATTATTGGAACAAATACTTAGAATAATAAGAGTTAAAACGTATTTCACCAATTGACTCCCCAGTTACAAGAAATGTATGATGATAGTGGGACTATCATCATTAATTATTCTTTTGTGAAGAAGGAGGGTCTATATGAATTACAGAGAAAGAGAGTATGAGTTTGTCACCATTGACAATGAAAGCTTTGGCGGTTACATTCGTTTGCCGTCACTTGTCACCAAATTTTTCATTAAAGCAAATGTGAAAAAAATTAGAAAAATGATGGGTGGCGTCAGTAAAGATATCTCCGTAAGGCCGATTCATATCGAAGACCGCAATATCAAAGGGGATAATAGCGATTTTCGGATTCGTCTTTATAAACCGGAAGGCGATGCAAAACGTCCGCTAATGGTTTTCCTTCATGGCGGTGGTTGGTTTGGTGGCTCTATCGACGCGGTTCACGATTATTGCAAGGCGGTAGCTGACCAGGCTGATTGCGTTGTACTATCTGTCGATTATCATTTAGCACCGGAAGCTCCTTTTCCGGAAGGACTCGAGGATTCCTATGCGGCGGTGAAGTGGGGTGTCGAACATGCCGAAGAGCTCAACATCGATGTCGATAACTTGATCGTATCAGGGGATAGCGCAGGGGGCAATTACTCTGCAATTATTTCAATTCTAGCTAGAGATCGTGCAGAATTCCATATTTCTAGACAAATTTTACTTTATCCTGCAACAGATTTATCCGTTATGGGCAGTGATATGACGAATAAGTCAGAGCGTGCTTTTGGCGAAGCGATCCTAGAGATGTATTTGAAAAAATCGAAGGAACCTCTAGATAGTCCGCTCGTTTCTCCGATGCATTGTAAAGATCATACCAAATTACCGGATGCATTGATCGTCGTTGGTGATTTGGATTTCTTAAAAGACTCGTCTTTGGCCTATGCGAATAAGCTGAAAGACGCTGGCAACAAAGTTCATTTCTCCTTATATAAAAACACAAGACACGCTTTTATCGATAACACAGGGAATTGTAAACAAGCCGAAGATTTCATCGGTGAAGTTAATGATTTTATCAACGGCCGACTATAAGCTTACACATTGTCAGTATAATTCCAGTGTGGAATCAAGAGGGGCCGTGCCCCTCTTGATCATATCAACCGAATCTCATCGCTCCACATTTTCCTGCAACATCCTCGTATAAACAGATCTCTTATCTTCCGCGATAAATTGATCCAAGATTGCAATGCAGTTCTGTAAAGTCCCTGGCAAATCCTCATTTCTCTCGTCTTCCTGCTTCAGATGACAGCCTTCTTCTGTGAACGATACAATATCTTCGATCTCCATTCCCGTCTGCTTCAAGCCATGAATGAACGCACTACTATGAAATTTAAACAAAATGATGCACAAAAACAACGGATAGAACGTATCACCAGTAATCACTTTGTTGTCGGTATCGACATAAGCCTACTACAGGAATAAAGTTAATGGTAAAATATAACTATTATTACTCGTTATTTGCTCTGAAGGGGCGCACAGTTACTCAAAATGCTGTAACTTGCAACTTTAGAAGGTTTGCCTTTAAGACGCTTTTGCTGGTAATATCGCCATGGATTTCGAGGGCCATGGTCACTTCGTTCATATGTATGAGTATTCTAAGAAGTGAATATGAGTAGTTATAGTCAGAGAAGTCGTCGGCATCATACCAACACAATATTCACATCGGGCCGACCCTTTGGGGGTTAAGGCGATGTGTGACGTTATGAATATAAGAACTTTATCCGAAACTGCTGATCTATAATAAAATTTACAAGGAGCAATTTTTCATGAAGAAAATTCAAGTAGGTATCATTGGAACTGGATTTGGTGCTAATGTACATGCTCCTATTTTTGGATTACATGAAGGATTTGAAGTAAAAGCTATTACGAGTGTCTATAGAGGAAGAGCCAATGGGACACTTATAGATATTGATGTGAACAACATATATACAGACTGGAATGAGATGCTAGAAAAAGAAGAGCTAGATTTAGTATCAATTGCCTCATCTCCAAATTATCATTATGAGATGACCTTAGCATCCATAAATAAAAATATTCATGTATTATGTGAAAAGCCTATGGGAATAAACTCAACACAAACTTTGAAAATGCTCGAAGCACAACAAACAACAAATGTGATGGGGTTTGTTAATTTCCAGTGGAGACTGACTCCAGTAAGGCTAAAGATTAAAGAAATTCTTCGCAACAAAGAACTAGGTGAGATTCAATATATAAAATATCATGGAAGTTTCTCAAGTTATAAAAATCTAACATCTCAGTATAGAGGATGGGAGGGAAGAAGAAAGGAAGGAGGGGGTCTTTTATTTGCAGTAGGATCACATATGATTGATTCATTGATGTGGTGGATGGATCAACAAATTACTGATGTCTACGCAGATTTAAGAACCATAGTACCAGTCTATTACGGAATCGATGGAATTGAGGAAAGAGACTCTGAAGATGCATTTAGTATAATTGGACATTTTCAGAATGGTGTATCCTTTACTGCAGATTTATTCTATCCTGCATTGCGAGGAAACGGCTGGGAATTGGAGATCTACGGGACAAAAGGATCGCTGATCATGAACAATGACAAAGACATTAAGATAAGTTTTGGAGGAGAATTTCATAAAATAACTATTGAAAGTCAGGAAGTGCCTAGTCAATTACCAGCTCCTGCAAATCAATATTTCAATGGATTATACCCAATGGTTAATTTGATTTATAAATCTATTGTTAATCATAAAGTATATCCAGACATACCAACTTTTATTGACGGACATCAGGTTCAGATGGTGATGGACGCAATCTATCAATCTGCTATAAACAAAAAAATAGCACTAGTAAAGAATAAATGAGATAAAAAATCGTGTACGTAGTTTCATGAGGTCAGCAGCATCGGATAAACCAACACCGCATTCACTCGCTGGGCCGTTGGCCCTTGGATCGCAAGAAGGTAAGAAGCCAAGAAGCGAAGTCAAGCGATCAACCCTGCAAGGCTAAGTCTTCAATCCGGCGCTGAAGCGGCTTACGCCTCTTAATTTTTTCCTTCAAATCAACCATTATTTAATCTAAGCACTGAAGATATAAATGAAGCTTACAAATTTGTTAAGAGTATAGGAACAGAGATTGTAACCGAAATTGCAAGATACCCAGATCTATCTGATTTTTCTTTCAAGGACCTTGATGGGAACATTTTGATGATTTGTTCATGCATAACGGAGAATTAATACTAGGAGGGGCTATATGGCAAATAAAAGAAAGCGATATGTAATTATTTTATTGTTAATAATATTGTTTGGCCTATCAGCTTGCACGAATACTAAATTTGATTTATACGAAGGAAAGTCTTTAAATATAGCAGTTATTGGAGAACCACCGCAAGTTATAGAAGAGCAAGTAACCTTTAAAGAAATTTCATTTGATGATTTGGATAAAGGAGCCTTAGAAGCGTATGATGCTGTTTTTGTTATGAGAGAAAATCTTTATCGAGCAGCTGAAAGACAATATGCAGACATCTATTCAAATTCACGAATACCAATCTTTTTTATTTCAACTACAAGTCATATACCATTTACTGAAAAGGATATTGAATATGGAGAGATTTGGGATTGGTCTCCAGGTGTTAGCTATGCTGTCGGTGTATATAAATCAAACGAAGACGATACATTAAAGGGCTGGGGATTAAGTTTGTATAATGATGAAAAAACCGACGAAAACATAGAAGAGGTTTACTCAAGAATCTTTATGAAAATAGAAGAACAAAGTCCGTCGGACAACGTGAAGACCTACTAATTTTCAAACAGGAGAAAATGAAATGTCACCTTTAATTAAAGGAATTATTCTCGGGTTTTCCATTGCAGCACCAGTTGGGCCGATTGGAGTTTTATGTATCCGAAAGACATTACATCAAGGTAGTTTTATTGGATTCATTTCCGGTATAGGTGCCGCAACAGCGGATGCCATATATGGAAGTGTTGCTGCACTTGGGATTACAATCGTTTCCCAATTTTTATTAAGTCAATCGGCTTGGATAAATTTGTTTGGAGCTGTGTTCTTAATATTTTTAGCATATCGTACATTCAAGGCACCAGTCAGAAATAATATTGAGATGGCGAATGAGAGGATGAATTATCTCAGGACATTTACAACGACATTTTTTTTAACATTGACGAATCCATTGACCATCGTATCGTTTATAGGAATATTTGCAGGAATGGGACCTGTATCCAAATCATCAGTAAATATAGTCTTAGGTGTATTTTTAGGCTCAGCATTATGGTGGTTATTATTAAGTACGATTGTAGGATTGTTTAGACAAATGATTAGTAATCGAACAATGAAGTTAATTAATATGATATCAAGTCTCATTTTATTGGGATTCGGAGTATATAGTATCTATAAAGCTTATACAGGTCTATTCTGAGAGTGAATCTCTCGGGTACAGATACAAGAAAGTGATAGGAAATATCCTCAAAAAATTAAAGAAAGGGAGTTTTTCATGGAACTTCAAGAAATCAATCAAAAATTAAAAGAAACAAGAGACGAATTACTAGGAATTCTGAATGGTTTGAGTGGAGATCAATTAAACAAACGGAAAGGTTCAAACAGTTGGAGTATTAGTCAGGTATGTCAACACTTGATTAAGACAGAAGAATTATATGTCGTAGCAATAAAGAAAGGATTAAAGAGTAAGGAAGATTCATTCATAGAGAATAAACCATTAGAGTTTCTACTTAATAGAAGTATAAAGTTAGAAGCTCCTGAGATTGCTAAACCAACTGATGAAATTTTAGAATATCAAGAAATCATTGAAAAATTAAACAATTCAAGAGCGAAGTTATATGACATATTAAACACAGTAGAAGACCCCTCACTGCTGAGTAGAAGGCATTTTATACACCCAGTCTTTAAAGAGATGTTATTGATTGAATGGGTTAGGACACTGTACTTGCATGAACAAAGACATATGAAACAAATTAATGAAATTAAAGATGGATTTTAGTAAGTAGCTTCAACACCAAGTAGATTTTTATTTGATCAAAAACATAACGAGACATGGGATGAATATGGGGGAGCAGTTATCTCCGGTATGGAATCGCCAAATGCAAGCGAAGACTGGTTTGTAACATTTCAAGAACAGAAGTGTGGTTAGGACAACCAAAATACTTATAAGGATGTGCTAGAAAAGGTATGGGCGGCAACGAGTGAGTGGTAAAGGATTAATCTCGGATCTCAATCATAACGCCAAAATCAAAACAGCCGCCGGCTCTCAAAGCCAGGCGGCCGTTCCTATTTTTCCTTACTTTACTTCGTTCAGACGCTCTTCCAGACGATCCCAAGTTTCGGTGATGCCCTGCAGCATGCCCATGTCCATGACGGTCTTGAGGGCCTCTGCGGACACATATTCACCACGGTTGACCAGCTTCGTTTTGCCGCCCAGATCGATGAATTCCAACGTGACCTCGGTCGATGGCATGTTCTCGTTCGTATTGCATTCGGCATCCGAGAAGTAATCTGTGTAGTTGATCGTCTTCGGCTCGACAATGTCCTTGTAAACGGCTTTGCCCCAAGACTCCATGCCGTAAAAATCACCTTGATTCTGATCGACACACTTCATGCAGTAATGCCAAACGCCGCCTGGCCGGAAATCGACGTTGCAAACCGGAACCTCCCAACCTCTCGGTCCCCACCAACGCTTAAGATGCTCAGGGTCTTTAAACATCTCGTACACGAGATCGCGCGGTGCGTCGAAGACGCGCTCCAGCACCAGCACCCGTTCGTTTTCTACACTCGAAACCATTGAATTGTTTGACATTGTAAATCCTCCTCAATATTTGAATGAACTTATGATTTCTCCTTGTTGTGCAACTAATGCAAGAGTTGCACATCGTCTTGTTGAATTGAATATACATCATAAAGAATATTCCTGTCAAGGAATATTTAAACGATATATGAGGGCACAGGATGCAAAAGAAGATGATTCGCAGCATGACAAAAAAAGGCAGCCATTTCGGCTGCCTTCTTCTCTAATCATGTATATCGGCCCACATCTCATCTTCGACATCCAAATGGATCTGATCGCGATAGACACGGCGATTGTATTCGGAAAACATATAACGTTCGATGGCCTCAAGCATATTGGCTTCGACGAGATACTGCAGACGGCCCTGAATGGTCACTTCTGCGGTAAACCCGTTCTCTTCATCCCAGCACAATTCAACGAGTACATCTGTAGGTCGAACTTGTTTGCGTTCCGCCATGTGAGTACAAATGGCATTAACGATTTCATCCATCGATAAGCGCATAACTTAGTACCTTCTATGGCGATCGCCATCTGCTACTTTACGACGGTTCTTGAAGTAAGTGAACAGAGAGCGTACAATTGCAAAAATAATGAAGATTGCTGCGACGTTAATAAGTAGGCCGAACATATTTGCCATAAATCCGGAACCTAACATACTTCCGAATAACATACCAGCAAGTCCACCCATCATCAATCCGCCTAAGAAGCTACCGCCACTGAAAAATCCTCTTTTACCCGTAGTAGCAGTCGTTCCGGATTTAGTTCTCGAACCGCTGTCCGATTTGTTCACATTGTTCTGCGATCTTGACGGCGTGTTGTTGTACGATTTTGTACCCGATTTGAACCCGCCACGTGGCTTGGCATCGATAACACTTGGTGTAACGACGACCATCATGAGTAAGAAAGCCATCATGACTAATACCAATTTACGCATGCTTTCTGATTCCCCTTTGTAGGTTGTGTATGATATTCTTCACATTACATACGAACGTAAACGAACATGGTTTCAATTATTTCAATAAATCGATTAAAATAATCTTATTAATTGACGAGAGTGGGGAGTCGATCGTGAAGTACCCGGAAGCATATATTGACTATTTAGTGGAATTCCACGGGACACGAGATTATTTTGAGTGCCATGAGATTATGGAAGAGCATTGGAAAGTGGACGCGCAGGATCCGTTAACAGTGACATGGTTAGGTCTCATTCAAGTCGCGGTATCAAGCTACCATCACCGACGGGGGAATCGAGCAGGCGCAGTGAAAATGCTCCATACGGCGATTAAGCATAGTGATCCGCAGCCGTTAAGTCAATTAGGAATCGATGCTACAGCATGGATTAAAGCATTGCAAATACGTTACGAAGCACTTGTACGGCAGCAGGAAGCACTCTTTACTGATCTAAATATACCCCTTGTAGATGATCGGTTAATTGCGCGTTGTAAGCAGCGATGCATAGAAGCAGGATTGACATGGTGTGCACCAAGTGATACTTCGAATGTGGAGCTTATTCATCGGCATAAGCTTCGCGATCGATCTGAAGTCATTGCAGAGCGTAAGAGGCAGCTCGCAGCCAGACATGCGAACAATGCGTAACTTAGGATAATCATTTCCAATCCATGTATATATTCCCTCCGTGGAGCTTTCTAGATAAATACAAAACGAGAGCTTTTTATAAGCTCTTTTTTTTAATTCAGTACCTTGCATTATTCAGTAGTGTGCTATATACTCTTCTTAGGTAGTGAATGATGTTCAGTACTGATTAATGGATTCTTAATACAATAAATGAAGCGGGTGAACCGAGTGAACGTCCAAGTACAATTCAAAAAAGGCGTATTGGAGTTATGTGTCCTTTACTTGATTCATAAACAAGATAAGTACGGCTACGAATTGGCGCAGCAAGTATCGGAGCATATTGAGGTGGCTGAGGGCGCGCTCTATCCCTTATTAAGGCGACTCGTCAATGATGGGTATTGTTCTACCTATCTTCAAGAATCAACGGAAGGACCGCCGCGTAAGTATTACCAGATTACGCCGATAGGTGAGATCTATTTGAAGGAAATGATTACGGAATGGCGAAGATTTGTTGGAAGTGTAACGAAGTTAATTGGGAAGGATGAGACCCTTGAATAAAGCGGAGTTTATGACATTACTTGAAAGACATATTGTATTAATGCCGGTACACGAGCGCAATGAACTGTTACAGGAGTATGCGGCACATTTCGAATTTGGGCGTCAGAACGGGAAGTCGGAGGAAGCCATTGCTCAGGAGTTAGGGCATCCTGTCGAGCTTGCCTACGAAATTTTGGGTGATCGCTATGTGGATCCTCAATTATATTCTCCGCCGCCGAGTCCATCATCGACAGGGGGCAGGATTGGGAAGGCGATCGGATTATTCTTTCTGAATCTTCTACTCGTGATTCCTATGGGAGCTGCGCTCTATTCTCTGGGTGTTGCGATCACGGGAATTCTCGTAGCTTGTCTGTCTGCGCCGCTGCTCGTCGTTGCGGATTTTGTTATCCATGGGCAGTTTGTGATGTATAAAATTTTCTTGGCACTCATTATGGTTGGTATTGGCTTATTTATGGTGTTTGGCGTGAAGAACATGTGGAAAGGCATTATTCATGGAACTCTGCGCTATATCCAGTGGAATATGAATACTGTTACGGGGAGTGAGAGACGATGATTCGCAAATTTACTTATTTCATAGCGACATGCTGCATTGTCATAGGTGTCATAGGATTGTTAGTTTATGGGGTCAAAGACCCTACTGTGAAGGATGTGGCTTACACGAAAAAATGGGATTTCAAGGCGGCGGAATTCAAGAACTTCATACTTAATAGTGATTATGATATCGATGTTGAATTTAGGGAGAGCCCTGATCAGTCAGGCTACGTAGAACTCTCTGGCAAGCTTCCTCCGGAGAAGATTGCGTCCCTTGAAAATGTTGAAATCCAAAGTGAAAGCTTGAATCTGGATCTTGAGCGGGATTCACGATTTCAATTTCAAGTCTTTAATTTTTCATTCTCATCAGATCAGAAGCTTGTGATTGCTCTTCCACAAGGAGAAGTCCTAGATCAAATGGAGCTTAATAGCACGTCGAGTAATATCGATGTGGAACGTGCACGAGCAAAGTCGGTAATGATGAAGACAACATCGGGAGACATGAATGTCAAGCAACTAGATGCAGAACAGGTGAAGCTCGAAGCGGCATCGGGCAACATCAAGGGGCAAGAATTACAAGGTCAGGTCGAATTAACGACGAAATCGGGAGAAGTTCGACTGGATCAGCTCTCTGGAGATATCGTGGCAGTTGTTACTTCGGGCAATATTGACGTAAAAGATCATGTGGGGACGGCGAATCTTCGTACCACATCGGGGAATATCGAATTAACGCAATTGCAGATTACACCGGAAGTGAGTCTCGAATCGACGTCGGGGAATGTAGACTTGACCATCCCGCAAGCATTCGATGGGGTCTATGATGTGAAGACGAATTCGGGAGAAATCGAAATACCGGATACGACGTTTACGACGAAAGATATGGTGAAAGCACGCACTTCATCTGGTAATATTACAATTGATAAGAAGTAAGAAAAGCACGCCTTCACGATCGCATTCGTGAGGCGTGCTTCTTTGTTGTCACCCAATAGGATTAATTCACTTCAGCCATTTCCAATTTGCCCGTCTCGGAATCCATAATTAGACCATGAACTTGGACACTGCTTGGCATTAATGGATGGTTGCGAATAATCGCGACGCTGCTCACGACGCCTTCTTCAACACTTTCGAATCCACGCAAGAAGCGGTTCATCTTGATGCCGGAATTTTCAAGTGTTGAGATAACGGTCTCTGAGATTCCACGCTCAATAGCCTGTGCCACAATATTCTCGGAGTTTAATTTCGTCATGCCGCATCCGCGATGGCCTACGACTAAGACTTCTTCAGCTCCTAGTTCGTAGATAGCCACCAGAATACTCCGCATGACCGATCCGAAAGGCTGGGTGATGATCGCTCCGGCATTTTTAATGATTTTAGCATCGCCGTTCTTCAGATTCATGGCTTTTGGCAGCAACTCGACAAGACGAGCATCCATACAGGTTAAGATGACGAGCTTTTTCTCCGGGAACTTGTCCGTTTTATAGGTCTCATAACCTTTCGTCTCAACGAAGGCTTGGTTGAATTCTAGAATCGTCTCAAGATTTGACACAGGGATTCCTCCTCATTATATCTGGAAATTGTATAATCCAATTGGCTAAGCTCTACGATCCACTAGCTTAACATTGGAGCTGTAAATCTGGCTATCACTGGATAATTTGAAGCTGGTCGACCCGCTAAGATCGATCTTCATGCGCTCTTCAAAAAAAATGATCCGCGCTTTATCCGTGGCCATAGGTGGCCCGTTCGAGTCCACAAGGATATCGGTCTCTTCGATGGCCGAGACCAAATGCAGCGCAGGTAGTCCGTTGCAGCCGCAACCGTCGGTGTCGTAGACGAGCTTGAGATAGCAGGTTGTAGAACCCGTGCCGATTCGCTCACTAATCGCTTCGAGTGCTTCGTCTGTCAGATGAATGTACATGCAGGTTCTCCTCTCCCTTGTGTGACATATGTCATCTTTTTCTCTTAACAGTTGATTATACGCCTTGCAAAAAGTATCATCAAGAGGTGAGTGAAAACCAACGAATTAGAATATATTGCGAGGGGCGGTAATCGAATGAATCCAGTGATTGAACAACAAGTGAAAGATTTTCGCGAATTGGTTCAAAAAATTAAGAGTTATGAGGAAGCACTTGGTGTGATGTACTGGGATTTGCGTACAGGTGCGCCTAAAAAAGGAATGGAAGCCCGTTCTGAGGTCATCGGCGTTCTATCGACCGAAATGTTCAAATTATCCACATCCGATGAGATGGGTGAATATGTTGCGGTATTGTCAGAACCAGAGGCATATGCTCAGCTAGATGAGATGAATCAGAAGATCGTCCAGGAATGTAAGAAAGAGTATGAGAAGAGCAAGAAGATCCCAGCGAAAATGTATCAGGAATACGTGGTGCTAACAACACAAGCGGAGAATGTCTGGGAAGAAGCAAGGGAAGCAGATAATTTCGAAATGTTCAAGCCTTATTTAGAGAAGGTTGTAGCCTATAACCAGCAATTCATCGATCTATGGGGTGCGAAAGAAACGCGTTACGATACATTATTGGATATGTATGAGCCTGGATTAACTGTTGCGAAGTTGGATGAAGTATTCGGTGAAGTGCGTGCGCGAACTGTTCCGCTTGTTGCTGCTATTGCGGCATCGCAGGACAAACCGGATATGTCGTGCCTGGAACAGAAATTCGATATTGATAAACAGCGAGAAATCAGTCTATTCTTGCTAGAGCAAATGGGATATGATTTTGATGCGGGTCGTCTCGATGTGAGTGTACATCCATTCGCGACAGGCTTGAATCCGGGAGATGTACGTATTACGACACGTTATGACGAGAAGGATCTACCGAATTCCTTGTTCAGTTCATTACATGAAGGCGGACATGCACTCTACGAGCAGAACATTTCGAAGGATCTGATCGGAACACCTCTATGTACCGGAACTTCAATGGGGATACATGAATCACAATCCCGGTTCTGGGAAAATATGATTGGACGCAGTCGGTTGTTCTGGAATCGATATTATAAGGATGTTCAACGCATATTCCCAGGTCAGCTCGATGTATCTGCAGATGCGTTCTATCGTACAATGAATCGTTCAGAGGCTTCGTTCATTCGTACGGAATCCGATGAGTTGACTTATAATCTACATATCATCATTCGTTATGAAATTGAGAAAATGTTGTTCAATGAAGGATTAAGTGTTGCGGATTTGCCGGCGGTATGGAATGCGAAGTATGAGGAATACCTTGGTATTACACCTCCATCGGATAGTTTGGGCGTTCTTCAAGATGTTCACTGGGGAGGCGGAGGCTTCGGTTATTTCCCATCGTACTCTCTCGGTAACATGTATGCTGCACAGATGATGCATACGATGCGTCAAGAGATGCCAGAGCTGGATAGTTATATTGAACAAGGCCGATTGGCACCGATCAAAGAATGGCTCACGGATAAGGTTTATCAATATGGTAAGAGCCAGACGCCGGGCGAGATCATTCAGCGCATTACAGGCGAGGAATTGAATCCTACTTATTTGATCGAATACTTAGAGAATAAATTTAAAGAAGTGTACAACCTACAATAAAAGCCTTAAGAACCAGAAAAGCTCATCCTCCTGTTAGGGAAGATGAGCTTTTTCGTGCTGCCTTGCTAACTAGAACGTTGATGGATTTCGAATTGGTTTTCCGAATTGGGGGATAGTCTAAGATCTCGCACGAAGCTCTTCAATTGTCTGTTTCATCCACTCAATATCGCAGCGAAACAGTGCAATTCGGTGTCTAATCGTTAGATTAACGCCATGTAGATGCTCTACATGGGGGGGGACAGCTTCATAGGATGCGAGCAATTCCTCCGTTTTCGCTAACCGCTCGTTCAAGTATCCGATGACTTCGTCCTTCGGTAATTGATCCATGAAGCAGATGCCAATATCGCCATGCGGCAAGTAATCATTCACTTGGACCAGGGACATGCGCAGCAATTTATAGAACTTCTCCTCACCCGCTGGCGTAATGGAGTAGACTTGTTTGGCAGGTCGATTCCCGTCTTGCTCCGTTGTCGCTTCAATTAGACCCGATTCATTTAGCTTCTTCAATAACGAATAGGCAGTTGCCTTCTTCATATCCGATACGCGCCCCAGATTGCGCTCAATAAAATCATTAATTTGGTATCCATGCTGACTTTGGGATTTCAACAGCCCTAGAATGAGTAGTGTACGCTCGTCCATTTGTGCCCCTCCTAGAAGTAATTATTCTACAGGTGATTAGTCACACTTGACTATATCCGTGTAAGTGGTAAACTTACGGTATAACGTGTTTAGTCATATGTGACTATATACTGACATTATACATGGGAAGCGGTTGACGCTCAACAAGTACGTTGAATGGAGTGAGAGGGATGAAACGGAATTTAACATGGAGCTTAATTATTTTTGCTGTTGGCGTATTTATGGGCGCATTGGATAACGGCATTATTACAGCAGCGCTCACAACGTTGAATCGATCTTTTGGTGTATCTCCAACATGGGGAGCTTGGACGATTACAGTATATACCTTGGGTCTTGCGATTAGTGTACCGATTATTGGCAAACTTTCTGATCGATACGGGCGCAAGAAACTGTTCATTTTTGAGGTCTCATTATTTGGTCTAGGATCATTGCTCGTCGCATTAAGTCCGAATTTCACCTGGTTCCTTGTGTGTCGATTCATCCAAGCCATGGGTGGCGGCGGAATATTTATTATTGCAAGTTCCTTTGTCTTAAATACATTTCCACGCGAGAAACAGGGTCGGATGCTCGGGATTCTCGGTGGGATGAACGGAATTGCATCGGTCCTTGGCCCGAATATCGGATCTTTCATATTAAATATGACAGGCAGTTGGCATTGGTTGTTCCTGATCAATGTTCCGATTGCGATAACACTCGCGATTCTGGGGATGAAATTCATTCATGAAGAGCAGAAATTGACCGAAGCACGGCTTGATTATGCTGGCGTTGCGATTCTCAGCTTGGCTGTACTCTCTATGATGTACGGATTGACAAAGCTTGATGGCGTTAACCTTGTCGACAGTCTGACTTCGGGACCGTTTCTTGGATTTATTGCAATAGGACTCGTCCTGCTCGTGATCCTCGTAGTAACGGAACGCCGAGTTGAGAAATCATCAAAGGATCCGATCTTGCCGATTTTTCTATTTAAGAACGGGGTGTTTTGTTGGACCTTGTTCTATGCGATGCTCTCGGGGACGATTATTGCTTCCATTATCTTCGTTCCAGGCTTCATTGAACAATATTTGGGTGTAAGTTCGGCGGTCTCGGGTTATTGGTTCACGCCGCTCGCTCTAGCAGCTGGGGTTGGCGCCGCGTTAGGAGGCAGACTGGTGGACCGTAAAGGTTCTGTCTTCACGATGCTGACAGCAAGTGCGATTGCTGCGTTAGGCTTCTTGTTATTCGCAGTATGGGTAGAGCAAATCTGGCAGATGGTCATCGCGAGCTGTCTTGTAGGGATTGGGTTTGGTTCGATGCTGGGTGCGCCAGTGAATATTCTCGCTACAGAGAATGCAGGTGATAACAAGGGGGTTGCACTAGCGACAACGTCCTTGTCTCGTCAGATTGGATTGACGCTCGCACCAACATTGTTCGCGGGATTCCTTGCACGTTCATTCATGCATATGGGGGATGCGATTAAGTCGCATTTAGGTGAAGCGAATATTCAAGCTGGTGCAGGTGCATTGCCGAACATGCCGACACAAACGGATTTCAGCACGATACAAGCGGGATTTGCGCAAATTCCGGATCCAACGACGAAGAAAGCTTTAATGGATGCGCTGCACGAGGTCGTAGGGATAGGCTATCATGGCTTGTTTTACGCCGCTATGACGATCTGTATCGTATTGTTCGCAACAACGCTCGTCATTGGTGTTGTTCGCAAGAACAAGCAAGGGAGAGAACCACTGCACCAGAACTTATGAGATATTTCAAGCCTTGATTGAAAGCACCCTCCGGGGTGCTTTTTATGTTTGATAAATTAAACTAGGCTTAAGGAAGGAATATTTGAATAAATAAAGAAAATATATCATGTAACCACAAGAAATATCATTACAACGATCCCTTTGAATTTATATACTATTACTTAACTAAGTAGATCGCCCTGCTTTAGTACTCTATTGAAGGCGATCTTCTTTGTTATATTATAGTTAGCGAAGTAACAAATAACCCGATAATAACTGGCATACGTATGGAGGGTATCCATGTTCAAACAAAAAGATCGAGAGATTACGCTGCATTTTATTCGAACGTTTATACTGATTATTATTATTCCATTCATCTTATTTATCTCAATATTTTATAAATATTACTCAACCTCATTAATTCACAAGTCCATTGATCAAATGGATCAGCAGCTGGATGCAGCATCTAAAAATATGAACTCCGAGCTGAAACGAGCCTCCCTTACCATCTCTACCATCGCGAACGTGAATGACCACACGATATTGGATGCAGTCTCAGCATGGAGCAGAAGCTCAAGTTCAGTAGAGAAAATTCAACTTGCGCGTGAGATCGATGCTTACTTAAATATTATCTCGAATTATAGCAATGAGATTGTAAGCGTTATCTTTACGTTGAAGGATGGAGGTTACTATTATTTTAAGAATTCTCCTACGATTTCCGATTCTTCCATTCGCAATCTGCCATGGTATCAAGAGACGCTGAGGAACAGCAATGGGACAGCAGTCATTGTTGATAGCCTGAACGGCATTACTTCAGATAAACAGGACATGTTTACTTTATTGCTTCATCCGGATCAATCGCTCGAAACAGAGGTTGAGATGGTTTATTTGATTACCCACGCCTCTCTGCCAGACTACATTCATAAGAATCCAGATATTGAACAATTCATGATTGATCGGAACGGTAATCGAATTGTGAATCAGAACTATCATGATAAGGTAGATCCAGAAATCTTAAAGGAAGTATCCAAGATGCTGAAGAAGCCATCTCATAATCGAGATGAGGATTACACCTTTATTAATATAGATGGAGCGAATAAGCTTATTAAGCTGTATTCATTTGAGAAATCAGGTTGGAGTATCGTCAATATTTTAGATGAGAACATGGTTACGAGAGATGCAAATCAATTTTTAAAAATTTCCATCATTTTCATATCTGGTAGTTTTGCTTTATTTCTATTGTTTTTATTAAGTTTTTTTAAAGATATACTTAGGCCATTGCAGAATCTCATTCGAGCGATGAGAAAGGTGGAGACAGGAGATTTTTTTACGGAGGTAAAGGCAGACGGAAGAGGTGAGATTAAGCGGCTAGGCTATTCTTTCAATCGTATGGTTAGTCAGATCAGAGATCTTATGAAAGAGCGAGATTTGAAGGAACGAGCGCGCAGCCAGGCTGAAATCGAAGCTTTGCAGTCTCAGATTAATCCACACTTCTTATCGAATACATTGAATTCCGTTCGGCTTATGGCGATGATCGCGAAAACAGACAATATTCGTAAAATCATTGAGAGTCTATCTGCTCTTCTGACGCATGTATTTCGTGAACCCAACTCACTAGCTCCGATCGGTCAGGAGATCAAAGTACTTGAGTCCTACGTGCATATTATGCAGGTTCGTTATGGAGGCAAGCTGAATATACAGTTTGAAATTGATGATACGCTTTTGAATTACAGCATGCCCAAAATGCTGCTTCAACCGATTCTCGAGAATGCCATTTTCCATGGACTTGATCAACAACATATGAATGAACTTATTGAGGTGAAGGCGATTCGGCATGAGCTTGGCGTGTGCTTCACCATCACGGATTATGGTAAAGGAATGACAGACGAACAAATTAGAGGATTGCTGCAGCAGGGTGAGAAATACCAGCGTGGGAATTTTAGTGGGATCGGTGTAGATAATGTGTTACAACGAATTGAGCTTAATTATGGTCATCCGTACGGTGTAGAGATAGATAGCAAGTTAGGTAGAGGAACTATCGTTACGATTCTGCTGCCATTGATATGAACATGATATGTGAGAGGACGAGTCGTATGATGAATGTGATGATCGTAGAAGATGAGACGATTATGAGATTGGCATTATCTACGCTGATTGACTGGGAATCGAATGGATTTCGGATTGTGTATGAAGCGAGTAATGGGTATCAAGCACTTCAATATATCAAGGAAAACCGAGAAATTGACATTGTGATTACGGATTTGAAGATGCCTGTCATGGATGGTTTAGAGCTTATTGATGAGCTCAATCAGTTGAATGGAACGTCTCCACATGTTGTCATTCTAAGCGCGTATGATGATTTTGAATTTGTAAGGAAGTCATTTAAGCGAGGAGTCAATGACTACATACTTAAATCGGAGATGGATCCGAATGTTGTACTGGATCTCTTGAATCGGATCAAGCACGACTGTGAAGTAGAACAGACGATGTCTAGACAATCGAGTGAAATCCGTCATGGGGAACGGATGCGATTGAAACAGCATACCATTCGGGAATGGCTTGAAGTTGGCGCGAGTCCTCAGTTGGAACCTTCTATTCTGGAGGATTCGAACATGAGGTTGGAATGGACCAACATTACCGTTTCCATGATTCGAGTAGAGGGTTTTGCTCAGGTGCAGGAGCGGTATGGTTCGTCTATTGGGGAGTTTGTAAGTTCAGTGTTGAAGTCTATAGATCAGGTACTCGCGGAGGCCGGAACAGGTGAAGTCATTAGCTGGAACACGTATGAATACGTGGTGCTCTTATCGTTTCAAACAAACAGTTTAATGTATGTCAGGCAGAGTATTTCGCAGATCATGAATCAAATCATATTTGTACTGAAGGAATACATCAATATTCAAGTCACGATAGGCGTAAGTGAGCTGTGTGAAGAATTAAAGCAAATTCCAGCGTTTTATCTTCAAGCTCGCAAAAATGCGGATTTGCGCTTTGTGATTAATAAGCATCGAGTCATTTACCCTGAGGATGCTAACCATTTCTTGAAGCAGTCAGGAGAGAGCCTGATCGGGAAAGAGCAAGCCTTGCTGGATGCATTGAAGGAGCGCGAAGAGCAAGCGGTTCTGCAAGAACTAGACCATATGTTTGTACGGATCAAGCGTTCTGCTTCGATGGGGAATGAGGTGCTGCGTGCCCGGTATATTGAGCTTTTAATGATATTGGTAAAGTTCATGTATGATAACGACTACGTAAATAGCCAGGAAATGAACAAAATCGAAGAGATGTATCGAATGGCTTGGCAGGTTGAATCTTCAGATAGTTTGCAAGACTCGATTTCAAATCTGGTACTTCAGCTTCTGCAAGAAAGCAATAAGAAGGCGGGACAGATGCATCGGGTTGTAGCCATTGCGCAAGCTTATATCATGGAACACTATCGGGAAGAAATCACGCTTGGGAAAGTAAGTGAAATGGTGCATTTAAGTGAAAGTCATTTCAGCACATTGTTCTCGAAGGCAGTAGGAGAGACGTTTAAGGAATTTGTTACCAAAGTACGCATGGAAAAGGCAATGGAAAGTATGAAGAAGGAGCCTTATCTCAAGATCTATGAGATTGCAGAGCGTACAGGTTATGCGAGTACAGAGCATTTTAGCCGGGTTTTTAAGAAGGCGACTGGCGTAAGTCCAAATCAGTTCATAAGATCGGTTGCCAAATAGCCCAAAACTTTATCATGATTTCGAATGTTTTATCATTCTGACCGCTTATCGGAAGCGCTATGATAGAAACAGCAAATGAGTAATAGCTTATATCCAATAAGTATAGGAGGAATGTTATATGCAACAAGTTCGACCACGTATAACACGCATTTTATGTACGCTAATGATCACAGCCTTAATGGTACCAATGTTCTCCGCATGTGGATCTAAAGGGAGTTCAGACGAGGGGAAAACTGCTCAGCCGGATACGAAGCAGGAGCAGAAAGTTGAAGAGAAGGAGCCTGTAACGTTAAAGTTCCCCATTTGGTCAACGATTACGGAGGATTTATTTACAAAGCTTGATCTTGTAAACGAATACAAAAAGGAACATCCGAACGTCACCATTGAATTGGAGCTGTTAAAGGATACAGAGTATGAAAATACGATGAAGATCCGAAATTCAGCGAACGAATTGCCGGATATTCTGCCGCTGAAATCGTCTTGGCTGATTAATTTCAAGGATAATATCTTACCTCTTGATGACTTGGATGCAGCCAAAAACAATTTATTCGCAGCTGATTTCAAGGTGGGTGATCATATTTATGGTGTACCCGAAAGCCAATTCAATGAGTTCGTCTGGTATCGGAAGAGTATCTTCCAGGAATATGGCATTGAGATTCCTAAGACCTGGGGAGAGTTCGTAAGTGCTGCTAAAAAGATTAAAGACGGCGGCAAATTTATGCCGTTTGCCATGGGCGGTAAAGACGCTTGGCCGAATTATCCTTTCAACGAATTTATGCCTTCGCTTGTAGCAGGAGATGGGGATTACTGGTCAACGATGGCGACGAAGGATGAACCTTTCACGAAAGGCCAAGCCTTCTATGATGCATATGCGAAAATTCAGGAACTGTATAATGGTAAATTTATGGGTACTGATCCCCTCGGTGTTGGCTTTGACCAATCCAAGCTGATGTTTGGTTCCAAGCAGGCGGCGATGATTGCGCTTGGTCAATGGTTCGGCAGTGATTTGAAATCGATGAAGGATGTGGATATCAATGATGTAGGTGCCTTCTTGTTACCTGTTCGTGATTCCGAAAGCGATCCGTTTAATACGATTTCGATGGTAGATACGTTCTTTACGATTCCAAAAACATCGAAGCATCCAGACGAAGCGAAAGAATTCATTAACTGGTTCTTCAGTGATGCATGGTATTCCAAATATTTGACCGAGGCTCAGCTTCAATCGACGATGAAGGATGTTAAGATTGATCTAGGTCCAATGTTCAAGGGTGCTTTTGATGTGTCGAATCTGAATTATGTGCTCTATAAAGGCGGCAGTGAGGATTATAAGAAGATTGAATCGGCGATTAAGTTCGATGTGAAGAAAATGGGTCAAGACATGATGGCAGGCAAAGATTTCGATAAGATGATGCAGGAAATGAATAACAGCTGGAAAAATGCCCGTTCCAAATTAAAATAAATCTCAATTCGAGAAGTTGAGTAATGAGGAAGGTGGCTACCGTTTGGATTAGCCACTTTCCTTATATATATAAAGAAATGGAGGGGTAGAAATGAGAACGATTTCTATGCAAAGAAACATACTGTTATTCAGCTTTTTGTTTTTACCTGTATTGCTGCTGTTGATGTTCGTATTGTACCCACTGTTCGAACTTATTCGATTAAGTTTTACCGATTGGAATGGAATGGATGCGAAGCAAGTTTACATTGGTTTCGACAATTACATCAAGATGTTTACCGATTCATCCGATGTATGGCTGTCCCTTCGCAATAACGGATTCTACTTCATCTTTCATTTCATTATGATTCCGCTTGAATTAGCGATTGCGGTTGTATTAGACAGTAAGATTCGTGCCAGCAAGTTTTTTAAGACCATCGTATTCATGCCCTACATTATTAACGGGGTTGCGATTTCGTATATGTTTGCCTTCTTCTATAGTCCTATTAATGGTGGGTTAAATGGCATTCTTGAAGTGCTGGGGCTAGAGTCGCTCATACAGAACTGGCTCACGAATGAATCCATCGTGAACCTTAGCTTGGTGTTTGTATCGATCTGGCGATTCTCAGGCTTCCATGTCATCTTATTCCTAGCAGGCTTGCAAGCCATTCCTCAGGATCAATTCGAGGCAGCTAAAATCGATGGCGCGAGCAGCACCCAGAATTTCTGGTATATTATCGTTCCCGGTGTGAAAAAGGTACTAGAGGTTCTTTTGTTCTTAAATGTCGTTGGGGCACTGCAAGTGTTCGATATTCCATATATTATGACACAGGGCGGCCCGGGTCATGCGAGTAGTACATTCACATTATATACCTTGGAGACAGCCTTCAAATTTAACAACTTCGGTATGGCTTCAGCGATGGGGATTACGATGTTAGTTCTCATTATTGTCCTGAATAGTGTACAGAAGAGGCTGTTCAACTTGAAGGGAGTTGATGAGGAATGACGCCTCGATTAGGAAGTGCAGTGAAGAAGCTTGCCGTATATTTCATTCTAATTACGATTTGTCTCATCGTCTTCATTCCGTTACTCATCACATTATTCGCTTCATTTAAAACTTCGATGGAGATTGGCTCTGAATTTTCGCTAAAGCCGCCTGCAAGTTTTGATTTCGATAACTACGGCGTTGTATTGGATAAAGGGAAATTTCTACAGGGGTTTGGTAATTCGATGTTCCTGGTTGCAGTCAGTGTTGTCATTAATTCTTTAATAGGAACAATGACAGCTTATGCGATTAATCGATTTGATTTTCGCTTGAAGAAGATCATTCTCGGTCTCTTTGTAGCCGGTATGATCATGCCCGGTATGATTACTGAAATTTCACGGTTTACAGTCATTAAAAATCTTGGACTTTATAATACGATTTGGGCTCCAATTCTGATTTATGCAGCAGCGAATTTGGTTCAGCTCTACATTTATACACAGTTCATCAATGGTATTCCCAAAGAATTGGATGAGAGTGCAATGCTCGATGGATGCTCATACTTCACAGTCTTTAATAAAATGATTTTCCCACTTCTGCTGCCGGCAACGGCAACACTCGGTATTATTAAAGCGGTTGATGTGATGAACGATATGTATGTTCCATATCTGTACATGCCTTCAAGTAGTCTTAGAACGTTGACGACGACCTTGATGTATTTCAGTAGTTCAAAGTTTGGAAGTTGGGACTATCTAAGTGCTGCGATTGTCCTGGTTATGTTGCCGACACTTTTGATTTACCTTCTATTTTCAAAGTATATCTTCAAAGGAATTGTTGCAGGTGCTGTAAAAGGGTAAGAACTTGGCAGCAACGTAAAACGGATACCGTCTCAAAGGATGGTATCCGTTTTTTACTAAATACAGAGGCAAATGCATGGCTAATTGCCCATCGAAAAAATGATCAGAAAATCGAAATTATTGTCATTAAATTATCTGAAGCTTGAGGGTAGGCTGAGAACTATAAATCATTTATGTATCCGCTTTCACCAAATGATCTCCCGACTTAAATTGCCCCTATTCTCCCCTTTTTTTTCAACACACTAATGTGGAGGTGAAGTAATATAAGACGCTAATTCGAAGGCCAAAGGCTGCAACAGCATCTACAATCCTTTCGGTTAATATTATATTGTAAAGAGGTGTACTATGAAGAGAATAACGACATGGCTTCTAATTTTCTCATTAATATTAGGAATGGAATACTCAAGTACAGCTGTATATGCTGAGAGCGATCGTACTGTTCAGGCAACTGCAAATGGTAGAACCGAATTAAATATGAATAGTGACTGGGGATTCTACAGAGGTGATTTAGCTGGTTCAGAGGCCATTGACTTTGATGATCAGGCATTTGCCAATATAACCGTTCCACACACCATGAGACTGGAGAAGAAACATGCGAATGGCGGGCGAGCAGTATATCAAGGAATAGGTTGGTACAGACGTTATTTTACGGTTGACGAGATGTATCGAGGAAATACAATCAATATCGACTTTGAAGGTGTCATGACCGACAGTGAAATCTATTTGAATGGAGAGAAAATATATACTCGTAATGGTGGTTATGTCGGATTTTCTGTAGATATTACGGATAAGGTGAAATTTGGTGAAACCAATGTTTTAGCCGTAAAGGTATCTAGCTATGACAGTCCAGATACACCGCCAGGAAAGCCAGTAGCCAATCTCGATTTCCATTACTATGGTGGTATTTACAGAGATGTAACCATGCGGATTACAAATAAGTTGCACATTTCAGATGCATTACAGGCTGATAAAACAGCTAGTGGCGGAGTTTTTGTGACTTATCCCGAAGTGAATAAAACTTCTGCTAAGGTGAATGTAAAAACGCATGTCGTAAACAAAAATAATACATCTGCAGATACGAAGGTTGTAAGTAAAATTGTGGACAAGGAAGGAAATATCGTTGCTCAGGGTGAAGCTGATGCTGCAAGCATACCAGCAGGTGGGGATAAATCGTTTAACCAGGATGTAACGATAACTAATCCTAACTTATGGCATCCAGATACACCTTATCTGTATTCTTTAGTCAGTGAAGTATATAATGGGTCAACTTTAGTAGATTCTGTAACGACGAAGATAGGGATTAGAACAATAGAGTACAAGGCAGATGGCTTCTACATCAATGGTGAAAGATTATATTTGCGCGGAGCCAACCGTCATCAGGCCTTTCAGAATATCGGAGATGCAGCTCCTAACGCGATGCAGTATCGTGATGCCATGCAAATCAAGGAAAATGGATTTAATGCGGTTCGTGCGACGCATTACCCCAATGATGCGGCCTTTTTGGATGCAGCTGATGAATTAGGTTTATTAGTGATTGAATGTCAGCCCGGCTGGCAGAACTTCACGAAAAGTCAAAAGTTCTATGATCTAACGTTAAGAGATACGCGGGAAATGATCCGACGTGACAGGAACAGACCGTCTGTCATCTTATGGGAAACTTCACTGAATGAGACGGGCTATTCAGCAGCATGGGCCAAAGAGGTAACTGCGATTGCTCATGCAGAATATCCTGGCAATCAGATGTATACCGCAGCAGACCATGGACTTCAGGGATCTTTTTATGATGTGAACTATAAAGTCGTGGATACGAATTGGGCAGCTGACCCAAGCAAATGGACTGATTTTGACCCCAACAAGCCATTTTTTACTCGCGAATGGGGTGATTTCGAAGAATCTAGCAAGGCGCTGAGAAAAGAAGGCGAAGACGCTATGAATGCTCAGATTTTGACGCGTCAGAGATATCTGAATGGAGATGGTTACTCGGACTGGGGTGGCCTAGATGCGAATGATAGAATAGGCGGATACTTCTTATGGAGCTGGAATGACTACGCACGCGGATCAACGACGAAGACACTCGGAAGCGGAACAGTCGATATCGATCGATATGAAAAATATGACTACTACTGGCTGCAGTCCATGCAATCGGCTAGAAATTCGGCTGTTGGTCCAATGGTGTTTATCGCAAGCACATATTCGGGAGCCTCAAGCCTAAATATCAACGTATTCAGTAACTGTGACCGTGTTAAGCTGTATCAGAATAATGAACTGGTGAAAGAAATGACAAGGGAAGAGGCTCTGAAATCTGTTCCGAACATCGCTAAAAAAGGTGGCAGCCCAATATTTACATTTAAATTAGATAAGTTTGCGGCTGGAGAACTTAGAGCAGAAGCGATTTTAGATGGGAAAGTTGTGAAAACGCATACAGTTAGAACACCAGGTCAAGCTGCTGGGATAGAAATCGAAGTACGCGACAGAGGAATAGCGCCAGTAGCAGATGGTTCGGATTTAATACCCGTATACTTCAAAGTCGTTGATGAAAATGGAACGGTAGTACCCAACTACGAGGGTAAGGTTAAAATTTCTGTAACAGGTGAAGGGGAGCTCGTCGGCAAACATATTGAACGAATAGGTGTCGAAGAACAGAACGTTGAAGGCGGTATAGGTTTCGCATTTGTAAGAACGGCAGATGTCAGTGGAAATATTAACATTCATGCTGCAGCAGAAGGATTAAATGCGGGAACCAAAACCGTAAGTACAGTCCCTTATGAAGGGCAGTTTGTTCCTGACGGACAGCATACACCATGGGTTGGCGGCGTTGATAAACTAGAAACGACAGAACAGAACTATAAAAATATTGCCAATGGTAAACCTGTTACAAGTTCTTCTGAACAATCCGGCAACTTTGCAAGGAATGCAGTGGATAACGACGAAGGTACAAGATGGTGTGCGAGTGGAGCATCCTTACCACAGTGGATCCAGGTTGATTTACAAAAGAGTAACGCTATAGCTGGTTTTCAGGTGATGTGGGAGAGAAGTACAAATGTTTATAAGTACAATATTGAAGTATCAGAGGACGGAATGAATTGGCAAAAAGTTGTTGATCAAACGTTAAATACCATGCCTAATGGATCTGAAGAAACAAAGCTAGTAGAAACAAAAGGGAGATATGTAAGATTAACGATTGTTGATCATATAACCAATGGAGATTGGGCATCTTTATTTGAGTTTAAGATCATACCTTTAGAAAATGAAGAACCCGGTGACAGAATTACAGATGCGAAAATAGAATCTATTACATCCTCTTCAGCAAGTGAAGCTGACAGAGGCACGGATAAGCTGAGAGATGGTGTAACGACGATCGGAACAGGCTGGTTGTCCAAAGAATTGACTCTTCCGCAGTCCGTGACAGTAAAATTCAACAAACCGCAATCCGTTGCTGGAAGCCGTATTTTCTGGGAAAAGGACAGTAACTGGTACACGTATGATTTAGAAGTATCTAAGGATGGCCGCACCTGGCAAAAGGCACTCGATAATCGCTATGTCGGTGGACAGCACTTCACACCAGAAAAATTTGCTAAGCCGTATGACAATATCAATTATGTTCGCGTAACAATCAAGGATATTACGGCTGGCGGCGGGTTCAGAATCGGGATGGCGGAGCTGATCTTATACGGTCAGGATTACGTGGAACCAGAGAAGAAAGAGTTTGACTATGTTAGCGATCTGGAATGGGTTTCGGCACACAGTGATTATAATGCGGTACTTAAGGATAAACCGCAATATGGCGGTTCCACCCTTGATTTGAACTCTGCAACAGGAGTTAAGACCTTTACGAAAGGATTATCATCAGATACAAATTCAGAGGTTGTATACAAGGTGGATGGTCGTGAGTATACAAGATTCCAAGCCTATGTAGGAATTGACAAGAAAGCTCCTAAAATGGGTGGAGAAGCGATCTTCAAAGTATTTAAAGATAATGAGTTAATCTATACAAGTCCTGTCAAGATGCGAGACGACAACTGTGAATTTATTGATCTAGATGTCACAGGAGCCAAGCAGATTAAACTTGTTGCTGAATGGAATAATAACCCTGCAAATCCTGAAGCAAGGTATAATACGCATGTTGACTGGGCAGATGCCAAATTCATCTATGGCGTAAGTGTAATAGAACTGAAAGCAGCGATTGCAGCCGCTCAGGTCAAGGTGGATCAAGCAGTCGTTGGTAATCAGCCTGGTCAATATCCGCAAGCAGCCGTAGATGCATTGAAAGCAGCGATTGCAGCAGCACAGCGCGTTGTTAATACAGCAGCAACGCAGGTAGAAGTGACAGCCGCGCTTGAAGCGCTGCAAGCCGCGGTTCAAGCCTTCGATAAGGCCGGAGTGGCTTCGCCGTCCGGCTCCATCACGGCGCCAGCTACAGTAACTGCTGACAAAACATTCAACGTACAAATCGGTCTCAGCAGCGTAACGCAAGGGGTATATGCGCAGGATCTATCGATCGATTTCGATCCGGCAAGGCTCGAGTTCTTGTCTGCGAGCTCCCTCATTCCGAGGGTTAGCATCATTGTTAAGAAGACGACGCCGGATGGCAAGCTGCGGTTCATCGTGGCAAGCGAAGGCCCAGGTAATGCCGTAACAGGCACGAAGAATGTCTTTGAATTGACGTTCAAAGCGAAGGAAGTAGCTGGAGCAGCGGTAAATAGTGTTATCTCGATGACGAAGGCCATGATTTCGGATGCCGAAGGAGCAGAGATAACAATTAAAAATGCGAGCTCAACCGTCCAAGTGGTGAAGGAGCAGCCGCCGGTTGCGACGGGCGACTTGAATGGCGACAGCAAAGTAACGATCGGTGACCTTGCGATTGCTGCTGCGAACTATGGCGCAACCAAGGATAGCCCGAACTGGAATAAGCTGCAAATGGCTGACTTTGATAAGAATGGCGTCATTGATATCAGCGACTTGGCGGCAATTGCGCAGAAGATTTTTCAATAATGCATTAACGCAAACGTAAATTTGTAATGGTATGACGAGATGAGAGCAGCTCGAGGCGATCTTGGGCTGCTCTATTTTCGAGACAGCTTTTTGATATTATGAGGTTCGAGTGTGCTGGAAGGGTTTTTCTTTGGCACTTATCGTAAAATTGATCATGAAATCCAAATTATCGTCATTAACCTATCCAAGGCGGGAGAGTAAGATGTAGACATAAATCATTCTTTTTATTATCTTTCCTCATTTATGAATCACACCAAACAGATAAATAGCATTTTGTAATCGGAATGCTCCTCCCTATCAAAATTTCCATAAAATTACACATTCAGAAATATGAAACCCCAAAATTGCATATCAACCAGTTACTTACTTCAACTATTTAGTCAGTTTCTAGAGAAAAAAAGCAGTTCTCTTGTTCCGTGATTATAGTTCTTATAATCATATATTTAGTTTGAAGGAGGTAATTTATATTGTTTAGTTCCAGACAAAAAGCAAGGAAAGCATTGGTGCTGGCTGTGATAATTGCATTGTTTGTCAATTTTCCAACCTTATCCAGGGCGGCGGACAATGGAAACGGTACGTACACAAATCCGATCATGTGGGGAGATTATCCAGATAACGACGTGATCAGGGTGGGAGACACCTATTATATGTCATCCACGAGTATGCACCTCTTTCCCGGAAGTCCCATCATGAGTTCCAAAGATTTGGTGAACTGGACGTATGAGAGCTATGCTGTCGACAGAATGGCAGGCGACATGTACGATCTCAAGAATGGGCAGAATGCCTACGACGAAGGTCCATGGGCGACCAGCTTAAGGTATCATAATGGCAAATATTACTTGATGTATAACATTAATCGAGATGCATCATTTGTAAGCGTTTCCAATAGCGCGAAGGGTCCTTGGACGATTTACAAGCTGGAAGATGAACTCTACGATCCTGGCCTATTTTTTGACGACGATGGGAAAGTGTACGTTGTACATGGTCAAGGTCAACTCTACCTAAGTGAATTGAAAATCGTGAATGAAGAAACGGGTCACCTTTCCATTATTTCTAAGAGAGCCCCCGGCGCATCAAGAAATGGAAAGATGATATACGACTATAAGGGCGGTTATTATAACGAAGGATCACACGTTTATAAAGTTGGAGAATACTATTACATCCTTAGTACGCCGACCTGGAATAAAGGCTCGAAGAAGGAAATCGCCATCCGAACCAAAGATTTGGCCAATGGTCCTTATGAAGTAAAGGATATCATGACCAGCTTTATGAATTTTACGGGCAATGGCATTCATCAGGGGGGGATCGTAGATGTTCCTCAGGGTGAAGGCAAGGCATCGGAGTGGTGGTCGGTCATTTTCCAGGATCGAGGGAAGCTGGGACGTGTTCCAACCTTGCAGCCAGTGCACTGGAAAGACGGATGGCCGTATATGGGAGAGCTAGATGGAGAAAAAGCGGCTGTTACTTTTAAGAAGCCTAATATACCAGGTTTGGGTACAACGGAGCCAAAGTCGCCTGCAACATCAGATGAGTTCAGCGGCAGTGCGTTAGGCCTGCAATGGCAGTGGAATCACAATCCTGACAATGCAAAGTGGAGTCTTGCTGAAAGATCCGGATATATAAGACTTAAGACATCCAGCGTAACCAATGCTTTAGCCTATGCACGAAATACGCTGACGCAGCGAATCATCGGTCCGGATTGCACGGCAACTGTCAAGATGGATATAAGCCATATGGCTGACGGCGATCAGGCGGGATTATCTGTCATCCAGAAGGATTCCAACTTCATTGGCATAAAGAATGAAAATGGAAAGAAGAGAATCGTTGTTCAAGACTTGTGGACGGAACAGGCAGCTATCGATCTTCCGGAAGGAACGACAAACATTTGGTTTAGAGCCGAAACCCCAAGATTCGAATATCGAACAGAGTTCTCATACAGCCTAGATGGCGTGAATTTTACGAGATTAGGCGGAAGGTATGACATGCGTTACGGAACCTATGTCGGAATGAGGTTTGGTATTTTCAACTTTGCTACAAAAGCCCTTGGCGGATATATCGATGTGGATTCGTTTGCACTGACAACGACTGAAAATCAAGGGAATTTATTTCAAGTAGATGGGAAGATCGATGCCGAACGTTATGACGATCAAAACTATGTCACGGATAAAAATCTTACGATCAACACGAAAACGGAGTGGACGAATGATGATGTAAGCGACGGATATGACCAAAGTATGGCGAATATTAAGCATGGCGACTGGCTGCGTTACGATCAAGTAGATTTTGGTGATGGAGAGGCAACATGGTTTAACGCTAGAGTAGCAAGTAACAAACAGGGCGGCACGATAGAAGTTAAACTAGCCGATGCTGAAGGGAATCCGGCTCTGACGATCGCGACATTGCAGATTCCGAATACAGGGGATTTGAATGTGTATGTCAATACGCAAGCAGAGCTTACCAAAGAAGTGACAGGCAAGCAAAAAATATTCTTAGTATTCAACGGTGCGGATAAGGAAATGTGCAAGCTCAACTGGTTTATGTTCGGGTCAGGCGATTATCCAGGGATTGCAGCAGTTCCGGCTCATGTCCAAGTGGGTTCATCGAACAGCTCGACGATTGATATCGCATGGGATGCCGTCCCCGGGGCGTTACAGTATGACATGATGATTGATCACAAGATCATAAGCAATGCTACAAGCCCATTTTCAGAAACAGGCTTACTTGCTGGATCAACGCATGCCGTACAGGTTCGATCCAAGAACTTTGCAGGGTTTAGTGATTGGAGTGAGGCTGTAAAAATTTCAACGGAAGCTGACCCTGAAATGATTCCTTCAAGCGGCATGACGGTAACAGCTTCAAGTGAAGAGACGCAAGATGAAGACAATAAGGCAGCAAATGTCTTAGATGGAAACATAGATACAATATGGCATACCAAGTGGAATGGTGGAAATACCCCTCCGCACACATTGGATTTCAACTTGGGCCAAACCTATGACGTATTTAAGCTTCAATATATTCCAAGACAGTCCGGTGGAGATAACGGCATTGTAACCAAGTACAACATCTATACGAGCATGGATGGTGTGAACTACACCTTAGTCAAGGAAAAAGGAACTTTTGTAAACGATTCCATGCCAAAGATCGTAACCTTTAAACCCACGCCAGCCAATCATCTGAGATTTGAAGTATTAGCTGGGCATAATGGCTACGGTTCCGGCGCCGAAATAAACATTTACCAAAATGCAAACTCCATACCGGTTGTGTCTGGCAACAAGCCAGCTGCAGCTAGCAGTGAACAAACAGGCTTTGAGGCTTCGAAGGCTAACGATGGTGATCTAGCTACCGCATGGAAAGCTGCAGATGAAGATCCGATGAAGACTTGGACGGTAGACTTGGAAGAAAAGTATGATCTGACGGGGATCGAGCTTGAATGGGCTACTGCAAACGCAAGCAAGTATAAGGTTGAAGTCTCGAGTGATAACAAGGTTTGGACGCTTGCCGTTGACAGAACGGCGGATATAGAAACCAGCAAGGTGAAAACAGATAGAGTCTCCAATCAAGAAGTAAGGTATGTCAAGGTAACATTTACAGAAGGGATCGCAACCATTGATGAAATAAGAGTTCGCGGTACCAAGAGCGTCATCGTACCGGAATCACGCAATGTCGTATTGAACAAACCGGCGACAACAGATAGCCAGCAGAATAGCAATCCAGCATCGGCAGGCAACGATGGGGATGAGTCAACGCGTTGGTGTGTGGCGGACGACAAGCATCCACATTACTGGCAGGTGAATCTGGGCGGGAAGTATGATTTAACGGGTTCAAAGGTCATTTTTGAAAAAGCTGGCAAAGCCATGATGTATAAGATCGAGGTTTCAAGTGACGCTGCTACTTGGTCGACAGTGCTTGACCATATGAATAACACGACCAACACGGAACAAGTCAGAACAGATAACTGGACCGCGAAGGGTATTCAATATATCAAGGTCACTGTCATGGGATACCCGGAACTATGGGCAGGGTTCCGTGAATTTGAAGCGTACGGCGCAAAATCGCCGGTCGTGGATACAACAGCGCTGGAAGCGGTGATTGCGACAGCTCAGGTCAAAGTAGATCAAGCAGTCGTTGGTGATCAGCCAGGACAATATCCGCAAGCAGCCGTAGATGCATTGAAGGCAGCGATTGCAGCAGCAAAGCGCGTTGTCGATACGGCAGCAACGCAGGCGGAAGTGACTGCCGCGATTGAAGCGCTGCAAGCCGCGGTTCAAGCCTTCGATAAGACCGGAGCAGCTGCGCCGTCCGGCTCCATCACGGCGCCAGCTACAGTGACTGCTGGCAAAACGTTCCATGTGCAAGTCGGTCTCAGCGGCGTAACGCAAGCGGTATATGCGCAGGATCTATCGGTCGATTTCGATCCAGCTACGTTCGAGTTCTTGTCTGCGCGCTCTCTCATACCAGGGGTCAGTATCATCGAGAAGAAGACAACGCCGGATGGCAAGTTGCGGTTCATCGTGGCAAGTGAAGGCCCGGGCAATGCCGTAACAGGCACGAAGCATGTCCTTGAATTGACGTTCAAAGCGAAGGAAGTAGCTGATACGGCGGTTAATAGTGTCATCTCAATCACGAAGGCCATCATTTCGGATGCCGCAGGTGTTGAGACGACCATAGGCAATGCGAGCTCCACCGTCCAAGTGGTGAAGGAGCAACCGCCGGTTGCGACGGGCGACTTGAACGGCGACGGCAAAGTAACGATCGGGGACCTTGCGATTGCTGCTGCGAACTATGGCGCAACCAAGGATAGCCCGAACTGGAGTAAGCTGCAAATGGCTGACTTTGACCACAATGGCATCATTGATATTAGCGACTTGGCGGCGATCGCGAAGAAGATTATTCAATAATCCTGGCTGAACGCAAAGGAGGTGATGCTGATTTAATGAAAAAAATTGTTTGAGATGAATGATAAGCATTTGGTAAGGAATAGATGAACCCCGAAGGAGGTAACAAAAAAATGTCACTGTCTAAAGTCATTAAAAATTTAGCGCTTGTGGTAGCCTCTGTACAGATGATTAGCATTACCATCCCTGCATTTTCAGGCGTTGCGGATGCTGCAGCTAATGACGGAATCATAGAATCCAATCAAATGAAAGTACAAGTAGATCAGAAATTCCCACGAGTCATCAAGTATGAGCTGGGAAATAAAATGTTGAACGGCTCGGAAGAGGTATTGGACAAAATTAGAATTAACGGTACAGACTATGTACCAAAAGTAGATTACACGGAAAGCGATAACAAAGCGGATTATACGTTAACGATTAGCGAACTGAATGTCGTCATAAAGTTATCCTTAACGGTAAAAGACAATACGCTTGACTTCTTAGTCACCGATGTGAAAGAAAACGGTTCAGCAAAAATACATACCATTGAAATTCCAAACCACAGCTTGGTATCGGTTAGAAGTACGGAAGCGGGTGCCAAATTTGCCGGTTCCAGGATGGAAAACGCTGTTTATAAAAAAGGTGATGTGTATCAAGATGTATCAGGAACTCCTGCGGTAGATAGTACACCCAAAAACTATATGTACGCGTTCATTAACAATGATGAATTGGCAGCAGGGGTTTGGTCAAATGCATATGGTGATACAAATGCGGATGGAGACAATGACAATCACCGTATTGTGAAACAGACGACCAAGAAAACAGATTACTCTCGTACAGCTATGTGGAGTGCTTCATGGGTATACCGTGGAAATAATATGCCTAATGATATAACTGAGCCATTACCACATACCAAAGTAGTTATCACAGCGGACGCGAATGCTGATGCGAAGTTGGATTGGCAGGATGCAGCCGTTGCATATCGCGATATTATGAACAATCCTGTAGGCAGCGATCGCATGTCTGAACTTGTTGTTCACCGTATACCCATGAACTTTGGCAGCCAGGCAACCAACCCCTTCTTAAAGACATTAGATGAAACAAAGCGAATTTATCAATCAACCGATGGGCTTGGGCAGTGGGTGGAGCTAAAGGGTTACCAAGCAGAAGGGCATGACTCTTCGCATCCGGATTACGGCGGACATATTGGTGTACGTCAGGGCGGACAGCAGGATATGGATACGCTTGTAAGAGAAGCACAGAGCTACAATGCTTTCATGGGTGTTCATATTAGTGGAACAGGTGCTCACCCGGAAGCAAAGGCTTTTGATAATGAACTAGTTAATCTTAACAAAGGCGGATGGGATTGGCTAGATCAATCCTATGACTTTGATGACCCAACGTACCGTAGAGAAGTTTATACTGGCAACCGAATGAATCGTTTACAGATGTTAAAGGACGATGCGCCAACACTTGACTTTATTTATGCCGATGCTTGGTATGAGCAGGGCTTTAATGGAAGAAGATTTGCTAGAGAAGTGAATTCTCTGGGATGGACCCTTACGACGGAGTTTCCAAATGTATTAGAAGATGAAGCTGTGTGGAATCACTGGTCCGTTGACTATGATTACGGCGGCAAGAACATCAAGGGTTATAGCAGTGATATCGCAAGATTCGTAAGAAATCATCAGAAAGATACGTGGATCGCTCGTCATCCGATCCTAGGCGGTACGGAGGCAAATGATGCTGAAGGCTGGCAGGGTAGAGTGGATTATGATGAGATGATCAATATTGTATTCAAAACAAATCTACCAACGAAATATCTGCAAAGCTTCCCAATGACGAAGTACGATGTGACGGGCAATGTGGGACGAGTGGAATTTGGAGGAAATGTCGTTGCCGAAAGGACATCAGATGGCAAGAGAACATTTAAGAAAGATGGCAAGAAGCTACTTGAAGAAAATGTAACGATTACGAAAGCTTCTGAAGGCGGTAATACTTACGATAAGGTTACGTATTCCAACCTCAAATATTTATTGCCATGGTCGCCAAATGCCGATAAGACAAAAAGTGAATTGGCAGCTGCTGAAGAAAAACTCTATCACTACAATGAAAACGGTGGAACAACGACTTGGGATCTTCCAAATAGCTGGGAGAATGTGTCAACTGTTAAGTTGTATGCATTAACGGATACAGGTAAGAAAGATGAAAAAGTCATCAACGTCGTTGATGGCAAAATCACGATTGAAAATGCAGCAGAAAAACAGGCTTACGTTGTGTATAAAGGCGATGTTATGCCAAAGGTTGAAGATATGAATTGGGGATTTGCAATGCCTGCCAAGGATCCAAGCTTCAACAGCGGAAAGCTGGATAACTGGGATGTAAAGAGCGGAGCAACCACTGTAGAACGCAACAATCGTGGACAATATGAATTAGTGGTCAAAGGAAATACGGAAGAAACGGTACTAGAAACGCAATTATCAGGATTAAAACCAGGAACTTATTCAACATCCATCTATGTTCAGGTAGGCAATACACCAAACAGTACAAATGCTAGTGATCCAAACACAGCAGGATATGCCAAACGTAAAACGACGATTGGTGTGAAAGATTTCGGCGGGGCAGACCTAACAAACTATACGGAAAGTTCGCCGCTTAAAAACTATATCTCAGCTGACTCCAAGCACAGCACCAATATGCAGAGAATGAGAGTTGTATTTGATATAGCAGCTGGACAGGATACAGCCACATTGTACTTGAAGGTAGCTCCAGGAACAGCGACTGTAACCTTTGACGATGTTCGCTGCGTACCGACCAAGCGAGTTGTGCCGCAATCTCCAGATGTCGTCGCAGCAGAAGATTTTGAGAATGTTGACCAAGGGTTGACGCCATTTGTTATAGCAGATGCTGACGGCGTAAGTGATCCACGCACGCACTTATCCGAATTACACGCGCCATACACGCAAAAAGGATGGAATGGTAACCAAACGGATGACGTATTAAACGGCAACTGGTCCATTAAGTCCCATAAAACAGGCGGCGGTCTGATCATGAGAACATTACCGCAGACTTTACGATTTGATAAAGGAACAACGTACGAAGTATCTTTCAAATATGAAAGCCAGTTCGATAAGAAGATTAATTTCGTTGTAGGCAACGGTACGAAGGAAGTAATGAATGTGCCGATGCCGCAGGCAACCGTTCCTACGCCGTTTACGGTTAAATTTACAGCAAGCACCGAAGATTTCTGGATCGGAACAAGAAATTCGGTTGGCAGTTCGGCAGGGGACTTCATCCTTGATGATCTAGTCGTGAAAGAAGCGAAGGATGCCACCATTGAACCACCGCAAATTTCGCCTGTTGACTTAACGATTATACCTGTAGATGGTATCAGAGCAAGTGCAACGGGTTATGAACCAAGTGATGCACCTAGTAATGTCCTTGATGGAAATACAAGCACGCTATGGCACACAGCTTGGAATGGAAGTAATACATTACCACAATCTATTACGCTTAATCTAGGAAAAGCGTACAATGTCAACAGAGTAGATGTAACGCCAAGACAGGAGACGAATGGTAAAGGCGAAGCAAGTGGTAATGGCTTCATTACCAAATATGACTTATATGTGAAGTACGCTGATGCTCAAGATTTTGTAAAAGTTGTAACAGATGGTGTGTGGGAAAGAACAATTGCGACAAAAAAAGTAGCAATGGATAGTTCAAAGCCAATAACTCACGTTAAGTTAACTGCATTAGAAGGAATTAATAATTGGGCGAGTGTTGCTGAGATGAGAGTGGCTCAAGAAGCTCCATCCATAACTGGTCCCAATAAAGTTGAAGTTAGCACGACAGTTGGTATGTATCCGGAGATGCCTGCAACTGTTAAGGCAACATTGAGCAATGGCACACAAATGGAATTGCCAGTTCAATGGACAGCGATCGCCCCTTCCAAATATGCTGAAGTTGGGACATTTGAAGTTATAGGTCACATTAATGGCGCTCAGGATGCAGCGATTACAGCGACCGTAACCGTTACAGCTGGCGGAGCTGTAGATATCGTAGATGCCAAAGTAATGAATGTTTATACGACGGTAGGAACTGCACCTGTTATGCCAGACAAGGCTAAGATGGTCACTTCAAACGGTACAGTGATCCAAGTGCCAGTCACTTGGGATACAATTGCTGAAAACAGCTATAAAAATGTTGGATCATTCAGCGTAGCAGGCACAGTAACAGGAACGAATATTAAGGCTCAGGCTATTGTTATCGTTACAAATTCAAGAACTGAAATTGTTGCAATTCCTACAACAAAAATGAGCACGGTTATTGGCGT
Organism: Paenibacillus sp. EB106-05-06-XG162; assembly: GCF_058791655.1. Classification (NCBI taxonomy): domain Bacteria; kingdom Bacillati; phylum Bacillota; class Bacilli; order Caryophanales; family Paenibacillaceae; genus Paenibacillus; species Paenibacillus sp. EB106-05-06-XG162. The sequence goes on from NZ_JBYTDT010000009.1 coordinate 50,448, forward strand.
AAAGCCGTTGTTACCAGGCACGATCGAAGTAACGATGAGCGATCAATCGAAGCGATTTGTATCTGTTACATGGGATAGTATTTCTGATGAGCAGATAAGCAAAGCAGGTCAGTTTACTGTAAATGGTACGATTGAGGGTACGGATAAGAAAGCTATTGCTGAAATTACAGTAAAAGAAGATCCGAACATTGCACTTAGAAAACCTGCAACGGCAAGCAGTCAACAGTCAAGCAATACGGCAGCGATGGGTAATGATGGCCAAACATCAACGCGTTGGTGCGTAAGCAATCCAAGTACTGAACATTGGTGGAAGGTCGACTTGGGAGCACAGTACGATGTTACGGGTTCCAAGATAACTTGGGAATCCGCTTCAAGTACGATGAAGTACAGAATAGAAGTCTCTTCGGATGGAGAAGCCTGGCAAAAGACGGTGGATAAGTGGGGTACTCCAGTAACTGAAAGTGTTACAGAAGATACTTGGTCAGCGAAGCAAGTAAAATATATAAAAGTAACTGCTTTGGGTATTGATCCAGCGTGGGCGGGTTTCCGTGAGTTTGAAGCTTACGGCGCTAAATCAACGGTTGTGGATACAACAGCGCTGAAAGCAGCGATTGCAGCCGCTCAAGTCAAAGTGGATCATGCTGTCGTTGGTAATCAGCCAGGACAATATCCGCAAGCAGCACTAGATGCGTTGAAAACAGCGATTGCAGCAGCACAACGTGTTGTCGATACAGCAGCAACGCAGGCAGAAGTGACAGCCGCGATCGAAACGCTTCAAGCCGCGGTTAAAGCCTTCGATGATGCCGCAGCAACGGCTGCGCCGTCCAGCTCCGTCACGGCGCCAGCTACAGCGACTGCTGGCAAAGCGTTCAACGTGCAAGTCGGTCTGAGCGGCGTAACGCAAACGGTATATGCGGAGGATCTATCGGTCGATTTCGATCCGGCAACGCTCGAGTTCGTGTCTGCGCGTTCCCTCATTCTAGGGGTCAGTATCATCGAGAAGAAGACAACGCCAGATGGCAAGCTGCGGTTTATCGTGGCAAGCGAAGGCCCGGGCAATGCCGTAACAGGCACGAAGCATGTCCTTGAATTGACGTTCAAAGCGCAGGAAGTAGCTGCAGCGGCGGTCAATAGTGTCATTTCGATCACGAAGGCTATTATTTCGGATGCTGAAGGAGCAGAGATAACAATCAAAAATGCAAGCTCCACCGTACAAGTGGTGAAGGAGCAACCGCCGGTTGCGACGGGCGACTTGAACGGCGACGGCAAAGTAACGATCGGTGACCTAGCGATTGCTGCTGCGAACTATGGCGCAACCAAGGATAGCCCGAACTGGAGTAAGCTGCGAATGGCTGACTTTGACAAGAATGGCGTCATTGATATCAGCGACTTGGCGGCAATCGCACAGAAGATCATTCAATAATGTAGCAAAATAATAGAAAATTCCTTCGAAGAAGATCGTCAGCACTCGTGCAGGCGGTCTTCTTTGAAATATAAGGAATTATAGCTGCGCATATACTCTGTTCTTATATTTCTCGCTTAAACGCTTGCCGTCCTTATAAGGACGCCGGAGGCGTTTACGCTTGCTCGTGATGCAATCCTAGTATTCCATTTCCTATCGTCGGGAGGAAGATCGTATGAGGACAAAAAAGTTGCGTCAATGGTTTACGGCCATGTTAGCTTCGGTAATGGTGGTTACGTCTACACCCGTTATGGCATTTCAAGACCTTTCATCAGATGGACCGGAGACAACAGCAGAAGGTACAAATTTATCTGTTAATAACAGTAATGAAATGAAGCTATGGTATCAGACGCTAGGTAACGACTGGTTGTACGATGGGCTACCCATTGGTAACGGAAATTTGGGTGCCATGATACTAGGTAAGACGGAAGCAGAAAAAGTTCAGTTGAATGAAATCACGTTATGGACAGGTGGACCCAATACGCCCGATTATACTGGCGGTAATGTAAAGGATGCGTATAAGGCTTTACCCGGAGTAAGAGAAGCTTTGTTTGCGGGTAAATTTGATGAAGCTTATGAGCGATCTAAGAAATTACTTGGAACAGGGAAAGGCTTGGATGCTTATCAAAATCTAGGTGATTTTACGCTTGACTTTACAGGGAATGCTCGTACCTCAAAACCGACGAATTATCGACGTGAATTGGACCTAAATGAGGGAATCGCAAGGGTTGCTTATGAAAACAATGGGGTTAAATTTAAACGCGAATATTTGGCGAGCAATCCAGGAAACGTGATAGCCGTTCATTTATCATCAGACAAGGAGAATGAAATTGGGTTTAAGTTGAAATTAACGCCTGATGCAAGTGCAAACCCATACTCTCAAGTAGGTAAAACATATACAACAACAGTTCAAGATGGTGTGATTAGCTGCCAGGGTACGGTTGCAGGCAGTAAAATGAAGTTTGCTGTACAAATGAAGGTCGTTGCTCCAACTGCAGACATGACGATGAATGCTGACGGTACGATATCCGTAGCAAATGGTGAAGATATCACGATATTTTTAACGGCTGGAACCAATTATGATATGACAGAAAGCCATCTTATACAAAGTATAGATTCATTTAAGACGGTTGATTATCTAGATGATCGCGACCCCAACGGTGATGTAGCCATGAGCAAAGCGGCCGCTAGAATTGACGTTGTTTCCAAAATGAGCTACTCCGATTTTAAAACAAGTCATATAGAAGATTATCAACACCTATTTCATACAGTCAGCTTAAACTTAGGTGATTTAGAAGATGCGAATAGACCTACCAATGAATTAATGCGGGATTATCAGACAGGTAAAAAGGAAAGTAGATATATTGAGGCGTTGTTATTCCAGTTTGGACGTTATTTATTAATTTCATCATCAAGAAAATCGTTGCCTGCGAACCTGCAGGGGATATGGAATAACAGTAATAAACCGATGTGGTCAAGTGACTACCACTTAAACATCAATATGCAAATGATCTACTGGCCTGCATTTGTAACTAATATCGATGAAACAGCAAATCCAGTTATTCCATTCCTTCGTTCTTTAATGGAACCTGGTAAAGTTTCAGCCAAAGAACATTTTGGGATAGATAATGGTGGTTGGGTAGTAAACCATGTGACGAATATTTTTGGTATGACGGCTATAGGGCAAAGCCTTGACTGGGGATTAGCACCGGGTTCCGCAGCATGGGTTAGCATGATTCTCTGGGATTACTATCAGTACACGCAAGATGAAGAGATATTGAAGCAGATATACCCGATCCTTAGAGATCAGGCGAAATTCTGGAAAGATTACTTCGTTATGGATCCGAATACAGGCGAGTATGTCATCGCTCCTTCAACTTCACCGGAACATGGCCCAGTGGGCGTAGGTTCTACTTATGATATGTCGCTCGCATATATGTTGTTGGAAGATGTAATAGAAGCCAGTAAGATCATGGGGCAGGATAAAGACTTAAGAGCTGAACTCGAAGCCATTTTAACCAAAATGGATCCTATCAAAATAGGTAAATCCGGTCAGATCAAAGAATGGCGCGAAGAAGATGAGTACAACAAGCATCCCGATGGAACATCCATAGGTGATCCGACACATAGACATTTAAGCCAGTTAATGGGTCTTTACAATGGGGATATGATTACCCGGGAAGATAAAGAGCAGATGGATGCAGCGATAAAGACATTAGAATTACGTGGTGATATGGGCTGGGATGCCAACGGTTGGAGTATGGCGTTGCGAATGCTTTTATGGTCACGGATCGGAGATGGCAATAGAGCATTAACGCTTTATCAGGATACGATTAAATATGCCATGCTGCAGAACTTAATGAGCAGTGCGTTGGGCTTTGTATATCAGATGGATTCAAACGGTGGTGTGACAGCAGGAGTAGCCGAAATGCTTCTTCAGAGTTATGCAGGATATATCGAGCCATTACCGGCATTGCCACAGGATTGGGATGCAGGTTCATATACGGGACTTAAAGCGATTGGCAACTTTGAATGCGATGCTGTCTGGTCAGACAACAACTTAAATAAATTCACAGTTCGTTCTCGTTCTGGTAAGCCCTTCAAAGTAAGATATCCTGGGATTGGTCAGGCAGCGGTGACGTCAAACGGGGCAAATGTTGATTTTACGGTCATTGACGCGAATACGATTGAATTGAATACAACCAAGGATACAGAATATGTTATTAGCAACATTCCAACGAGGTTAACTGCACCAACCCATTTAGAAGCCTATCGCTTGGATGATCACAAGGTTGATGTGACATGGAACGCTGTTGAAGATCCAGATGCAACATATAACGTATACCGTATGGTTGAGAGCGGAAGTTATGAATTATATGCTTCACATATAACAGATGCCAAATATCAAGATACAAATGCCGATGTCTCATTAGGAACTATTTATTATAAGATTGCTGCTGTGAAAAATAACAAAGAAGGTATGCTGTCTAAACCGGTTAAGGCAATAAAAAGAAATATTGCTCTGAAAAAGCCAGTAACAACCAACAGTGAGCAAGGAAACAACTTGGCTGTATTCGGTAATGATGGTAACGAACAAAGCAGATGGTGTGGCAATACGCCATCTCAGGTGCAGTGGTGGAAAGTTGACCTACAAGACACATTTAACATAGCAGGTTCAAAGTTTATTTGGGAATCAGACAATAATGAAATGTATTACAAGATAGAAGTATCTGCTGACGGAAGTGCGTGGGAGACGGTAGTAAACCGGTATGACAGTCATTCCGTGACTGAAAAAGCAACCGAAGATAAATGGTCAGCTCAACATGTCAGATATATAAAAATAACATTCCCGGGAAGTCCTAAGGTACCAGGCAATCCGGCCGTGTGGGCGGGTTTTCGTGAGTTTGAAGTTTATGCAGATTCCACACCGGTCGTATCTGGCAACAAGCCAGCTGCAGCAAGTAGTGAACAAACAGGCTTTGAGGCTTCAAAGGCTAATGATGGCGATCTAGCTACCGCATGGAAAGCTGCAGATCAAGATCCGATGAAGACTTGGACGGTAGACTTGGAAGAGAAGTATGACTTATCTGAAATCGAACTTAAATGGGCAGCTGCTAACGCAAGCAAATACAAGGTTGAAGTGTCAAGCGATAACAAGGTATGGACGCATGCAGTTAATAGAACAACGGATACAGAAACCAGCAAGGTTAAAACGGATAGAGTCTCCAATCAAGAAGTAAGGTATGTCAAGGTAACATTTACGGAAGGGATCGCTTCGATTGATGAAATAAGAGTTCGTGGTACGAAGAGCGTCATTATACCGGAATCACGCAATGTCGTATTAAACAAACCGGCTGTTTCAGATAGCCAGCAGAATAGCAATCCGGCATCAGCAGGTAACGATGGGGATGAGTCAACGCGTTGGTGTGTGGGTGATGATAAGAATCCACACTACTGGCAGGTGAATCTGGGCGGGAAGTATGATGTAACGGGCTCAAAGGTCATTTTTGAAAACGGCGGTAAGGCCATGAAGTATAAAATCGAGGTGTCAAGCAACGCTGCAAATTGGACCACCGTGATTGACCATATGAATAACACAACCAACATGGAAAAGGTCAGAACGGATAAGTGGACTGCTACGGCGGTTGAACATATCAAGGTCACTGTTATGGGATACCCGGAACTATGGGCAGGGTTCCGTGAATTTGAAGCGTACGGCGCAAAATCGCCGGTCGTGGATACAACAGCGCTGAAAGCAGTGATTACGGCAGCTCAGGTCAAGGTGGATCAAGCAGTCGTTGGTAATCAGCCTGGTCAATATCCGCAAGCAGCCGTAGATGCTTTGAAAGCAGCGATTGCAGTAGCAGAGCGCGTTGTCGATATGGCAGCAACGCAGGCAGAAGTGACAGATGTGATTGAAGCGCTGCAAGCCGCGGTTCAAGCCTTCGATAAGGCCGGAGCAGCTGCGTCGTCCGGCTCCATCACGGCGCCAGCTACAGTGAATGCTGGCAAAACGTTCAACGTGCAAGTCGGTCTCAGCGGCGTAACGCAAGCGGTATATGCGCAGGATCTATCGATCGATTTCGATCCGGCTACACTCGAGTTCTTGTCTGCGCGCTCTCTCATGCCAGGGGTTAGCATCATCGAGAAGAAGACGACGCCGGATGGCAAGCTGCGGTTCATTGTGGCAAGCGAAGGCCCGGGCAATGCCGTAACAGGCACGAAGCCTGTCCTTGGATTGACGTTCAAAGCGAAGGAAGTAGCTGATACGGCGGTTAATAGTGTCATCTCAATCACGAAGGCCATCATTTCGGATGCCGCAGGTGTTGAGACGACCATAGGCAATGCGAGCTCCACCGTCCAAGTGGTGAAGGAGCAACCGCCGGTTGCGACGGGCGACTTGAACGGCGACGGCAAAGTAACGATCGGTGACCTTGCGATTGCTGCTGCGAACTATGGCGCAACCATGGATAGCCCGAACTGGAGTAAGCTGCGAATGGCTGACTTTGACAAGAATGGCGTCATTGATATCAGCGACTTGGCGGCGATCGCGCAGAAGATTATTCAATAATGCAATAACGTCACTGTAAATCTATGACGAGATGAGAGCAGCCCAAGGCGATCTTGGGCTGCTCTATTTTACATATTGGAAGATTCTTGGCGATACCGTAAAAATGATCAAGAAATCCAAATTATCGTCATTAACCTATCCATAGCGGAAGAGTAAGATGTAGACAGAAATCATTCGACAATTTATTCATCTGCACGGTATAGATCATGATATTTGAGATCCTATAGTGAAGAATACAAGATTTCTAAAAGGAACGTTTGTAAGCGATTCCACTTCGAGGCCTCTTCCACAAGAGCTGAAGCAGTCACTTTGATTCTAGCAATGTAAAATGCAAAGTAAGGTTTGCTCTAGAATTCATTGAACTCAAAGGAGGTGATATGAACATCATGGCCATTGCATTGGAGAAGAATGACAAATATTGGAGAATAATAGATTAAACCCGAAGGAGGTAACAAAATGTCACTGTCAAAGGTAATAAAAAATGTAGCCATTGTGGTAGCCTCTGCACAGCTGATCAGCATTGCAATTCCTGCGTTTTCAGGAATGGCGGATGCTGCAGCTAATGATGGAATCATTGAATCAAATATAATGTCAGTTCAACTAGACCAGAATTTCCCAAGAGTCATCAAGTATGAGTTAAATAATAAAGAATTAAATGGTTCAGAAGACGTATTAAACACAATAAGAATTAACGGAACAGACTATATACCAAAAGTAGAGTATATTGAAAGCGATAACAAGGCCGATTATACACTAACGATCGACGAATTAAAGGTAGTCATTAAGCTGTCAATTACAATTAAAGACAATACGCTTGACTTCGAAGTAACAAAGGTAGAAGAAAATGGTTCAGCAAAAATACATACCATTGAAATTCCAAACCATAGCTTGATATCGGTTAGAAGTACGGAAGCGGGTGCCAAATTTGCCGGTTCCAGAATGGAAACCGCTGTTTATAAAAAAGGCGATGTCTATCAAGATGTATCGGGTACGCCTGCAGTAGATAGTACACCAAAAAACTATATGTACGCGTTCATTAACAATGATCAACTGGCAGCAGGTGTATGGTCGAATGCATATGGTGATACCAATCAAGATGGAGACAATGACAACCACCGTATTGTGAAGCAGACGACAGCGAAAACGGGATACTCCCGTACAGCTTTGTGGAGTGCTTCATGGGTATACCGCGGCAATAGTATGCCTGATAAGATGACTGAACCGTTACCACATTCGAAAGTAGTTATCACAGAGGACGCAAATGCTGATGCTAAAATGGATTGGCAGGATGCAGCCGTTGCATATCGCGATATTATGAACAATCCTGTAGGCAGCGATCGCATGTCTGAACTTGTTGTTCACCGTATACCGATGAACTTTGGCAGCCAGGCAACCAACCCCTTCTTAAAGACTTTAGATGAAACAAAGCGAATTTATGAATCTACAGACGGGATTGGACAGTGGGTGGAGTTAAAGGGTTACCAAGCAGAAGGGCATGATTCTTCACATCCGGATTATGGCGGACATATCGGTGTGCGTCAAGGCGGACAGAAGGATATGGATACACTTGTAAGAGAAGCACAGAATTACAATGCTTTCATGGGCGTACATATTAGCGGTACAGGTGCTCACCCGGAAGCAAAGGCTTTCGACGATCAATTAGTAAATGTTAACAAACCCGGCTGGGACTGGCTTGATCCATCCTATGACTTTGATGACCCAACATATCGTAGAGAAGTTTATACTGGCAACCGAAAGAACCGTCTACAGATGTTAAAGGACGATGCGCCAACACTAGATTTTATTTATGCGGACGCATGGTATGAACAGGGCTTTAATGGAAGAAGATTTGCAAGAGATGTGAATTCTTTTGGCTGGGCTCTTATGACGGAGTTTCCAAATGTATTAGAAGATGAAGCCGTTTGGAATCACTGGTCTGTTGACTATGATTACGGCGGAAAGCACACTAAAGGCTATAGCAGTGATATCGCAAGATTTGTGCGAAATCATCAGAAAGATACGTGGATCGTTCGCCACCCAATCCTAGGCGGTACGGAGGCAAATGATGCGGAAGGCTGGCAGGGTAGAGTAGATTATGATGAGATGATCGATGATGTATTCAAAACAAATCTACCAACGAAATATCTGCAGAGCTTCCCAATGACGAAGTACGATGTAAAAAACAACGTAGGAAGAGTGGAATTTGAAGGAAATGTCGTTGCGCAGAGAACAGATGATGGAAAAAGAACATTCACGAAAGATGGTAAAAAACTTCTTGAAGAAGATGTAACAATTACACAAGCTTCAGAGGATGGTAACACTTACGATAAAGTAACGTATTCAAATCTTAAATATTTGCTGCCATGGTCACCAAAAGCGAATAAGACCAAAAATGAATTAGCAGGTGTTGAAGAAAAGCTGTACCACTACAATGAAAATGGCGGAACAACGACGTGGGAGCTTCCAAATAGCTGGAACAATGTATCAACCGTGAAGTTATATACATTAACAGATACGGGTAAGAAAGATGAAAAAGTCATCAACGTCGTTGATGGTAAAATCACGATTGATGCGGAAGCAAAACAGGCTTACGTTGTATACAAAGGTGATGTTACGCCAAAGGATGAAGATATGAATTGGGGATTTGCAATGCCTGCCAAGGATCCAAGCTTCAACAGTGGAAAGCTGGATAACTGGGATGTAAAGAGCGGAGAAGCCACTGTAGAACGCAACAATCGTGGACAATATGAATTAGTAGTCAAAGAAAATACGGAAGAAACGGTATTAGAGACTGGGTTATCAGGATTGAAACCTGGAACCTACTTAGCTTCCATTTATGTTCAGGTAGGGAATACACCAAATGGTACAAATGCTAGTGATCCAAACACGGCAGGAAATGCAGGACGTAAAACGACGATTGGCGTGAAAGATTACGGCGGAGCGGATATGACGAACTATACGGAAAGTTCGCCGCTTATGAACTACATTTCAGCTGACTCCAAGCACAGCACCAATATGCAGAGAATGAGAGTCGTATTCGATGTAGCAGCAGGACAGGATACAGCCACATTGTACTTGAAGGTAGCTCCAGGAACAGCGATTGTAACATTTGACGATGTTCGCTGCGTACCTACCAAGAGAGTTGTGCCGCAATCTCCAGATGTCGTCGCAGCAGAAGATTTTGAGAATGTTGACCAAGGGTTGACGCCATTTGTTATAGCAGATGCTGACGGAGTAAGTGATCCTCGTACGCATTTATCAGAATTACACGCTCCATACACCCAGAAAGGTTGGAATGGAAAAGAAGTCGATGACGTATTGAACGGCGAATGGTCCATTAAGTCCCATAAAACCGGAAGCGGTCTGATCATGAGAACATTACCTCAGACGTTACGATTTGATAAAGGAACAACGTACGAAGTATCTTTCAAATACGAAAGCCAGTTCGATAAGAAGATTAATTTCGTTGTTGGTAATGGTACGAAGGAATTGATGAATGTACCTATGCCGCAGGCAACCGTTCCTACACCGTTTACTGTTAAATTTACAGCAAGCAACGGAGATTTCTGGATCGGAACAAGAAATACCGCTGGAGATTCAGCAGGAGACTTTATCCTTGATGATCTCGTGGTTAAAGAAGCAAAGGATGCTATCATTGAACCGCTACCAATTACACCTGTCGACTTATCTGTTATACCTGTAGATGGGATCAAAGCAAGTGCAACAGGTTATCAAGAAGGTGATAACCCTGAAAATGTTCTTGATGGAAACACAGGTTCATTGTGGCACACAGCTTGGGATGGAAGTGATACATTACCACAATCCATTACACTTGATTTAGGTAAAGCTTACAGTGTTAACAGAGTAGATGTAACTCCTAGACAAAGCCAGCAAAATGGCATGATAACGAAATATGAGTTATATACAAGTGCCGATGGAGTGAAATTTGAGAAAGCAGCAGAAGGCAATTGGGAAGTTAATGCAAATACAAAGTCTATAAATATTAATAATCCTAATCCAATAACTAATGTTAAGTTAACAGCGTTAGAAGGAATTAATGGTTGGGCGAGTGTAGCTGAAATGCGAGTTGCTCAAGAAGCTCCATCCATAACTGGACCAAATACCGTTGCAGTTAGCACTACAGTTGGTATGCATCCGGAAATGCCTGCAACTATGAAGGCAACATTGAGCAATGGCACAGAAATGGATTTGCCAGTGCAATGGCCAGCCATTGCCCCTTCAGAATATGCTGAAGTAGGAACCTTTGAAGTTCTAGGTCACATTAATGGCGTTCAGGATGCAGCGATTACAGCGACCGTAACCGTAACGGCTAGCGGAGAAGCAGATATCGTAGATGCCAAAGTGATGACGGTTTACACGACTGCAGGAACTGCACCTATCATGCCAGCAACGGCTAAGATGGTAACATCGAAGGGTACAGTGATCCATGTACCTGTCTCTTGGGATGAAATAGCCAAAGATCGCTACAAGAATGTGGGATCATTCAATGTAACGGGTACCGTAGAAGGTACGAATATCAAAGCACAGGCGATTGTTATCGTTACAAATCCTGGTCAAGAATATACCGTTGAAGTAGAGAACGGTGAAGGCAGCGGGAATTATGCTCAAGGAGCCACCGTTACATTAGCAGCTTATGGAGCACCAGAAGGCCAACAATTTGACAAATGGATGACAGATAACATTAGCGTTGTATTCGAAGATGCAAGTGCACAATCTACAACATTTGTCATGCCCGGTGAAGCTGTTAAAGTAACAGCAACATATAAGGACGTAACAGATCCAGGTCAAGAATATACCGTTGAAGTCTTGCATGGTGAAGGTGGCGGAAATTATGCTCAAGGAGCCACTGTTACAATCGCAGCCTATGGCGCACCGGAAGGCCAACAGTTTGACAAATGGATGACGGATAAAATTAGCGTTAAATTCGAAGATGCAAGTGCACAAACTACTACATTTGTCATGCCTGGCGAAGCTGTTAAAGTAACAGCAACGTATAAGGACGTAACACCAACAGACGCAACTGCACCAACATGGTCAGAAAATAAAGCATTAACGACTTCGAATGTTGGCAGAAACAGTCTTACACTCTCATGGACGGTAGCAGCGGATAATACGGGTGTAACGAGCTATAAAGTTTACAAGGGTAGAGACGAACTCGTTACCTTGGCAGGTGGTATCACGAGCTATACAGTCGGTGGTCTGTCACCTGACACGCGGTATACCTTCAAAGTCGAAGCAGGCGATGCGGCAGGCAACTGGAGCGTAAATGGTCCGAGTGTAACGGTGAAGACTGAAGCTAACACTCCATCACCAGATCCATCGCCAAGCCCTACACCTACACCAAAACCAAAACCAGAAGATGATAATAAGCCAACGAAGCCAGCAGATCCTGAAAAACCAACGAAGCCTGAACCTCCAAAAGTAGAGCTTACTGATCTTGCGGATCATTGGGCTAAGGTCTCCATTGAAAAATCCGTTGAGCTTGGTTTCGTAAATGGATATGAAGATGGATCTTTCAGACCGAATGGTCATGTAACACGTGGCGAATTCGCAACAATGTTAGCTAAAGCGTTGAAATTGGAGCTTGGCGATACGGAGTATCGTTTTGCCGATAAAGACAAAACCCCAGTATGGGCGCAGTCCTTCATTCAAGCCATTGCTAAAGCTGGTTTCATTTCAGGATACGAAGACGGTACATTCCGTGCGAATAACGAAATAACACGATCTGAATTAGTCGTCATGACTGTTCGCGCACTGGGGCTTGAAGTGAATCCAAATGCGAAACTTATGTTTAAGGATGCCGATCAGGTTCCAGTATGGGCAAAGCCTTATCTGGCAACAGCTGCAGAAGCAGGCTTAATTAAGGGGAATGGGGACGGTAAATTTAATCCGAATTCCTCTTCCACTAGAGCTGAAGCAGTTACTTTGATTCTTGCTATGCTAAATGCAAAATAATAGGAAGTAACATCGAAGAAGATCATCTGCTCTAGTGCAGGTGATCTTCTTGCTTCTTCAAGCGATCGATAGTCAACGAATACAAACAGCGGGCTCTTTTTCTCATCTCAGCTGCTTCGCAATTGGGCAATTAACCCTTTCCTAGGCGAGTGCATACATTGTTAATACCAAAGTAGGTGTCAGGGAGGGGTTTATTTGAAACGGAAATCATGGATTGGCATGCTGCTGCTCGTGATGCTCAGCGGTATGGTGCTGTCGGCATGCTCCGGCTCGAAAAGTGAATCGGTGAAGGTCAAAGTCGGCGAAGTGACGCGCTCCATGTTCTACGCGCCGGAATATGTTGCGCTGGCCAAAGGTTTTTTCAAGGACGAAGGGCTGGATGTGGACCTGCAGACGACAGCAGGCGGAGATAAGACGATGACAGCACTGCTATCGGGCGTCATTGACGTTGCACTCGTCGGTTCCGAGACATCGGTATATGTCGCGCAGCAAGGGGCGGATGACCCGGTAATTAATTTCGCGCAGCTCACGCAGACGGACGGCACTTTCCTGGTCTCCAGAAAACCGATCGATTCGTTTAACTGGGATCAGTTGAAGAATTCTACTTTTCTCGGCCAAAGAAAGGGCGGTATGCCGCAAATGGCGGGAGAGTTTACGCTGAAGAAGCACGGAATCAACCCACAAGCGGATCTTAATTTGATTCAAAACATTGATTTCGCGAATATCGCGACGGCTTTCGCTTCAGGTACTGGAGATTATGTGCAGCTGTTCGAGCCGCAGGCATCGATTTTCGAGAAGGAAGGCAAGGGGCATGTTATCGCTTCATTCGGTGTAGAGAGCGGTAAATTGCCATATACGGTATTTATGACGAAGAAGAGCTTCATCGATAAGAACAGCGATACGGTTCAGAAATTCACGAATGCGGTGCACAAAGCGCAAATGTGGGTGCAGGAGAATAGTCCGGAAGCGATAGCGGACACGATTCTTCCGTATTTCAAGGATACGGATCGGGACATTGCTGTCTCGGTTGTGAAGCGCTATAAGGATCAAGGCTCTTATGCAACGGATCCGATACTGGATGAGTCCGAATGGAATAACTTGATGGATGTCATGTCAACCGCAGGTGAATTGAAATCTAAGGTCGAGTACAAGAGCATAGTAAATACGTCATTTGCAGAAAAATCCATAAAGTGATGAGGAGGGGAGATACCATGTCAGATGTTCCCGTGGTCGGTCTTGAAGATGTCACCCAAGTATATGTCACAGATCGGGAGGCAACGCTTGCGATTGACAGGTTCTCCCTCACGGTACAAACTGGTGAATTCGTCAGTCTCGTTGGGCCGAGTGGGTGTGGCAAGACGACAATTCTCTCAATGATTGCAGGTCTCCTGCTGCCTTCTTCGGGTCAGGTGCATGTGCTCGGAAGAGCCGTACAAGGTCCGACGCCCGTCGTCGGATATATGCTCCAGCAAGATTATCTGTTCCCATGGCGTACGATTCTGGAGAATGCGATGATCGGACTGGAACTCACGGGACAGAAGGATGATGCTTCTCGCGCCTATACCTTACATCTATTAGAAGAGATGGGTCTGCAGCATACGGCTAATTTGTATCCGCATCAATTATCTGGCGGCATGCGTCAGCGGGTGGCCTTGGTTCGAACGCTCGCGACCAAGCCGGATATTCTGCTGCTCGATGAGCCTTTCTCAGCACTTGATTATCAGACGAAGCTGCAGCTTGAGGATCTTGTGGCCTTCACGATGAAGCAGCATAAGAAAACGGCGATTCTTGTCACGCATGACCTCTCGGAAGCCGTCGCGATTAGTGATCGTGTGATCGTACTCGAATCTCATCCAGGCCGATTCCGGAAGGAATTTCAGATTCCGGATGCCATTCGGAATGCCCAACCTTTCTATGCACGCGAGCAGGAAGGCTTCAATGCCTTATTCCATGAAGTCTGGAAAGAGCTTGAATCGACGGAAAGGAGGACGACGTAATGGAATCGACTTCAGCGGGTAACGGCCAGATTCAAGAGCTTCATCAAGCGCATTTGCTTCGCAAGCGGAAAATTCAGCGCAAAGTGCTTGGTACGCAATTGCTGATTCTAATCGTATTTTTTGCTATATGGGAAGTCGCTGGCCGCAATAAATGGATTGATGTGCTTCTATTTAGTTATCCGAGCAAAGTATTTACGCAAATATACAATGACATGTTGGATGGGTCGATATGGGTGCACTTAGGCGCAACAGTGGGGGAGACCATCGTCGGGTTCCTGCTCGGAACATTGCTTGGAACGGCGCTCGCTGCGGTAATCTGGTGGTGGGATTTTGCTGCGAGAGTACTCGACCCCTACATGGTCGTCTTCAACAGTATGCCGAAGGTCGCGCTTGGACCGTTATTTATTGTAGGTTTCGGACCGGGTTTTATGGCAATCGTCGCTACAACCTTGTCCATTACTGTCATGATTACAACATTGACGGTCTATCAGAGCTTTCGCGAGGTCGATCCGAATTACGTCAAAGTGATCCGTGTCTTCGGAGGGAGCAAACGGGATGTCTTCTATAAAGTGATCTTGCGGGCATCATTCCCAGCTATCGTATCGACACTGAAGGTCAATGTCGGCTTGGCTTGGGTTGGTGTGATCGTGGGGGAATTCCTTGTCTCGAAGGTAGGGCTTGGTTATCTTATCATTTATGGTTTCCAGGTATTCAACTTCACCTTGGTCCTCTCCACGTTAGTCCTTATTGCCGTCGTCGCAACGGTGATGTATCAATTCGTCGCTTATCTGGAGCGGAAGCTAACCTGAGGCGTGTCCCCCCAGTTGTTCCTTCGTGCGAAATAGAGTACCATAGAGTTCAATGATCTTTTGTAAAGTGGGTTGACTTGAATGGGATTTCGTGTAATGAAAACAGCCATTGCCACGTTGATTGCGATTCATATCGCGCAGTGGATTGGATTACCAGCTCCGCTGTCAGCGGGGCTGCTTGCAATTCTAGGTGTCGATGTGACACGGAAACGGAGCATCCGGGTCGTCACGGAGCGTTTCTGCGCTTCCATCATTGCTCTACTGTTGGGCAGTCTCATATTTTACATACTCGGTTTCAAAATATTTGCTCTAGCGGTCTATATTTTAATCGCATTTCCACTTTTATCTCGATTCGGGATGAAGGACGGCATTATTCCGAGTACGGTGGCCGTATTCCATATTTTTGGCGCGGAATCGATTACGCTTCATACACTAGGGTATGAGTTGTTGTCTGTAGGCATTGGACTTGGATCTGCGACGCTCGTGAACTTGCTCTACATGCCGAATATGGAAAAGCAATTGATCGTATTACGTACGCAAGTGGATCAGTTGTTCTCCGATATTTTTGTGCAAATTGAACGGAATCTGCGCGATGTGAACTATGCCTGGGATGGGCAAGAGCTTCTCGCGGTGGAGCGGGTTGTAGCGAAAGGAATTGCGCTCTCGAAGCGCGGGGTTGACAATCAGATGCTTCGCACCGATGAAGGCTGGTATATCTATTTCTATATGCGGCAGCAGCAGTTGAACTCGGTTGAACGAATGCTCGATCTGCTCTCCCATGTATATCAGAATCTTCCGCAAGGCGATCAGGCGGCAGATCTCTTTCATTTGCTCAGTGATGACGTCAAAATCAGCTATTATACCGGATTGTCGGAGACGAAATTAAATCATTTCATTAATGAAGCGAAGCAAATGCCGCTTCCTGTAACGCGTTCCGAATTTGAGGTACGGTCTGCTATTCTTCAATTATGCCGCGAGTTACAACAGTTTCTGGCGATTGCGCGGAAGGATAAACAGCGTCAATCATGATCTTATTTCGAACAGATTTTCCGGGGCCCCCCGCGAAGTACCTGAATCAACTTCGAAGCCAAGGCCCCACTATGTGGGGTTATTTTGCTAGATGAGAATCATATAAAATTATGTTTGACCATTTTATCAACATTCGCCTATATCCTGCATACACTTTAAATGAATGATTGTATGGAGGAGGTTAAAAGGATGGCATTAGCAGATAAACATCAATGTAGAGAGATTATTACGAAAGCAATCTGCGGCAAGGGTCGTAAGTTCTCTACCGTAACACATACCGTGACTCCGCCTCATAATCCAACCAGCATCCTGGGGGCATGGGTTATAAACCATCAGTACGAAGCAGTTCGTGCAGGCGACGGCATTGAAGTTATTGGTACTTACGATATCAACATTTGGTATTCATACGACAAAAACTCGCAAACAGATGTAGCCAAAGAAACGGTATCATATGTAGAACACGTTCCACTGTCGTATCTGGATCCGAAACATAGAGCGTCGACGCAAGAGGTTGCTGCGGAGGCAACGCAAGAACCGAACTGCGTCGAGGCGAGCGTGTCTTCTAACAAGTCGAGTGTATCGATCCGTGTGGAACGCGAGTTTGCCGTTGAGATGATCGCTGAGACCAAAGTCTGTGTTAAGGTCTGCCCGAATGGTTGCGCGGATCATGATGACAAAGATTACGATTTCAGCTACGAAGACGGCGATTACGATGATTTGGACCCGGATTTGCTCGATGATGAAGTGTAAGGGACTCGTTAGTCTAATATATGCATCTAGAGGGGCGGTGTAGAGGGCAGGAGCCCTCCTTTTTTTTGAAATATAAAAATCAGTTACACGAATCAATGAAATTCACGGGTTGAATGCGAATGGCGTTGTATGTGGGTTTCGGGGCAGCTGCTTGCCAGAAGCTTTGGTGTGCGTGAGACGGGGTGGTGGCTAGATGAATACTTGGATATGGATAGACGGAGAAGGAATGGCTCTCGAATTTGCCAGTAAGCATCCGCCAAATGAACTGATACACGCGCTTCGACAGGTTAGCGGCATGGAGGGAAAAGTGACAAGACAACCAGATGATCCGGTGCCCCGCATGAGGTCGGCTCAAGCAACGAAAACCTTGATGTGGGTTCGTTGGGAAGGGACGGATGCGACAACCTCCAATTGGCTTGCACGCTTCCATGAACCGCAATCCTTCATTTACCGAACGAACTGTGATGCACCACATGTACAACGCCGGCAGGACGTGGATCTAAGCACAATATTAGCTCGGCATGGAGTACCTATCTCGCAAGAGAAGGGCATACGGCGATACAAAGTACATGTCTATCATTTGCGTGTGCTCGCTGTTTTTCGTTGTGTCCTTTTAGGGCCAAGTGGCCTATCTTCGGATCAGCCTATCGATTTAGACCGCTCAGATGCTGTCATTCGTCGTATTTGCCGATTGGCAATTCGCGCACTCTATTGCGTTGGTTGGGATATTGGGGAAGTTCATATTGAGCAGCAGCAGAGCGGTGGGATGGTAGTGGTAGAGTCATTGCTATCCCCGCCAGAGCTCAGTTCCAAAGAGCTAGCAAGGTATTATGCCCAAGCGATGCTTCATGATCGCGATCGATTTCGTGATGAAGCAGAGCGATCAACACCTGCCATGCTTGGGATGGACCCTGAGTTTATACTATATGATGCGGACCAAGGCAAGGCCGTATCTGCATCGAAATTTCTGCCAAAGGAAGGGCCTGTCGGCTGTGATGCCGTCTGGGTTCGAAGCAGCGGAAATCGCTTGGATGATGGTGGGATAGAGCAGACGATGACCGTGAATTCACCGATCTATCCATTGGTTGAGCTCAGGCCTGAACCGCGTGAAGAGCCGCGGGATTTGATCATTCAATTAATGCGCACCATGCAATTGGCGGCAAGAACGATTCCCGATTCCAATCTGCGCTGGCTGGCTGGCGGCATGCCGCTGCCTGGACTTGCAATTGGTGGTCATATTCATTTTAGCGGTTTGTGGTTAAATGCACAGCTGCTTCGTGTACTAGACAATTATATTGCGCTCCCAATTGCGATCATTGAAGCCAAAACGTCGGCGAGACGAAGACCAAGGTATGGTATACTTGGGGATTTTCGCGTTCAGCCGCATAGTGGCTTCGAATACCGAACCTTACCGAGCTGGTTGGTCTCCCCTGTTGTGACCAAAGGGGTTATTGCCCTCGCGCAGCTCGTCGCATTGGAATATCGCCTTCTAACGCGTCGATATACAAATGACGATCGTGTCGTAGAGGCTTTTTATGAAGGCAATTCACAGTTCCTTGCCGATTATTTCGAACCGTTATATGAGGATTTATCTCACCTCCCGTCCTACGGGAAATATGCCCGTTATATTGAACCGCTCATGGATCGGATTAGACAACGTGTTCCATGGGATGAGCAGCAGGATATTCGCAAGTTGTGGAAAATCCCTCCCTTTCAATGATCTGTCTCGTCATTTCTGTTATAATGAGACGGTAATGAAAGAGGTGGAGGTTCGGACATGGCCAAATATACGCCAATGATTGAGCAATATTTATCGATTAAAGCTGACGCTAAGGATGCGTTTTTATTTTTCCGTTTGGGCGACTTTTATGAAATGTTCTTCGATGACGCGATTCTTGCTTCGAAAGAATTAGAGATCACATTGACGGGCCGTGAAGGCGGCGCAACAGAGCGAATTCCGATGTGCGGGATTCCTTATCATTCCGCTGAAAACTACATTCATCGATTAATTGAAAAAGGATATAAAGTGGCGATTTGCGAGCAAGTGGAAGATCCTTCGGTCGCGAAAGGCGTCGTACGCAGGGAGATTGTGCGTGTGGTGACGCCGGGGACGGTCATGGACAGCCGAACTTCGAATGAATCTGCCAATAACTATATGGTCTGTCTATCTGTGCTGGATGGACAACTCGGCTTATCCGCATGTGACTTATCAACGGGTGAGTTGTATGTGACTTCGTTCCCTTATTCCAATGAGCGATTGCTCGATGAAATGAACATATATACCCCTTCCGAAATTTTGTGTGATGAGGAATTGTTATCGCATGTCAGACAAGAATTTACGGTAGCGGGGAAGCCGGTGCTCACAACGTCGTGGCTGAAGAGCGACGATGCTCTTGTCGTGCGCCAATTTGGCGATTCGGCATGGTCCAGACTGGAGACGGTGCGTCGGCGTGTCGTGTCGCGGATGGTTGCTTATTTGAATGAGACGCAGAAGCGGTCTCTCGGGCAGCTGACGCAGATTCGCAGTTATGAGCCGGAGCATTTCTTGATTCTGGATCCGTTCACAAGGCGGAATCTCGAATTGGTGGAGACCGTACGCGAACGAGCGAAGAAGGGATCTCTGCTCTGGCTATTGGATCAGACGGAGACGTCTATGGGTGCGAGATTATTGCGCAGATGGATTGATAAGCCATTAATGCAGCGGGCGGCGATTGAATCCCGTCTCGAGGCGGTAGACAAGCTATTCCATCAATTTATCGTGCGAGAAGATATTCGGAAGCAGTTGAAAGAAATCTATGATCTTGAACGTCTTGTAGGTCGTGTTGCCTTCGGTAATGCTAATGGTAGAGATATGGTTGCGCTGCGGACCTCGCTGCAGCAGATTCCTGCTTTGCTAGAATTGTGCTTGAATTCGCCTTCGACAACTTTGCGGGAGCTGGCGGCCGATGTGGATAGTTGTACCGATGTGCTCTCATGGATCGAGGCCGCTGTGATGGATGAGCCCCCGATTTCTGTACGAGATGGTGGATTGATTCGGGCGGGCTATGATGAACATTTGGATCAACTGCGCGAAGCGAATGTGAACGGCAAACGGTGGATTGCGGATTTGGAGCGCCGTGAGCGGGAAGCGACTGGTATCAAATCGCTGAAAATCGGGTTTAACAAAGTGTTCGGTTATTATATAGAAGTAACGAAATCGCAGATTGGTTCCTTGCCGGAAGGCCGCTATGAGCGGAAGCAGACACTAGCTAATGCAGAACGGTATGTGACACCAGAGCTGAAGTCGAAGGAATCACTGATTCTAGAAGCAGAAGAGAAAATGGTGGATCTGGAATATAGTCTATTCGTACAGCTTCGGGACCGGATTGCGAGCGAAATTACACGATTGCAGAAGCTTGCTGAGAAAGTTGCTGAGGTCGATGTTTATCAATCGCTTGCAACCGTAAGCGCACAGCACCGTATGGTGAAGCCGATATTGACCGATGGCGGAGATCTTATTGTAAAGGCAGGCAGACACCCTGTCGTTGAAGCCGTCATGAACGGCGGAACATTTATCGCCAATGATACGAAGCTGATTCGTGACCAAGAGCAGATTCTATTGATTACAGGGCCGAATATGGCGGGTAAAAGTACTTACATGCGTCAAGTCGCTCTCATCTGCATTATGGCTCAGATGGGATGTTTCGTTCCAGCAGAGCACGCGGAGATCCCGATGATCGATCGGATATTCACGCGAATTGGCGCGGCTGATGATCTGATTGGCGGTCAGAGTACGTTCATGGTGGAAATGATGGACATTCAAGTGATGACGGAGAAAGCTACGCCGCGTAGTCTCGTCATCATTGATGAATTAGGACGCGGCACGTCAACGAGCGAAGGGATGTCCATTGCACAAGCCGTCATCGAATATGTGCATGATCGGATTGGCTGTAAAGCACTCGTGTCGACACATTTCCATGAGCTGGCGCATCTGGAGAGCAGTCTAGGTGGTCTCCGCAATTATTGTATGGCGGTTCAAGAGAATGGTAATGATGTAACTTTCTTGAGAAAATTGATTCCCGGTGCAGCGAGTACAAGTTACGGGATTTATTGTGCGCGGCTTGCTGGGTTGCCTGAATTGATTATTGATCGGGCGTATACCCTGCTGCAAGGGTTCGAATATGCAGAAGCAACGCAAGGTATAACAGAAGTAACCGTACGTGAGGCGGCGGCAGCTGCTGAGGTACCTGCACCGCAGGCCCCAACTGTTACTACGGTTGATCCGGTGATGGGGGAACAGCACCAGGTAGTTGAGCGGAGTGAGGGCGTTGTACAATTGTCCATTTTCGGTGATGAAGATTTGGCTTCATCGAAGCCTGTGAAGAAGACGGATGCACGTGCGGAACGTGTCATCGCGAGTCTGCAAGCTGCGGATATCATGAATATGACGCCGCTGCAAGCGATGCAGTTGTTGAACGAATTGAAGCAGCAAGCGAAAGGTTTAGCGTAACGGACGAGGGAAGAGGGGATGAAGGATGTCGAGAATTCATGTGTTGGACGAGCATATAGCCAACCAAATTGCTGCCGGTGAAGTCGTCGAACGACCTGCATCAGTCATCAAGGAGCTTGTCGAGAATGCGATCGATGCGGGCAGTACGCGAGTCGATGTCACCGTAGAAGAGGGCGGTCTTCAGATGATTCGGGTCACGGATAACGGCTTGGGCATTGATGCGGAGGACTGTGAGAGAGCATTCTATCGTCATGCAACGAGTAAAATTGCAAATGGTCGCGATCTATTCCAAATTCGAAGCCTAGGGTTTCGCGGAGAGGCCTTGCCGAGTATTGCGGCGGTATCGAAGGTGGAATGTACATCTTCCTCCGAAGATAGTGGACTTGGGCGTCGTATTGTCATTGAAGGCGGTACGTTGAAGATGAATGGTGACGCCAATGCTTCACGTGGAACCGATTTTACCGTGAAGGAATTGTTCTATAATACGCCAGCTCGGTTGAAATATATGAAGACAATCCAGACGGAACTCGGGCATATATCGGATACGATGCATCGTATGGCGCTTGCGCATCCGCAGATTGCTTTTACCTTACGACATAATGGGAATATGCTGCTGCAGTCGTTAGGCAATGGGGATTTACTCCAAGTCATTGCAGCAATCTATGGGACTTCCGTCGCGAAATCGATGATCCCCGTGGAAGGGGAGCAGCTCGATTATCGGTTGACAGGGTATATATGCAAACCAGAGCAGACACGTTCGAATCGGAACGCGATATCAACGGTCGTGAATGGCCGGTTTATTCGGAATTATGCGCTGAATCAAGCAATTCAACAGGCCTACCATACCTTATTGCCAATCAATCGTTATCCGCTTGTTGTCCTGCATCTTGAAATGCACCCTACATTGGTCGATGTGAATGTGCATCCGGCGAAGCTCGAGGTGCGATTCAGCAAAGAAGCCGAACTATGCCAGTTCGTGCAGCATACCCTTGGACAAGCCTTGCAAGATCAAGTTCTAATCCCGGCTGCGGCGAAACCGAAGAGCGGGGAGAAGAGTGCTTATATTCAGGAGCAGCTGCAATTTGTGCGCAGAGATTCGGGGATGCAGGCAGAAGCATCATCTTCGCAATCGACGCTTACTCCATCGCCATTACCGATACATTCCGAAGATTTAGGATCGAGAAGCGCGGCCCAGGTGCGTGTAAGCACGGGAATGCCCGAAGTAGAATCGGATCGTACGCCGCTCTATGCAGATCGCAGAAGCCAGCAGGAGCCGATCCCGACGGTAAGAGAACGCGGTCCCTATACAAGCGGTGGCAATACAAACCCAAGATCGTACGCGGGTGCGAATCCAGGAGCATCGAATCAATTATCATCTCCGATGATGGAGCAATTATATCAGGCGCCAGAGACGAGCACGTCATTGCCAGCATTCCCAGAACTCTCGATGATTGGTCAAATGCATGGCACGTATTTGATCGCTCAGAATGATACCGGATTGTATCTGATCGATCAGCATGCGGCACATGAACGCATCAACTATGAGTTTTACTATGAGAAATTCGGCAATCCAGCGGCAGCTTCGCAAGAATTGCTGCTCCCGATTACGCTTGAATTTACACCCACGGAATCGGAAATCATCAAAGCACGGATTCCACTCTTTGAGCAGGCTGGTGTATTGCTCGAGCATTTCGGAGGTCAGACCTTCCTCGTACGGGCCTATCCACACTGGTTCCCAGAAGGAGAAGCTGAATCGCTTATTCAAGAAATGTCAGATTGGGTCTTGCAGGAGAAGTCTGTAGATATTGCAAAGCTGCGTGAAAAGTCAGCCATTATGTGCTCCTGTAAAGCATCCATCAAAGCTAATCAGAAGCTTACGACGTTAGAAGCAGAGGTCCTTATCGAGCGGCTTGCAGCATGCAAACAGCCGTATACATGTCCGCATGGACGACCGATTGTCGTTAGTTTTTCTACCTATGAATTGGAAAAAATGTTCAAACGGGTGATGTAAATTTGAGAATACCCGTTGTTAGACTTATAATAAGGGTGAGGTTATGATCATTACGACGGCAGATTCGTCTTCCGAGCAATCCGTTGCACGGGCTCAAATGCTTGCGCAAGAGCTCCATTGTCGCTATGTTACGAGACAGAGGCATTCAGTCTCGAAGCTCTATTCCATTTACAAGGACCCTGATATGATCATCATTACGGATCAAGAAATTCGGTATGTTCATCCAGAGAAGCCCGCGATGCATTTCCATCCGAGCATGTCGTTCGTCAGAGTCAAACGTCTACTACGCGGTGAGAATGATCCCATGCTTGACATTGCGGACATTCAACCAGGAGATACGGTACTCGATTGTACGGCAGGTCTCGGCTCAGATTCCATCGTGTTCTCTTATGGTGTAGGCATACGTGGGCGGGTCATATCGCTTGAAAGCCAGCTCCCGCTATTCGCACTCGTGAGAGAAGGGCTTCAGACGTATCAGACAGACGTTGATGCGATGAACGAGGCGATGCGCCGGATTCAGATGAAGCATGTGAACCATGATGCATATCTGAGAGAACTTCCGGATCGTAGTGTGGATGTTATCTATTTCGACCCGATGTTCAGGGAACCATTAATGGATTCAAGTGCTCTCAATTCGCTGCGAGATCTTGCGAATCATGCAGCGTTGACAGAGGAGAGCATTGAGCATGCGAAGCGCGTTGCACGCAAGTCAGTCGTATTAAAGGAACAGCGGGACAGTTCAGAGTTTGAACGGTTAGGGTTCTCTTGTGTTCACCGCAACCCGTCCAAAATTACTTACGGAGTGATACACATTGACAACAACGAATCATAAACCGCGCTTACTCGTGTTGATCGGGCCGACTGCGGTGGGCAAGACGGCGTTAAGTCTTGACCTCGCTAGAATGTTCAATTGCGAGATTATCTCAGGCGATTCCATGCAAGTCTATCGACAGATGGATATCGGGACGGCAAAGCTCTCGCCTGCGGAGCAGGAAGGTATCGAACATCATATGATCGATATTCATGAGCCGGACGAGCCGTTCTCCGTTGCGGAATTTCAGGAACGCTGCACGACGCTCATTGCAGAGGTTGAGGGGCGCGGCAAGCTGCCATTCATCGTCGGGGGTACGGGGCTCTACGTGGAGTCGGTATGCTACGGCTTCGAGTTTACAGAGAGCGGGGCTGACGAAGCATTCCGGCTAGAGCAAGTTCAATATGCCGAGAAGCACGGCGCCGAAGCGCTCCATGACAAGTTAAGAGCAGTTGATGCGGTCTCTGCCGATCGATTGCATCCGAATGACCAACGCCGTATTATCCGTGCGCTTGAGGTGTACCACCTTACAGGTAATCCATTGTCCGAGCAGCTTGCGGGACAGACCAAGACTTCGCCATTTGAATTGTGTATTATTGGACTCACAATGGATCGCGCGCTTCTGTATCAACGGATCGAAGCACGTGTTGATCAAATGATTGAGCAAGGGCTCGTTCAGGAAGTGGAGCGTCTATTGAATCAAGGGTATTCGAGGCAGCTCGTTTCAATGCAAGGGCTTGGATACAAGGAGATTGCTGCCTATATCGAAGGGGAATGTTCGTTCGAAGAAGCGGTCACATTACTCAAACGAGACACCCGAAGATTTGCAAAGAGACAGCTCTCCTGGTTCCGTCATATGCAAGAGATTAACTGGGTCGATGTAACGAATCCAGAAAATTTTTCTGAGAAGAAGGAACTAATTCGTGATATAATAGCAGGAAAGTTTCACATCGATCTTGAATATATTTCAAAACAATCTAAATGATATGTGGGGGTACGGCTAATGAACAAATCCATTAATATTCAGGATACATTCTTGAACCAATTGCGTAAGGATAATATTCCCGTTACGGTATATTTAACAAATGGCTTTCAAATTCGCGGCGTGATCAAAGCATTCGATAATTTTACGATTGTGATTGATAGTGAAGGGCGTCAACAAATGGTGTACAAACATGCGATTTCCACGTTTACACCGCAGCGAAATGTATCGTTAGTACAGGATAATAGCTCGAACGAATAATCTTTTTTGAAACTTTTTCATAATGAGTTTCGTTAAATGAAATAGTCATGGATTGGATGAGCAACCCTGAGACGGGTTGTTCTTTTCATTCATGCGGCAAAATCAATAACATCATACTACTTAGAGAGAAATAGGCTGAAAGGGAGTCGGTAGAGATGCCTAATGAACCAAGCAATAGCCGTTCATCGCGCACGGCGGCTAAAAAGCCAAAGAGTAAGAGTAAAGGGAGAAAACCTTTCACTTGGAAAAAGGGATTGCTGCTCTTATTCTTTACGATTGCGATTGCTGTATTTTGCGCAATTGCGGGGTATTTATGGATTATTCTTAATGGGGAACGAATTCTGAAAGAGAATGGCGATAAATACGAGGTCATGGATGAAGCTTCAATTATCTATGACGTGAATAAGAAAGAAGTTACGAAGCTCTATGTAGAAAACCGTGAGCCTGTGACATTTGATGAAATTCCAGAAATGGTACGTAACGCATTTATTGCGACGGAAGATCGTCGTTTTAATGAACACCAAGGTGTGGACTTATGGTCCATCGGACGTGCGGCTGTGAAGGATGTTATTGCTCGCAGTAAGGTCGAGGGTGGTAGTACGATTACTCAGCAGTTAGCGAAGAACTTGTTCTTGTCGCACGATAAGACGTTCTTCCGGAAAGCGACGGAAGTGTCGATTGCTCTTGCGCTAGAGAATCATAAGACCAAAGATGAGATTCTCGAAATGTATTTGAATCGGATTTTCTTCGGTAAAGGTGCATATGGGATTAAGGCGGCAAGTAAACGGTATTTCGGGAAAAGCGACTTGAAGGATCTAGAGATCTGGGAGATTGCAACACTCGCGGCGATGCCGAAGGCGCCATCTTCGTACAACCCATTATCCAATCCGGAAAAGTCTAAAGAACGTCGGGGCGTGGTCTTGAAGCTGATGGCGGATCAAGGCTACATCACGCAGGCACAAATGAATGAAGCGGCGAAAGTGGATTATAATCCAGATGCACAGACCGAAACGAAGCGTGTGTCATCTGCCTTTATTGATTATGCAATTGATGAAGCCGGCGATAAGACGGGATTAACAGAGGATGAACTTTATCGTGGCGGATACAAGATCTATACGACACTCGTTCCTGAAGCTCAGAATGCCGTAGAGGAAGAGTTCGCGAATGATGATAACTTCGAGAAAAGTAAGGACGATCAGCAGATGCAAGGCTCGATGGTCATCATGGACCAACACACCGGTGGTCTCGTTGCGATGGCCGGAGGCCGCGATTACATCCGTAAGGGGTTAAACCGTGCGAAAGTACCTCGTCAGCCAGGTTCAACGTTTAAACCGATTGCAAGTTATGGTCCAGCTCTAGATACTGGGAATTACTTCCCGTGGTCGACGCTGCGGGATGACAAACAGAGCTTTGGTGACTACAGTCCATCTGACTTAGGAAGCAATAAGTATATTGGTCCTGTGAGTTTCACGTACGCTTTGCAGAAATCGATTAACTTGCCTTCGGTATGGTTATTGAATGAGATTGGCGTGAAGACAGGATTTGATTTTGCTAAGAAATTAGGTATTCCATTAGTACCTGAAGATCGCAACTTGACGATTGCATTAGGTGGATTAACATACGGTGCTTCACCGATTCAAATGGCGACAGCCTACAGCGCATTTGCAAATGGCGGATATTATGATCCTGCACACTCGGTCCTTGAGGTTGTCGATCGGGATAATAAATCGGTATATTCCTTCGATGAAGGTAAAGGCGAGCGCGTTATGAAAGAGCAGACCTCATATTACATGACCAATGTCTTGCAAGAGGTCGTTAATAACGGGACAGGGAAATCCGCTAAAATCAGCGGACGACCTACAGCAGGGAAAACAGGAACAACACAGCATGGGATTAAAGGATTCAAGAGCAGTGGCAACCGGGATGTCTGGTTTGTTGGATATACACCTGAATGGACAGGTGCCGTATGGATGGGATATGATAAAACAGATCGTGACCATCTTGTGAAGAAGGGCTCAAGTCAAGCGGCATCACTCTTTAAGAAAGTCATGACTAAGGCGCTCGCGAACAAGAAAAAAGGTGAATTCTCGAAGCCGACCGGTGTCGTTGAAGAGAAGGTGAAGCAGGATAGAGTAAATGGCCTGGTTGCTTCTTATGCTGCGGCTACACAGTCCGTGACCTTGAACTGGTCTGCGCTTAGTGGAGATAGTCAGCCAACTTATCGGGTTTACCGCAAGGAGTCTACGGAGTCGAAGTTCTCCATGGTTGGTGAGGTTACATCCAATAGTTATGAAGATATTCAGGTTGTGCCGAATGCGCAATATGAGTACTATGTCACAGCGTTTTTGGCAAATGTAAATCTAGAGACAGATCCGTCTGCTAAGGTCAGTATCAAAATCGATAATGATTTACCTGACATCGAGCAGCCGCCCGTAGATCCGAATAATCCAGTAACGGATCCGAATGGAAATGGGGGAATCGGAGATGGATCGGATCCATCCACTGAGAACCCAGACGGCGGCAATGGTAATGTGACACCGGACCCAGGAACACCGGATAACTCGAATGGCGGATGGGTAGATCAGGGTACAGGGACAACTGACCAAGGGACGATCGTTCCAGATAATAATGGGAATGGCAACGGTGATAATCAGGGCCATGGTAAAGGTAAAGATAAAAACAAAGACAAAGGCAAGGATAAGCAAGGAAATACGGCTACAATGGATACATTACAAATCCCATAATATGATCAAATTTGGAGTGTGTTAACAGATGCAGAAACCGTTGAACCGTTGGATGCTTCCGCTGGTCTTGGTGCTAACCACGATGCTCATGTTGAGTGCTTGTGGGGGTAAAAATGCGGTAGAGGAGAAGCCGCAGCCAACGCCTGAGACAAAGCAGTCGAAGTCGTGGAAAGAAGCTCCAGCAATGGCGATTGATACGAATAAGAAATATACAGCGAAAGTGTCGACATCGAAAGGCGATTTCACCATCGAACTGTTCGCGAAGGATGCGCCAATCACTGTGAATAACTTCGTGTTCTTAGCGAAGGAAGGCTTCTACAATGGAATTACGTTCCATCGGATTATTGAGTCCTTTATGGTTCAGACAGGTGATCCGCAAGGGACTGGCGCTGGCGGCCCGGGATATACAATTCAAGATGAATTAGGCGGTCCACACAAGTATGAAGTTGGTACCGTGGCGATGGCGAAGACTAGGGCTCCGAATTCTGCTGGCAGTCAGTTCTTCATTGGAACAGGTGCAGATATCGATTCATTGAATGGCACACCTAATTATCCCATCTTCGGTAAAGTGTCCGAGGGAATGGATACGGTGAAGAAAATTGCTGCTACGCCGACGGAACTCGATGATTCTGGACAGGAAAAAAGCAAGCCTATGGAGCAAGTAACCATTAAATCGATAGAAATATCGGAACAATAAATCCTAAAAAAACGTGCCTCAGGCACGTTTTTTTATTTGCTCTGACGCATTACTTTTGAACATGAATTCGATTGACATGAATGTTTTTTGTATGTGGCTGTAGGGGATGACTGGTGTAGGCTTACTAATTGTGGTAAGATTTTTAGTAGAACGTATGGAGAGGGTCATTCCCATGAAACGTAAATTTTCGGATCGCGCCAATTGGCGAAGAATTATCAGTAAGCACTTTACATCGAAATTTGTGGATAAACCGGAGTTTACTGGCTTTGTGACTTTATATACGATCGAGCGGCTTCGGGACCCACTCTGGAAAGAATACGACGGCAAGAAGCTGTGTCTTGCTGATGCAGGTTATTCGTGGCTGCAATACTTTCCGCAGAATGAGAATTTTATTGTGACGGCGATGTTTGATGACAAACAGCGTATTGTTCAATGGTACATTGACATCTGCAAGTCGCAAGGTGTTACGGAACAAGGGGTTCCGTGGTTTGATGATTTGTTCTTAGATATTGTAGTGCTGCCTACCGGGGCTGTTTTTTTGATGGATGAAGATGAACTGGACGATGCGCTTATCGATGGCGATATTACGCAAGAGGATTACGAGCTGGCGACAGATACGGCAAGACAATTGCTGCGGATTATTACGGCACATCTATTCCCATACTTCGTCATGTCAGAGCGTGATCTAAGGTCCGAGTTCGGTATTGGTCATGATGCTCATCCTGGAGACGCTTCGGCGCCGGGGCCTATATGTTGAGAACGGGATCAAAGATGAAGGGGAGCATGATTTTCAGAGTTATGCTCCTTTTCGCCGTTTGCGGACTTATTTGGTTTGTGTATACGCAATGGGTTATCCATAACAAATCATCTGGGCGCGAATTGTCTCATGCCGATGTTGGTATCGTTCTAGGGGCAGTATTATGGGATAATAAGCCGAGTCCGGCACTCGTAGAACGATTGGATTATGCATTATCACTGTATCAAGCAGGTCATTTCGATACGTTTATCGTCACGGGCGGGTTGGATCATCCTTCTCTTCGGTTGACGGAGGCACAAGGCATGGCGGCGTATTTGATAGAGCGAGGCGTGCCTTCAGAGCACATTCTACTTGAGAATCAAGCGACGAGCACCTATGAGAATTTGCTCTTTAGTCGTGAGATCATGAAAGATCATGGCTACAAATCGGCTGTTATCATCACGCATCGCTATCATGGGGCAAGATCACTAGAAATAGCGAATTTCCTAGGGTATCAGAGCCCAGTTGTATCGACCACGGAATCGAAAGTGCTGAATATGGCGTGGCACCAGATGCGGGAGTCGCTAGCGTACACGAAATGGAAGCTGGATCAACTGTGGATAACGATAGGAATGAAAGGTTGACCAAAACTGCTAATATCGTGGACGAAGATAGAATACATTGATTAAAGGGTCAGCACCTAGACTAAAATGAGGTGATGAAGCATGAATGGGCGAGTAGTGGCTTCAACAAATGGACGGAGCGAGACAAGACCATCAAGACAGATCAGTGTTATTCTACGAAACCAAGAACCAAATGCTGCAGTTCAGTCAACGACAGAAGCAGAGAGTACGGGGCAACAAGCGGCCAAAGCAGCTGTGCATAACAGTCACTTTGCAGAAATGCAGAAGGAATTGGACCAATTGATTGGTCTGGATAATATTAAAGAGTTAGTCTATGAAATATATGCGCTGCTGCAAATCTCACAAATGAGATCGGATGCTGGGCTTCTAAGCAGTACACATGTCTATCATATGGTGTTCAAAGGCAACCCAGGTACCGGCAAGACAACAGTAGCACGGATTGTGGCCAAACTATTTCAACAAATGGGTGTGCTCAGTAAAGGGCATTTGATTGAGGTTGAACGAGCTGATTTGGTGGGCGAATACATCGGGCATACAGCGCAGAAGACGAGGGACCTCGTCAAGAAGGCGATTGGCGGTGTTCTGTTCATTGATGAAGCGTATAGTCTTGCGCGCGGCGGGGAGAAGGATTTTGGAAAAGAAGCTATCGATACATTAGTTAAAGCGATGGAAGACATGAAGAATCAATTCGTGCTAATCTTGGCGGGTTATTCCAATGAGATGGAATTTTTCCTTCAGACGAATCCAGGATTGCCTTCAAGGTTCCCGATTCAAATCGAGTTTCCTGACTATTCCATTGATCAATTAATTCAAATCGCTGAGCTGATGGTCAAAGAGCGTGATTACACCTTGATGCCGCAGACGATCATGAAGTTAAGACAACATTTAATACAAGAGAAGAACGATTCGTTCCATGCATTTAGTAATGCACGATACGTTCGTAATGTGATCGAGAAGTCGATCCGCAATCAAGCCGTAAGGCTGCTCAATCAATATCAGCATCAATCACCGAGCCGATCGGAGCTCATGACGCTGAAGAACGATGACCTGAAGGTTGAGAAAGAAAAATCAGGGCGAGCATAAGAGTAGAAATCAGCAAGTGATTAAGATAGCAACAGGGAGAGACGAAAGAATCATGACAATCTTTTCAGAACGATTAACGACAATGCAGGCGCAAGTGGAAGAACTTATAGCTGGTCGTATTCATGCGATTGACCGTATTGTGGATGCGAATCAGTGGAAAGTAATTCGTGCATTTCAGCAATATCAAGTAAGTGACTTTCATTTCGCAGGATCGACAGGCTATGGCTATAATGATCGCGGGCGCGAAGTGTTGGATGAAGTATATGCCAAGGTGTTTGGAGCAGAGGCGGCACTCGTGCGGCCTCATTTTGTGTCCGGGACGCATACGATTGGAACAGCGTTATTTGGGGTGCTGCGACCTAGCGATAAGCTCCTTTACATTACAGGGAAGCCATACGATACATTGCACAAAGTGATTGGCAAACCGCAAGACGGTGCAGGGTCACTGCAGGATTTTGGGATCGAATATGATGAAGTCGATCTTCTATCGGATGGTGGGGTAGATTGGGAACTTGTGCGTGAACGAATGACACCGAATACGAAAGTCATCGGCATACAACGTTCACGTGGGTATTCCTGGCGATCTTCGTTCACGGTTGCAGAGATCGGTGAGATGGTTCGCCGGGTGAAGGAGATTAATCCATCCGTCATTGTGTTCGTGGATAACTGCTATGGTGAATTCACGGAAATGCAGGAGCCGACCGAAGTTGGCGTTGATATGATGGCGGGATCGCTGATTAAGAATCCCGGCGGAGGCATTGCAGAGACGGGTGGATACATCGTTGGTCGACGTGATCTTGTGGAGAAAGCGGCTTATCGACTAACCGCGCCAGGGATTGGCGGTGAAGTAGGGGCCATGCTCGGAACGACGCGAGCCATCTACCAAGGCTTGTTCCTTGCGCCGACGCTCGTTGGACAGGCTGTCAAAGGAAGTGTGTTCGCAGCGGCGATGTTCGAGCAACTCGGATTTATTACCAAACCAAGCTGGAACGATCCGCGCACGGATTTGATTCAGGCGATCCAATTCACAAGTGCAGATCATTTGATTCGATTTGTTCAGGGCATTCAGCTAGCAGCTGCCGTGGATTCTCATGTCGTACCAGAACCATGGGACATGCCTGGGTATGAGCATCCCGTTATTATGGCAGCAGGTACATTTATTCAGGGCGGAAGCTTGGAATTGTCCGCCGATGCGCCAATCCGAGAACCTTATATTGCATACATGCAAGGTGGTCTGACGTATTCTCATGTCAAGTTTGGTGTGTTAACGGCACTAGATCAGATGATTAACAGTCATCTTTTGTGAAGTTATCTAACATCTTATTGACACGACGTGATGATGGAGCTATGATATTAACATATCCATGAGAGAAAGGGATGCGTAGAATGGGCGATGATATTCGCAGAAACATGGCTCTATTCCCGATAGGCATCGTAATGAAGCTGACGGACTTAACAGCCAGGCAAATTCGTTACTATGAACAACATGAGTTGATTGTTCCTGCTCGGACCTCTGGTAACCAGCGTTTATTTTCTTTCAATGATGTTGAGCGATTGCTCGAGATTAAGTCGTTGATCGAGAAGGGCGTGAACATTGCTGGAATTAAGCAGGTGATGGTTCCGATGTCGAAGGAGTCGGAAGAAGCGACTGTCCTTACACCGGATACAGAAGTGAAACGAAAAGAACTCTCGGATTCTCAATTGCACCGATTACTAAAGCAACAGCTGCTTAACGGTAAGAGACCGGGCCAAGTATCCTTGATTCAAGGTGAATTGTCTCGATTTTATAATAAATAATAATCAATTATGATTAACAAAGGAGAGGAATACCGTGAGTTTTACAAAAGATGATATTATGCGCATTGCCAAGGAAAAAAATGTTAGATTTATTCGTCTACAGTTCACTGATTTGCTAGGAACGATCAAGAACGTAGAAATTCCAGTGAGTCAGTTGGAGAAGGCGCTTGATAACAAAATGATGTTTGACGGTTCCTCGATTGAAGGTTATGTACGTATTGAAGAATCGGATATGTACTTGTTCCCGGATTTGGATACTTGGTTGATCTACCCATGGGTGACTGAAGATCGCATCGCTCGTCTGATCTGTGATGTGTATATGCCAGACGGCACGCCATTCCAAGGGGATCCACGCGGTATTCTGAAGCGTGCGCTGAAAGAAGCGGAAGAAATGGGCTACACGACGATGAATGTTGGTCCAGAACCGGAATTCTTCCTCTTCAAGACGGATGAGAAAGGCAACCCTACGCTTGAACTGAATGACCAAGGCGGTTACTTCGACCTTGCGCCTACGGATCTTGGTGAGAACTGCCGTCGTGAGATCGTATTGACGCTAGAAGATATGGGATTTGAAATCGAAGCTTCCCACCATGAGGTTGCTCCGGGACAACATGAGATTGATTTTAAATATGCAAATGCGATTAAAGCTGCTGACCAAATTCAGACCTTTAAGCTTGTTGTTAAGACCATTGCTAGACAGCATGGACTACATGCAACATTTATGGCGAAACCTTTATATGGCGTGAATGGTTCAGGTATGCACTGTCATCAGTCGCTATTCAATGGCAAAACAAATATGTTCTATGATGAGAGTGACAAGCTGGGTCTAAGCGAAACAGCTCGTCAATACATGGCAGGTATTTTGAAGCATGCCCGTGGATTCGCAGCGATTACGAATCCAACGGTGAACTCCTACAAACGGTTGGTTCCAGGTTACGAAGCGCCTTGCTATGTGGCATGGTCCGCAAGTAACCGTAGCCCGATGATTCGTATTCCTGCATCTCGTGGTCTGGGAACACGCGTTGAAGTACGTAACCCGGATCCAGCTGCGAATCCTTATCTATCACTTGCAGTGATGCTCAAAGCAGGTCTAGATGGCATTAAGAACAAAATGGAGCTTCCAGCACCTACGGACCGTAACATCTATGTCATGTCCGAAGAAGAGCGTATCGCTGAAGGTATTCCTAGCTTGCCGTCCGACCTTCGTGAAGCCTTGACAGAGCTTGTGAATGACGAAGTCATCTGCAGTGCACTAGGTGAGCACGCATTGACTCACTTCTATGAGTTGAAAGAAATCGAGTGGGATATGTACCGTACGCAAGTTCACCAATGGGAACGCGATCAATACATTACGCTTTACTAAAATGATGAAACCCCTAGCGCTGTAAGTGTTAGGGGTTTTTGTTTAAAATATTTGTAACCTAACAGCCCTCATTGTAGCGGCTGTTTTTGTTTGTTCTAGCGATTTTAGGTCATATGGGCAGCCAAGCCGAATTCTCTTATCGTTGGATCGAATGGTCAGCTGCAGTGTTGCAATCATGATGATATGAACACTATCTGTGGACGGCTCCGTTGAGTTGGATAATGACAAAACGGATGAACATGTGTAGAATGCAAGTTCACCAAGGGAACTTGCGCACTCATGTGACAGAAAAGATGTTGACCATATGCTGTTTTCATCTATAAAAGCATAAAAGAGTCCCTCGATCGCTCGGGAGACTCTTCATAATAAATTAGCATCTGGCTGGAACAACCAGCGATGCTAATATGTATAGCAATTAGTGCATATTGCGGAACAAGCCAATAACTTTACCAAGAATGGTAACGTGATTCAATCGAATCGGTTCCATCGTTGAATTCTCAGGTTGTAATCGAATATGGTCTTTTTCTTTATAGAAAGTCTTGACAGTAGCTTCGTCATCTTCTGTCATCGCTACGACGATATCGCCGTTATTCGCTGTCTGCTGCTGGCGGACGATAACAAAATCTCCATTATGAATACCAGCCTCGATCATACTTTCCCCCATGACGGAGAGCATAAACACGTTCTGGTCATGTACGAATTGCTCTGGAAGCGGGAAATAATCTTCAATGTTCTCCGTCGCAGTAATTGGCGCACCTGCAGTAACTTTCCCCACGATCGGTACCTTCGCAATCATCTGCGTATAGAGATGTGTATGTTCGGATTCTTCCTGACTCAGGAGTTCGATGGCCCGCGGTTTGGTAGGGTCGCGGCGTATTAAACCCTTCTTCTCTAATCGATCCAAGTGGCCGTGCACAGTGGAGCTGGAAGCTAGACCGACAGCTTCTCCAATCTCACGAACAGAAGGAGGGTAACCTTTAGATCGTACTTCATTCCTTATAAATTCTAAAATAGCTTGTTGTCTATTGGATATTTTAGACATGAGGTTCAACTCCATTAGTAGACTTTTACAAAATTATAGCATAGAACTACCGTTCGTACAAACATTAGTTCTAAATTGCAAGAATGAGGGGAACGAACGTTCTAAAATAGTGTTGACACAAACGAATGTTCGTGTTAAATTATGGACATAGAAAACAGAACAAACGTTTGGGGTGCTGATTATGCTAAAGTATAGCTCATATCAAAGTGTGTATAATAACCGTTCCGAGGTCGTGAATAGAGACTCTTTTCTTAAGAAGAAGATTGTTCAGGTTGTATTGTTCTTAGTCCTTGTATGCAGTTTGACGAGTATGGGATTATTGAATGCATTTGCTGCAGATACGCGTGAAGGGGAACGTAATGCGAACATTCCGTTGCAGGTTGTTGTATCATCAGGGGATACATTGTGGGCGATTGCGAAGGAACATAAGCCAGCTGGGATGGATGTTCGTAATTATATTGAAATGATCAAAGACCTGAATGGTAAACGGAACAGTTCCATTCAATCAGGTGAAGTGATTAAATTACCAATTCTATAAAAGGTTAATTCGTATGCTCGATAGGGCATAGGCCCTGCTGAGAGTGGAGGGGTTACCCTTGACAACCTCTATTGTAAATGTCAAAGTAATATAGACAGAATAGGGGGGATAGTGATGAATTTCGACAAGATTGTAGAGCGAATTAATGAATTGGCTCGTAAACATAAAACGGTAGGTTTGACGCCGGAAGAGACGGTTGAACGGGACGCGCTTCGTCAACAATATATTGATGGGTTCAAACGTTCCTTGAAGCAGCAACTGGATAATATCGAGTTTGTTGATGAGGATGATAATAATCCAACAATTAAACATTAGATGAAGCAAGTTTTCCTTCGGGAAAACTTCCAAGGAGGAAGAATTTCGATGGCCCGTTCATGGGAAAGAATGGTACGCAAGAACACGAAGAATGTAAATAAGGCTCGTAAGAAACAGGGGCAACAAGTGATCGGTGCGAGTAGAGACGCGAAATCGGGTGTGGATCGTTATGTTGGAAGAAACTTGATCCTACCTATTACATTAGTAGCATTCGGATTATTGTATGCACTACTATATTCCGCTGTAGAACAGAAGACCTCGCCAACCCTGTTCTGGGCAACGGTGGGGTTATACATATTCCTTGGCGTTGTAATCTTCCTGCGTAGACCTTATATTAGTGTAGATAAATCTTCTGTAGGGACACGTCGTTTCAATCGAGACGTACGTCTAGATGCTAGCCAAATCAAAGATATCACCGTGCAAAAAGGTTACGTCGTCATTGGTACGAAGGCTAAAGGTTCCAACTGGGTGTTCTCAAGATTGATGAATCGTTACGATACGGTAGTGATCGGTGAGCGGTTGAAAGAGTTTGCACGCGTCAATAATGTTCCTTTTGAAGAGCGTTAATTATATAGAGCACTGTAAAGGTATGGGGGAGAAGAGAGATGACGATTAAAGCCGTATTATTCGATCTGGACGATACTTTATTATGGGATGATCGCAGTGTGAAGGAAGCGTTTGAAGCTACATGTGCTGCAGCAGCTCGAGCATATCCTCAAATTCAGTCTGTAGATTTGGAAGAAGCAGTAAGACGAGAAGCTAGAGCACTCTATGAATCTTTTCCGACATTCCCGTTCACACAGATGATTGGAATTAACCCTTTTGAAGGGCTGTGGGCGAATTTTACGCATGGGGAACAACAAGAGTTTCGACAATTACAAGCCTTAGCGCCTAGTTACAGAACAGAAGCGTGGACACGTGGTCTGAAGTCGTTAGGGGTTGAAGATGCGGAGCTTGGCGAACGATTGGGTCTATTATTCGCGACAGAGCGTCGGGCTCGTCCTTACGTATATGAAGAGACGTTCCAGATTCTAGATGAATTGAAAGGGAACGTGAAGCTCCTATTATTAACCAATGGGTCGCCTGACTTGCAACAGGAGAAGCTTAACGGAGTACCTAATATCATTTCTTATTTTGATCATATCGTGATCTCTGGCGCATTCGGAGAAGGTAAGCCAGCGTCATCTATATTTAGACATGCGATGGCTGCACTTGAGATTGAGCCTCATGAGGGGCTTATGGTGGGTGACAAGCTTACAACCGATATTAAAGGCGCACTTGGTGTTGGAATGCATGCCGTATGGGTTAATCGACATGGTGCACAGCGCTCGACTGAAATTGTTCCTGATTATGAAATCATGCATCTCTCTGAACTTCACAATATTATACAGCAACATGTATAAATAGAGGGAATCCCTTGTTCTGAATATGGAACAAGGGATTTTTGCATTCTGCTATGACATTTGATACAAAATCGTCACAAAGAATTGACAAAGATAGCCCGAATGAGTCATTCTTCTCGTGTACAATCATTTTATAATGAAAAAGGAATTTGTTGGCTACATAGAGGAGAGGTTATGATGAAGAAGTTAATGGTAATAATGCTTGGGGTAGTATTGTTATTAACAGCGTGTGGTGGAGCGAAGCAGACAAGCTCCATGAAAGTCGGAGATTTTGCGTATACAGATCAGGCTGGGCAAGCGTTCGGACTTGCTGATGTGAAAGGTAAAGTGTGGCTTGCCGATTTCGTATTTACGAATTGTAACTCAGTCTGTCAGCCAATGACTTTCAATTTGACAGATCTTCAGAAGAGAATAAAAGCGGAAAATCTGGATGTCACGTTCGTATCCTTCAGTGTAGATCCAGACCGTGATAAACCTGAAGTTATGAAAGCGTTCGCTGACAAATTCGGCGTGGACTTTGCGAGCTGGCATTTCTTGACGAATTATAAACTTGAAGATATTCAGGCTTTCGCGAAGTCATCATTTAAGACGATTGTAGAGAAGGAACCGAGTTCAGATCAGATGATTCATGGCACATCGTTCTACCTGGTTAGCAAAGAAGGATATATTATGAAGAAGTATAACGGTGTTGAAGATGTTCCTTATGATCAGATCATTAAGGATATTAAAGATTTATCCTAACCGATGATGGAAGTAGACAAGAAAGGAATGCAAATGATGAGAATGAAAAAATGGAGTACTCTGGCTGTTGCTTGTATTCTCCTGATTGCCTTAGTATCGGGTTGTTCAGGATCTAAATCAGCAATGAATCACGATGGAATGGACATGGATATGGACATGAACGAGGATGCAATGAATCCGATCAAAGTAGAGATTATTCTGCCGGAGCAGATTGTTGCGAATAAAGATCTTGAGCTTCAAGCGAAAGTGACGCAAAGCGATAAACCTGTCGATGATGCACAGAAAGTCATGTTCGAGGTATGGCGTGGAGACGAGCAGGAGCATGAGAAAATAGAAGCAAAACATACGAGTGATGGGGTTTATCATATTGAAAAACAATTCGCTGAACCTGGGGAATATACGATGATCGCGCATGTATCAGCTCGTGAAATGCATTCCATGCCTAAGAAAACATTCCAAGTAACAAAATAACAAGAAAAGCCCGCTTATGTCTGAAGAAGACGAAGCGGGTTTTGATTATTCGGCGAAAGATCGAATGGATTATGCCTTTTGAAACGCAGGATCATTATAGGATGTTGCAATCCAACCATCTTTCTCGATAAAGAGGCGAACGGCAACGATTTGACGATTATCCATCAAAGTAAAGAAGTGAGGTGTATGCTCAGGAACGGAGATCACATCACCAGCTTCTAATTCGACGTTAAAATAACCTACGTCGTCTTTTCCCTTGATGATGAAAATTCCCTTTCCCGCCGTAATGGCGCGGATCTCATCTTCCGTATGTGTATGGACGTCTTCGAACTTCGTAAGCAGTTCTTCAAGATTAGGTGTCGAATCCGATAATGTGATGATATCCCAGATCTGATAGCCGCGACGTGCAGCTAGATCACGAATCTCTGCGTCATAGGTAGCGAGAACTTCGGCCTTCTCTTCATCGGAGAGGACGAAACGCTCACGAAGGTTTTCTGGCAACTTAGTTGCATCCCAATGTTCATATAATACTTCTTGGTTCGCTAGAAATGCACGAACTTCTTCTTCGCCTGAAATACGCGCCCCTGTATTACGAATGTAAATTTCAGCCAAAATAATCCCTTCTTTCCTATAAATTAACTAGATATTGATTGTATTATAGTAGATTTTACGCTGGCTGTCGACTTTTAATGCATTGACACTTTTCTAAAGTTTGGTATTCTGTTAAACTAATTCTTAACGTTTTTGCAGTAGGAAGGGGATTAGGCATGAATAAACTGAGCATACAAGAACAAATGAAACATAAAATCCTTATCCTCGACGGCGCAATGGGAACGATGATTCAGCGTGAAGACTTAACGGCGGATGATTTTGGGAGCGAAGAGCTAGATGGCTGTAATGAGATTCTTGTTCTTACGCGGCCGGATGTGATCCAGAAGATTCATGAAGAATATCTAGAAGCTGGCGCGGATATTTTGGAGACGAATACATTTGGTGCCACAAGTGTGGTACTTGCGGAGTATGATTTGCAAGACCGAGCGCGGGAGCTCAATTTGGCTGCTGCCAAGCTAGCAGTGGATGCTGCGAAGAAATACTCTACGCCGGAATGGCCACGTTATGTTGCAGGTGCATTAGGCCCAACGACGAAAACATTGTCGGTAACGGGTGGTGTCACGTTCGATGAGCTTGTAGATTCCTATTATGAGCAAACACTAGCATTAATCGAGGCCGGTGTTGACACAATATTACTTGAGACGTCGCAAGATACATTGAATGTGAAAGCGGGCAGTATCGGAATTAGACGTGCATTTGAGACCGCGGGGAAGACACTACCATTGATGATCTCTGGGACGATCGAACCGATGGGTACAACGCTTGCCGGGCAGAACATTGAATCTTTATATATCTCGTTAGAGCATTTGAAGCCGATCTCGGTTGGACTCAACTGTGCAACAGGTCCTGAATTTATGCGTGACCATATTCGTTCATTGTCTGAAATTGCAGATACGGCAATTAGTTGTTACCCTAATGCGGGGTTACCAGATGAGAATGGTCACTATCATGAATCCCCGGATTCGTTAGCGAAGAAGATGGCAGGGTTCGCGGAACAAGGTTGGCTTAATATTGCTGGTGGATGCTGCGGAACTACACCGGATCATATTCGCGCATTAGCGGAGACGATGAGCCAATTCAAACCACGGAGCGCATTTGGAACACATCCTCCTGCTGTATCCGGAATTGAGACAGTATACATTGAATCGGAGAACCGACCCTACATGGTTGGTGAACGGACGAACGTATTAGGCTCCCGAAAGTTCAAACGTCTGATTGCAGAAGGAAAGTATGAGGAAGCATCCGAGATCGCACGTGCGCAAGTGAAGAGCGGTGCACACGTCATTGACGTCTGTGTACAGGACCCGGATCGTGAAGAATCCGAGGATATGATGAAATTCTTGGAACTCGTTGTGAAGAAGGTCAAAGTACCTCTCGTCATCGATACTACGGATGCGAAGGTTATCGATCTGGCACTGAAGTATTCGCAAGGGAAAGCAATTATTAACTCCATTAATTTAGAGGATGGCGAAGAGAAATTCGAACATGTCGTCCCATTGATTCATAAGTATGGTGCAGCAGCGGTTGTCGGAACGATAGATGAGCGTGGACAAGCAATCACGCGGGAAGATAAGCTGGAAGTTGCAAAGCGCTCCCGAGACCTTCTAGTGAACAAATACGGAATGCAGCCAGAAGACATTATTTTCGACCCGCTCGTCTTCCCAGTTGGGACAGGGGATGAACAATATATCGGCTCGGCAAAAGAGACAATTGAAGGGATTCGCCTCATTAAGGAAGCGATGCCGGAATGTCAGACGATTCTAGGGATTAGTAATATTTCGTTCGGGTTACCAGAAGCAGGGCGTGAGGTGCTGAACTCTGTCTTCTTGTATGAATGTACGAAGGCAGGACTTGATTACGCCATTGTAAACACGGAAAAATTAGAACGTTATGCATCGATCCCTGAACACGAGCGTCGTCTGTCCGAGGAATTACTGTACGATACGAATGATGCGACACTTTCTGCTTTTGTAGCGGCTTTCCGGGATAAGAAGGTCGTAAAGAAAGAGAAGGCTTCGAACTTGACGTTAGAAGAGCGATTAGCATCTTATGTTGTCGAAGGAACGAAAGAAGGCCTTATTCCAGATTTGGACGAGGCACTTAAGAAGTACACTGCGCTTGAAGTCATTAATGGACCGCTGATGGAAGGGATGTCTGAAGTCGGTCGATTGTTCAATAATAACGAGTTGATCGTTGCTGAAGTGTTACAGAGTGCGGAAGTGATGAAAGCGTCTGTCGCACATCTGGAGCAATTTATGGAGAAGAATGAATCCTCTGTCAAAGGGAAGATCATGCTCGCAACGGTAAAAGGCGACGTGCACGATATCGGAAAGAACTTGGTTGAGATCATTCTATCGAATAATGGATTTCAAATCGTTAATCTAGGAATTAAAGTTCCGCCTGAACAGATTATCGAAGCCTACCGCAAAGAGAAGCCGGATGCCATCGGGCTATCGGGACTACTCGTGAAATCAGCGCAACAGATGGTACTAACCGCGCAAGATTTACGCAATGCGAATATTGATGTTCCAATTATGGTTGGCGGTGCAGCGCTGACACGGAAGTTCACCAAAACGCGTATTTTGCCCGAATATAATGGGCTCGTTCTCTATGCGAAAGATGCGATGGACGGCCTAGATCTTGCGAATAAACTTATGGATCCGACGCATCGTCAACGCATGGTTGAAGAAACGGCGGCAATCTTGGAAAGTGTAGGAGAGGAAGAAGAGAAGAAGCCTCTGCCGAAGCTAACGCGGGCAGTACGTTCCAACATTTCTCAAGATGCACCGGTATTTATACCGCCTGATCTCGATCGTCATATTCTTCGCGATTATCCATTAGGTCATATTATTCCATATGTGAACATGCAGATGCTGCTTGGGCATCATCTCGGTCTGCGTGGTTCAGTAGAACAGTTGCTTGCGGAGAAAAATCCGAAAACGGTCGAGCTTAAAGCGACGGTCGATGAAATATTGCAGAATGCAATCTCGGATGGAACGATCAAAGCGCAAGGCATGTATCGGTTCTTCCCTGCACAATCGTCAGGTGATAGTATTATAATCTATGATCCACAGGATACAACGAAAGTTCTTCACACTTTCACATTCCCAAGGCAGCAAGTGGAGCCATTCCTGTGTCTAGCAGATTATTTGAAGTCGGTTGAGAGTGGAATCATGGATTACGTCGGATTTTTAGTCGTGACGGCGGGTAACGGTGTCCGTGAGCTAGCGACGAAGTATAAAGATGAGGGCGACTACCTGAAATCCCATGCAATTCAAGCGACAGCGCTAGAAGTGGCAGAAGGACTGGCGGAGCGGGTTCATCATATGATGCGTGATATTTGGGGTTACCCGGATCCGCAGGAGATGACGATGAAGCAGCGTCATGGGGCAAGATATCAAGGCATTCGGGTATCCTTTGGTTATCCTGCATGTCCGGATCTTGAAGATCAAGGACCACTATTCGAGCTCATGAAACCAGAGGATATTGGCATTGAACTGACAGAAGGGTTTATGATGGAACCAGAGGCATCTGTATCTGCGATGGTATTTGCTCATCCGCAAGCGCAATATTTTAACGTTGAGAAAGTATAATATAGAATAAAGACACAAGAGCCTCCGCCCTAGTTGGAGGCTCTTGGTGCAGGATGGAGGGATTGTTAGTGGAGCTCTATTTCTTAGGGACAGGTGCAGGAATGCCGACGACAGAGCGGAATGTCACGTCCGTAGCACTTCGAATGTTCGACGAACGCGGTACATTCTGGTTGTTCGATGCCGGAGAAGCAACGCAGCATCAAATATTGAAGTCGCCGCTTAAACCGAGTAAACTTGAGAAAATATTCGTTACCCATTTGCATGGAGATCACATCTTTGGGCTTCCGGGGTTATTATCTAGTCGCTCCCACCAAGGTGGAACGGAGACACTTGAAATTTATGGACCTGCAGGGCTTCGACAATATATTGAAACGTCGTTACAATTAAGTCAGTCTCATCTCAATTATGACATCCATATCACAGAGATTGATGAAGGCATTGTCTTTGAAGATGGGCAGTGCAAGGTCGAGGCCTCACGATTGGACCATCGGATTGAATCCTTCGGTTATCGGGTGGTAGAGAAAGATCGGCCTGGACGGATCGACGTCGAAGCCTTAACAAAGGCAGGCATTCCGCCGGGGCCGATCTATGGCAAGTTGAAGCAGGGGGAAGATGTCGTGCATGAAGATGGTTCTGTGATCTATGCGCAGCAGTACATCAGTGAGCCAATCCCTGGCACGATCGTAACGATTCTGGGGGATACAAGGCCGTGTGAGGGATCGAGATACCTGGCGCAGCGTGCAGATGTGCTCGTTCATGAAGCGACATTCATGGAAGGACTCGAGTCGTTAGCCGAGACCTTCTACCACAGTACAACAAGACAAGCTGCCGAGACGGCGCGAGACACAGGTGTTGGACAACTCATCTTGACCCATTTCAGTGCACGATATAGTGATGTCGAGCCGCTTATGGAAGAAGCCAAACAGATTTTCCCCAATACTCTTGCAGCGAAACAACTGGAGTTAATTCCAGTTCGTAAGCGTCGTGACACCACAACCTGAAGAAGAATGAAAAGGAGGCTATACCGATGTCAGACTTTGATGATCGCCGCAGAAATCGCTTCGATACCCCAGGCAACAGACGGAATTTCCTAAATGTCATTGCGATATTGTTGATCCTCTTGAGTATAGCAGGTTACGTTATTTATATGTTTCGCTAAGTTCCATTGAAGCTTGATGCGGCCTAGGTTCATTTGATCGCATACAAGCTTTCAGTCTTTTACAAGGCAATACTTTCCCGGGAAAGCGCAGGATTTGACAAGGATTGATGCCTTGCAACATCGTTTGCGCATCTTTTACAATAGGAAATACTTGATAGAGAGAGGGATATCCAATGAAACCGATACATTTTGCTT
Source organism: Paenibacillus sp. EB106-05-06-XG162 (assembly GCF_058791655.1). Taxonomy (NCBI): domain Bacteria; kingdom Bacillati; phylum Bacillota; class Bacilli; order Caryophanales; family Paenibacillaceae; genus Paenibacillus; species Paenibacillus sp. EB106-05-06-XG162. The sequence continues at coordinate 95,229 of NZ_JBYTDT010000009.1, forward strand.
TTACGGGGCTGGGTGCCATTGCCAAAACCCATATTGTTGCACTACGCGCCATGCCTGTTATTCAGAAAGCTTCTTTTGTACCCGTATTAGATACGTTAATTACAAGAAATCCGGATGCCAATCGTGAACAAGCGCTTGCGATGGGTTTTCAGAAGGTGACCAATGATCTCAGTGAGGCGCTCGAGAATCCTTCCGTACATATTGTTGATATCTGCACGCCTAACGCGATGCATTTTGCTGAAGGGACGGCTGCTTCGGCCGCAGGCAAGGCCATTTACTTTGAAAAACCCCTGACGGAGACATATAGCAGAACGGAAGAGCTGGTCAGCCACATTTCAGCAAACACGCTTCAGCAAGTTGCGCTTGTCTATCGTTATCACCCCGCTGTCATGAGGATGAAGGCCATTTTGCAAGAAGGAATTATTGGAGATGTTCTTCAGTGCAACTGTTCCTATCTGCGTTCAGGATACCTAAATGCTGAGCGTCCTGTCTCATGGCGATTAAATGATACATTATCTGGCGGCGGCGCAATTACGGATTTGGGCATTCATGTGATCGATTTGCTCGCGCATTTGTTCGGGGAACTAACGGATGTGCACGGAGAGACGAATATTTTTGTAAAAGAGCGTCCAAAAACACAAGGATCTGATGAGCGTGTGCAAATGACGGTAGACGATTGGGCGAGCTTCTTCTATACGACGAAGAGTGGTGTCAGGGGGACGGGCGAAGTATCTCGTATCGCTTGGGGATCGGATCGTTTCAGTGTGCAGATCGTGGGAACCCGCGGAAGTATCACTTGTGATCTTGAAAAGGATATTACACCGAAGGTATCTATGTTGTCGGGCCCGACACCAGCGCTACCTGTGCCATCGAGTCTGCAGCTTATTCCAAATGACAAAACAACCATGGGCGTATTCGTCGATAGTCACTTTGGAGCCTTGAACCATTTCCTGCACCGTTATATTGGTGAAGATCTATGGGCGAATGAGGGGCTTGCTCCGACGATGAAGGATGCAGCGCATGCTGAAATGTGGATCGATCAGATTCTTCGTTCGAAGGCCTAATGGATTGCAGCCTTGCATGGAATTCGCTATGATAGAGGCACTGTGTACAAGGAGCTTTTTAGATAGGCAGAGGAAAGGGAATATACCGATATGCGGAATTCAAATAAAGCATTACTAATTGATTTGGATGGTACATTATATCACGGGAAGCATCGTATCGACGGTGCAGACTTATGGATTCAAGAATTGCAATCACTTCATATACCTTATTTGTTCGTAACGAATAATTCATCGCGCACCCCTGAAGATGTTGCTGCGCATTTGGTTGAGATGGGTATCCCTGCAACGCAAGAGGATGTCTACACGTCCGCATTGGCTGCAGCACAATATGTAAAAGAACATTATCCGCAAGGTGTAAGAGCGGCGGTTATCGGAGAATATGGTTTAGAGACGGCATTGCACGATATTGGGGTTCAAATTACTGAGGATCAACCGGAAATTGTCGTGCAAGGGATTGATCGATCTTTTGACTATGCCAAATTAACACAAGCTGTTCAATGGATTCGTGAAGGTGCAGCATATATTCTGACCAACCCCGATCTTCTCTTGCCTTCGGATACAGGTATTATGCCGGGTGCAGGGACATTGTCAGCTGCCATTCAAGCTGCAACACAGAGGGAGCCGATTGTCATGGGCAAACCCTCCAATATTATTATGAATTACGCGCTCGCAAGGCTTGATTGTGAACCTCAAAATGCGATCGTGGTGGGTGATAACCCACTTACGGATTTGCGGGCGGGACAGGCTGCAGGTTGTGATACAATCCTCGTATTGACCGGACTAGCAACAGAAGCGAACAAGGACCAATTGTTGGCGCAAGCGGGTGTACAGCCATCGATGGTCTGTAAGGATTTGTACGAGGCTGCTGCTGTCACATCGGGCAGAAAATCGCAATAGAATACATACATACCTACCTATAGGATTCATCATCTCGTACGCAACATGGAGGGAATATACGTGTTAGAACTACCGGAACTAGAAACCTACAAAAAATTGCTCTCTGAGCAAATCATCAATAAACGGATTACAGATGTGACTGTAAAGGAAGAGAAGCTGCTCAATAGCGAAGTTTCCGAATGGACCAAGGAATTGCAAGGACGAGAAGTCTTATATATTGAGCGTCGCGGGAAACAACTGCTCTTTCACTTGGATAACGGGAGAAGACTGCTGCTAAACCTTGGTGTTGCAGGGCAGATTCAATATGATACGGAAGGGACGGAAGATGGGAGCGGGACAGCATGGGACGCGCAAGTGATGATTCATTTTGGTCAACAAGTGCTTCGTTTACATGGTATTCGACAAGGATATGTCCATCTTCTCAGTGCGAAGGAAGCTGATCAGCTTCTAAGCGATCTTGGCCCTGAATTGTTGGATCGTAAAATGACCCTGGAGAAATTCCGGATGTTGTTCGCCCGTAAACGTGGCATGCTGAAATCTGCGCTTGTCCAGCAGACATTCATTGCAGGAATCGGGAACGGTTATGCGGATGAAATTGCGTTTGAAGCAGCGCTGCTGCCATCGGCGAAATTACAGGAATTAACGGAGGAAAGCGTTGAAAGACTGTATCACAGTACGTTGACCGTACTGCATGATGCGATTGCGTATGGGGGCTTGGGCGAGCAGCCGCTGAATACGCAGGATCACCTTACAGGTGGCTATAAATCGCACGTACGTGTGATTGAACGTGAAGGGCAAGCTTGTGAGCGATGCGGGTCATTGATTCAGAAATCCGAAGTCGGTTCTCGAAAAACGTTTTATTGCGCGAACTGTCAAAAAGAACAGTAGACTCGAATCTGAGGGGGAATGAGCATGATACATGTATTTTTAGATGACATTCGCCGTTGCCCGGAGGGATTCGTCTATGCGCGATCGGCTGAAGAATGCCTCATACTGCTGGAAGAAGAGGAAGTAGATATACTGTCATTGGATCATGATCTAGGCATTTATCAGCCCAATGGGACGCAGCTTGTGAAGCAAATGGTACTTCGGGGCTTATATCCGCGGGAAATTTATTTACATACCTCCAGTTTATCTGGTCAGAGAACGATGTACGAATTGTTCTATCAGAACAAACCCGATCATGTCATCCTGCATAATGGTCCGATGCCGCAATCGGTAATATCGCGCATTCGAGAGGCTGCCCATGAAAGAAATCAATGAGCAGGATCTATTCGAACGAATCGAACATGTAGAGGTGTACAGGCCATTTGGATTGTATCTATATACACCGCTGTGTGGTACATGTAAGGCGGGCATGCGGATGCTGCACGTGGTCGAAGCGATGTTGCCGGATATCGAGCTATTGCAGATCAATTTGAATTTTTCCCCTCGTCTTGTGGCGAGGTATCAAGTACGGAGTGTGCCTGGGCTGTTCTTATTCGACCCGAAGAGGAGAGGCGAACCGGTGCAAGTCTACGAGATGCGGTCCGTAGAACATTTATTCAACATCATTAAGGATGTGATTCGATGATTTCGATGCAACATATTAAGCTAAGACGCGAAGAGCGGCAAATTCTAGATGATATCACACTTCAGATGAATGAAGGAGAGCATTGGGTGATCCTTGGGCGGAATGGTTCAGGGAAAACGACGCTGCTCGAGATGATGACAGGTTATATGTTCCCAAGCTCGGGGCAAATTGATGTCATGGGCAATCATTATGGACAATGCGATATTCGAGAGGTTCGTAAGAAAATCGGGTATATCAGCCAATCGTTAATGGAGAAATTAACCCTTCGTGATCCCGTATGGGAAGTGGTCGCTACAGGCGAATATGGTTTTCTTCGGTTCTATCAGGAGATCCCTGAAGAGGTTGTCGCTAAGGCGCACAGCCTGATTGAGGAAATGAATCTTGGGCATGTCGCGAACAATCTACTCGGCACATTATCGCAAGGCGAGCGGAAGAAAATTATGTTGGCGCGCGCATTGATGGCTGATCCCCAAATTCTCATTTTGGACGAGCCTTGTGCAGGACTTGATCTGTATGAGCGAGAGAAATTCCTTGATCAGATTAATATTTTGAAGAATCGAGATATTGCACTTGTCTATGTTACACATCATCTGGAAGAAATTGTACCGTTATTTACACACGTCGCATTAATTCATCAAGGAAAACTGGTGGCTGCCGGAACGAAAGAATCGGTGCTCACCCCTGAAATATTAAAACAAGCATACGAAGTGCCGCTCTCGCTCGAATGGGTAGAGGGACGACCATGGATTCGGGTGCAAGGCTTGGAGGTCAATAACCGTTGAAGGGACAACACGAACAACACGAACAACAAGAACAACAAGAACAACAGCACGATATCACATCCAAATGGATTTGTACGGCCAATCATGGCTTTATTGCCTATGCACAAGAGGAGCTTCGTCGCCGTTTTGGACAAGTAAAGGCGATGGTTCTCATGCCTAGCGAAGTCATTCTTGTTACATTGCCAGCGGATGCAGCACAGGTCTTGCGTGAGTTGCAGAGCGACCCGCTTATTTTCTTACGTCATATTCAGAAAGTACAACAAGAATTTAATCTCTCGGAAGCTGGTCAGGAGGAATTGAACACAGCGATCGTCAGTTTCGTTCAATCCCATCATGAACTCCAGAGCGGTCAATCGGTAGCGATTCAAATCCGTAAAGGTTCGAATGAAGCGGGTCCTTTAGACTTAGGTCTTATGAAATCTGCGATTGAGGCAGGTCTTAACGATGCTGGCTTGGAGACGGTAACGCGTGACTCCGATTGGATTGTATCGATTTTTGTGGGAAAAGATTCCGTCTACGTCGGCGTCTCGACGCCAGCAGCCAATCTAAGCGATTGGTCCGGCGGTGCGCTGCGATTCCAGCGTGAAGAAGGTCAAATTTCTCGGGCCAAATTCAAGTTGTTAGAAGCTGAGCGATCGTTTGGCCTAGATCTGGCGACATTCTCGGAAGGGCTTGATATCGGCGCAGCTCCTGGTGGTTGGACTTCGCTGCTGCTAGAGCGGGGATTGAAGGTGACCGCAATCGATCCTGCAGAGATGCATCCATCTTTGACTGCGAATCGTAGACTGACTGTGTTGAAGAAAAATGCGTCTGAGGTGAAATTCCACGAATCGCAATTCGACCTTATCGTGTGTGACATGAGCTGGAGTCCAATGCAAATGGTACGTCTCGTGATGGATTTGTTATATGCGCTCAGATCGGGCGGTACAGCCATTATTACAGTGAAGCTGATGCACAAAAAGCCGCTGCAAACCATTCGTGATATCACGGAGAAATTCAGCGAGCATATGGAAATTCGACGCATGAAGCAGCTGGTGCATAATCGCGATGAGATCACACTGTATATGGTGAAATATTAATTAGGTGTATAAAAATGAATTTGCATATGGACAATCCTGGAATAGATGATATATAATGTGACCAATGCAATCTAATATGAAATGGATAGGGAAAGCATCCCGAAACCATGTCGTTCGACCGTAGCGTCGATCGTCATGATTCGAGAGGCTTTCCCTTTTTGTTGTTCCAAAAGGAGGTGGGCTCATGAAATGGGTGTCTAAGGTGAGCGTACATCAGGTGCTGGGAGGGCGTTATCGGGTCATCAAGCAAATTGGCGAAGGGGGGATGAGTTATGTCTATCTGGTTGAAGACTTAAAGCTTGTCGGTAAACGTTGGGCTGCAAAGGAAACGAAGCTATTGCAGCCTGATGATGCGGTGGGGGTAGCGGCGGAAGCGGCCATGCTGATTAGGCTGAATCATCCGAACTTGCCGCAAATTGTTGATTTTATCGGGCCGGACGAGGAGGGTTACATTTATTTATTCATGGATTATATCGAAGGAGAGACGCTTGCTGCAGACTTTGAGAGACGTGGACGATCGTTAACATTCGATCATATCCTTCGACTTGGTATTCAGCTCTGCGAAGTACTCCAATATCTCCATCAATGCCAGCCGCCAATTGTATATCGGGATTTGAAGCCATCGAATGTCATGATGGATGTACATGGTCAGATCCGGCTGATTGATTTTGGGATTGCAAGACATTTCAAGCCGAATCAGGAGGAAGACACCGTTTGTCTAGGTACGGTTGGCTTCGCAGCTCCGGAGCAGTATGCAGGCAAGCAAAGCGACACACGCAGTGATCTCTATGGACTTGGCGCATTATTGATGCATTTCGTAACGGGAGGGAGGACGAGCCAATTTGGGAAGGCAGGGATGGACGCTATTCCGCAAGAGGTGCCAGCGGCATTCCGACAGTTGTTGCAGAAGTTGTTAGAACGAGATCCGAATCTACGAATCCAGACGGCTAGTGAAATCCGAGAGAAGCTGGAGCAGATTCATGTGGAATTGGCCAAAGCTTGGAAAGGAAACCAACCAGCCTCAAGCACGCTACGATGGCGAGGGACAGGCACGATTGCACTGATGGGGGTTCATTCCGGGGTAGGGACGACACATACGGCGATTATGATGGCGCATTACTTAGCTCATTCCAAGCAAAGAGTTGCCCTTGTGGAATGTATGCGGTCTGAAGCATTTTACCGTATTCGGTCAATCTTTGACGGGGAACCCATGAGGAGAACGGGAGAACGATTCACGATTCATGGTGTAGACTATTATCCTTTTCTCGAGTCGCGCAGCCTGATCCCTTTACTCCACGCAGATTATGATGCCATCGTTCTGGATCTGGGTGTTTATGGAGAATCGTCCATGTACGCTGAGTTTCTAAGGGCGAATTTATCGTTTGTCATCGCTTCTGGTGCGGATTGGAGGCAAGAAGATCTATCCGAATTTATTCGGCAAGCAGGATTCACTCACACCGCAGCAAGTTTTATGGGGCTAATTCCTCTCGCAACGCAGCAGGTGATTCGTGATATGGAACAGGCAACAGCGATTCCTCAACTGCATGCCATCCCCTATCATATAGATCCGTTCCACATCGATGAAGATGCGCGGTTAGCACTCCAAGCCGTCTTGCCGATTGAACAGACCCCTACGAAGTGGCGGCAAGGAATCGGTAAGCTTTTATTCTCAAGAAGGAGCAGAAGGGATGTCAAAAATTAGACAACGGACGAAAAACTTATGGATCGCGGGACTCATTGGCGCGGCCATTATGGGCTGTTTGTTCCTCAGTTATGCCGTCTACTGGCAATTACACGTTCAGAAAATAAAGCGGGATACAGAGCTGCAATACGAACAGCAAATATCCGCGCTGCAAGCGGCTCAGCAGGAGCAGCAAGCTAAGAAGCGCAGCGTGTGGGTTCTGAAAGCCAACGTGCCTGCTGGCACACGAATTGCAGCGCAACATATTGAGTCGCAAGAGATTGACCTCAATCATCTTCCTGCGAATTTGATAAGCAGCAAAGAGAAGGTCGTCGGTAAAATATCTAAAATCGACTTGTCCGCGAATACCGTTCTTATTCCATCCATGTTCTATGAAGGACAAGCAACACCGAATGATCTTCGTAATGAACAATTTGCTCAGATCCAATTACCTTTGAATTTGCGTGATCAGGATGTCGTCGATGTCCGAATTCAGTTCCCAACAGGTCAAGACTATATTGTTCTGTCCAAGAAACGCGTGCAACAAATCGCAGCGAATACGATCAGTATGCAATTGACGGAACAAGAAATCTTGATGATGTCGAGTGCGATGGTCGATGCATTGATCCATCACGGTTCAATTTACAGCTTAACGTATGTTGATCCAGGTATGCAGTCCGGCGCGATTGTGAATTATCCGTCGAATGCCGAAGTGCTAGAGTTGATCGAGACCAACCCCAATATTGTGGAGGTAGCGAAGACGGCGCTCGCGAAGGTGGCTCGTAAGAAGCTAGAGGCGGCGCTAGCCGAGAAACAAGTGCTCTATGGGGATGTTGCCATTAGATCATCTGTGACACCACAACCGGCAGTGGGCAATCCGCAACCAGCATCACCGGGGGCACCAACCATCGACAAGTTGGAAGATGGAGCACTGACCAATGAAGAGCAGACACACCTATTCGAGCAATCACCGAAATCTAGTGATGATGCAGGGAGTGGTCAGTGATGCGCAAAATTATGGTCATCGGCAGCTGTGAACAGAGTGACTTCCTATTGCTCGTGTGCAAGGTGCTATCCCATGCAGATGGGCGCGTACTCTTCATCGATGGATCGAGATCTCGAAGCACGACGCATTATATTTCATCCCTCCTCCATGTCGGGGAGATCGTTGAATTTGAAGGTTTTGATATCGGAGTTCACTTCTCGAGCTATGTCGATGTGTCGAAATGGTTGGAGGACCAAGATCAAGGTGATTATGATTTCGTTATTATTCAATCAGATGATCGAAATTTTTATGATCGATGTTCTCTAGAGGCGATGGACGCCCATGTTATTCTGACGCAATTCGATAAAGGAAGCATCCAGCGAAATGAGCAGATTCTTACAGATTTACGTCTTACAGAGAGAGCTGTCGTTCCTTTTGTCGGGCTATACGTGCCGTATGTGGTGTGCAGTATTCATGAAGAGTACATCGAAGAACGATACAATAAGCTCGCTGTTCAATGGTCAGATGATAAGCTTCGAATTCATTATGATGAGCGATTGTATGAGCGGTTCATTGATGGGCAGTTCGCTGAGCGATTGAACCTTAAACGACTATCAAGAAGTTACAGACGCCAAATCATTGCATTTGTTCAGCGTATTTCCATGCTAGAGATGAATCAAGTAAAAAGAGCTTTTCGCATAGCAAGGAGGAGATGATGGAATGGGCAAACAAGTAGTCTTTTGGGGGCCAGTTCATGGACAGATGGGAACGACTTCAAATTGTATTTCGGCAGACTGCATGATCGGTTTCGAATCACCGATCCGAACACTGATTGGAAGTACGCAGGGAGCCTTCTCGACGATGGAATCGGTTGTGTTGAAGCCCTCGGAACGTCTTGGAAGAGAACCTTTTCAACGGTCAGGATTGGATGCGCTCGAGCGACTGGCCCTTAATCAACGGTTAACCGCGATGAATTTATCCGATTACACGATTCCACTATTGTATGAAAGATTGGACATCCTTCGAGGATCACAGCGCAAGAATTCTCAGGAGGGGTCCATTGATATAGAGTTGTGGGAAAAGATTCTGGGACATGCGAAGCAAGCCTATGATCTGGTCATGCTTGATGAGAATAGTGGTATTCGCCAGTCTGGAACGATGCAAATGCTCCAAGCATCAGATGTGATTGTGATTAATTTGAACCAGAATGCAGCCATTCTGGAGCAATTCAGTGCAAATCAGGAGCTAATTGAGCTCCTTCAGACGAAATCCTGTGTCTTTGTCCTGGGCCAATACGAGCCAGGATCAAAATATACGGTACGTAATATCGCACGAAAATATAAGTTTGTTGAAGAGTTATGTACGATCCCACGCTGTGTGGATTTTATGGATGCATGTAATGATCACAGTGTACTTGAATTCGTGCTTCGTCATCGTAATATCGGGTCACGTCACCCGAATTATACGTTTATTCAAGAAACTCGGCGGTTTGCGAATACCATTCTGAAGCACGCTGGGGTGGACTCGGAGTTATTTTGCGAGAAAGGGGCTTGATGCATGGATATATCGTATGTGATGAATCTTGGGCTGATCCTGCTCATCATCGCAATCGTAGGTGTATTGCTGTATTTGAAGCTGTCGAGCCCTGATGTCAAGCAGCTCTCGCAGCAGCAATCTGTCCAGACGATGCAGGATCAACAATTTACGATCGTTCAGATGACTGCTTATGTTCGAGAGTATCTTCATGAACATGTAAATGAAAATATTTATGCATTAGGATTATCGGGTGAGGAACTTAGGCGCCGGAACAATAAGCGTCTGGAACTGCGCCAGGCACTGAAAGGCTGTGTATACGGGGATCTTCAAGATAAGCAGTTCGTGAAGGATTTGATCTATGATTTGCTCGTGACAACCTATGGACTGAATGAACGCAATATTAACCAGGTGATCCCTTTTGAAGAGGTAGAACGTTGTACGGATCAGGACTTATTCGAAATTATTCTATATTGGTATAAAGGAAATTATGGTCTTAATGCACTATCTACGCTAATTCAGACCTATCAATTGGATGAACTGAGATTGCTGAATGAAGAACAAGATACGGAAGGATATCGAATTACGGCAGAAGATATACGATTCATTTACATCAATGAGTATCGGCCGTTAACGTTCGAACAGAAGTTACATATTATCGTCCAACGTATTTATCAATCTTACAAAGGATTCAGTGTCGTTGATGAAATTCGGGATATGCGGATTGATGGCGTGTCTGGAGGGGTATCTGGGGTCCCGGGGTCCATTTCATTCATGCATTTACAAGAACAAATGACGGGTAGAAGGTCGGGCTTATCTTCAATCGATGCACCTAAATCCTATGATAGTGTATGGATTTTCTACCGTGGGAAATCGATTCATATGTCCTTTCTCAGCTTTGGATCAGAAATCGAGTTGAAACGGGTATGTCAGAACATCTATAAGTACAACAATCCGGGGCAGTTATCAGAGACAGTTGGTTATAAAGTGAACGAAATGAAAGACGGGTCACGTATCGTGGTCGTTCGCCCGCACTTCGCAGAATCATGGGCATTCTTCGTCAGGAAGTTCGATATTCCGAATGCATCCCTTGAATCCTTAATTCAGGATCAGAATGCGGAGATTGTGATCGATTTGCTCAAATATTTGATGAAAGGGGCAAGGATTACCGCGATTACTGGGCAACAGGGGAGTGGCAAAACAACGCTGCTCATGGCGCTTGTCCGCCATATCTATGGGACGTTGACACTTCGTGTTCAGGAAATGGCTTTCGAGCTGCATCTTCGGAAAATTTATCCGTATCGTAATATTCTCAGCTTCCGTGAGACAGATCATATACGAGGACAGGATGGGCTAGATGTGCAGAAAAAGACGGACGGCGCGGTTAATATTATTGGCGAAGCAGCGACCGATCCCGTAGCAGCGTGGGTGATTCAATCTTCCCAGGTGGCGAGTTTGTTCACCTTGTTCACACATCATGCGAAGACCTTCAATGATCTTATTTTCTCACTGCGAAATTCATTGCTTAAAATCGGGGTCTTCTCCAATGAACGGATTGCGGAGCAGCAAGTGGTTCGTGTTATTGGGTTCGATGTGCATCTTCGGATGGATCGAAATGGTCATCGGTATATTGAGCGGATTACAGAATGTGTTCCTTCAGGAGACTTGGCGTGTGAGAACACATACGAAGCATTCAATATTGTGGAGTACCGAGAAGGTGCTTATGTTGCCGTAAATCGGCTTTCCGCCCGGAGTATAACAGAGATGTCAGAACAGATGTCAGAACAGGATGCTGTAGAACTTGCTGCTTTCGTGGAGAACCATTGGGGGGAACGTTGTGGAGCTTAAATCGATCCTTCTTCTTGTCGTAGGGTGTTCCATATTGCTTGCCTCTTTCCTTTTTATTGTCTACCGTATTGTCGAGCGTAGGCAGCGAAGTGCGATCCATGGGCAACTTCGATCTAGGCAATTATGGGAGCGGCTGCATACGAAGAAATGGGGGGAGCGGCTGAGTCAACTTTACCAGCGTTGTTACTTCATTTTCGGTCGAATCCCTGTACTGCGTCAGTATGTACACAAAATCCGTCGGCGAATAGCAAGTATTCATGCTTATGATGAACTGACGATGCGGCGTGAGACGGTCCATATCGTACTAATAACGCTTTTGTTAGTGATGGTTACGTTTGGATTACTCATCATGATGCATCAGAGCTTAACTTCATTGGTCGTGGTGGGTCTAACTTTCTTAATACTCAACAATATGATGATTGATATGTTCGTTCATCGGGTAGAGAACCGACTATTGAAGCGATTTGTCCATTTTCTTGGGGATGTCAGACATTACTATCATGCACATGGAATGATTGAAGAAGCAATCTGGGACGCGTCCGAGCATGCGACACACGAGGCAGAACAGCATGGCAAGAAGATTTATGACATTCTAACCTCTGCTGAAGCAGAAGTTCTATTGGAACAATATTATGAAGTTGCGCCGAATCGCTTCCTAAAAGGGTTCGCAGGGATCTCACATCTTATTTCAGAGTATGGAGACAAGGTTCTGAAATCGGGTTCACTTTATCTGAATGCACTATCGCAATTGACCCAAGAAGTCCAGATGGAGCTGCTTCGAAGGGAGAAGCTGAGTTATCTGCTACGAAGCTTGACAATCATTGCTGTGGCACCCGTATTATTTACCGATCCTATCGAACGATGGGCAAGAGATCATTTTGCCGTTATGGGACAATTCTATGATTCGAAGTTCGGGCTGTTGATGAAGACCGTTGTCTATCTTACGATTATCATCGCGTACGTACTGCTGCGTAAAATTCAGGAGAATGATGAAGGGAAATTTGCTAGGTCCAAGCGGAAGAGAAAGTGGGAGAAGGTGCTGTATGAGCTTCCTTGGATTCAGATCATCGTCGATCGGCTTGTCCCTCCATTATTCTCGAAGACTTATGAACGCATTAAAAATCTTCTCAAAGACGGTAATTCTACCCTTCCGATGGAATGGTTGTATTTGCATCGATTGGTCTATGCGGTTGGAAGCGGAATTGTTGTGCTGATTCTATGCATATATCTGCACATTGTCGGAAGTCAACAGATTCTTAATGTGACGAACAATCCAACTATGGTGTTAGGTCGTTTAGATGCCCAGGAACAGATTAAAGTGGATGTGGGGTTGAAGATCGAGCGCGAGATCACATTACAAATGCAAAGCCAGCGTGAATCGTTGCATAAGAAGGTTGCTGAGGCTGTGGAACGCAGTACAATACAATTCAAGAATGCAACAGATCAGAAAAGCACCGTGAAGCGTATCGTAGCGAAGATCGAACGACTGCGTGATGAATATTTGAAGTGGTGGGAATTACTGGTGAGTCTAATCATTGGATGGATCGCTTACTCTATTCCGATCGGGCTGCTCTACTTCCAGAAGCGAATGCGTCAAATGGATATGAAGAACGAAGTAGATCAATTCCATACGTTGATTGGAATTTTATGTGAAATGGACCGCACTTCGGTAGAGAGCATACTGGAGTGGCTTGAACGATTCTCTTCAATATTCAAAGAACCGCTTCAGCGATGCCTTCTGCACTATGAAGCAGGCGCTGAGCAAGCGCTAGAAGATTTGAAAGAAGAGGTGTCGTATGTTTCATTCTTGCGAACGATTGAGAAATTACAGCTTGCAGTGGATAAGATCCCTGTCCGAGAAGCTTTTGATGATCTTGAATCGGAGCAATCTTACTATCGAGAATTGCGCAAGCAAGAGATGGAACGAGTGCTCAATGCGAAAGCCAATTGGGGTCAAATGATCGGCTTCACACCGCTTTATGCACTGATCTTCTTATATCTCGTTATTCCGCTCGTCTATACGAGCATGAATCAAATGCAGAACTATTACGATCAAATTCAAAAAATAAATTAGGAGTTGGGAATTATGGGTAATGCACAAAAAGCACTAGTGATGGCAGCGGGTATTTTTTTGGCGATTGCATTGATTACGATAGCGGTGGTCCTATTCATTTCCGCACAGGAAGCAACAAAGACAGCACAGAACAATTTCTCGAATATTCAGACGGAGCTCTCGCAGACTGCTTTTACTGTGTATGACAATACCGTTGTTAGTGGCTCTCAAGTGGTTAATGCATTAAGAAAATTTTCAGATAAGGATCAATTCGGGATTCAAATTATGACAGGGAAGAATCGCTCAGGTTCCTGGTATGGTAAGACAATTGATACAGCTAGCAAAATTGATGACCCTAATTATGGATCAGTAGTTGATAATATCCCCCCTACAGGGAAAATGGCAGAGGCGATCAATGAAGCGAAACCGGATTATGTGAACCCGAGCGGGAAATTCCGTTCGAGGATCATCATGGACAGCAGTAATGTCATTCGAGGCATCGTATTTGAACAGAATTAACGGTTATGAGCGAAAAAGGGAGTCTTCAAGACTCCCCATTTGGTTAGAGAGGGTGCCTATCTATGGATGAACGCGTCAGGCACATGTTGGAGTTATCTGTTGCGGTAATCATTTTTCTCGTCGCCATGGATTTATTCTTTGGATCGACTGGGATAACTACAAAAGGACTGCAGCACGTGTATGAAGTGAATGCTTCCAGTGATCGAGATCTGAAGACAACGGTTGAAATCGAAGGGCAATATGAGGTGACGGGTGCAGACATTGTAGCGATGATAGGATTACTTGAGCATTTAGATGCTCCTATCGTTGTTGATGGAATCAGATATAGTCCTGGGATTCATGTAGAGGATGTGGACTTGTCACACATCGAAGTAAAGATGCAGTATACCGAGAAGGTTGAACGAAGCGCAGATGGCGCGGTTAGGTTGATTATTTATGAATCTTGAGAGGGGAAGCGATAATGATCAATTCGATAGCGAAGGTAGCAGGGTTAATATTAGCCGTATTATTGTTATTCGTTTTTCCTAATCAAGATTTATACCAAAGGCAGGATGATATATCTTCCATGCTGGTCTATAAGAGTGTTACGAACTTTGTAGATGCAGCGAGAGACATCGGTTATGTTACACCACAAATGTATAATGACTTTTTCAATGAATTGGCTATGACAGGGAATTCTTATGATATTCAAATGGAACATCGACAAAAGCGTTATGACCCTGTCTATCTCGATCCTACGGATGTGAGTACTTTTCAGGATGATGTTCTGCTGAATTATGAATACCATGGTCGCGGGGATATACTAGCAACCCTATTTCCGGATAATACGAAAGCCGTGGACGATAAATCGAGGCACTATGAAATGAATATTGGAGATTATTTCGGTGTGACCGTAACAAATACCAATCGAACAGCTGCAACGGTCATGATGGATGCGCTAACCGGGGGGATATCTGCAAATCATAACATTGTGGTTCCATACGGAGGTTTAGTGCGCAATGAAGATCACTAAATTGGCTATTATTTTTGTGCTTATTGCATTCCCTTTTACATGGCTGAATAGGCTCCATGCCTCAGAACAGTCTAATAATTTACGAACGGAGACGGCATATAATTCGATGCTGGATACGGCGGTGGATGATGCAGCTTATGCACTTCACTCTAAGCTTAAGCAATCCGAGCAATATTCTGGATACGATTCTGATAAAAGGTATAGCCTCGATGTTCAACTCGCTGTGAGTACATTTTTTAATACCATTTTCATCAATATGAATGCTGTTGAAGATCAAGTGATTCAAGAGTCCATTAAACATTACATCCCTGCTGTAGGTGTCATTGGATATGATGGGTTCACCTTGTATACGGAAGAAGAGTATCAGGCTTCCGGACAGAGCTACTACAAGCATATTATGAGGCCACTCAAGCCGTATACGCATGTGGATGACAAAGGAAATGTGCTTCGATTCACGCTCGATGATTATGTGGTCGTCTATAATCCGAGCACAAAGCAGTGGTCTCGTGGGAATAGGCAGGAATTAGGGGATAGGATAGATATCCCTCTGTTAAGGGATGCTGCGTTATTCGATTCAGTTCGTCGGCAGACGATCATCGAGCATATTCAGAACGAGCTTGCATATGCCATCAATAAGCACAATGAGAGAGCTAGAAGGAATGGAATTAGTTATACGTTTACGCTCCCTACCATACCGGATGAAGAATGGCAGAACAGTATCAATGATGTGGGTGTTATTGCTTTTATTCAAGGTCTTCCGATGGGGAGTGGGGTGTATAACAACTATGCGCTGGGTGGATCTCGTATTCTCAAAGCGTCTCTCTATTATGGATTTACTCTGAATGGCATCAAATATGTTTATCCTAGTAAATGCACATCTGTTAATCCTGAGAAAGTCTTCTCTTCACAAAGGGAAGCTGCGGCAGAAGGGTACATTCTGAAGCGGTGCTAGCGGATAGTGACAAATTGTAACAAGAATGGAGTTTGTTTATGTCATATTATGGTATAATTTATAGGCTATAAAATGAAATAATGGGAAATATGTGCATAATGATATCGGGCGAATGTACCGATATTATTTTGTATGCTGAAGAAATTTCGTGTATTCTAGCGTTATTTAATGATAGAATCCGAGATTTTCTTCATAAACCCATCGACGCTTAGGAGGAGAAATAATGAAAAAGGTAATGATCTCAACAATGGCTGCAGCTGTTCTTTTGGCTGGAAATATGGCAGAACCAGTTTTGAACGCGGAAGCGGGTGTTCTTGATAACACAATAAGTAATACCAGTCTAACATTTAAGGATGTTCCGGCTGCGCATTGGGCTGCTTCTGCTGTCGCATCAGCTGTCCAAGATGGCTACTTGAAAGGGTACACCGATGGAACGTTTAAACCAAGTGCTCCGGTGACGAAGGCCGAAATGGCTACGATCCTAGGACGGTTAACAGAGCAACCTGTTGTAACAACAGGGAACAGTGCGAGTTTTACGGATATTCCTGACTGGGCAACCGAAGGCGTTCAAGCAGCCGTAGCAAAGGGATTTATTGATCCATCTAAATATGCTGGGAAGTTAGATGCGAAGGCAGCTTTAACCCGTGGTGAGATGGCTATTTGGTTAGCGCAAGGACTGGCTGCGGTGAGTCCTGACTATAAGCAGGCACTTTCCGATGTGACGAACACTGTCATCCCTGCAAAGGAATACTTCACAGGAAAACTACCTGAATCACAAAAAAATAGCGTTGCTTTAGCAATGGGAACTGGATTAATGAGTGTCGGTAGCGATAAAAACTTTGGAACGGATCGGACTACAACACGAGCAGAGGTAGCAACACTAATTGCAAGATATACTTCTGTTGCAAAGAAACAACCAGATGACTTCAAAGGCTTGCAAGAAC
The DNA here is from genome assembly GCF_058791655.1 of Paenibacillus sp. EB106-05-06-XG162. Classification (NCBI taxonomy): domain Bacteria; kingdom Bacillati; phylum Bacillota; class Bacilli; order Caryophanales; family Paenibacillaceae; genus Paenibacillus; species Paenibacillus sp. EB106-05-06-XG162. The sequence continues at coordinate 112,151 of NZ_JBYTDT010000009.1, forward strand.
TACGAGCTGTAGGTTTGACCGGAACAAACTTGAAGGTAACCGCGCCCTCTTATGTAAAATTGCCTAAAGAGAGATTACCAGAAAGCTACGACTACAACAAAATAACCGACGACTTTTCTAAAGTTCGAAATAAAGAATTGGTTACACGCGCGGATTATGCAGCAGTAAAAGTGAAAAACTGGATTGTCGTAAGTCCATATGCAAAAGGTGACCAGCGTAGTATTTACTATCCTGTCTTTATGGATGAGGGAGATACCGCCTTAAATGGAGCTTATTTTTCTTTCGCAGAGTTTGATATGAAAATTAAGGTGGACTCTATGAGTCAAACACAAGCTGGAAATCTGTTTAATTCCCCCGCTATAGATCCATTAAAATCACCTTCGTCGAAAGCTTATAAAGAATATTCGCTACCACATACCAATGATATTACTAAGAGTAGAGGTATTTTTACAGTAAATAAACCTCATTATTGGGGAATTGGCTTATTATGCTTTGATGATATATTCTTTTCTAAGGTAGATCTCAAAGCTAAGGATGGTACTGAATATTATGTCGCCCAAAAAAATGATTAAGGGTGATAATAATTGAGCAAACCCAAGAAGCATAAAAAGTCTCTCTCAACTATATTAGCTATAAGTTTAATATTATTACCTATACTTACTTACTCCAATGTTGTCTTTGCTGCTGGGGGACCAGGTTCAAAACCTCCATTAAATGCTCCACACTTTGAACCGGCTGGTCCTGCAAAATCACAAAAAAAAATAAGTCCAGTTCGAGGTGTTGCAAGTACTAGTCCAGGTACTTACATCTATCAACAAGATGACTTGAGATGGAAAGTTGATGGGTCATGTAATGGGCAATTACTAGAAAACAATCCATCAAAAAATAAACCCGTTTCATCCTTGGTATGTGAAATTATTGATTTAGATCATCCAGTCTATATGCCCACCGAATATATTGATAGTCTTGGCGCTGCGCATCCTACAAGTGAGTTTACTGATGTCTCATTACGTCCTATATATATGGATCAAGCGAAATACAAAGTTGGAGATCCAATTTTGGTTAGTGTAGATTCTTTCATTGGTAGAAAAGCACAATTCACTATCCAAATCGGGGGAGTCATTGAACCATCTGCTTATAGACAATATAATCTCGATCACCCAAAAGATCACCCCAAATTTGAGGCCGATTATCTATTTCATACTGATGTATATTGGGTAGCTCTAGCGGAAGTGACTAAGGAAATCAACCTAACTGGTGGGGGAACATTAACAAAAGGGGAGACTAAACAACTCAATGCCACTGTGAAAACCAAAGCTGGAGATGGAAGCTTTGGACCTGAAACTAACGTCAATACCGGTAGTGGAGGTACATCTACTTGGAAATCCTCTAATGAATCAGTTGCTACTGTAAGTGCTTCTGGTTTAGTGACTGCTGTAAACAAGGGCACTACAACCATTACAATACTTTGGGAAAAAGACGGATATCAATTAACAACTACAGCTAATATTGGTGTAGGTACTGACCCAGATCCCGGCTGTGGCGGTAAACCATGCGGAAGTGGGCAATGTACCTTTACGATAGGAAGCCCTATGCAATCCTCTGCTGTCAATTTGAGTGACATGGACCCAAATGCAAATGGAGTTATTAAAGCAGACAATAGAGACTCTGAAAAGTTCGATGTATTAAAAGGAATTCCTACTTCGGAATCTTTATTTACCAATGCATTCGCAGATAACTATCTATTTAAGCATATTTGGGCAAAAATGTCCGGGAAGATCGATTATAATTGTTCGGTTGATGTAACTTATAAAAGAGAATGGACGGTTTCAGGACCGGAAGTGTGTGATGACAAAGGCAAATGTAAACCTGGACCAGCTGTTCCTGAAAGCGATACACAATCAAAAACTTACTCATTTTCGTTTACTCGTGACTTCTCGTATTGGCAAATCAATAATTTAGAAGTATATAAGATCAATCGGGCGTCAATGAGCAACTATGCTTTACCAGGTGGAATGGTAACGATGAACCCTTCTGGGTACACACCTCCTAGTCTAGATTCTAAACATGATGATTCTGTTAACAGTCATGTGAGACCAGGAGAAACCGCATCGATCAATTTTACTCCTCCTGTCCGAACGGGTGGTTTGAATTCTCCGCCATCTTTGCCGGATGACACAGGCACTTTAAAAGGTATGGCACAATCGAACACTCCCGAAAGCAAAGTAAATAACGACATGGTTAAATTCAACAATAATACGATCATGGATCATTCCGAAGTGACGAAAGACGGCCCTACGCCAACGAATATCCCTAATCCAACGACCATTGGGCGCGATGTACTTTACAAGCCGAATAATTTGATCAGTAGCACGTTGTTGAATAGAGTTGATACGCCCAGCACCGGGACAATCTATTACGATTTATTGCCGAATAATATTAACGGCGGTTCAAATACACAATTTCCAATTAACGGCATTAATACCATAACCGTACACACCCCAACCGTCATTTATGCTGGCGTTAGTGATGATCAAGAGCATAACCAGAAGACCAAGCCGAATCCAGCAAGGTCCGCGATCATCTTGGACCGTCCATTTACGATCATGATGCCAACGAAGGGTCAGCACAGGAGTATACCCGGCTATGGAAACCGAGATTATCAGAAATATATTAAATTAAAGGAAGTCTGGTTTCCTTTTGATGTGAAGACAGAATCGGGCACGTTCATTCCGAAGAAAACATGGTACAGCATACCGGTAAGCGATCAATCATCCAATTTCTCCCTACCTGTATGGGTGGACGAGGGCGATTATACGGTACTATTCCGCACTTTTGCAGAGAATTCACCTGGAACTGGATTTACGACGCAAACGAAGGCCAATCTCAATCTCGTGAACCATGTAGCAACAGATACCGTAGATGTCGAAGTTATAGGCAGAGTTTATGATTTCCGAGTTACGGATGTAGAAGATTACCTCTGGGAAGGAGTATTTCGGACGGGTAAGGGCAATCAGGCGCATACGGGGAAATGCTACTGGGTTGGAACCAACGGGATTGACGGCGCTCTGCGAGGGAATCAAGTACCCTTCGTACTCCCAATATTAAAGGGAAGCAATCCGCTCCAAGGTCACTCTAATATTACAGTCAAGCAGGGATATAAATTCAAATTTGATCTGAAAACCAAAGGGAATATGTTCGAAGGACAAGATACCATTCGAATTACCCCAACCTTCTATTTCGTCGATGCGAAAGGGAAGAATCGGCAAGAGGTTGATCTTTATTATCACACCAAGAACAAGTATTTCGTGAAAGTCGGCTCCAAGGACGATGTCTTTCCAATCAAATCCACTCTTGATACAAGGCTTCGAAATGTACCGCAAAACGAAATATCGATGACAGCAGGTACACTCTTCGATTTAGGTCTAGCACAAGGTAGTGTAAATGACCGCTCAGCGTTTATCCAAAGGTATTTACAATTGGCACAGCGAGAAGTGGGAATCGGTGGATTCCATGGATTAGATCTCACCCAACCCATGCGGACATTCTTCGGACCAATCCAAGTCCCGGCTGGCGTCAGTGTTCCTCGAGCTCATGCGGCGGAACAGAAATGGTATGGGGAGTACAGTGTTCCTACGAAATCGTACATTGTTCCGAAAGGGTTGAATGTATATCAACAAGGCCGTTTCAATGACAAAGCTTCGTTTTTCTTGAAAAACGGATATCTCATCGTGAACTTCAATATAGAGACGCTGCGTAAGGGCGATCGGAAAAATCCGCACTTGCAGTACATCTACGCACCACTTACGAATCAATGGAAACGTGAAGGGTTCAGATATACTGTAACGGATTCCTACGGTGGTATTTTCAAGCTTAAGGATGGGGACGTATTGTTCAATGATAGCGATAAATCGATGTTAGATGATTTCAAGTCTGCAGGCATTATGTAATATCCCCCGGTTCGGCTCCTAACAGGTTCCCTTTCTGTTAGGAGTTTTTTAATTTTCATTTTGTAGAATTGGGATAAAAAATAGCTATGGAAACACGACATGATATGTTACAATGTGTTGTTGTAATTTCAAGTAAATTTAGTATCGACCTGGATAAGGAGCTTTGATTCAAATATGAGTTTATTAACGGTTGAAGACGTTGCACATAATTTTGGAGGACGACAGCTATTTAAGAATGTGACATTCCGCCTGTTAGCTGGCGAGCATGTGGGACTTGTCGGCGCGAATGGCGTAGGGAAGTCAACACTCATGAATATTCTGACAGGTAAATTGTTGAAAGACGAAGGCCGCGTCGAGTGGATGCCAAAGGTGCGTTATGGGTACTTGGATCAGCATACGGTGTTAACACCAGGTAAGACCATTCGTGATGTGCTGAAGGATGCTTTTCTACCGCTTCTAGAACTAGAACAAGAAATGATGGCAATCACCGAGAAAATGTCGGATGCCAGTCCGGAAGAGCTTGAATTATTACTTGAGCAAATGGGCGAGATTCAAGAGCAGCTCGAAATCGGTGACTTCTATATGTTGGATGTTAAAGTGGAAGAGATGGCGAACGGCCTTGGCCTGGATGCGATTGGTCTAGAACGCGATGTCGCCGCACTCAGTGGGGGACAACGCACGAAGGTTCTTCTCGCCAAGTTATTGCTTGAGAAGCCAATGGTACTGCTGCTCGACGAGCCAACCAACTATTTGGATGTCGAACATATTAACTGGCTTACGAACTATCTTAAGGAATATCCGTATTCTTTTATGCTGATTTCCCATGATACGGAGTTCATGAATCAGGTCGTTAACGTGATCTATCACCTTGAGTTTGCAAAGCTAACACGCTATTCCGCGAACTACGAGAAGTTTTTGACCATGGCGGATATGAATAAGAACCAACATATCGAAGCCTATGAGAAGCAGCAAGAGTACATTAAGAAACAAGAGGATTTCATCCAACGGAATAAAGCGCGCTACTCCACCTCTAGTCGTGCGAAGAGCCGTGAGAAGCAGCTCGAACGGATTGAACGGATTGATCGTCCGGAAGAAGCGGTGAAGCCGACGTTCCAATTCAAGGAATCCCGAGCAAGTGGCCGAATCGTATTCGAGGGGATTGACTTTGAGATAGGATACTCTCACGCACTGCTGCCTAAAATGTCCATGACGATTGAGCGCGGTGAAAAGATTGCGATTGTTGGGTGCAATGGCGTTGGTAAATCAACGCTGCTTAAGACGATCCTTGGCAAAATTCCAGCGATCAGCGGGAAGACCTATTTAGGCGACTACTTGCAGCCTGCATATTTCGAACAAGAAGTTAAAGCGGGTAACTTAACGCCAATTGATGATGTATGGGATGAATTCCCTTCCATGAACCAACATGAAGTGCGTGCTGCCCTTGCCCGTTGCGGGTTGAAGAATGAGCACATCACAAGACCGCTAAGTATGCTGAGCGGGGGAGAGCAAGCAAAGGTTCGTCTCTGTAAATTACTAATGCGGGAGAGCAATTGGATTTTATTCGATGAGCCGACGAACCATTTGGATGTGGTGGCCAAGGAAGAACTCAAACGTGCCCTCACAGAATATAAAGGGACCGTCCTCCTCGTATCGCACGAGCCTGAATTCTATGAAGATTGGGTAACGAAAACGTGGAACGTGGAACAATGGTCTATGCATCCTACTTCTAAATAATACACATAGCCACTCTGATGCTCGATGCACGGGGTGGTTTTTGCATGCATGGAATGAAAATGAATATGACACACTATGGAAAACTACGGATTGACAGGTGGAGTCTCAGGTGTCGGAGCGGATATTAATTATTGAAGATGATCAAGATATTTCATCTTGTATTCAAGAGTTATTCACTTCAAGTGGTTACGAGGCGGAAGTGGCTAACGATGGAGAACAAGGATTATCGATCGCATTACAAGGAAATTGGCATTTGATTCTACTCGATTTGAGTTTGCCGGGTCTTAGTGGTCTTGAAGTCCTTGAAGCTTATAGAGCTCAAGGGAGGAAGACACCTGTCATTATTATTACGGCATTGGATCGGACAGAGAGCGTTGTTGAGAGTTTCCAGATTGGTGCCAATGATTATATCACGAAGCCCTTTCACTCCGATGTATTGCTTGTGCGTGTACGAAACCTGCTGGATATTTTCCGCCATGTTGGGTTGGAAGGGGCAGAGGATGCAACCATTATAATCGATGATTTACAAATTGAGCCCGATTCGCGAAAGGTGATACGAGGGGGCGATATGATTGATCTTACGCCCAAAGAATTCGATCTCCTCCTCTATCTAGCGAAGAATAAGAACAAAGTCTGTTCCCGTGAAAATATTCTAAATGCGGTGTGGGGTTACGATTTTATGGCGGATACGAACGTGATTGATGTATTTATCCGTTATGTACGTCAGAAAATTGATAAAGGACGTAAAAAGAAGTTGATTCAGACGATCCGAGGAATAGGGTATTCTCTGCAAGAGAGTGACCAGGACCCCATTGAGCGTGATGAATAGAGAAGGACAAGCCTTTAGATGGGTCCCAAAGGGCTTGTCCATTTTTTTATTACAAGACTCGCTTAGCAACGACATAACTACTCTTCCATATACCTGTGTTCATATTGGAATATGTTACACCGGGTGATCCATAAGTATGAAGGAGTCGACCATTCCCTGCATAAATCGCAACATGGTTTACTTTCCCTTTGCCGTTCCGATTCGTTGTCGAGAAGAATACCAAATCTCCGGGTTTCAAATTCGATTTGGATACCGTTTTGCCAACTTTAGATTGATTGATCGAAGTCCTAGGCAGATTAACGCCGTATTGTTTATATAAGTAGAGTGTGAAGGATGAGCAATCAAATGTTCTGGTCGAAGTGGTTGGTGCGCCAAATTGATATTTGCGTCCCATAAACTTCTCACCTTGTTTAATGATGTTTGCAGCCTTCGCACTTGAAGATAGTGCAGATGTATTGGCAGTGCTTGTCTCTGCTGCATAGGCATGATTCGTTGGTTGGATTGTCAGTGATCCAGCCAATCCGATGGTGGCGCATAGTCCAAGTACGATTATTTTGTTGATGAATTTGTTGTTTTTCATTGTGACCTCCGTCATGACGTAGTGGTGTTGTCTGGCATGACCGGAGTATAGCACTATATGGATTGCCTAATATTTACCTCATACGGTATAAATCTAGGTCTGGTAAGGCTTTCCGCCCAATTATTAAAAAATGATGAAAATTCAGTCATAATTTCTTTCTTGACAACGATTACAAGGTTGCAAATCATCTTTAAGTCATTGATGTATAAGGTTTTTTCGCGTTCTGATTGATGACAGAATTGTCATTATATTTTTATCTTTTTTTAAGCTTGTACTCATATTAATTTCTTCACATTGGTCGACACTGATAATGTCAGTGTGCATGAAGCACACAAGAGATGAAGGAGGTTGACAGGTAGTGAAGAAAAATTGGATTCGAGTGGCTGTGTTCACGATGTTCGTGCTCGCCGTTCCAGCAAGTGCATATGCATCCGCGGGACAAGAGTCAGAAGCGAATAGCGATGAACCGACGGTAATACAATCAGCATTAATCGCACATCCGCATGAGGGGCATTCCAAACGGGGACATCGATTACAGAAATCCGTTAGTGAAAAGCTGTTAACACTGCTCAAGCTTGATGAGAAGACATTCCGCCAAAAGTTGAAGGAAGGAAAGACGTTAGCTCAGATTGCCGCTGCGCAAGGGGTTTCGCGTGATGAACTGAAGAAGACGATGATCGAGGCGCATAGTGAAGCATTGGATAAAATGAAGAAAAACTTTGCGGATCATATTGATCAAATGATTGATTCGCAGCGGAAAGATATGCGTCAAGTTAAAGCCTTACATAAGACGCTAATCACCCAATCAGAGTAGCATCCACGTGATACGCCAAATAAAAAAGGTTGCCGAAGGAAGCTTCGACAACCTTTTTCTATGAACTAGTCTCTTGTCAACATCACTAACAGCAACCCATCCGTGATGGTTATGGTCCCTACCTCTTGCTCCAGTTCATTGCTAACAGAGAGGGACTTCCCAATCGTCAAGGTTGCTTGGTGAAGCGGGTACCTGAATCCTTCTAATGTCACGCCAGTCACTTGCAGGGATAATGGAAGCAAGGATACATATGTAAATGATGTTTTCTTTACATGATAAGGACGACTCGCATCCATGATACAAATTTCATTATGTGGATCGATAAGTGTACAATGGACTCCGGCTTCGAGCGTTCTACGCAAGAGGTGGATGTTCGAGAGCGAATGATCTATGCGTGTCCCAAGAGCACCATGAATCACGATCTCGCTTCGATTCTGCTCAAGCGCAAGCTCCAAAGCCATCTCTGTATCCGTCAAGTCTTTGTAGATGGGATCACAATCGATAAATCGTTCACTGTATAATGCAATCTGATCCTTTACTTCCTTCGTAACCGAATCGAAATCGCCAACGGCAATATGCATGGGGATCTGGTGTTCCATGAGAAATGCCGCTCCTCGGTCCACACCTATTATGAAATCTCCCGGCTTGATATCATTTAGAGCAGTTGGAGTAAGTTCTCCGCCTGAGAAAATTATAATTCTAGATTGATGATCTAACATAGCGATCGTTTGCCTCCGATTCTTCTAACAATTCACCCAAAAAGTACATGGGACTAGCTTACCAATCTCACTCCATTATCGCAATATTCTATGGTTGTATTTTGCTTATTTTATTTGTTGGCATTTGTCAAATTAGCATATAAAATAGGGAATGCGCAATTATGAAATTTCATCATCGATGGAGAGAGGATGCTTGACGTTGGATTTGGAAGTGTTTGAACTATTCAGCATTATCGGTACGATTGCATTTGCGATGAGCGGCGCAGTTGTAGCAATGGAAGAGAAGTATGATATTCTTGGTGTGTTCATCCTTGCTCTTGTCACCGCATTTGGTGGTGGAGTCATTAGGAATGTATTGATCGGTATCCCTGTGGCGACGCTCTGGAATCAAGGACTTTTCTTGAAAATCGGTGTCATCGCAGCAGCTGTTGCGTTCATCCTTCCTCTGAAATGGATTCGCCATTGGCGAAGAATGGAAGCATTTTTTGATGCAATCGGCTTGTCCGCCTTTGCGATCCAAGGTGCACTCTATGCAACACATATGAATCACCCGGTTACTGTCGTTATGGTCGCTGCATGTCTTACAGGAATGGGAGGCGGGATGATTCGAGACCTGCTTGCAGGTCGCAAGCCACTTGTCCTTCATGATGAAATCTATGCGGTCTGGGCGATGCTCGCCGGATTGGTAATTGGTCTTGGGTGGTTTACATCCTCAATCGAATTGTTAGCTTTGTTCTTTATCGTCATTATTCTAAGAATGTTCTCGGTTTATTATAAATGGAAGCTGCCACGTCGCACGCTGCAGAAAATGAACTGATCTATTGGTCTATAGAAGAGGAGAGGAAAATATGAGTCAAATTAAAGTAGAGTTTGTTTGTCTTGGGAATATCTGTCGTTCACCGATGGCGGAAGCGGTCTTCCGTCATATGGTGAATGCAAGAGGGTATAGCAATAAGATCGTTATTGATTCATCGGGAACGGGGGATTGGCATATTGGTCGTCCGCCGCATGAAGGGACAAGACGCATTCTAGATACGAATCATATTTCGTATGAAGGAATGGTGGCACGTCAGTTCACGGAACAAGATTTCGAGAACTTTGACTATATTGTCTGCATGGACTCGAACAATCTTCGCGACGTACATGCACTACCAGGCAGCGATCAGCATTCCAAAGTCATACGGTTTATGGACTTACTGCCGGATGAGAAAGAAGAGAATGTACCCGATCCGTATTATACCGGCAATTTTGAAGAAGTATATCGCTTAGTTCAGGCCGGCTGTAATGCCTTGTTGGATCGTATTGAACGAGAAGAATTAATATAGAAGAGTATTTCTTAATGAAGAAAAGCGACATCCGTCATGGCATGTCGCTTTCATTTTGGCTACTTTAGATAAAGTGATGCGTGGTCCACTTACTTCAAGAAATGTTTCAATCCATCAGGGATATATTGCTGCCAGAAACCCCAAACGTGCTGGCCGTCGCGCTCTAAATAATGGACATTAGACGATTTTGCGAGGAAGATGTCTCTTGTATCGCGGTTGAACGTTACAAAGTCGAATGTACCGTGATCTGTAACGACTACATCTTCTTGAAGTCCAACGATCATGTAAAGCCGCAGCCAAGATAAATCTGATTCAGTTGCAATAATGGATTGAGAATCGGGATAATAAGCACCTGATAAAGAAATGACGTTCTGGAATAAGTTCGGGTATTGTAGTGCAATATGAACGGAGACACTACCACCGAGGGAGTCGCCCGCCAGAATTCTGGAATCCAGATCCGAACGAATCGGATATTTACCTTCTATATAAGGAATCAATTCATGAGCGAAAAATTGTACATATAACTGATGCCGCTCGCCAACGGGAGAATATTCCGAAGTCCTCACTTTTTTATCCACTTCAACGCCTACAATAATGAAGGGCTCTAGCTCCTCATCAAGAATGAGTTGATTTGCGAGCGTTGCGACCCTTCCGAAGTTAAAGAAATCTTCGCCGTCTTGGCAGTAGACGACCGGATAGCTGATCCAAGCTTGATAACCCGGAGGTAGGTACACGCGCAGCGTTCTTTTTTCATTTAAGTAGTTACTTTCAATTTCTTCTTTGACGATCGTTCTTTTCAAATATCTGGCATCTGTCATGGAGAATCACCTTTTTCGTAGTAGTATGCAACTAATTTGTAAATAATAGGGGTGTATGGGTAAAGATTTTTACAAAATATTCACGATTGTATTAATCTGTACTATAAAAATTATTCAACTGTTATACATACAAAACAACAAAATATGTCGTTATTAGCGATATTTTTTGACCAAACACATATAACAGGTGTATAATAAATTCTATAACAGAGGAAAATGATTTTCAAACTTTTTGTTGAGGTGAAGAAAATGAGTAAGCTTTCTTTCGAAGTAAAGTCAGAAGATGTTCAAGCATTATCTGTACTTTCTCCTGATGGTGAAATTATTAACGAAGAAATGATGCCTTCTCTTACAGATGAGCAGTTAAAAGAAATTATGTACCGTATGGTATTTACTCGTACTTGGGACGAGCGTGCAGTTAACCTTGGTCGTCAAGGACGCCTTGGATTCTATGCTCCAGTATCCGGTCAAGAAGCTTCGATGGTAGGTAGTGTATACCCATTGCAAAAAGAAGACTTCGTTGTACCAGCATATCGTGATATGCCGCAAATCGTATGGCACGGTCTTCCGCTATACCAAGCATTCCTATATTCCCGTGGTCATCAACACGGTGGTCAAATCCCAGCTGGCGTTAACGTATTAATGCCGCAAATCATCATCGGTGCGCAAATTTTGCATGCGATGGGTATTGCTATGGGCTACAAATTGAAAAAACAACCACAAGTTGCAATCACGTACACAGGTGACGGCGGTTCGTCGGAAGGTGACTTCTACGAAGGTCTGAACTATGCAGGTGCATTCAAATTGCCGGTTATTTTCTTCGTGCAAAACAATGGCTATGCAATCACAACACCATTTGCGAAGCAAACTGCAGCACAATCGATCGCGCACAAAGCGCTTGCAGCGGGTATCCACGGTTTGCAAGTTGACGGTATGGACGTTCTTGCTGTTATCAAAGCGGTTCAACTCTCCGCTGAACGTGCTCGTCAAGGCGAAGGCGCAACATTGATCGAAGCATTAACTTACCGTTTCCGTCCGCATTCCATGGCGGATGATACGACGAAATATCGTACTAAAGAAGAAGAAGCTGAATGGGCTATTAAAGATCCGCTCGTTCGTTTCGGTAAATACCTTGAGAAAAAAGGTCTTTGGAACGATGAAGAAACAGCTCGCGTGAAAGAAGAAGCAAAAGCAAAAGTAAACGAAGAAATCAAACGCGCAGAGCAAACCGAAAAAATGACGGTTTCGGGCTTGATCGACAGCATGTTCGAGACAACGCCACAGCACTTGGAAGAGCAAAAAGCTGATTTCCAATAAACTCGATTGAAATGATTCGACATATAGAACGCATGACAACCAAGTTCTCGGCAAATTGCTGCGAACACGTTTAAGGGAGGAAACGAAGCAATGGCACAGATGAATATGAAAGAAGCAATTCGCGACGCGATTCGCGTTGAGTTAAAACGTGACCCGAATGTGTTAGTATTCGGTGAGGACGTAGGTCATGTTGGCGGCGTGTTCCGTACAACAGAAGGATTACAAAAAGAGTTCGGTGAAGAACGTGTATTCGATACACCGCTGGCTGAATCCGCAATCGGCGGTATGGCTGTAGGTCTTGGTATCCAAGGTTTCCGTCCAGTCGCAGAAATCCAATTCGTTGGATTTATCTATGAAGCACTCGATCAAATCTGCGTTCAAGCAGCGCGCATGCGTTTCCGTTCTGGCGGCCGTTACAACTCGCCAATCGTATTCCGTACACCATTTGGTGGCGGCGTTAAGGCAGCTGAACTTCACACGGATTCCCTAGAAGGTTTGCTCGTTCAAACGCCTGGTATCAAAGTGGTTGTTCCTTCGAACCCTTACGATGCTAAAGGTCTTATGATCGCGGCAATCCGTGACAATGACCCTGTATTCTACATGGAACACTTGAACCTCTACCATGCATTCCGTGACGAAGTGCCTGAAGGTGAATACACGGTTGAGCTTGGTAAAGCGAACGTCGTTCGTGAAGGTAAAGACGTAACAATTATTGCTTACGGTTTAATGGTTCGTACAGCGATGAAAGCTGCGGAAGAGCTTGAGAAATCCGGCATCTCTGCTGAAATCATCGACTTGCGCACATTAATGCCGCTTGATATCGATACGATCGTGGCATCCATTAAGAAAACAAACCGTGCGATTGTGGTTCAAGAAGCACAAAAAACTTCCGGTGTAGCCGCTGAAGTTATCGCGCAAATCAACGAAAAAGCTATTCTGCACTTGGAAGCTCCGGTTCTCCGCATTTCTGGTCCGGATACTGTATTCCCATTTGCACAAATCGAAGATCAATGGCTTCCTAACCCAGCGCGTATTATCGCAGGTGTAAATAACGTACTTAACTTTTAACTAACGTAGAAGATCGATAAGGGAGGTTTCTCGCGTGGCTAGATTTGAATATTTGTTCCCAGAATTGGGCGAAGGCTTACACGAAGGCGAAATTATTAAAATGCACATTAAACCAGGTGATACCATCACAGATGAAGATATCATCATGGAAGTTCAGAACGATAAAGCAATTGTAGAAGTACCAAGCCCGGTTAACGGTAAAGTACTTGAAGTTCTTACTAAAGACGGTCAAGTATGCCACATGGGTCAAGTGGTAGCAATCATCGATGCAGAAGGGGATATCCCTGAGCAAGCGGCTCCAGCTGAATCTGCAGCAGCACCTGCACCGGTAGCAGCTGAATCTGCAGCAGCAGCGGCACCTCAAGCGGCAGCAGCTCCTGTAGCGGCGCCAAATAAAGAAGTTCTTGCAACACCTAGCGTTCGCAAGTTCGCTCGTGAGCAAGGTGTTGACATTGCAACAGTAAACGGAACAGGTAAGAACGGCAAAGTGTCACGTGAAGATGTTCAAGCATTTGCAAACGGTGGAGCACCTGCAGCAGCTCCAGCGGCAGCGGCGGCAACAGAAGCAGCGGCACCAGCGGCTGCAGCAGCTAATGTAGCTGTAACAGCAAACGGCGAAGAAGAGCGCGTACCATTCAAAGGTATCCGTAAAGCAATCTCGAATGCGATGGTTAAATCGGCTTACACAGCTCCGCACGTTACGATCATGGACGAAGTGGACGTTACTGAATTGGTTGCATTCCGTACTCGCATGAAACCAGTCTTTGAGAAGAAAGGCGTTAAAGTAACTTACTTGCCATTCATCGTGAAGGCTCTAGTTGCAGCTTGCCGTCAGTTCCCAGCGATGAACGCAATGATCGACGAAGCGAACAACGAAATCGTCTACAAAAAATACTACAACATCGGTATCGCAACAGATACAGACAATGGCTTGATCGTGCCTGTCATCAAAGACGCAGATCGTCGCAACATCTGGACTGTAGCTAGCGACATTAAAGACCTTGCAACACGCGGTCGTGACGGTAAATTGGGTCCGAACGAGTTGAAAGGCAGCACAATTACAATTACGAACATCGGTTCCGCTGGCGGTATGTTCTTCACACCGATCATCAACTTCCCAGAAGTTGCGATCCTTGGTACTGGACGTATTTCCGATAAAGCCGTTGTTAAAAATGGAGAAATCGTTGCTGCACCAGTGATGGCGTTGTCCTTAAGCTTCGACCATCGTCTAATTGACGGAGCGACAGCACAAAACTTCATGAACTACATCAAGATGTTGCTCGCTAACCCAGATCTATTAGTTATGGAGGTGTAATCAATGGTAGTAGGAGATGCTTCTTTAGAAATTGATACAGTCGTAATCGGTGCAGGTCCTGGTGGTTATGTTGCTGCGATTCGCGCGGCACAATTAGGACAAAGCGTATTGATCGTGGATAAATCCGAGTGGGGCGGCGTGTGCTTGAACCGTGGATGTATTCCTTCCAAAGCGTTGATCTCTGCAGCGCATCAATATGAGACCGTTCAAAATGCTTCTTCCATGGGTATCACAATGGAAAATGTAAAAGTGGACTACTCGAAAGTTCAAGAATTCAAACGCGGTGTCGTTAGTAAACTGACTGGCGGCGTAGCAGGACTTCTAAAAGGTAACAAAGTACAAATGTTCAAAGGTGAAGCAATGTTCATCAATGAGAACGAAGTACGCGTGTTCAACGATCAAGAAGCTCCACGTTACAAATTCAAGAACTGTATTATTGCAACAGGTTCCCGTCCAATCGAGCTTAAGCCATTCCCTTACGGTGGCCGCATCTTGTCTTCGACAGAAGCGTTGGAATTGCCTGAAATTCCAAAAAGCTTGATCGTTATCGGCGGTGGGTACATCGGTGCTGAGCTTAGCCAAATGTTCTCGAAATTCGGTACGAAAGTAACGATCGTCGAGGGTGCAGACATGGTATTGCCTGGCTTCGATAAAGACTTGACGCAACTTGTGTCGAAGAACATGAAGAAACACGGTTTCGAAATCTTCACAAAAGCACAAGCACAAAGCGCAACGCAAACAGACAATGACGTAACTGTGAAATTCACAGTGGATGGTAAAGAACAAGAAGTTACAGCTGACTACTTGCTTGTTACCGTGGGACGTCGTCCAAATACAGACGGAGAGCTTGGCCTTGACATGATCGGCGTGAAAATGACAGATCGTGGCTTGATCGAAGTTGACCACCAAGGTCGCACAAGCGTTCCTCACATCTTCGCAATCGGGGACATCGTTCCTGGCTTAGCTCTTGCGCACAAAGCTTCTTATGAAGGTAAAGTGGCAGCTGAAGCGATCGCTGGATTGCCTAGCGTTGTGGATTACAAATGTATCCCAGCGGTATGTTTCACAGATCCAGAATGCTCCAGCGTTGGATACAACGAAACAGAAGCAAAAGAAAAAGGCTACAACGTTAAAGTTGGTAAATTCGCGTATGCGGGTAACGGCCGTGCATTGTCCTTGAATGGTGCAGAAGGTTTCGTTAAAATCGTTGCGGATGCTGAGACAGGTCTTGTTCTTGGCGGACAAATCGTTGGTATTGAAGCTTCGAACTTGATCTCGGAAGTTGCGCTTGCAATCGAGAACGCATTGACGCTTGAAGATATCGCTCTTACAATCCATGCGCACCCTACACTTGGTGAGCTTGTGATGGAAGCAGCAGAAGTGGCACTTGGCCACCCAATCCACTCCATCGTTCGCTAATATTGCTAGAACGAGGATTGTCATCATATCATAAGGAAGAGGCTTGTCGCTCATAGCGCGAGCCTCTTTTTTTCAACAATATAGGATGGAGGAAAAAAATAAATGGAACCCAAATATGTCCGTGAATCACGTTCAATCCTTACACAACTGGTATTTCCCTCTGACACGAATATGCATGGGACGATGTTCGGAGGCATTGTCATGGAATATATCGATAAGATCAGCGCCACCGCGAGTATGCGCCATGCCCGTAAACCTGCAGTGACGGCATCCAGTGATAGTCTTGATTTTTTGGCCCCTATACGCGTGGGAGAAGCGATTGAATTAGAAGCCTTCGTTACGTGGACACATAAAAGTTCGATGGAAGTGTATGTGAAGGTCATCGCGGAGAACCTAATGACGGGGGAACGCAAATTGACGGTAACATCCTTCATGACCTTCGTTGCTGTAGATGAGAACGGGAAAGCGACGCCTGTTCCGCCTATTATTCCAGAGACCGAGGAAGAGAAGAGACTGTTCGAAACCGCACAAGAACGGTATGATCAACGCAAACTTAGAAGACATAAGTCGTTGTAGATTGAATAGAAATTGTATGTCAGGTGAGAGAAAATCTATATCAACAGCGTAGTTATTCTATGCTAAACTAGAGGAAGTATTTTTACTGATGCTTGGAAAAGAGGTGTTTCGTTTGAGAAACTATTTAGACTTACTACAAGATATTCTAGATCATGGTGAGAAGAAAGAAGACCGTACGGGCACAGGAACGATCTCCGTGTTCGGTCGTCAACTTCGCTTCGATTTGTCGCAGGGATTTCCGCTCATGACAACGAAAAAACTTCATCTTAAATCGATTGTGCATGAACTCCTATGGTTCTTGAAAGGTGATACCAACATTCAATATTTGAAAGAAAATGGCGTTACGATCTGGGATGAATGGGCGGATGAGGAAGGTAATCTAGGTCCTGTCTATGGTTCACAGTGGCGCAATTGGGAAGCAAAAGATGGTCGTACAATTGACCAAATTGCGAATGTTATTCATCAGATTAAGAACAATCCAGATTCACGTCGTATTCTCGTTAGCGCGTGGAACGTAGGCGAAATTGACAACATGAAGCTGCCTCCGTGTCATTTGTTGTTCCAGTTCTATGTAGCGAACGGGAAGCTATCTTGCATGCTCACGATGCGTTCGGTTGATACGTTCTTGGGACTTCCATTTAATATTGCGAGCTATGCGTTATTAACCCATATGATCGCTCAGCAATGTGACCTAGAAGTTGGGGAGTTCGTATGGTCCGGCGGCGATGTGCATATTTACTCGAACCACTTCGAACAAGTAGAACGCCAGTTATCGCGTGAGCCGTTCGAACTGCCGAAGCTTGTCATCAAGCGCAAGCCAGATTCGATCTTTGAATATACGTACGATGACTTTGAATTCGAGGGCTATCAGCATCATCCTGGGATCAAAGCGCCGGTAGCGATCTAGGAGGTTCATTCCAATGGGATTATCTTTTGTATGGGCAATGGGCCAGAATCGCGTGATCGGGGTCGATAACAAGCTGCCGTGGCGTCTACCTTCCGATATGGCTTATTTCAGATGCGTGACGACAGGGAAAACCGTGCTGATGGGACGTAAGACGTACGAGTCTATTGGCAAGCCGCTACCGAATCGTCGCAACGTTATTTTGACAAGAAATACGGATTTTGAAGCGCCAGGGTGTGAAGTGATTCATTCGTTCGATGAAGTCGTACGCCTCGCTGAGAACGAAGAGATCATGGTGATCGGTGGTGCCGAAATTTACAAGCAACTGCTCCCTATAGCCGATCGTCTGCATGTGACAGAGATTGGGGCGTCATTCGAAGGGGATGCGTTCTTTCCCGTGTTTCCTATGGAGGAATGGAAGGTCGTCGAGCGTACGAAGGGCATTGTGGATGAGAAAAGTATCTATCCGCACGAGTTCGTGGTCTATGAAAGATTGTCCAAATCATAGGTAAATAGTACAAATTGTTATCTTGAAAATCCATTTCAAGAACGGAATGCCGGATGATACGATAATGAGAAATTCTTTTGGGATTGTAGAGATACAAAGATCGGATGGGGGAACGAACATGTCAACACCGACAGGATTTATGGAGATTACAAGGCAGCTTCCGGCAGATCGTGATCCGGTTGAACGGATTAAAGACTGGGAAGAATTTCATTTGCACTTATCAGACGAAGAACTGCGCAGTCAAGGCGCACGCTGTATGGACTGCGGAACGCCGTATTGTCATACAGGCATGGAACTGAGCGGCGGGACTTCGGGTTGTCCGGTGAACAATTTGATACCTGAGTGGAATAACTTAATTTACCGCGATCAATGGAGAGACGCACTCGATCGCTTGCATAAGACGAATAACTTTCCAGAGTTCACAGGTCGTGTGTGCCCAGCACCTTGTGAAGGGGCGTGTACGGTAGGACTCATCGGAAGTCCGGTGACGATTAAGAATATTGAGAACAGCATTATCGAACGCGGATTTGACGAGGGCTGGGTTGTACCGCAACCTCCGCTAGAGCGAACAGGGAAGCGTGTGGCGATCGTAGGATCGGGTCCTGCTGGCTTAGCTGCTGCAGCGCAGTTGAACAAAGCAGGCCATGAAGTGACGGTGTATGAGCGTGCGGATCGTATTGGCGGCCTTCTGATGTATGGTATACCGACGATGAAGCTGGACAAGAAGGTTGTGGAGCGTCGCGTTCAGATCTTGGAAGCGGAAGGCGTGAAGTTCGTAACCAATACAGAGATCGGCAAAGATATTCCTTCGCAGCAGCTTGTCGATGAATTCGATGCCGTTGTGCTCTGCGGTGGTGCAACGAAACCACGCGAATTCAATATCGAAGGTCGCGAGCTGAAGGGCGTTCACTATGCGATGGACTACTTGAACGGAACGATCAAGAGCTATCTAGATTCCAATCTAGAAGACGGTAACTACATTTCTGCAAAAGATCAAGATGTTATCGTCATCGGTGGCGGTGATACAGGAACGGACTGTGTAGCGACAGCATTAAGACATGGATGCCGCAGTGTAACACAATTCGGTACGCATGCGAAGGCTCCGCTGACACGTGATTCCATCGCGAATCCTTGGCCGCAATTCCCGAACGTGTATACACTCGATTATGCACAAGAGGAAGCGAAAGCATTATACGGCAACGATCCACGCGAATTCTCGATCATGACGACGAAGTTCGCCTCGGATGAGGAAGGCAACGTGAAGGAACTGCATACGGTTCAAATCGAGCGGATTGTCGATGAGACAGGTCGCAAAATCTATCAGCCGATTCCAGGTACAGAACGTGTATTCCCGGCCTCGCTTGTATTAATCGCAATTGGGTTTGATGGTCCGGAATCGACGCTCGTTGATCAATTGAAATTAGAGCAAGACCGCCGTTCCAATGTGAAAGCGGAATATGGCAAATACCAGACAAGCGCGGAGAAAGTATTCGCTGCCGGCGATATGCGCCGTGGTCAGAGTTTGGTCGTCTGGGCGATCAACGAAGGACGCGAAGCTGCACGTGAAGTCGACAAATTCTTGATGGGCTCTTCCCTTTTGCCTTAAATTCAGTCATAATTAGATCATGTACGTAAGTATGGAGCTGCGCAGGGCGCGGCTCTTTTTGTCCGTTATCGACCTTGCCGGAACAAGAGAGCAAGTGAAAGGCGGATTGAAAAGGGGAGGCGCTGAACCGTGAAGACGTTAGTCATTGCCGAGAAGCCGGATATGGGGCGGACGATTGCCGCCGTCATCGAGCCGAAGGGCAAGAACAACCGAACGTATATTGAAGGGGAGAGATATATTATTACGTGGGCAATCGGGCATCTCGTGGGACTTGCAGAGCCTGATTTGTATGATGATAAATATAAGAAATGGAATTTTTCTGATCTGCCGATTATACCGGATCATTTCAAAATCATCGCCAATGCGAAGACGAAAGATCAATTGAAGGTGATTGGTGAGCTTGCTAAGCGATGCAACCACCTGGTTAACGCATGCGATGCTGGGCGAGAAGGGCAGTATATTTTTGCGTTAATTCAGCAGTACTTAAAGCTTCACCAGCCAGTCGAACGACTCTGGATATCGGATTTAACGGCGGAGACGATTCGCGACGGCTTTGCATCCCTTCGTGCTGGCGCGGATTTCGAGAATCTGACACTCGCTGCAAGATCGCGGAGTGAAGCAGACTGGCTTATTGGGATGAATGCATCGCGTGCATTTACAACCAAGCATCGGAATCTGTTGTCTGTAGGGCGTGTACAGACCCCTGTTCTGGCATTGATCTATGATCGACAGAAGGAGATTGAAGCCTTTGATTCTCTAACCTTCTACGATTGCATCGCGGATTTCGCTCAACCAGAATCGACTTATCAAGGGATTTGGCAAGGCGAACGAATGACCTCGAAGGAGGTCGCTGATGCGCTCGCAGCAAAGGTAAAGGACAAGCCGGCGACCGTGGCAAGTTATGACGTGAAAGAAACGAAGGAATACCCATACAAGCTGTATGATTTAACGTTATTGCAACGGGATGCGAATGCGAAATTCGGCTTCTCTGCGAAGAAGACATTAGACTTGGCACAGGCGCTGTATGAGAAGCATAAAGTGATCTCGTACCCAAGAACAAATTCGAACTATGTCACCGAACAGAATATCGAACCGATGCATAAGACGCTACATATGCTCAAATCGACGGCGTACAAGGAATATGCAGAAGGTGCGAAGCCTTCTCTCGTGCATGTGAATAATAAATCCGTCTGTAATCCGAGTAAAGTCGAAGATCACCATGCGATTCTTCCGACCTTGAAGCGACCGGGCACATTAGCGCCTGATGAGCAGAAGATCTATGATTTGGTTGTTCGTCGATTCCTCACGCAGTTCTATCCACCTGCTGAATATAAGCAGCATACATTGCTTACAGAGGTCGAAGGGGAGACGTTCAAGACGAATGTGAAGGAACTCCTCTTCATCGGTTGGAAAGCTGTCGTCTCAGACGAGCCCAAGGGTAAGGCGGGAGGCAAGTCGAAAGGTAAAGGACCGGCAGGGAAAGACGGTGAAGAGGAAGAACCAGAGGAATTAACGACGGAGCCTTTCCAGGTCAATCCTGATGCGGAGACGAAGTGCATCGAGGCTACGATTAAAGAAAAGAACACACAGCCTCCCAAAGCTTATACCGAAGGGACATTGCTGAAGGCGATGGAAAGCGCGGGCAAGCAGATTGAGAATGAAGAACTGCGGGATGCAATGAAGGATGCAGGACTAGGCACACCAGCAACTCGCGCGGCTACGATTGAACGACTGAAGCATGTCGGCTACATCGTGATGCAAGGCAAGCGAATAACCGTCACCCAGAAAGGCAGAATGGCTATCGAGCTCATTCGTCACGCAGGGGTTGATCTTCTGACTTCGCCGGATATGACAGGTCAGTGGGAACGACGATTGAATCAAATATCGAAAGGCGAAGCATCGAATGAACGATTTATGGAGAACGTGAAGAAATTTACGATGTTCATTGTTGATAAAGTTCGAGTGCAGCGCCCAGTCTCGAAGGAAGCTTTCGGTGACCCGAATGACCATGCGAAGCCGACGAAGGGAAAATCAACGCAAAAGACGGAGCGCAAGGCTTTAACTGCAGCATCCAAGCCCGAATCATCGACCAAGGATTCGAATACAGCTACTGCATTGACGCTTGAACCAATTGGGCCTTGCCCGCGAACAGGCTGTGACGGCTCCATTATTATGGGCCGGAAAGGATATGGCTGCAATCACTTCAAGGAAGGCTGCAAGTTCGTTATCTGGAAGTCGAGCCTAGGCAAGACGGTGACAGATACGATGATTCGATCCCTGCTTAGTAAAGGGAGCACACAACCGCTGTCTTTCAAAGAGGAAGATGGAACGACGTACAAGGCACGAATGATACTCTCGAACCCTGAGACAGGGGAGCTGAAGTTAGAACGAACATGAGGAGGATAGTGCCGTGGCTTCACAGCGTATTCGTATTTCCATTCCTAAGACGTATTCTGAAATATGGCATGACACGATTTCCATTGCGGTCTTATGTGTCATTATTCTTTACATCGGCTTATTATGGAATAGTCTGCCGAGTCAAGTGCCAATCCACTTTAATGCAGAAGGGGACGCTGATGGATGGGGGAGCAGAACCATTCTACTGCTCTTGCCGGGAGTCAGCCTCATCTTGTACATTGCATTTTCAATTGTGAGCCGTTATCCGCATCGATTCAATTATCCCGTTGTCATTACGGCTGAGAATGTACAAGAGAAGTACACATTATCAAGACTCCTTGTCAGCTGGCTGAAGCTTGAGACGATCCTTGTGCTTAGTTATATCGAATGGAGTATGCTGCAGACCGCTGTAGGGGAAAATCACGGGGTTAGCTTCTGGCTATTCCCTGTCTGTATAGCTGTGATGCTGTGTACAATCGGGTGGTGTCTGTTCCTCATGTTGCGTAACTCCAAAAAGCCTCTAGCGTAGCGAACTACGTTAGAGGCTTTTTGTTTAAGATAGTAAGTGCTGATTCAGCACCTCTGGTATTTCATTTAATGACGTGACGGTGTACAAAGTAGCGTCTGGGTCAAGCGTGTAGTCCACCATATTGTATTTCCACTCATTTTGCTGCTTGAGGTAGATGACGCTGAGTCCGGCTTCAAGTGCAGGGGTGACATCCGTCCGCAACGAGTTCCCAATCATCCAAGTCTTCTGCCGATCGAATTGACCTTCGTACAAGATCGATTCGAGTGCTTCTCGATTCTTATGCTGACGAATGTAGATACGATCATGGAAGAACTCTTTCAGCTTCATCTCATCGATTTTTCGCTGTTGGATGAGGATCTCTCCGCCAGTATAGAGGGAGAGTGTATGTCCTTCTTCACGGAGATGCGACAATGTCTCGAACATCCCAGGGTAAGGCTCAACAGGCTGCTCATATACACTGCGCCCGAGCTGCATTAGCTGCTCTTCTTCCTTCGGATGCACAGGTCTTCCGTGTAGAACACTGAAATAGCGGTACGTATCAACGAAGGACTCGGGGAAATGCTCGCTAACGAATCCGTCTCGATTTACGCGTTCGAGATCAATATCGATTTGCTTTTTCTTGATGTGTTCCGTCCTGATATCATACGTGTGAAACCACGTCTCCATAAGATCTAAGAATTGTTCGATGATGAGGTAGAAGTATTTGTTGCAATAAATAAGCGTATCGTCGAGATCGAAGATAATATTCTGCTGTGTTGTTTGCTGTGTCATCGTGATTTCACTCCTTTCTTTAAGCAGTTGCTTCTTTGATGAACGTTGATGGCTAGAGGCGCAGATACGACTCAAGGAAGAGCTGCATCTCAGCAATCCCATCTGCACGGATACTGTATTTCTCATTCTCATCATTAAGATGTGTGCGCAGCAAGCCTGCGACGCGTAGGATTCGAATATGTGAGCCGACAGCTTCGGGAGTCATCTGCATAATCTCAGCGACTTCGGATGTTGACCGCAGCTCTTGCGCAAGGTAACGCAATATCAACAAACGTTTTGGGTCAGATAGTGCACGCGTGAAGCGAGCGAGACCAATGGGAACTTGATGCTCATTCGTCTCTGGCAAGTCAATCGCATATTGAATCAGCAGCATCCCGTTCAATTTTACATAATAGTTCACAGGGCGGCTATGAATCATAGGCATGAGTATGATCGTATGTAAGTGATCTAGGGGCTCAACGACGACACCATTCGTCGCATATTCGACAAGGTCGATCGGATCCATCTTGGAGATCAGCTGCTGCTTCTCCTTCGCATCTTCTTCAAGAAACGGTATTATTGTATGCTCAATCTCGGCAAAATATTGCTCGTACCATGCTTTGATTAACGGTGTATAAGAGTCGCGAATGCGTGCAACGTCCTCTTTGGCCACATGATCGACATAAGGGGTTGTCTGTGCGTACAGCTCGTCCAAATCGCAAGTCTCTAGATAATGAAGACATGATGGGATATCCGTCTTCGGCTCACGTTGGATTGTCCACAAATAGAGGATATCGTAGTCTATCATTTCCGATGAACGAAATGTATCGATTTGCTCGACAATGGTTGGATCGAGTCGACAGGATACGTCATCAATCCACTCCTGACCCCAATCTAAATCATCAGTCCACTTCCGTGTCGTATATATCAAGAAGCTGCACAATAGTTCATACATTGAAGAATGATAGACTTTGATCTGATAACTCATGATACAAATTCCTCCCATACAAGTCACAGTCCGAAGAACTGCTCTTGTTATTATGGCTTGTTTTACAACCAATTGTCCACTATTATGTTCAGTATAACGATAGATCCGCAGAAGGAGAATAACGTGATGATGAAAGTTGATAAATTGTTGAAAAAAATACCCGAATCGACAATCCTTGATCATATTAGTCTAGAAGTAGAAGAAGGGGAGTTTATCGCAATTATTGGTCCGAGCGGCAGTGGTAAATCAACCTTTCTGAAATGCCTTGCTATGCGTGAGAAATGGACATCGGGAAAGTACATGGTTGATGATATGGATATTTTCGCGAACAAGTTCGCAGGAACACGTAAAATTCGACGGGAGTGCGCATATATCGAGCAGAGTCCGACGCTGCATCCGAAGAAAACGGCACTTAAGAACGTCTTGATCGGACAATATCATCAAACGCCGCTCTGGCGTATGGCGACGGGGATGGTCCGTTCTGATGATTATATGGGTGCAATGGATACGATTGAGCAAGTAGGGCTGCTAGATAAAGCGAAGCTTAAGATTGAACAATTAAGCGGCGGTGAACGTCAGCGTGTTGCGTTGGCGCGTGCGCTTGTGCACGGGGCGAAAGTTATTCTGGCCGATGAGCCTGTATTAGGTCTCGACCCGAAATCCGTGGATTCGGTCATGCAGCAGCTTCAGAAGTTATGTCGTGAGCAACGGATTACGGTTATTGCCGTTATTCAACAGGTTGAATTAGCAGAACGTTATGCGAGTCGATTGATTGGACTCTCACAAGGGAAGATTGTGGTCGATGTGAAGGGACGCCGTCTGATGCAGGCGGAGAAAAATAAAATATTCAATTAATATGATTGATAGATTATGATGAATATTTATGTCGAAAGAGTGATCGAATTGACGAGCATTGTAATGTCTTTGTCACTCTTTTTTTGCTGTGCTACTCTATAATTTGAGAAGTGTAGTGATAGAGTAGATTACATAGAATAGGATGAGATCAATATGAAAAACAAGACGAAAATTGCGTTAGTAATCATGCTGATCGCGTGTGCCTATGTTATTTTTCAAATGACTGTTTTGGGAGATTCATCAAAGGTTCAGGTGAAAAGCAATTTAACGGAGGCGCCATCGCCGACCGTAACAACTTCTACGTATAATCCTGGTGATGCTATGGAGCCTTCTGAGCCTTCGACACCGCAGAAGGATAGCGAGAAGAATAAAGAGGGTTCGAAAGTTCAGCCTCCGCGTTCGAAAGAGGACAAACCCGATACGAAGAAGCCGACGGATAAATCAGATCAACAGAAAGAATCTGATAAGCCGAAACAACCAGAAATGAAGCAGCCTAACAAAGCGACGAAACCACTTGTCGGTAAAATAGCATATATAACATTTGATGATGGAGCGAGTCCGCATACGATGGGATTACTCGACGTGCTTAAAGAGTATGATGTCGAAGCAACCTTTTTCATGTTAGAACCGAATATGCGCAAGTACCCGGATGCTGTGAAGCGTCTAGTCAAAGAGGGACATATGCCAGCGATGCATGGTGTATCGCATCAAGTGAAGAAATATTATGCATCCAGGACATCAGTTGTTAGTGAGATGTCAGCAGGGCAGAAGACAATTCAGAAATTGACAGGAGAAGAGACTTGGCTTATCCGCACGCCGTATGGTAGTGCGCCATATATGACGAAAGACTATATGAAGGCTGTCAAAGATGCTGGATTTACACTATGGGATTGGAATGTCGATAGCCTTGACTGGAAATACCGGGATGCACGTTACGTGGATACCGTGAAGAAAGAAGTACTGGGACTCGAGAAGAAGAATATTTCGCCTGTTATCCTAATGCATGACCGAAAGGAAACGCTCAAGTACTTACCGCAAGTGTTGAAGTTCTTGAAAGATCGCGGATATCAATTCAAGACGCTAAACGAGACGCTTAAACCGATTCAATTCAGTAAAGGCTAAGGGCAAGGTGAAATAAGGGAGTGTGATCAAGGTTGAAATGTAGGTTGTCCGTTATTCTCCTATTTAGCTGCCTGATGATCGTGCTGAGCGGCTGTGAAATTACGAAGGATCCTCGGGCATTAATGAGCATCCCTCGCTTGCCTGAAGATAAGGCAAATCTGTATAGCCTGATTATGGAAGATCTTCCCGAAGGGGGCTCCATCATCCGGCCGACGAATATTAATGATACGAGTGCCATTCGCATTACGGATCTTAATCATGATGGGATCAGCGAAGCTGTAGTATTCTATCGAACTCCAGATCAACCGGTTCGAATTCATGGCATGATCTGGGAGAATAATGGAGATACATGGCGTAAAAAATTGGATTTCGATGGAGAAGGCTTTGAACTCGATTCCTTTGATCTGGTTGATGTAACCCATGACGGGACTATCGAGATGATCGTCGGCTATTCAAGTGGTGATACAGAAGTACAGAAAGGCCTTATTGTCTATTCTTACAAAGATAATCAAATGGTTAAAATGTTAGAAAAATCATATTCCTCGTATGTCATTAATGATTTGAACGGGGATGGAAAGTTCGAGATTAGTCTCTTGAACTTCAAGCAGGGCCAGACAGCCGAGCTGACTTCGATTCAGTACAATGAAATTACAGGGAAGTTCGAACCGTTAAGTTCACTGAAGTTGGATCCAACCGTCAATACGTATTACAACGTCGTGACCGGGAAAGTATCTGAAGATGTGCAAGGGATCGTGCTCGATGCTTCCGTAGGTGCACATTCCGCGTATACGGACGTCATTATAATGAAGGATAATAAGCTTACAAAGGTGCTCTCATCGGAACAGACATATAAACCTTATGCAACTTATAGCTCCGATGAAGATAAGGACGGTATTCTGGAGATTGCCATGCTGGAGACGCCATATGGTTGGGAAGATGAGGGTCTCGCAGGTATTCCATGGTTCATAACATATCATAAATGGGATGGAGATCATGGGCTGAAGTTCGTTCTTGAGCAGTATCGGGATTTACAAGATCGGTTCTACTTCAATTTCCCGCCGGAATGGCATCATAAAGTAACGATTTCTCGAAGATCCAAATTGGAAGAATACCTCAATTTCATCAATATCGATACAGGCGAGACGATGGCAGAGATCCGATTCTTCTCGTTATCTGCATGGGAGAAGAACCATACAGGATGGAAAATGCTTGCGAGAACCGAAGAGCATATTATTGGTCTTCGCAGCAGTTATGATTTGAGTTCAGGGAAAGGCAATGTTGAACTCACGCCAATTGAAATAACAAAGAGGTGACATTTCATGAGTAAAGTTCTAATTCTTGAAGATGAAGAATCCATTCGCAGTTTTATCGTGATTAATTTAAAACGAAATGGACTAGAGGTTGTTGAAGCGGCGACCGGAGAAGAAGCGCTTGAGAAATTCAACGCCGACCCGACATTCGATATTGCACTACTCGACGTAATGGTGCCAGGCATTGACGGATTTGAGGTCTGTCGTAAAATTCGGGAGACGAACGAGCGGATCGGTATTATTTTCTTGACGGCTAAGGTTCAGGAACAGGATAAAGTCTATGCACTCTCCGTTGGTGCTGACGACCATGTGAGCAAACCATTCAGTCCAACAGAATTAATCGCTCGGATTCAATCCTTGTTGCGACGGGTCAATGTGCATAGTGAGTCCGGTGCGAAGATTAGCTTCGAATCAGGACCATTCACACTTGATCTGATCGCCAAACAATTCAAGAAAAATCATCAAATTATCGAGTTGACGCCAACGGAGTTCTCCTTGATTCAATTATTCCTGGAGCGCGAGGATGTGCCGCTTAGCCGCGATGTCTTGCTGGATCATGTCTGGGGCAAGGATTACATGGGGGATCCCAAAATTGTGGATGTAAATATTCGAAGATTGCGTCAGAAGCTGGAAGATGACCCGTCCACACCGATGTTCATTGAAACCGTATGGGGTCATGGATACAAGTGGAAGGGAAGCCGACATGTTTAAAAAAGGATTGCGGCGATCCGTCGTCATGCATTATTTCATCGTCGTATTCTTGACGATTATGATCGTCGAGGTGATCTTCATGATCTCGATCCAGTCCTATTATTACAATACAATATCGAACTACATGTCGAATCATGCGAATCAAGCCACATCGTATTACCAGAAATTCGTCGGTGTGTCCTATGCATCGGAGAATGACCCGAATTACTTGCCAGATATTCTGAAAATGTTCAATCTAGAGAATACCGAGCTGCAAGTCTTAAATACGCGGGGCGATGTGCTGATTAGTTCGTCAGGGTTCCAAGTGGAGAAAGGAATACAGACTTCCGACATCGCGCAAGCAGTCCATGGCAAACAAGAAACGTGGATTGGAAGTCAGGTCGGCACGGGCGAGCATGTGATGGCTGTTTCGACACCGCTTAAGGATCAAGGCCAGACGTTGTATATTCTGAGATACGTGACGTCGCTCGAAGCCATCAACAATAAAATATCGAACATTATACTCATTTCAGTCGCTGTGGGCATCGTCGTACTCGCGGTGGTTCTGCTGATCAGTTTTGGTCTTGCGAATTCGATCGTCAAACCGATCAACAACATTACGGCGTTCTCTGCGCAGATGGCGAAGGGACGGTTTGATGTGCGAGTCGAAGGGGAGTACAGGTATGAGCTAGGTGAATTAGCCTCATCACTGAACTATATGGCTGAAGAAATCGTTCGCAGCGATCAGGTGAAGAATGATTTCGTATCTTCGATTTCCCACGAGCTCCGCACACCGTTGACAGGAATCAAAGGATGGACGGAAACGCTCGTATCTGGCAATTTCTCTGATCCTGAAGAGACGAAGCTGGGGATGACGATTATTGCTAAGGAGACAGATCGATTGATTGGGCTTGTTGAAGAGCTGTTGGATTTCTCAAGATTGCAGCAGAAAGAAGTGAAGCTGCATCAAGATCCTGTTGATATAATAGGGCTCCTGACAGAGACGAAGCTTCAAGTTCGGACCAAAGCGGAACAGAAGCAGGTACGGCTTACGATTAATGTGAGCGGCGTACCGGAACCGATCATTGGTGATTTCAATCGATTGAAGCAAGTATTCTTAAATATCATCGATAATGCCCTTAAGTTCTCGCATGTCCAATCGAACATCTTCATTCATATCGAATATGAGCCGAAGGAATGTATCGTAACGGTTCGTGATACAGGTATAGGAATTACTCAAGATCACATCACCAAAGTGACGGAGAAGTTCTACCAGGTGAATCCGTTAGGCGGGGGCACAGGACTTGGTCTCGCGATTACGAGAGAATTGGTCGAGCAGCATGGAGGGACACTAACCATCACGAGTATTTCGGGGGAAGGAACGTCCGTCATCGTATCTTTGCCGAAATGCGATAAAATGCATGAGATCATTCAGGACGAGTCTGATGTGTAATCGATAACGCGTAGAAATGAATCATATACCTTATATGAAAGGCGATACTTATAATTATCGCCTTTTTGGCATGCTATGGAAATTCTGCAACGGCAGTACTCACCTATTTGGCGGGGAAGCTGGGGTTCTCTAATATCACTGCCTGTTGAGTTAGCGCATGTCTTTGTCGCTGAAGGGCATCCTAAAATGACGAAGATAACCTGAGTATTCCATCTTTTCGGAAATTGACCAACGCTATATTTGATTAATAAGGAAAATTTTGGATTTATCGAATTTTGTCGAAAATAATGGTTGTATATTCATGCATGATAACGTATAATTCTCCTTGCGCCATGATAATAAGACATAAGAGGATTGATCGAATGAAAAGAATTAACGCATTGCTAGCATGTTTATTAACGATCATGTTGATTGCCGGTTGTAGTGGAGTGAATTCCGATGCGTCTGGACAATCAACCAATAGTAAAAAATTGGTACTTGGAACAAGTGCAGATTACCCTCCGTATGAGTTTCATAAGAAAATCAACGGTACGGATGAAATTGTAGGATTTGATATTGAGATCGCGAAAGAGCTCGCGAAAGATATGGGTGCAGAACTCGTCATTGAAGATATGAAATTTGACAGTCTACTGCTCGCGTTAAACTCCGGTAAGATTGATATCGCCATGGCGGCCATGAATCCAACGGAAGAACGTAAGAAGAATGTAGACTTTTCATCGATCTACTATACATCGGATCAAGCCGTCTTGGTACGTGCTGAAGACAAAGATAAGTATAAGACGATGGATGATTTGATCGGGAAGAGTATTGGGGCTCAGAAGTCGACGATTTACGAAGATATTGCCCGTGCTATTCCGAATGCCAAGGTTGATGCGCTGAGTAAAATGTCAGATATCCTGCTTAGCCTTGAATCCAAACGCGTGGATGCCTTAATCGTCGAGCTGCCAGTTGCAGAATCTTACGAGAAGAACCGTTCAACACTCGCTATTGCAGACGCACGACCGAAGTCAGAGGATAATGGTTATGCAGTTGCCGTGAAGAAGGGCCGCGAAGATCTTGTGAGTCAAATGAATAAGACCATTGATCGCTTGATGAGCGAAGATAAGGTGAAGAAATATGTAACAGATGCAACGAAGCTTGCTGAAGAAGGCGATTCCAACATATGGACGATCCTCATGCAGTACAAGTCTACATACCTTAATGGGGTATGGTGGACGTTACTCTTATCGCTTGTTACCGTTGTGTTCGGCTTCATTCTTGGTGTTATTCTAGTTCTGATGCGCTGTTCTCGAATCAAGCCATTCAAGTGGTTGGCTATAGCCTATATTGAGTTTTTACGCGGGACACCGCTTATGGTTCAGTTGTTCATTATTTACTTCGGATTACCTTCTATTGGTATTGAGTTCCCGAAATTCATTGCAGGTGCGATAGCATTATCCCTCAATAGTGCGGCATATCTTGCGGAGATCTTCCGTGCAGGTATTGAGTCTGTTGACAAAGGACAGCTAGAAGCTGCACGTTCACTTGGGATGGGCCAAAGCATGGCGATGCGTTACATTATTCTCCCGCAAGCTCTGAAGCAAGTGCTTCCGGCGATTGGTAATGAGTTCGTTGTTATTATTAAAGAATCGTCCATTGTTTCCCTGATCGGGATTACAGATATTATGTTCCAAGAAGAAGTTGTACGTGGAAGCACTTATGCAGGGTTACCACCGCTTATCATTGCGGCTGTGCTGTACTTCATTCTTACATTTACGTGCTCTAAGCTACTTGGAGTCGCAGAACGGAGGCTGAAGGCAAGTGATTAAGGTTACAGACCTGCACAAACATTTCGGCAAGCTCGAAATTCTTAAAGGTATTGATATGAATATCGAAAAAGGGGAAGTTGTCGTTGTGATCGGTCCAAGTGGATCGGGGAAAAGCACATTTCTACGCTGTCTCAACCTGCTAGAAACTCCAACCAAGGGCACAATCCAATTCGAAGGGAATTTGATTACCGATAAGTCGCATAACATCAATGCCACACGTGAGAAAATGGGCATGGTGTTCCAACAGTTTAATTTATTCCCTCATATGACTGTGCTAGATAATATTACATTGGCGCCGATCAAGGTATTGAAGATGGATAAAGCTTCAGCCGTGAATATTGCTCTGGATTTGCTGCGGCAAGTGGGGCTCGAAGATAAGAAGAACGCTTATCCTTCGCAATTATCCGGTGGGCAGAAGCAGCGTATTGCGATCGCTCGTGCGCTTGCTATGCAGCCGCATGTGATGTTGTTCGATGAGCCGACATCAGCGCTTGATCCAGAAATGGTCGGGGAAGTGCTGGATGTCATGAAGTCCCTCGCAGCACAAGGGATGACGATGGTGATCGTCACGCATGAGATGGGATTTGCCCGCGAAGTCGGTGATCGAATCGTGTTCATGGATGGCGGGAATATTGTGGAGGAAGGCGATCCGGAGACGGTATTCAGTCATCCGAAGCATCCGCGTACGCAAGAATTTCTTAGCAAAGTACTCTAATAGATCGATTCTTACAATCCTCCGTCCAAGCAAGGACGGGGGATTTTTGCATAAGAATCCTAAGATGAAGACAGTCGTGACACGGGTATTTTGATCAATTGTTGGTGGGGTGCCGAAATTTAGGCATTGACAAAAAAAGTTTCCCTAGTACAATTTAATGAGTAGAACATTTATGATTCCTCTGAATAAGATACATTGAAGTGGCTTTTATTTTTACCCTAAAAGTTGCACTAAGGAAAAATATTTTGTCCAATACACAATTGACATAGACAGGTATGAGGGAAGTACCACCAGTTAGATAGGAGTGATCGTTGTGGAGAACAATGTAGAAATGAAACCATTGAGTGAACCAGCTTTTGCGAAGAAGGCATGGCGACAAGAACGAGATCAGCATTCTTTACCTGAAGTTTATCGTTCCATGAAAATTCCTAAGACAGGTTCATGGCTCAAGAAGTTTTTAGCATTTGCAGGCCCAGGTTATCTTGTTGCCGTAGGTTACATGGATCCGGGGAACTGGGCGACGAGTATTGCCGGAGGTTCGATGTTCGGCTATACGCTACTGTCTGTTATCTTCATTTCCAACTTGATGGCGATGTTACTGCAGGCACTTGCTGGCAAACTAGGGATCGTAACGGGGCGTGATCTTGCGCAAGCTTGCCGAGATCATTATACGAAACCAGTGAATTTCGTATTGTGGGTGCTGTGTGAGCTGGCGATAGCCGCTTGTGATTTGGCCGAAGTCATCGGGTCAGCGATAGCGTTAAATTTGTTATTCGGGATTCCACTTGTATATGGCGTATTAATCACCGCAGTGGATGTCCTCATCGTTCTGCTTCTTCAGAACAAAGGGTTTCGATATATCGAGATATTAGTCATTTTATTGATCGTAACGATTGGCGGCTGTTTTGCGGTTGAATATTTCTTATCCAGACCGGATCTTGGTGGAATTGCACGTGGATTCATTCCTAGTGCTGAGATCATTACGAACCCAACGATGTTGTATATTGGGATCGGAATTCTAGGGGCCACCGTCATGCCTCATAATTTGTATCTGCACTCATCCATTGTACAGACCCGGGGCTACGACGAGAACTCGGCAGGGAAACGCCAAGCTATTAAATACTCGACTTGGGATTCATCCATCGCCCTATTATTCGCGTTATTCATCAATGCATCGATTTTGATCATTGCATCTGCCACCTTCCATGAAGCGGGCATGACGAGCATTGCGGATATCGGAGATGCCTATCATATGTTGACACCACTACTCGGCACAACACTAGGCAGTATCGTTTTCGGGGTCGCTCTACTCGCATCGGGCCAGAACTCGACGTTAACAGGAACGTTAGCAGGACAGATCGTCATGGAAGGCTTCCTGAATATTCGACTCAAACCATGGCTGCGCCGCTTAATTACGCGGATGATCGCTATTATTCCAGCGGTTATCGTAACGGTAATGTATGGTGAGAAGGGTGTTAGTGATTTGCTCATCCTGAGTCAAGTGATTCTCTCGCTCCAGCTGTCCTTTGCAGTCGTACCACTCGTTAAATTTACAAGCGATCCTGCGAAAATGGGTGAGTTTGTCAATAAGTCTTGGATCAAATGGACGGCATGGTTCGTAACCATCGTCATCATTGTATTGAATGCATATCTGTTATACAGTACCTTTTTTGGCTAAATAAAAGTCGTTTTTTCATCGGAAGACCTATTCGATTCGAGCCTCAAAACTCGAAGAATAGGTCTTTTTGCTGTAATTGTATCAAAAAATTAATCACAAAAAATGCTGATATACCGCGCGGTTGCACGATTTGTTAAAATTTGCTTGCGCACTGGTTACAAAGTTGTGATATATTGATTGAGCCGAAACTTCGCTTGTTGAAGTGCGGGGGATGATTCACAGCTGAACGGATAATACCAAAATCCACAAGAATCGATTCAGCTAGGGGTGAAGCGCCGTGAGCGTAGGGTTGTATCCTCAACCCAAACCCGACAACTAACCTCGTAGGCGTATGAAAAGGAGGAATTATGAAAATTTTTAATCTGAAGAAATTGTCCATTACGTTGTTTACTGCATTCTTAGCTATTCAATCGATTACTGTTGTTGCAGCAGCGCCTTATTACGCGAAAGACGGAGATACGTTCTTCAAAATCGCAAAGACGAACAGCATCGATATGAATGATCTCATGAAGGCGAATCCGAACGTCGATCCCCTCAATATCTATCAAGGATTAAAGATTGAACTTCCTGGAGCCAAAGAAACAAAAGCTGAGGTTGCCTCAGCACCGCCTGTGGCAGATTCGAAGGTGACTGCAAAATCTGCATCGGAACCTGCTGTGATTAAAGAAGAGAAACCAGCACCGAAGAAAAAGGAAGCAGCAGTGTCTGCATCTGCATCGTCGGATAATGTGGTCCATATCTCTGGAGAACCTACAAGCTACAAGAAATCCTTAAATGTGAAAGCGACAGCCTATACTGCAGCTGCTAGTGAGAATGGATCATGGGCAGGAAAAGATTATTTCGGTAATCAATTAACGCATGGTACCATTGCTGTAGACCCTGATATGATTCCGCTAGGTACTAAAGTATTCGTAACGGGTTATTCATTCAACGGTCTGCCAGCCGGTGGGTTCGTCGGTAGAGCCAATGACATTGGCGGCAGCATAAAAGGGAATCGCATTGATATCTTCGTAGATACAACGCAATCGAGTGCAAGTAAATTCGGCATTCAAAATGTAAAAGTATTTGTATTATCCTAAATGCGAAAAACGCTTCCCATCCTTGAACAAGGATGCAGGAAGCGTTTCTGCGTTCATCGCGTTATGCATTGTTCTTACGCACATGAAACATATCGGTGAGTGTGACGAATTGATAACGCTTATTTTTTAATCGTTCAATCACGCGAGGCAGAGCTTCCAACGTTCCATTCAAGACGCCCCCAACATTCCCTCCAGCGTGCTGCAAAATGATCGAACCCGGCCGGGTTGTCGTTAAGATATTGCTCATGACCCTTTGAGCGCTAAGACCTCGCCAATCCTGCGAATCAACATTCCAATTGACAATGATATACCCTTGGCTCCCAGCCCACCTTACTTGCTGCTCATTGATCTCCCCATAAGGGGGGCGAATGAACTTGGGGTGATACCCGATAATTCGATGCAGTATAGCGTCCGTCCGCAAGATTTGCTGTTTGAATTTGACCATGGACAATTTCGTGAGCAGAGGATGATTGTAGGTATGGTTGCCAACGAGATGTCCTTCTCGCACCATACGTCTTATGATATCAGGATGTTTTTCTGCTCGGTAACCCATAACGAAAAATGTCGCTTTCACGTTATATTCTTTTAACACATCTAGCACTTTACCTGTGAATTCATCAGGCACGTCATCGAAAGTTAAGGATACACGTCTGGAATAGGAAGCTCCGCTATTCTTGAAGATCGCAGGGTACTTGTGGCGCAAAGCGGATAATGCTCGATAGCTTTCTTCAGCACGAGATTGTCGTTTAGACTTGGTGCGCTCAGATTTCTTGCGATGTGAGACCGTTTGTCTTGTCGTACCTGGTTCAGGCTTATTATCCGTTTCTTCGGAATGAAGTGTAACGGGGGATGTCTCTAGTGCCTTGGGAAGCGGTGAGGAATTTGAAGAATTTGAACAACCGCCACAGAGAACCAGCAGGACTAGGAACAATATACAACACGAACGCAAGCGAATCCCCTCCCTTCATACTCTAATATGCACATTCGGAATCCGTCTCCTTGTTATGTCCTTTTCAATGGTGAATTATGCGAATGTTACCAACGGAGTAAAGCTCCAATGTGAACATTGTCACAGCTTCTGCTAGCATCGCAAGTCATAGTATAAGGAGGCCAAAACCCTGTATATTAGGAGGGCGCATGTGAATATTGTTAAATCGAATGTCAAGATCGCAAAAGACGTATACCTGATGAAAATCGAAGGGCAGTTTGAAGGGCGAATGGGGCAATTCTACATGCTTCGGGCGTGGTCAGATTACCCTGTGCTTTCCAGACCTATCAGTATTTATGATCTCAGTAAGAATGAGATTAGTTTCTTATATCACGTCATTGGGGAAGGGACAGAACGGTTTAAGCAGCTTGAAGCGGGGGACTCAATTCAACTAGAAGGCCCGTATGGCAATGGCTTCCCAGAGGCTCAAGGCAAGGTGGCGCTCGTCGGTGGGGGAATCGGTATCGCGCCATTATATCTAGCTGCGAAGCAGCTGCATCAACCCGATATATATCTTGGGTTTAGCCGAGAATCGTATCTGGTCGATGAATTTAGGCCCTTCGCAGGCGACGTTGTCTGTGATGTGGGCGGAATTATTGTGAATCAAATCAATTACGCAAAGTATGACACGATTATCACGTGCGGACCGCATATCATGATGCAAGCTTTGGTGGAACGTGCGCAAGGATCGGGTGCAGAAGTCTATGTTTCGCTGGAGAAGCGGATGGCTTGTGGGATTGGTGCATGTCTTGTATGCAGCGTCATGTGCCAAGGTGGAAATCGAAAGGCATGTGTAGATGGGCCGGTATTTGCTGCGGAGGAGGTTCGATTTGATGCAGAACATGGCGTGTAAAATTGCGGGTGTACCTTTTAAGAATCCAATTGTGATGGCGTCAGGTACGTTTGGTTTCGGTAAAGAATATGCCAAGCTCTATGATATCAATCGACTTGGCGGTATTTCAGGTAAAGGGTTGACCCTTGCTCCGAAGGCAGGAAATCCAGGTGTTCGTGTCTGGGAGACCCCTTCTGGTATGCTGAATAGTGTCGGCCTCGAGAATCCGGGGATTGAATATTTTCTGAAAGAAGAAGCCCCTTATTGGGAGACGTTGGATACGGCACGGATCGTCAACCTAGGCGGGGGTTGTATAGAGGATTATCGGATCGGTGCAGAGCTGATTACGGCGCATGAGAAGAAGCTGAGAGAAGTTGGACGCTGTTCCATCGATATCATCGAGTTGAATATTTCATGTCCGAACGTGAAGGAAGGCGGGATCGCCTACGGCGTTCAGACGGAGACAGCACGACAGGTTGTTCGAGAAGTTCGTCAAGCGACATCATTGCCGCTCGTCGTGAAATTATCGCCCAACGCTGAGAACATTGCAGAGATGGCGTATATGTGTGAAGTAGAAGGGGCGGACGGGGTATCACTCATTAACACGATATCCGGAATGAAGATTGATACGCGTCTTCGCAAGAGTGTCTTCCACAACCTCTATGCAGGCTTGTCAGGTCCTGCAATTAAGCCAATAGCCTTACGCATGGTACACCAAGTGGCTCAGCATGTGAAGATTCCGATTATGGGCATGGGCGGGATTACGACTGCGAGTGATGTCATCGAGTTTATTATGGCGGGGGCTTCGGTAATCCAGATCGGCACGTACAACTTTATGAACCCACGTGCAGGCGAACAGATGACAGAAGGTATCAAGAAATGGATGGAACAAGAGAAGGTCTCTACGCTGGAAGAAATTCGTGGGATCTTATAATGAACATAATCAACACAGGGAGAGTAGATTCCCTGTGTTTTTTTTTCTTAATAACGGAGTTCGAATAGAATACATTCCAATGCGTGAACAATATCGTGTAATTTATTCGAGGTATATCCAGGTTTCAAGGCATGTCTGCGCACTTTATGAATGATTTTATTTAGGTTATGAAAAAAATTCGAAACCGGATTCCAAATGACGACGTAATACAGTAACATAAACATAATAACAGATCCATTGAGGAGGAGTACCACATGTCTATTTTCAAAAGATTACGCGACCTAACTCTATCGAATGTCTATGCTCTCATTGAGAAAGCTGAAGATCCAGTGAAATTGACGGATCAATATATTCGTGACATGACGGAAGACTTGGAAGATGCCGAGAAAGCCGTTGCACAACAAATCGCGATTGAGAAGAAGTTCAAGCAGCAATATGAAGAGCAAGTAGCGCTCGTGAAGAAGCGTGAAGAGCAAGCACACATGGCGGCGCAAGCGCAAAACATTGATCTGGCCCGCCGTGCATTGGAAGAGAAGAGATCTGCTGAGCAGAAGATGAACGAGTTCAAAATTGGTTACGATCAGAACAAAGCTGCAGCAGATAACCTTCGCGGTAAGCTTGAAGAAATGCGCAAGCAATTAACCGAGATGAAGAACAAACGTGAGACGCTGATTGCTCGTTACAACGCGGCGAAAGCGCAAAATGAAATCAATAAAGCGATGACTGGCTTTGGTTCTGATACAGCAGCAGCGGGCTTAAAACGGATGGAAGAGAAAATGCTGCAAATGGAAGCACAGGCTGAAGCAAGTAATGAGATGGCTTCCAAAGACAAATCGCTCGATGATGAATTTGCGGCACTGAACAAAGACAAAGTAGTTGATGATGAGCTTGCAGCGCTTATGAAACAATACGAGAATAAATAAATAAGATAAGTACGATGGTTGTAGGAAGGAAGGGGAGCGCGAGGGCGTTTTTCTTCCTTTCCCAATGAATGGAACCTTTTTGGAGGAGGCTTAACATGACAATCGCATTTCAGGATATTCTGCGAATTCTTGTCTGGACGGGGATGGGCACGGTTCTACTCTGTGTCATTATGTTCGTGGACTCACTGTTTACACCGTATAAAGATATGGAAGAGATCAAGAAGGGGAATACAGCCGTAACAACTCGTTTCGTCATGAAGCTGCTCGCGCAAGGTTATATCCTGTCCTCATCGATCGCAAAGACGGATAGTCTCTGGGATGGGCTTGTCATCTCGGTCGTATCCTTTATCATCCTGCTCGTGCTTGAGTGGATTGTTCGCTTGGTATTGCGTGGAAGCTTCGGTCTAAAGCTGGATGAAGGCACGAAGGAAGGCTTTATGCCGCATGCATTATTCGCAGGTTCTCTGCATATTGTCGGAGCATTGATCATCTCCGCTTGTCTGTAATGAAATCGACGGTATCTAAGATTGAAGGAGCGTAAGACATGAGTATATTCAATCGTATCAAGAACATACTAGCGAAGCCTGAGCCGCCCAAAGCGGAGCGGAGCATCCTGCAGCTTGGGCCTGGTGATGCTGTAGAAGTATCATTAGTCACTTATCAAATTACAGGAAGAACGAATAACCGTCAACGGAATGCCGTTGTCTTGACATTGCAGGATGGGAATACGATTCGTTATTTGCATATTGAGGAACGTGAGCAAGTCGTCTATGCTTTGTACGAGCCAATTGATGGCCGACTCGATGAACCGGATGAAGTTCCGACGACCATCGAAATGGAAGACCGCACGTATTACATGGAAGAGCAATATTCCGGTAATGTGCTCGTAACGGGCAAGACGCCATTCATGCAAGCAGGGGAGCAATATGTATGGCAGTATCAATCGGATGATTATAAGCTGCTGCGCATCGAGTGGCAGAATGGCAGATTCATGTTATATGAGGGCGACAAAGTGATTTCTGGAGATGTGCAGGTCC
Source organism: Paenibacillus sp. EB106-05-06-XG162 (assembly GCF_058791655.1). Taxonomy (NCBI): domain Bacteria; kingdom Bacillati; phylum Bacillota; class Bacilli; order Caryophanales; family Paenibacillaceae; genus Paenibacillus; species Paenibacillus sp. EB106-05-06-XG162. The sequence goes on from NZ_JBYTDT010000009.1 coordinate 151,721, forward strand.
TAAGAGGAACGTAATCGCTAGAATTGAGAGGTCAACAAGTCGGCGATGATTTTTTGAACAACCGCTAGAAGCAAGGAGCGTGAACCAAGTGTCGAAATGGCTGCAGTATATTATTAAAAGTGTACTCGTCGTTGCGTTAATGGCTTCGGTTCTGACGGGTTGCGGTTCTCCGAATGTTAGCGATACGTATCCGCTCGAATCTGTGAATAAGTCGGGTTCAGAGACCTCGTATATCTATCGTGCAGAAGGGAAGACCGTTCCGGCTGTAGCGTCGGAGCTGTCCGACCAGCAGAAACCGGAGCAGAAATCGAAGGAAGATCCGGATCATATGTTCCTTGTCTACTCGGACAAGTGGATTCATGTGATGAAGGACGAGAAGAAGCCTGAGGATTCTCTCATTGAGGTTGACTCGAAAGAATACGTCCAGCGCAATTATAACCCAAGCTTTTTGGAAGCTTATCTGATTGGTAGTCTTGTAAGCGATCTATTTGATTCTTTCGGCGGCAAGAAATATGGTAATTATCGCGGTTATACGAGCTATGAGAAGTATAAGCCGAATAAACAATACCATGCACCTAGCACCAATGAGAAAAAATCGATTCCTCCAATGACGGTGGAACGAAAAGGCTCTATTTTCAAACGGGGAAGCTCAAGCAGCAGTTCTTCGAAATCGGATGATTCGGGCGGACTGTTCAGCAAGAAGAAGTCTTCAGGCAGTATCTCCAAGAATAAGAGCAGCGGATCGGGTTCGTTCTTCTCTCCTTCGAAATCGAAGGCGCCAAGGACGAAGTCAGGAAGCGGTAGAATCTCCAAGCGAGGCAGGCGATAAGCTAACGCATCGCAGGTTGAGACTGAGAAAAACCTTTGCATGTCAGCCAAGATTAGGCTGCGGTAGCAAAGGTTTTTTTGGTAAGTATTCGGGGACGCCGAAGGCGTTTATGCTTATGTAATCCGGCGCTCAATCGCATCGGACATCGTCTTATCGGTGAGATGCGCGTAGACCTCGGTGGTCTCTGTCGAGGCGTGCCCAAGCTGCTCCTTGGTCTTATAAATATCATTTTGTAAGTAATAATCGGTTGCAAAGGAGTGGCGGAGCTTATGGATCGTCAAGTAGGGCTTCCCGAACCGTTTGGCATATTTGATGATCATCTCCTGCATGGCCCGCTTCGTCATACGTTTCCCTTCCTGCTGCCCATTTGGGATTGCGAGAAATAGAGCCTTCTCTTTACGTGGTGCACTATAGCGTACAGGCCGCATCTCCATGTAGGTGATTAGGTCAGGCTTCGCCTCCTCGCGAAAGTATACGGGGGCTTTAAAGGTCTCATCGTGATTCCCTTTGCGATAGACATAGACAAGTTTGTTATTGAGGTCGACATCTTCCATGTTCAAATTCACGACTTCGGATACCCGCAAGCCAGAGTTTAGAATCAAGCTGGTGATACATGCATCGCGCTGCTTGTTCAGTTCATAGGCATAGAGTGCTTGTTTGTTGTTCGCAACATCTTGCCCATAACCTTCTTGTATGTATTGAATGAATGCGGCGAGTTCATGTTCTTCGAGCAGTTTTCCTTTGAGCTTGGATGCGGTATCTTTTGGTTTATGTATGCGCTTGATCTCAACTTTGGCCATAATATTGCGCTTTAACAAGGGATAGAATTGCTCGTCCTCGGCAATTTGGCTTAGATAATGAAATATCGAACGAAGGGAGGAGAGTTTCCTCGAAATGGTGATTTTTGCGTTCCTATTCTCCTTAAATGTGGACAGGAAAATTCGATAGTTCACGATCGATTCCATATGTAATACTTCAAGGTCTTGTAAAGTAATGTCCTTCATTAGTTGAGCTGTTGTGAGTCCTTCGGCCATAAGCCAGGAGAAGAAGATCTCATAGTCACGCGTATATTCTAAGAGGGTGGATGGCGACAGGTCCGGCAGCTTATAATCGATAAACTGCTGAACGTACCAAGGGAATCGTGGCACCTTCTGTTCCAGCTCTTGTCGGTCTTTTATTTTCTGGATGTTCAACGGATTCACTTCTTTCGCTATGGTCTTCTTATGATGATTATAGTGGATTTCGAAGGTTTATCCTAGGGCGGGAACCAAGATGGCTTGTTCGATCGGGAAGGTTCCTGTACTCTAGATAAGAGAGATGTGCTGAATGTAGAGGAAGGAATGGGAATGGAATGACACTACGAATTGGAATGATCGGTCTAGGAGACATTGCACAGAAGGTATATTTGCCGCTTCTGTCTGTAAATAAAGATGTTGAGATTGCAGGTGTGATGAGCACGACGCAAGCGACAGTGGATCGGATGATGCGCCAGTACCGGCTGCCCTTCGGCACAACACGCTTTGAGGAATTAATAGATCGCGGTTTGGACGCTGTATTCATCCATAGTCCAACGGAATCGCACTATGAACTTGTTACAGCGTGCTTGAATCGAGGGATTCCCGTATATGTCGATAAGCCGCTGTCGTACCATCTAGCAGAATCCGTTGCGATGGCTTCACGAGCCGAGGAGAAGGGAGTATTACTCGCTGTGGGCTTTAATCGAAGATTCGCGCCGCAGTATGTACAGGCCAAGCAGTGGCTTGAAGAACAAGGCGGCATCGAGTACCTCGCAGTACAGAAGCATCGGACACGATTACAGTCTCACAATGCTAAAATGACGATATACGATGATCTCATTCATATGTTAGATATGATGATCTGGCTTGGCGGAGCGAACTATGAGGTGAGTACCAAATCACTTCGTATCAATGAAGAAGGAAAGATGCTGAGCGCATCGGGCATGCTTCATTTTGATCATTCGGATGCTTCCTACAGCATGGTGCGGCTTGCAGGGGCTGATCTGGAGAAGCTGGAGCTGCACGGGCATGGACGTTCCGCGGAAGTGACAAATATGGAACAAGCTATTATGGCTGAGAAAGGCAACGCGCCAACCCACCACACCTTCGGTAGTTGGGATACGGTACTACGACGTCGAGGTTTCGAAGGCGCTGTGCATCATTTCCTATCGACATTGAAAACACCGGAACAATGCAGCATTCGCGCAGATCAGGTCTTGGAAAGTCATCAATTAGCCGAACAGATAAGCATCATTTGAACATGTATCAATAATTCATTCTAATGCGCTGGGCAGATGATTGACAGCAGAATCTTAGTATGTTGGAAGAGCTCTCCACATATGATGTTCTATTGACATCATGAAAGGGTGAGTAGTTCCATGAAGAAAGAAAGGATGTGGGGAGTGATCGTGCTCAGCAGCATGATGGTCCTCTCCGCATGCGGACGTTCAGAGTCAACGACAATCAAGACGGATCAGGGCACGATGACAGTCACAGGCGATCAGAACGGGGATAGCGTGTCCATTACCGGCAAGACTAGTGATGGGGAAGAAATCAAGTCTGAATACTCTACAACTGAAATGCCCAAGGATTTCCCACAAGACGCTCCGATTCCGGAAGGGTTTCAATTGAAGGGCTCAGCCAGGTCGGAACAAAACGGCGATATCTCTGTGATGGTCACCTGCAGCGGCGAAGCGAAGGTCGATGCGGTGGTTCAGCAGATTACAGATTATTTGAACGCTGGTGGATTTAAAGACATTAGCAGCTTTGCTGTGGATGCATCAGCAACGCTTGGTGGTAAGAAAGACGGAACGGATTTCTCAGCCATTATCGCAAGAGATGAGAGCACGGGAACAGTGGATCTCATCATCACTTACGTATTGAAAAGCAACCCATAACCTAGACAATGAGCCGCCCTCAAGCAGAAGGCGGCTTTTTAATTATACAATTTTACCCATTTGTGATGCGATTTTATCCGTTGACATTCCTAGATTAGCTATCTATAGTACTAGTTATGATGACGACAAATATTTCCAAAAAGTCCAACCGTCAGAAAGCAGTGGAAGCTGCAGCCGAATTGTTCTTGCACAAAGGGTATCATGATTCGAGTATGGATGAGGTCGTGGGGATAAGCGGCGTGTCCAAGTCTAATATCTACTATCACTTCAAGAGCAAGGAGGAATTGACGTTAGAGGTTATTGCGTGGCGCATTGCAAGATATGAACTGCTGATCGATGAATTAAATAGGCTGCAGCTAGGGGTTGCGAATAAGATCTATATCTTATTCGAGATGTTATATCGCGAAATCAACGAACGGAATTGTGTTGGGGGGAACCCGTTCATTTCGCTATGGAATCAAGTATCGATAGATGCACGATTAATTCGAACACAAATTCATGATTTTTTTGAACGCAAATCACTGGTATTTCGATCCTTGATCATGCAAGGGACGGAAGAAGGGACATGGTCGGCCCATCTTCCGATTGAATCGACGACGGTGCTGCTGGTCTCATCCCTTGAAGGAGCGCTCGTCCTTGCAGAAGTCCATCAAAATGCTGCGGTGCTGCTGGAAGTGAAAAGCGCTTTTTTACAGATCATGCACGGATATAACCGGAAGGTTGATGGGGCATAGGTCTTATCAAGAATGACGTGTGTTTTTATCTTTATCATCACCTTGATCATCCTGTTCTTCGTGTTCTTCCTTCTCGACGTCCATTAAAAGCTCCTTTGCTAATTGAGATTGTAATACATACGGTCGAGATGGAGAGTCGTTTCATTGTGTTGACATCAAACAGGTGGCTTCGCTATAGTGAAGGAACGATTAGTTCAGGAAAAGGAGGAATCAAGGTGACTTCGATCTATGATTATTCTGCAGCACGTATTACGGGCGAAGAGAAAGCGCTTGTCGATTATACCGGGAAGGTACTGCTCATTGTGAATACAGCGAGCAAATGTGGGTTCACGCCGCAATATGAAGGGCTTGAGTCATTGTATCGTACCTACCGGGATCAAGGATTTGAAGTGTTAGGCTTTCCAACGAACCAATTCATGTCGCAAGAGCCAGGTACAAATGAGGAAATCGAATCGTTCTGTCAATTGAATTATGGTGTTACATTTCCCATGTTCGCCAAGATTCATGTTAATGGGAGCTCGGCACATCCGCTGTACAAGTTCTTGAAGAAGGAAGCGAAGGGTGTGCTCATTAACGATATCAAATGGAATTTTACGAAATTCCTTGTTGATCGGAGTGGGCAGGTTGTTCGTCGATATGCTCCAACAGTTGAGCCGAAAAATATCGAGGATGATATTCGGGCATTATTAGCACAATAGAATGCTATCGGAAGTGGGTTATTCATGAACCATGAGTAATCCGCTTTTTTTGTTGTCTAAAAATCCTAAATACATTGAAAAAATACCATATAAATAATTGAGAATCGAATAAGATGAGAGCTATAACATTATTGTAAGCGCTCTATCGATAGGAATTAAAACAATGAAAGGGTGATTGTGATGCGTAGAGAGATCACTGCACTAATCGAACAAATGACATTGGAAGAAAAAGCGGGGTTATGCTCGGGACTTAATTTCTGGCATACAAAACCTGTTGAACGTCTTGGCATTCCATCCATTATGGTAACGGACGGGCCGCATGGCCTACGCAAACAGGATGGGAATAGCGATCATTTGGGGCTGCTGAATAGCGTTCCTGCAACATGCTTCCCTTCAGCAGCAGGTATGGCCTGTTCTTGGGACCGCGATTTGATGTATCAAGTCGGTGTTGCGCTCGGTGAGGAGTGTCAGGCTGAGAACGTTGGGGTACTGCTCGGCCCGGGTGTGAACTTGAAGCGCTCACCACTCTGTGGACGGAATTTCGAATATTTTTCGGAAGATCCATACCTCACTTCAGAAATGGCAACGGAACACATTCTAGGGGTACAGAGCCAAGGCGTGGGTACGTCGTTGAAACATTTTGCTGTGAATAATCAAGAGCATCGCCGCATGTCGGTCAATGCCGTCGTCGATGAGCGCACGATGCGTGAATTGTATCTGACTTGTTTCGAGACCCCTGTGAAGAAAGGCAAGCCGTGGACCGTCATGTGTTCTTACAACCAAGTGAACGGTGAGTTTGCATCACAGAATGAATACTTGCTTACAGAAATTCTGAAGAAAGAATGGGGTCATGATGGTTTCGTTGTCTCAGACTGGGGGGCGGTAGTGGATCGTGTGAAAGGGTTAGCAGCAGGTCTTGAGCTTGAAATGCCGTCGACGAACGGATATTCAGACCGCAAGATCGTGCACGCCGTTCAAAATGGAGAACTTGCTGAAGAGGTCTTGAATGATGCGGTAGCAAGATTGTTAGAAATTATATTCAAAGCAGCAGACAACGCGAACCCAGATGCGAAAGTGGATCTGGAAGCCCACCATCGACTTGCGATGGAGGTGGCGCAAGAAAGTATGGTGCTGCTGAAGAATGAGGATGCGATTCTACCGCTTCATGCAGAGGGAAAATTTGCAATTATTGGGGCCTTCGCACAAAATCCACGTTATCAAGGTGGAGGCAGCTCGCATATCAATCCGACGAAACTCGATAACGTCTACGATGAGATTTGCAAACTTGCTGGCGCAAGTGCGCAGATCACCTATGCTCCAGGCTATAACTTAGACAACGATGATATCGATGCTGCGGCCGTGCAAGAAGCGAAAGTAGCAGCCATGGGGGCCGATGTTGCTGTGGTATTCGCAGGATTGCCTGATCGTTATGAGTCGGAAGGCTATGATCGCAAACATCTTAAGATCCCGGCCAACCAGCGGCAGCTCATCGAAGCGATTGCTGAGGTGCAGCCGAATATCGTTGTGGTGCTCATGAACGGATCAGCGATTGAGATGCCATGGATCCAATCCGTGAAAGCTGTGCTTGAAGGGCATTTGGGCGGGCAAGCGTTAGGTGGTGCCATCGCGAACCTGCTCTTTGGACTTGTGAATCCATCCGGTAAACTCGCGGAGACTTTCCCGATGCAGTTGGAGCATAACCCTTCCTATTTGAACTTCCCAGGGGTTGGCGATATCGTAGAATATAAAGAAGGGCTATTCGTCGGTTATCGCTATTACGATGCGAAGCATATTGAGCCGTTGTTCCCGTTCGGATATGGTCTTAGCTATACGACCTTCGAATATTCGAACATGGTTGTGGATCGTGCGTCGATGACGGATCAAGATACGGTTACGGTTCAAGTGAATGTGAAGAATACGGGCAGTATCGCAGGGAAGGAAATCGTTCAGCTCTATGTTCACGATGTCGAATCGAAGGTGATTCGTCCGCAGAAAGAACTGAAAGGATTTGTTAAGGTTGATCTCGGGCCTGGGGAAGAGAAAGTCGTAAGCTTCTCACTCGACCGCAGAGCCTTTGCATATTATAACGTTGAGCTAAAAGATTGGCATGTTGAGACCGGTGAATTCGATATCTTGATTGGCAAGTCGTCGCAGCAAATCGAGCTTCAGCAGCGGGTTCATGTGGAATCTACTGTAGAACTGAAGCGCAGCTTCACCCGGAACTCGACGTTCGGTGATATTATGAGAGATCCATTTGGAGCGCAGATTGCAGAACCATTGCTTCGGAAGTTCCGAGAGCAATCAGGGCTTGGTGAGGGTCTAGAAAATGAGGCGCCAGAAATGATGCTGGCGATGATGAATGATATGCCAATTCGTGCATTGCTCGCTTTTGCACAAGGGGCGTTTACAGATGAAATGCTCGATGGTCTGCTTATGCAGCTAAATGGAGCAAATGCTTAAATAACAGATTACTCGATGAGCAGAACTGGGGTCTTGCCTAAATGGCAGGTACCCCGGTTTTTTTCGCATGTACAGTCTATATGATCGCTGATAGGGTGATGGGTAGATGGTAATACTGGGGAGGGGATCTTGCTACGGCTGTGCTAAATTAAATGTGGAATGTGGTTGTTCATTAAGGCGGTTCGGGCTACAATGGAGCATGCATAATAATTAGCAAACGGAGGCGAAAAAATTGTCCATGATGGTGATCGAAATTTTCGGTATTGCCATATTAGCAGGTATTGTCGGATCCGTCCTTGGGCTTGGAGGCGGGATCGTCGTAACACCAGCACTGACGATGCTATTCGGGGTCGATATTAAGCATGCTATTGGCGCGAGCATTATATCTGTCATTGCGACTTCAAGCGGTTCAGCGATTGCGTACATAAGAGATCGGATTACAAATTTACGCGTTGGGATGTTCCTGGAGGTTGCAACGACGGTCGGGGCGATTACAGGTGCATTTATCGGAGGATTGTTGGCTCCGAGTGTTCTTTATATTATTTTCGGTGTATTACTGATGTATTCTGCGTACGCGATGGTGAAGAAGACGAAGCAGGAGCTGCCCCAGGAGGTACCGCTTCATCCGGCAGCTGCCCGCTTAAATTTACAAGGGGAGTATTATGATAAGGCGCTTCAAAAGTCCGTTTCGTATAATGTGGATCGCGTATACAGTGGATTTGGTGTCATGTATGGAGCTGGCGTTATTTCTGGACTACTCGGCATTGGAAGCGGCAGCTTCAAGGTGATGGCGATGGATGTGTTTATGAAGCTGCCGCTCAAAGTATCCAGTGCAACGAGCAACTTCATGATGGGCGTAACCGGAGCGGCTAGTGCGGGAGTGTATCTGTTCCGAGGCGAAATCAATCCATTCTACGCCGCACCGGTAGCGCTCGGTGTATTAATTGGGGCAACGGTCGGTGCGAGAATTATGCAGCGAATGAAAAGTCGTACGATTCGCAAAATCTTCATCCCGGTGATGGCCTATGTTGCGATTCAAATGATACTGCAAGGATTGGGGATCAAATTATTATGAGTGAAGAACGAATGAAAAATCAAGGAAGTGAAGAGAAAATCATCTCAGCCGAAATTGTCGTTAGCAAAGTGCTGCGTATTGGTGTACTCGTAAGCGGCTTCGTCATCCTGCTGGGACTCATCTTATATCTTGCTGCTGGAGATAGCGGCTATCCTGCAGATACGTATCCAACGACGCTAATTGGAATCTTGCAGGGGACAGGAAGCTTGAAACCTGCCGCTGTGATCCTATTCGGGTTGTTCCTTCTTATTTTGACTCCTGTGCTTCGCGTAGGCATTACGATTCTTGTATTTGTAAAGGCGAAGGATTATCTGTATGTCGGCATTACAAGTCTTGTCTTTATTATTCTGATTATCAGTCTGCTCCTCGGCAAAGTTGGTTAATGGCCAGCTTAAATGGCAAAAAAATAATACTAATTCGTTTAGGTATAGAAAAAGACCGCAAAATGTGGTCTTTTTATGCTTATTATTTGTTGTAAAGCTGTCCTATCTAACTTAAGAATTCTACTACTACTTTTTTGAATTTGTCTGGTTCTTCATAATGTGGAGTATGTCCACTATGTTCAAAAACATGAATTTCTCCATTGAGAGCGTCATTTTTAAAGACTTCAATGTGGTTATCACACGTTACAGCGTCATATTTTCCGATAGCTAACAACATAGGGTTAGCAACATTTTTGATTTTTGGAAGTAATGATTCAAAAATCTTTCCTTCTTCTCTCAAAAGGTTATAGTGGAGGTCTGATCTTTCATAAAAATCATCCCATTCTTCAGCTGAATAATATGAATAATAATCTGTTGGATTATTATGGTTATGTCTATAAGTTTCCATTCTATTTTCTCCTAGCTCGTCACTCAGATCCATATATTTCTCTGTCAGTTCACGGATAGGTATATTACTTTCTGCTAGAAGTAAACCTTTATCGTGTAATTCAGGTTTACCGTGGTTCTTTAGTAACTTTGCTGTTTTTCTAATTAGACTTCTCGAAGTTAGTTCGAAATCAAAGGTGGGACCTTCAAAAATAACTTTGTCAATGGAGTTAGGATATTGTGAAACATATAATAGTGAAAGAAATCCACCAAAAGAATGTCCAATAACAGACCATTTTTCAATATTAAAATGCATTCTTAATGCTTCACAATCTTCTATTAGATCTTCTAATCCAAACTCTTCGTTTACGTGAATAACATCGGAGCGACAAACGCCTCTTTGATCAATTGCAATCAACCTAAAGTGCTCACCTAATCTTATGGATTGATGATATGAAAAATCGTGACAACTTTCTCCAGGACCGCCGTGAAGATAAAGAACAGGTGGTTTATCTTTCGATCCATAACATTCTACGTAAAGTTTTTTACCTCTGATTTCTATTAATTCTCCATTTATCTCGGGTAATTTTCCATTCATTCGTTGTAGTCCCCTTTTTTTATTTGTATAATTTCTAGCTATTTTTAATTATACAAAAATTTCCTTATATGTGTACATAAAGAAGGGAATTCTACAGACCGTATGAGCATCAAAGGGGTACATTATTATCGCAAGCTGACGATCTAACAATCGTGTGATAGAATATTCACTAGCTTGCCCTCGGGTAAGTTGAAAACTATCGTTCTAGGAAGTGATACCAAGATGATTGATATACATACGCACATACTCCCTGGAGTAGATGATGGGGCAGCGAATTGGAACGATGCGATGAATATGGCTAGAGCGGCTGTAGCAGAAGGCATAACGACGATCATTGCAACGCCACATCATGCAAATGGAAGATACACGAATACCGCATCGGAAGTCTTAGAGCACGTACTTCATATGAACGAGCATTTCAAAGAGATGGGTGTTCCTCTAACGATTCGCTCAGGACAAGAAATTCGGTTACATAGGGATCTATTAGATGCTTGGTTTAGAAAGGAATTACTTCCACTGGCCGAATCACGTTATGTGCTGATTGAGTTGCCTTCCTCAAGTATTCCGAAGGAGATGGTTGAGTTGATTCATGAGCTAAACATCATGCAGCTAAAACCCATTATTGCTCATCCTGAACGAAATGCGGAAATTGTGAGGTATCCAGATCGACTGGCGCAGCTGATTGAAGTAGGCGCTTACGCACAGGTGACAACACATTCATTACTTGGTGGCTTTGGAAGACAAATTGAGAAAACGGCTTGGCTACTTTGCAGAAGAGGCCTTATTCATATCGTTTCTTCGGATGCCCATCATGTGGAACGTAGAGGATTTCGATTGCGTGAAGCCTACGAAGTTATTCGTGAGCGGATGGGGCAGCCATGGGAGAAGTATTTCCTTAATAATGCGCAGTGTATTATTGAAGACTTGCCTTTTGATAGCAAGCCAGAGGAAGAACCTTTTTCGGAAGGTATCATGCAACGAATACGTTCCTATTTTCGATAGGTATAGGACGGCTGCACTGCTTTAAATGGATAAAATGGGAATAGAGTAACGATAGGATAGCCGTTTTATATTACTGAAGTTGCGAATTTATCCTGGTTTTTGCGCAATTATCCTGATTCGTGATTCCTTGGTAAGGAAGTGTGACTAAGAAAACAGAAATTACAGGATTTTAATGAATATTTGTAACCCAAGCACCTCCATGATCTCATGGAAAAGCTTGGTTTTTTTGTTTTTCTGAAATAGTTAAGCGTTTTCATAAAGTTTTTTTAATCAATATGTTGTTGCAAAACTTGTCGAAATTTACTTTTTGTCCTGTTTTTATAGGACGGTGACCAATAGTCCCTAGTTCCGAACAAAATGAGAGGAATTTTCTGTACATATTCAAAAATATTCTATCTGATTCATAGACGAAATCCCTTATCTCATAAGGGAAAGATGTGGTAACTAGCTACCCACAAATAAATCCCAAAACAGCAATAATCATTCAACTTAAAAACCGGATTTTTATGACAAAATTCTAAGTTTTTGTACTAAATTGTTAAAAAAGTTGTTAGTTTTTTAAATAAATTAGGAGCGCTTAACCATGTCTTTATCCCCTCAAGAAAAGTTATCATTTGTGGCATACTAGTAATCAAAGGATATTCAATCTTGGCATCATCCTAACTAAAGTTGTTTACAAAATTGTAATAATTAAAGGTTTGCTACGATCTAGCGTGGTAGAACTGAATAGTGAATCTCCATTATTCAATGTAAATGAACGTATAACTGGATGAATGGAGGAAGTAAAGTGATGAATGGTTCGGATCGGGAGCAGAAGCGAGTAAGGCTGAAGCAATTTTTGAAGATACTATCCGAAGATCCTTCTCTACGAAATCAAAATGGACAAAAAGATATGAGACCGTTATCAGAGCTTCTAATGGTCTCAGGTTATCGGCAATGCGATGATTCGATTGATATGGCTCAATTGTTATCCTTGCTGCTAAGAAAGATAGGACATGCATCTGGATCAGAAGATATGATGGAGTACATCATGCGTGGTGGAAAGGTCGAAGACTTCATGAATAATGAGACATCGTCACGATTTCAGGGATAGTTTGTACCAATAGATTTGAATCATCCGGTGTAACTATGCCTGAAAGTACGCGAAATGAATAAAGTTGTGCGTTTGCAATTCAAAACGAATGATTATCATAAAGTCGTTCGTTTTTACGGATAAATCACACCTAAAAGGTCGCGTTTCGAATAATAATATAAAAATAGTAATTCAAAAAGAACTATTATCTTATCTAACTTATAAGAGACATCACCTAACTAGCAACGGAGGGAACCATTTGGAACTGAAACAATATTGGTTAATTGTCAAAAGAAGGCTGTTATTGATCGCATTGATTATCGCAGTAAGCTGCTTATCGATCGGGATCTACTCCAATTATTTCATCACGCCACAATATGAAGCTTCTGCGAAGTTAATTGTCAATCAGTACAAGGACAGCGGTTCATTGTTACCGAGCATAGATCTTGGATCCATTAATTCAACAATTGGACTGATCAAAACATATAAAGAAATCATTAAAACACCGCGAATGATGAAAATTGTCGTCAAAGAGTATCCAGATTTAGATGTGACCTATGGTGAGCTTATCGGAAAAGTCAGTGTAAGCTCCGTGAATGAAACGCAAGTCATGTCCATATCCGTCCGGGATGATTCCTATGCGAAGGCAGCCAATATTGCCAATGCGGTAGCCGTCGTTTTCCAGAAGACGATTCCTAGTTTGATGAAGGTGGACAATGTTTCTGTTCTGGATAAAGCCGACCCACAAGAAAAGCACAATCCGGTTGCTCCAAATCCGAAGATGAATATTGCTGTTGCCTTCATGCTGGCTTTGATGCTCGGCGTAGGTATTGCATTCCTGCTCGATTACTTGGATGACACGATCAAGACGGAAGAAGATATTGAGAATGTGTTAGGGATGCCGGTATTGACTTCCATACCGAAGTTTACAGCAAGAGATATCGATCAAATTCATAAAGAACCGCTAACGCCAACAGTTGGGAGGGATGTAAATGTCTCGCTTGATGCCTAAAAAACTCATTACGGAAAGCAATCCGAAATCACCGATCTCTGAAGGGTATCGGATGCTGCGAACAAACATCGAATTCTCGACGATCGACCAGAAACTACAAGTCATCATGGTAACCTCGTCCAAGCCAAATGAAGGAAAGAGCACGACCTGCGCGAATATGGCGGTTGCTTTTGCTCAAGCGAACAAACGTGTACTCCTGATCGATGCAGATTTAAGAAAACCATCACAACATCATATCTTCGGTACATCGAATCGGATCGGATTAACGTCGGCTTTGTTTAAGCAGAAATTGCTACAGGAAGTGATTCAGTCTACGAATACGAAGAACCTATCGATTATTCATGCTGGGCCTACACCGCCTAACCCATCAGAGTTACTCTCGTCCAATCAAATGGCTGGTCTGCTATCAACGACAAGAGGATTGTACGATGTCATTATCATCGATACGCCACCGATTTTGTCCGTCACAGACGCTCAAATTGTAGCTACCTATAGTGATGGAGTCGTGCTTGTCGTTGATTCGGGAACGGTGAAGAAAGATATCGCCTTGAAAGCAAAAGCTTCTCTAGAGCACGTGAACGCCAAGATTATTGGTGCTGTCCTCAATAACATTAATCGAAATCAATCAGATTCCTACTCTTATTCCTACTATTACGGAGAATGAAAAGACGAATCGTCTGATTTTTTATCTAAAAAGCAAGGAATGAAGAAGGTAATGTCTCCTGCACCTCTATCACCGGAGGCACTCGGTCACACTGTGGGTCAACTGACCTTAGACGCTCGTCGTCAAGGGTGTGATGTGAGGTAGGGTTCAATGCCCTTGTTTTTAGTAACACCTCGGATTTGGTATCTGAAAGTCCGAGCTATGCTTTCCATCGTAAGGAGGGCATAGCTCGCATTTTTAGCATCGCGTTACAATGCGAATAAAAAAAATAGGATAGGGTGATTCCAAATGAAAAAAGTAAAAAAAGCCATTATCCCCGCTGCAGGACTAGGTACTCGTTTTTTACCAGCAACGAAAGCGATGCCCAAAGAGATGCTTCCCATCGTCGATAAGCCAACCATCCAGTATATCGTGGAGGAAGCGATTGAATCTGGCGTCGAAGATATCATCGTTGTAACAGGTAAAGGTAAACGGGCGATTGAAGACCATTTTGATATCGCATTTGAGTTAGAACACACGTTAGAGGAAAAAGGAAAACTAGACATTTTGGAGAAAGTGCGTAAGTCGTCCAATGTAAATCTTCATTATATTCGGCAAAAAGAGCCTAAAGGTCTTGGACACGCCGTGTGGTGTGCACGTAATTTTATCGGAAACGAGCCGTTCGCCGTACTGCTTGGAGATGATATCGTCGAAGCAGATGTCCCATGCACGAGGCAGCTGATTGAACAATATGAGCGTACGGGACGTTCAGTCATTGGTGTTCAGACGGTAGGGGCAGATCAAACGCATCGTTATGGAATCGTAGATCCAGGTGAGAGAATGGCTAACCTCTATCAGGTTAATCGTTTCGTAGAGAAGCCGCCGCAAGGACAAGCCCCTTCGAATCTAGCGATTATGGGACGATATGTTCTGACACCTGACATATTTGAGTATCTAGGCAGGCACGAGCTTGGTGCGGGCGGTGAGATTCAACTTACGGATGCGATCCAGAGATTAAACGTGGATCAAGGGGTATATGCTTATGATTTCCAAGGGATTCGTTATGATGTGGGAGAGAAAATCGGGTTTATTATGACGTCGATCGACTTCGCGCTTCGGAATAATGAGCTTAGACCGCAACTCATGGCGGGGCTCGAGGAGATCATGGAGAGGGAGCTTAGTAAGGCATTAATGACGGGAGGGAGAGTTTAAGGATGAGGTATTCACAATATCGGGAAGAAGCGATTGTAGGCATTGTGGATTATTATTCAAATACAAGAACGAGAGAAGAGGGGATGAATTTATATTCGGTTCTTAAGCGGACCATTGATATCGTCGGTTCATTGGCGGGGTTAATTCTACTAAGCCCACTGCTTCTGCTAGTTGCTTTACTTATCAAATTGGAGGATCCATCAGGGTCAGTCCTATTCTATCAGACGAGAGTAGGGAAGAATGAGAGACTATTCCGGATGTACAAGCTCCGTTCCATGTATACCGATGCGGAAGATAAGTTGAAGGATCTACTCGATAAGAACGAGATCAGTGGAGCGATGTTCAAGATGAAAGACGACCCGCGCGTGACAAAGGTTGGGAAATTCATACGGAAAACGAGCATTGATGAGCTTCCGCAATTATTTAATGTTCTTCGGGGGGAAATGTCCTTGGTAGGACCAAGACCACCTCTTAAACGAGAAGTTGCAGAATATACGAGATATGATAAGCAGCGTTTGTCCGTCACGCCTGGATGCACGGGGCTATGGCAGGTTAGTGGAAGAAGTAATCTTAACTTCAAACAAAT
Organism: Paenibacillus sp. EB106-05-06-XG162; assembly: GCF_058791655.1. Lineage (NCBI taxonomy): Bacteria > Bacillati > Bacillota > Bacilli > Caryophanales > Paenibacillaceae > Paenibacillus > Paenibacillus sp. EB106-05-06-XG162. The sequence continues at coordinate 167,365 of NZ_JBYTDT010000009.1, forward strand.
GGTTGAACTCGATCTAACGTATATTGAGAAAAAATGCATTCTGTTCGACATTCGCATTATGTTGCAGACCGTGAAGACGATGCTTGGTTCTAAAGATGCGTTTTAATGAAAAGATGGAGGGGAGATCATGGTAAGAGTCCTTCATGTATCGGAATTTACAAAGGGGGGTATTGAAACCCATCTTAATGAAGTATTGAAGTATCAATCGGAGAAACACGATATTTATCTCTTAGCATCGGAACAAAACTCTAACAGCAAAACGTTACAGATTAGTTCAGATCGATTGGAACTGTATCCTTATAAGAGGAGCCCGCAATATTTCTTCAAAGCGATGCAATCGATTCATAGGAAGATCAAAGAAATAAATCCGGATATCGTGCATGTCCATGGAACGTTCGCAGGCTTCTTCCTGCGGACGTTACTTTTTTTCAAGAAGAAACGTCCCGTCGTGATTTATTGTTCGCATGGTTGGGCGTTTCTCATGGACACGCAGTCGTGGAAGAGAAGAGTGTTCGCGAGTGTAGAGAAATTATTGTCGCTGCGGACGGATTTCATTATTAACATTTCAAAACATGAATATCAGATGTCGCTGAACTATGGGTTGTCTGCCAAGAAATCGGTCGTTGTGTATAACGGGGTATCGAATGCGCCGTCTTCGAATGCATTATCTTTCGATGTGAAGAAAGACAAGATTAATCTACTCTATGTAGGTCGCTTCGATCGACAAAAAGGCTTTGATTTGCTCCTTGAAGTGTTTCGTGAGAATCCATTTACAGATGTTAATCTCTATTTAGTAGGCGATACGGTCTTGAAAGATTTTGAATACGATTTTCCAAGTAATGCGGTCAAAATCGGATGGGTAGACAATTCGGAAATCGATCGTTATATGAAAGCCTGCGACGCTGTCATTGTTCCATCCCGTTGGGAAGGGTTCGGTATCGTTGCGATCGAGGCGTTACGGAATAAGAAGCCTGTCATTGCAAGTAATCGTGGCGCGCTGCCAGAGATTGTACAGGATGGAGTCAATGGATATATCTTTGATTTCGACAAGAAAGAAGAGTTGGTTAACATCATTCAGGGGCTATCGAAGAATAAGCTCGAATGGATGGGCGAGAACGGTGAGGAAATATTTAATGAGAAATTCCATTCCGATCAAATGAACAAGCAAATCGAGCGACTATACGAGGATGCCTTGAAGAAACAAGGTGATCGATATTCCGTAACTGTCAAAAAATACGTCTAGATTTACGGGGTTGAAAGAGATGATGAACGTAGCCTTACACAGCAATCCTCCGATAAATGAAGAACTAGCCGAGCAGCAGTCAGGCAAGGGACAGTACTTTTTGGCGTTTTATCTTGGTATCTTGCTGGTGCTGACTGCCTACCAGGACTTCCCTCTTGTTAACAAGATCGGAGAGATTGGCAGATCGCCTATTATCCTGCTGCTTCCTTTGTTTGTTTTTTGTGAGATTGCGATGCTTGCTAAATATAAGCGATTTATGGATGCGCCTAAGCTGCAGAAATACTTGTTCGCTTTTATTGTTTATTTAACTTTTGTCACCTTAGGATACATTCTTGTTCAATTCATGCAGGGGAGTTATAGCTTCTGGTCTGAGGGCCTACTCGGTAAAGGGTTTAAGGTCTTAATTTATTTCGCATTAATTCTGCTGTATATCAGGCACTTGCAATTGGTGTTCTCCAAAATAAAAAGCTATAAGCTCCTGTATGCAAGTTTTTTTGCCGCGGTGAGTCTATTGCTTGTGATTATGATTGTTGAATTAGTTACGATGCCCAATGCGTTCACTTTCCTGCATTCAGGGAGTCAGCCCTACTGGAGGGTGAGGCTGCTTACTTCAGAAAGTAGTACGACGGGAACCATTGTTGTGGCGTATTCTGCGATTCTAGTCTATTTGAGCCAATATTTAAAACGTGTTGCCATGATTCTATCGAACATCTATGTCGCTATTTTTTTTCTATTCTATTTATCGGTTACGGGATCAAAAGGGTTCCTAATCGTATGTTTATTGACGTTAATTGTAACGATGATGAAATTTATGGATTTCAGGAAGAAGAGAAACTTTATTGTGCTCATCGGCGTGGTGGTAGCCATGTATATGTTTATTACGTATTTCTCAGCAGGGTTGATCAGCTCATTCAGTAACGATATCGAGAACTATACCTCGTCATATACGAGGATGGGAACGATTATTATCGCGATCATAACTGTTTTTCATCACCCGTTCGGGGTAGGAACAGGCGCTTACTTAATGTATTTCGATGACTATTTAAATGACTCGATTAACTTCATGAGTAGGTTCTATTACAACACCTTCGGAATAAGCCAGATCAATGCAGGAGAATTGCTCCAATACACGGGAACGGCTAAGAATTTAGGTGTCAAATCAGGGTTCTTCCAATGGTTTATGTTTGGGGGGATCTTCTCACTATTATTTTTCTATCTGTTAGCCAAAAACTTGATTGTCAAAGTGAAATCAAGCATCATTCTGTTCTTGGCACTTATTTTCATGCTGTTCTCATTACTCGTTGTGACACTTGAGATTAAATATGAGATATGGATGTTGTTCGCATTTATCAGTTCTTTTCTAGGAGAGAAGGAAATAAATCATTCCAATATGTCGGGGGTATCTAAATGAAAATACTTGTTGTATGCAGTGATTTTCCTTATCCCGCCGATCATGGCGGCAGAGTCGATACGTGGGGTCGAATTAAGGTGCTTGCCGAGCTCGGATGGACGATCCATCTTGTCGTATGCGGCAAACAAATGCCTACCCCATCGGATATGAATGTGGTCTATCGCTACGTGGAAGATATCAAGCTGTGTGAGCGAAGAAGTAAGCTTAAGGATCTACTATATCGGGTTCCCATGCAAGTGCAATCGCGAAATGAGCTGCGATACGTGAATATTGATGAGGATTATGATTATGTGTTGCTGGAAGGCGACTACGTGTATCCCATCCTAAAGAATCCACTAATCAAACATGCGAATGCCATTTTGAGAGTTCATAACGATGAAGCGGTGTACTTCAAGGCACTGGCTAGAAGCACAACCAATCGGATTCATAAACTTTATTATCATATGGAGAGCAGCAAGTTCAGGATACTGCAGAAGAAAATGCTGAAGAAGGTAGATAAGTATCTATTTATCTCAAATAAGGAGTTTGAAACGTTCCAAACCCTTCACCCTACAACAAAAAGCCTATTTCTACCACCTCCTGTCACGAAGGAGACTTTTCTTACGAGCTCATTTGAGAGCAAACATGTTGTATTTATCGGGTCCTTATTTATGCCGAATAATCGTGAAGCGATTCAGTGGTATTTGGAACATATTCATCCCTTAATGCTCAAGGAACCCGAGTACAAGTTTATTGTAGCTGGAAATAGTAGAAAACAAGGTTTGAGCTGGCTTGAAGGTTACGATATGACGAACGTTATCGTGCATGATACGCCTGAAGATCTGGATGACATTTACAAACAGGGATATCTGTTCGTGAATCCGATGCAGAACGGAGCGGGTGTAAAGCTAAAGACGATCGAAGCGATTCAGAACGGATTGCCTGTCGTCTCGACCTCTATCGGATGCGAGGGCACTGGACTCGTGGATAACGAGCACATCATGGTCGCTGACAGTCCGGAGGAATTCTATCTTAGAATAAAGCTGCTGTTTGACCATCCGCCAAGAGCGAGAAAACTACTAGCGTCGTCACAGCGGTATATTCGCACGCATTATGATCATAAAGAGGTATTGCAACGCTACATCAATTCGCTACAGCCACGTTATCATGAAGCAGGTGCTATGAATGGATAAAAGAAAAATAAATGTCATGTTTATAACCCATGCAGATAAAAAGGGAGGTGCCGAGCAAAGTCTGATTCATTTGATCAATTATTTGGATACTTCAAAATATCGGATCTTCCTATTAGCTCCTAGAAATGCGGAGTATCTAGGCGAGATTCGAACGGAGTACCAACACTTTCCGCTCCGCCTCAATAGCATTAAGAAGAAATTTGGCTTCGGGTATTTGGAAACCGTGTTTCGGATCAAGTCGTTTGTGAGAAAAAATCACATTGATATTATCCATGCCAATGGCTGGCGAGCACCGTGGTACACAGCACCGCTCAAATTCCTAACGAAATGCAAATTAGTCTGGCATCACCGGGATTATACGCATTTGAAAATGTTCAATCGTGTCCTGCCGCGATTCTTCGACCAGGTGATCTGTATTTCACACTTTGTTGCCAACTCGATTCAAGGTGATAATAAGACGATCATCTATAATGGAGTCGATCCAGAGCTTGCTCTTACCATGAAGACTCGGCGGTTTATGGAGGATGATACGCTCGTTATTGGAACGTTTGGGCGGATCGTAGAGTGGAAGAGATATCATCTGATGATTGAGGCCGTCAAGAAGTTGGCTGATAATCAGAAGAATAATTGGAAGCTGCTGATCGTTGGAGATACATCCGTCGATGGTTCGGAGGGCTATTTCAATGATATGATCCAGCAGGTTATCGAATATGGCTTGGAAGAAAAGATTATTTTCTGTGGATATAGCAAAAAGCCGCTTGAATTGATGAAGGAATGCGATCTGACCATTAACTTCTCGTTAAATGAGCCATTTGGGAGAGTCATTATTGAATCGATGTTGGTACAGACACCTGTTATCGTATCCGACTCCGGCGGTGCCCCTGAGATTATTCACCAGACAAAGGGAGGGTTTATCGTCAAGGATGGGGATGTTGAAGAGTTGTATCAGACCATTCAGCGCGTTTACGATCACCATGTCAACTACCAGGAACTTTCGATCCAAGGCCATACCAGTGTCATGAATGATTTCAACATGAACACGATTGCCCGTAAGGTAGAGAACACCTACCACTTGTTATTGGTTAATCGCTTGAAGTCGGAAACGGCGGGATGAGCGCATGAGTATCACAATCAAGCAATTCAGTCTAGGGAAATTATTAGCCGTGCTGAAGGGAGCTGTGATCCTTCCATTCAAGACCAACGCCGTGGGGCGATTGGGCAGAATAACAGGTCGTTTGACGATCAAGAACAGAGGTGAATTCGTAGTCGGAAAAAATGTGTCATTTCATTCGAAGCCGTTTCAGTCATCGATTACCGTGAGTAAGCAAGCCACATTGTTGGTGGGAGATAATGTGTTTTTTAACTACGGTTTAGATATTGGATGCACGAAATCGATTCGAATCGGCAGTAATACGATTATAGGTCCCATGGTGAACATGATAGATACCAACTTTCACCCGGTGGATGTGAATGATCGTTCAGAGAGCAAAGATATCGTTATTTCGGAAAATGTCTGGATTGGTCGAGGCGTACTTATATTGCCTGGGGTAACGATCGGACGTAATTCTGTCATTGCTGCAGGAAGCGTCGTAACACGTGATATTCCATCCAATGTGATGGCTGGTGGTACGCCTGCCAAGGTCATTCGAGCGATTGATGTTCCTAATGAGTGGATTCGAAGATATAACTAAAACGATTGGTAATGGGCCGTAGTTGCTGCAGGTTACGTCGTTTAGGGAGAGTATTGCGATGAAAGTATGGATGTGGCCAAAATCGAGCGAGTTGAACTTCTATAATGATTTATTAACAGATTCGTTATGTGGTGCAGGAGTAGACATTAGGGATTTGAAGCATGGCAAGCTGTTCTTAAAGGTTGGCCAGGCGAAACCAGGTGACATTGTCCATATTCACTGGATGCACCATGCTTACCAAAATCGAAATCCGCTGTTGTTTATTGTGAAATCGTTCCTATTTATGATGACGTTGATTTATTTGAAGCTGCGAAATATACAGTTGATCTGGACGATTCATAATCTGTACCCACATAACGCGAAGCATCACAGAATGGAGCGTTTCATGCGCGGATTGATCTGCCGTTTCTGCAGCAAATTGATTGTAGCTTCGGAGTCGATCAAGCGAAAAGTGATTGCCGAATTTGATGTTCCAGCGAAGAAGCTGTTCGTGGTGAAACATGGCCATTATTTGGGCGTATATAAGCGGAATGGCCTGGACTTCAGGGAAAAATACGATATTCCTGAGGTTGCCGATGTCTACTTATTTCTCGGTGCCATTCAAGCCTATAAGGGTGTCGAGGATCTCATTGAAGCTTTTAATGCCGTGAAGTCGAAGAACAGTTACCTTATCATCGCAGGCAAAGCTGATCAAGAAATGAAAACGTATCTGAAGCGTGTTCAAGATATGGATCATATCATTTTGGATTTACGTTTCATTCCAAATGAATCCATCGCTGATCTGATCAGTGCGGTTGATGTGATGGTCATGCCTTACAAAGAGATTACGACTTCGGGCTCCGCCATCCTTGGTCTGTCGTTTAAGAAGCTGATCGTCATGCCTAACAATGACTTCATTGATGAATATTTCAAGGAAGACATGGTTGTTCGATATGACCCAGCAGAGGATAACGGGCTGAAAAACGCGATGAAAGTGGCTTTGAATGTGAAAAATAAGGACATATCACCAAATTACGATGAAGTACTAGAGGAATTAGAATGGAGCACCATTGCGAAGCAGATCAAAAACGTGTATCAAGGAAGTGGATGATCGATGAAGATCACAGTAACGGTAGCCATTTGCACGCATAATCGAGCAAAGGATACTGGAGAAGCGATTGAGAGTGTCTTGCGTCAAAATTATGCTAGCGAGGAAATTGAAATTGTCGTGGTCGATAATCGATCGACAGATGATACGGCCAAGGTGGTTAATGATTTAAGGAAACAGCACGGTTCAAGGATACGATATATATTTGAAGATAAACTTGGATTATCGGTTGCGCGGAATCGAGCTATTCGTGAGGCAAGGGGTAAATACATACTCTTTCTGGATGATGATGCGCTGGCTTCGAGTGACTGGGTACGAAACATCGTCGAAGTATTTGAAAGTGATCCGACGATTGGATGTGTCGGAGGTAGAATCGATCCGATCTGGGAAGCTAAGGAGCCAGACTGGATTCCGGAGGAACATCGATCGGTATTCACGATTCTCGATTATTCGAGTGAAGTGAAGGAGATGCCGGCTCCGTCCATCCCATATGGTGCGAATGTTGCTTTTCGATTGAGCGTCTTCCTTCATTTCAAGCTATTTCGTGAGGACTTGGGACGTGTCGGAACCAATCTCTTATCCAGCGAAGAAAGCGAGCTGATTGCTAGATTACGTACGGGGTACAAGGTGTACTATACACCATTCGCACCGGTACAACACAAAATCGCTAAAGAACGAACGACGAAGAAATGGTTCTTGAAACGGATTTTCTGGCAGGGTGTCAGTGATGCGGTGAAACGAAACGATACAAGCTTCATCGCTGTCCTGAAGCATACGGTTCGTATGTTCCAAGCGATTCTATCCTCGCTATTCTCGATCTTTCATTTCAAGACTTTTATAAGGCAAGTAGTTAAAATATGTTACCGCAACGGATCACTCGTAGGTATTTTGCGATATAACGGTAGGGGTTGAAGTTAAGTGATGTCAGAGCTCACCATGCATAAAACATCGAAGGGTAGCGGACTCTTTCAAACGATACTTCGTACGAGTGCAACGAATCTTCTGGTGATGATCATCAGTACGCTGACGTCCATTGTAACGGCTCGTATGTTCGGGGTCGTGGGCAAAGGAGAGTTTTCGGCTATTCTGTTCTGGCCGACGCTGCTCGCAGGACTTGTCGGATTTGGTCTTCCAACGTCTCTCATCTATAACCTGAAGCAAAATAAAGGTAACGGTGCTGATTTCGTAAGGGCTGGATTCCTGTTTCAGATCCCAGTCAGCATCATTGTTGGTATCGTCGCTTGGATCTGGCTGCCGGCATGGCTTGGAAATTATCCGGAGGCTGTTATTCAGACGGCCAGGTGGTACACGGTACTCATGCTTCCTATATTGCTAGCGGTCAATTTGATTTCTGCACTAGCACAGAGCACAGGGAAATTTAACGTATACAACGGTATTCGATTATTTTTCCCATTAATGAATCTGGCAGGACTTATGGCGCTCTGGTCGATGAATAATTTAAGCCTACATTCCGCTGCACTGGTATTTCTTGTAACCAGTGTTTTTGTTATATTGTGGGCTTTATACAGTGTACGAGACGAGCTTCGAATTAAGTGGTTTAAGGGATTAGGAAATTTGCAGGCTGCTAAGACATTGTTCGGCTACGGTAGCAAAGTATTTGGCGTAGAGCTGCTGGGGACGCTGTATTCTCAATTTGATAAAATTATCATTCTTTCCTTGTTAACAGCAAGAGACTTAGGACTATACACCGTTGTCTATGCGCTATCACGTGTATTCAACGTTGTTCAGACAGCTATCACGAACGTGATTTTCCCGAAGGTAACTGGTATGGATAAGGATGCGATTATTGCGACGGTTGGCCGGGCGTTCCGGCTTTCGATGCTCTTGATGACGATTGTGGTTGTTCCATGTATGTTCATCGGTCGATATCTCATGGGTGTATTGTTCGGTGCACCTTTTCTAGAGGCTAGTGGGGCCTTTTACATTCTATCTATTGAATGTATTCTCGGAGGTGGTTCATGGATTCTAGCCTCCTCATTTAATGCGATGGGAAGACCAGGGCTGGTATTAGTCCGTCAGCTTATTGCCCTGGCCGTAACGATCGGGTTGTTCTTCGTGTTTACGCCATTATACGGATTGAACGGCATTGCGATTGCTTTACTGATTGGTGCTATCATTCGTTTGGCGGTGACAATGGCATCGATGCGGATCGTCTTTCAAGTGAAGATAAGCGGTATGCTTTTCGACAAGAACGATTTTCGTTTTCTAATGGACCGAATCAAAGAAAAAACAAAAGGTAAAGGAGCGCGCTGATATGCAAATGAAACCGACTTTCCATCCGATGGACGCATTGAAAAAACGGCTTAGACTCATTTTGAGTGTCATCCCATCAAGATCAAGCATTTATTATATTGATTATCCTGTCTATAACAATGGCGGGGATTTGTTGATCATGAAGGGCACGGAGACGTTTTTTAGAGATCATAAGATTCACGTTCAAGCGCGCTACAGTGTGCTTGATTTTCCCGAGAAGCTAACGATTCCGAAGGATCAGATCATCGTTCTTCAGGGCGGTGGAAACTTTGGAGATTTGTATCCCGTACATCAGAAATTGCGTGAGAAAATCGTTGCTGAATATGCGGACAATCGGATTGTATTGCTGCCGCAGACGATCTTTTTTAAAGAAGAATCGGAATACGATCGGACGGCGGAGTTGTTTAATCAACATGGAGATGTACATCTCTTCGTAAGGGATACACTGACCTATGAGAAGGCAGTTCAGAAATTTCACGGGTGCAGAGTCTATTTATCCCCTGATATGGCACATCAACTGTGGCCTATTCGCCCAACAAGCAGCCCGAGTAAAGAACAACTATGCTTCTTCCGTACCGATATCGAGAAAACGAAGGATCAGTTGCAGTTCGAATCGGATGGCAAGGGAGATTTCTTAGACTGGGCTTCCTTATACAACCGCGTGGAGAGAAAATCGATCAAAATGATCGCGAGCGCAATGAAAAAAGGTAGCGGACCGTTACCGATGTATGCAATCTGGGACAAGTATAGCGATTACTTGGTGAACAAAGCTGTTAAGCGCTTTAGTGATTATCAGAACATACAGACATCAAGGCTCCATGGTCATATCCTAGCTTGCTTGATGGACAAGCCCAATATGCTGCTCGATAACTCATACGGTAAAAACTCTAACTACTATCATACGTGGACCAGCGAAATCGAAACCGCACAACTTGCCGTGCAAACCCACAAAATTGCGAGACTGCATGAGGAAGCAATGCTTAATAAAACGAAGCTGAGTCTTTCAAAGTGAATTTTTGTTCCACAAAAATAGGCATATGCTTACGAAGTGAATTTTTGTTACACAAAAATTTTAGGAGGAATCATGATGAAAATTGTTCTTCTATCCGGGGGATCAGGTAAACGCCTTTGGCCGTTATCGAATGAATCACGCTCCAAGCAATTTTTGAAGGTCCTGGGAAATGAGGATGGTGAGCGAGAATCGATGGTGCAGCGCGTATGGGGGCAGATTTCTAGAGCTGGACTTCGCGATCATGCCTATATCGCCACGAGTAAATCTCAAGTTGAAATGATTCACTGCCAACTTGGCAATGAGATCGAAGTCATCGTTGAGCCGGAGAGAAGGGATACCTTTCCTGCGATCGCTTTGGCAGCTACATATCTATACTCAGTGCAAGGCGTTAGTCTAAATGAGACCATCGTTGTTATGCCTGTTGATCCGTATGTGGAGGAGTCGTTCTTCCATAAGACGAAGGAGCTCGATCAGGTTCTTAACGAATCGGGTGCGGATTTGGCGCTCATGGGCGTGACACCAACATATCCATCAGAGAAATATGGCTATATCGTCCCAAATATCGGTACGCATGCTGAAGAGCCATACATAACCGTTCAAAGTTTTCGAGAGAAACCCCGCGAGGAAGAAGCGATAGCCATGATTGAGCAGGCTGCGCTTTGGAACTGCGGTGTTTTTGCTTTTAAGCTGGATTTCCTCATTAATATACTGATCGAGAATGGCTATCCGATCCAATACGAAGAGATGACGAAGCAGTACGGAAGGCTTCCGAAGAATAGCTTTGACTACGAAATCGTAGAGAAAGCGAATCATATCGTCGCGCTACCTTATCAGGGAGAGTGGAAGGATCTAGGTACGTGGAACACGCTGACGGAAGAGATTGAGAGCTCTCTTATCGGTAAAGGAATCCTTAGTGGAGAAATTCATAATACCCATGTCATCAATGAACTTGACATACCAATTACGCTGCTTAACGTATCCAACGTTGTCGTAGCAGCAAGTCCGGATGGCATTCTAGTCTCGGACAAGGCCGCAAGTCCAATGATTAAAGAAGTCATGAAACATTCAGATCAGCGGCCGATGTATGAAGAGCGGCGCTGGGGGCGTTACCGCGTACTTGATTATTTGAAGTATCCCGATGGAAAAGAGGTGCTGACCAAACGCATCTGTGTCTCAGCGGGCCAGAATTTAAGTTATCAATACCACTTGCTTCGGGACGAGGTATGGACGGTCATTGCAGGTTCGGGCGAGATGGTTCTCGATGGCAAGCATTTCTTGGTGAAGTCTGGCGATGTCTTAGTCATTTCCAAAGACAGTAGACATAGTCTGCGAGCAGAATCGGAAATGGAAATCATCGAGGTACAGACCGGGACGGAGCTTATCGAAGAGGATATTGTGAGGCTCGCCTTTGATTGGAATGAAATTAAACAACTGTGCACCTAGTGCGTGATACGAATCCAATGAAGGAGTGTTAAGAATGAACATTACGGTGATCGGAACCGGGTATGTAGGGCTTGTCTCAGGCGTTTGTTATGCGGAGATCGGCAATCAGGTCATCTGCGTGGATAAGGATCCACGCAAGATTGAGATGTTGAACGCAGGGGATATCCCGATTTATGAGCCGGGATTGAAGGAGTTGGCTGCAGCCAATCGCGCAGCAGAGAAGTTATCTTTTACGGGAGATTTAGCACATGCGGTTAGGCAATCGGACGTGATCATCATCGCGGTTGGAACGCCTCCGCTGCCAAGCGGCGAAGCGAACCTTGCTTTTATTGATCAAGTCGCACTTGAAATCGCAGAAGCGATGAATGGTTATAAAATCATCGCTGTGAAAAGCACGGTGCCTGTCGGAACGAATGAGAGGGTTGCAGAGTTAATACGGTCACGCTCGAGTTGCGATTTTGATAGCATCTCGCTACCAGAATTCTTGCGAGAGGGATCTGCGATTGAGGATACGCTGCACCCAGACCGGATCGTGGTAGGAGCTGATTGCCAGAGCGCTGCCGATATGATGACGCAGCTTCACAAGCCGTTGACGGAGCAAATCGTTGTAACGGATATTCGTAGTGCCGAAATGATAAAATACGCGTCCAATGCATTTCTAGCTACGAAAATATCGTTTATTAACGAAATTGCGAACATATGTGAGAAGGTCGGTGCGGACGTGACCAAGGTTGCGGAAGGGATGGGCCATGATAAACGGATCGGACCGTCGTTCTTGAAGGCAGGAATTGGGTATGGAGGATCCTGTTTCCCGAAAGATACCAGCGCGCTCATTCAAATTGCGGGTCATGTTGATTACGAGTTCAAATTGCTGCGCTCTGTTGTCGAAGTGAATCAGGATCAGCGATTTAATGTCATTCGTAAGCTTGAGACCATATTTCATGGCGAGTTGAGAGGGAAGACGGTTGCTGTATGGGGGTTAGCCTTTAAACCAAACACAGACGACGTACGCGATTCACCGGCTTTAGAAATCATTCAGCACTTGGTTGATCATGGTGTGAAGGTAAAAGCCTACGATCCAATTGCGATGGATAGCTTCCAAGCTCTATTCGGTAAGTATGGCGTTGAATGGGGGTCGCAAGCGCTAGAAACGGCTCAAGATGCGGATGCGCTGTGCTTATTAACGGAGTGGGATGAATTCGCATCGGTTGATCTGGTTCAATTGCAGAACGTATTGAAACAGCCGATTCTCATCGATGGCCGCAATGTGTTTAATGAGGAGGATTTGTTAGGGACGGATTTCATCTATTACTCCGTAGGTCGTCCTAATCTCAACCAAGGTGTTAAAGAACCAATGCCTGCATTGTAATTTCAAATATCTAGTAAGGGGTTGAAATCTTGAATAAGTTGACGTTGACGAAGAAAGTGACCGTGTCTACCATTGCTCTATCTATGCTTGCTGCTACGCTCGGAGGAATACCACTTAGTCAGAAAGGTTTCGCAGAAAAATTGAACTTGATTCAAACGGTGAATGCTGCGGATGTATCGCCTTTGTCGGCGTCCCTGTATGAGCAAATAAGAAAGTGGCAAGCTGCCCTTGCAGCTGGAGGTCCACAAGAAGTACAGGCTGTCATGAGCTTGCGGGATGAGCTGGTCCAGTTTGATTGGATAGCGAATAAGCAACTGGTAGATCCGATCTGGAAAAAAGTGATTGCTAAGCTGCCTGCTCATATCGATCAGAAGGAACTGAAAGAAAGTCTATTCCGTCTTATCCAGGCGGTCGGTTCGATACAATCGATATCAGATATCGAGGCACTTCGGACCAATCCTGAGTTTCGGGAGACGCTGAAGCTGATCGCATCCGCTGCTCATGCCGAGAACCTCAGAATGGATGATATTCTCGTTTTCCTATTCGGGGACGGTGGAAGTCGCGAGGGCTTGGAAGGAAAAGTTAGTAACACACTTGGAAAAATGTCAATAATTCAATTGATCCAATTAATAGGCAATAGTAAAGGGATAACGGAGATTGTGCTACAAGCGATGGATAGACAGCTCAATCAACCAGATGACTATAAAGTCAGTTCAGTTCTCAAGAAATTGGATATTTCATCGCAAGATATTAGAACGTTGGTAATGAACCTTCAGGCCCAACTTAAGAATGATGAAGCCGCACTGCAAGCGTTAAGCTTTGCTTATATCCGTTCATCCACACAGGCATCAGCAGAGATTAGTGAGAATGGTCGTCAGCATGTATATCGTTTGAAATTGTTTGGCGTGGATATTCCTTCTTTTGTATTGAAATGGACGAAGGTATCAGGTAGCGAGCATGTGTCGGTGTTATCTAGCGGGATCGTCAGGATACCTGAAGGGGTTCCGAGCGGATCCGCCGTAATCCAAGCGAAGCTTGTCAGTCCAAATGGAGGACCTGCCAAAGTGATCTTCGAGAAAGAAGTGACACTGACAGATACTTCCGTTTCGGAAGAAAATGTGTTCCCGGTGGAGGAATACCTGAAACGACTGGAAAAGATTCGAAATGCGCTAATCGCAGGTGGCTCTGCGGATGTGAAGAGCGTTCAGAAGCTGCTAGATGAGATGATGGGACTTGATTTAGCGAAGAACCAAGCCTTGATTGATCCGATCTGGAAACCGATAGCGAAAAAACTTCCAAATTCCGTCGATCAAGCAGCGCTGAAGAGAACTTTGCTCAAAATGATTCAAGAAGTCGGAGCACTTCCATTTGATGTCGAAGCGTCTCAGCTGGCGTCGATTCGAGCGAACCCAGAGTATCGGTCAGCGCTGAAGACGATCGGGAAAGTTGCTGGAGTTCCGACGATTAACGTCGACGATATCCTCATCATGATGTTCGGTGATGGCAAAGGTAATGGTGGCGTAGAAGCAATCGTACGTAACACGCTAGCTTCGATGAGTTCAAAAGAGTTAGCCAAGGTATTAAGCAGCAAAAATACGCTAGCCATCATTCAAAGTACAGCATTGGCCAAAGTACTCAATGATACGAAGGGGTATGCGCTAAGCAAGGCATTGACTAATCTGGGTGTCAGACCGACAGATACAGCTTCCATGATACTTGGGTGGAAGGACAAGCTTAAACATGATGAGGCAGCCATTAAAGCAATGAGTGCAGCCTTTATTCGTTCCGAGACGGAATCGACGGTTAAGATTTCTGATCGCGGACGTCAGCATCAATATGGTTTGACTGTCCAAGGCGTAGAACTGCCTTCCTCTAGTCTGAAGTGGAAGAAAGTATCAGGAAGCAAGGATGTTAAGGTAGACTCGAATGGTAAAGTAACCATTTCCAAGAAAGTTGCGACAGAAACAGCGGTTATTCAAGCATCGCTAGATAATTTCTTAGGGGGTAGCTCGCAGGTTATCTTTGAGAAAGAGATCACACTTATCAACGAAGATGCGGCGAATGATCCAAAAGTGTTGATCCAAAATATTCTGAAGTCATTCGAAAGTAAGTTAGCGGATATTAAAAAGAGATTCGACGCCGCCGCAACAGATTCGGAAAAGGTGCAATTCATTCTAGAAGTGATTCAAGCTGGAAATGATAGCTTCGAGCAGATTAACAAAGTAGAAGGTCCTAAAGGGATAAAGAACGAGGCCATCAATAAGGTGAAAAAACAGGTTAATCAGATGATTGATTTGATCATCGATCGTTTAATGAAATTCTAATTATGAGCCAACCCTCCTTGAAGAAGGAGGGTTGGCCTATTCCATATTTCATAAGAAAGTGGTGTTAACATAACGATGGGACAACAACGGATACGAAAAAAAAGACGCCGTCGCATTCAAAAACAGAATATTCCTATAGTTATTCTATCCTCTATAACGATCATATTGATATTCGTATGGGGAGGACTGTACTGGAAGGAGTCTACAAAGATAGCGCTTAATGATCCGAAGGAAGAGTACGTGATGAATTGGGATGAGCTTGACGCATTACCACCAATCGGTTCAGAGGATGGAAAGACCACACCGGTTGCGAATGGCCAAGCAGGTGAACAACAAGTATCAGACGGTGTTAAGCAGCCGGAAGCGGCCAAGCAGGAAATAAAGACGGAGCAGTCAAAAGCGGTCAAGAATGTAATCGAAACGGAGCAGCCGGGAGCAGCCAAGCTGACAAAAGGACCTGTGACGAAATCGAATGAGCCAAGTAAAGCGAAGTCAGATACACCTAAGCAGCCGTCTAACAAATCTAACAGCACGGACAAGAACTCCAATTCAAGTTCTCAGTCGGAGACAATAGCGTCTAAGGAATCTAAATATGAACAAGAATTGCTAAAGCTGAAGGCGAAATGTATGAAAGATATGGATGTCATCTTAGAAGGAGCGGAAACGAGTTTCTCGAAGCTGGATAAGACAAATCCCACCGAGGTTCAAGCATGGCAAGACAAGATAACGGTAGAAGTGTCTAATGCCCAATCTGCATGTGAAAGGAACTATCTAGATCTAATCCAATCAGCAGAAAAGGACTCTGTGTCTGCGAGTATTATTGATGAGTGGACACTAACGTATAACGCGTTAATCGTGAAACTTCAAGATGAATCGAGAGAGAAGTTGCAAAAATTAATGGTGGGGGTAAGTTAATTGTCGTCCTTTGGTAAGTTGCGATCGCGGATCACACGTTCGAGCAATATCCGAATGAGATCCAGATCGTCCTTTTCCAAAGGAATCCCATCCCAATGAAGTTGTTTGTAATTTAAATATTCTTTTGCATTATGATTTAGTTCTTCCGGTGGCTCTGGATAATCCGTAAGCCCAAGAAGGTAATCCGAAGTAGTTCGAAGTTTCCGGGATAATGTATGGATGGATTCTAACGTTGGCTGGCGATATCCCGATTCATACCCTGCATAGGTACTCTTTGCAACGCCTACGAAATCGGCTACTTCTTGCATGGTCAATTTTCTTTGTTTACGCAATTGTTTAAGTCGTTTCGCGAACATCCCCAGGCCCCCTCTTATTCATACGAATCCACTTTCGTTAAGTGAGATACTTATGTATCCCCATCAATTAGACGCAACCTCTATTATAGCATGTTCCCTAGTCGTGTGCACAATGAAGCTCGTAAAATATTTAAGTTTTTGCGAATAACGCAGCTCTCCTTGTAGTCAGGGGGAGCTGTTATGCTGCTTCCTTCATGATTTGAATCGGGTATAGAGATGAGATACACTAGATTGAGAGGTGAACATAATGATTACATTAGGGGTACTTGATCATTCACATATTGGTGAAAATCAAACAGCCGCAGATACTTTGCGAGATACAACGAGATTATCGCAAGAGGCTGAGAAATTAGGATATTCCAGGTATTGGGTATCAGAGCACCATGGTACAAGAGCGCTAGCGTCCTCCAGTCCTGAGGTACTCATTGCACATATCGCATCGGCAACTTCCAAGATTCGTGTTGGGTCTGGCGGTGTGATGTTATCACACTATAGTGCCTATAAAGTTGCTGAAAATTTTCGGTTGCTGGAAGCCCTCTATCCAGGACGGATCGATCTAGGTCTTGGAAGAGCCCCAGGCGGAATGCCTCTTGCGACACGAGCGCTGCAGAATGGCGCGTATTCTGGGATTGACGGCTATCCACAGCAGATTGCAGATTTGAACGGGTATCTTCATGATGCGATGCCGTCTGGTCATTCGTTTGAGAAGCTTATTGCCGCTCCGATCCTATCAACTGCCCCAGAACTGTGGCTCCTCGGCTCAAGTGATGGTAGTGCGAGAATTGCAGCCCAGCAAGGGTTGCCGTTCGCATACGCGCAATTCTTCGGTGTGCCAGGTGGCGAGATGGCGATGAAATTGTATCGAGACCATTTCACGCCATCCACGCTGTATGCAGAACCGAAACCGCTTGTCTGTGTTCTAGCAATTTGTGCGGAAGATGAGATGGAGGCCCAGAAACTGGCGGCAAGTACGAATTTGTTCTTCTTGCAATTGGAGAAAGGGATGGAGCTACCCGCATTCCCGTCGGTACAGACAGCGTTGAATTTCCCTTATTCAGACTATGATGTTGCACGAATTCATCAAGGGCGTCAGCGTCGAATTGTAGGGACGCCGAAACAAGTGAAGGAAGAGATTCTAGCGATTAGTGAACGATTTCAGACGCAAGATATTATGATAGCTTCACCAATTCACGATTTTGACGCGCGAGTGCGTTCTTATCAATTGATTGCGGAAGCATTCAATCTATAAACGGTTCATGGAGGAGAATGGAAATGCCATTCAACCATATTATATCGAAATATATGCCTTATGCATCGTGGCAATTGGTATCCGGGGAGAGCGGCTGGAATAATACGACACGCTTTGTCGTTACAGCAGAGGGAACCACGGTCCTACGTATTTATGAGACGCATCGAGACCTCGGTAAAATCCAATTCGAGCATGAAGTCTTATTAGCGCTTGCTGAACAGCAATTGCCCTGTGGAGTTCCACATCCGCTGCGGACAGTTGATGGTCATACCTATACCATGTTAGCAGATGGCACGGATCGATATGCATGCATGTTCCGTTACATCGACGGAGTAAGGCCAAGTCGGAAGCACCCAAAGATAGCTCATTCTATTGGCGTGGCAACGGGGATGTTGTCCCGTGCATTAGCTCGTGTTCAGGTCTCGCGTGCAACGGCATATCCGCCTTATTATGAGCTTGAAGCTGCACATCCTACGTGTACAGAGGAACGGATCGCAGCGTTCTGCTTGTCTCCGCCGGAAGCGTTTTGGCATCAATCCTGCGAGTTGGTCTTGATCTACGGAGAATTCACGATGTTCCATGCGAACCTGACGCATCTACGTAAGCTACCACATCAACTCGTGCATGGAGATATCAATCATTCTAACCTGTTAGTATCCAAGACGGATCCTGAACAAGTGGTTGCGGTGCTTGATTTCGAATTCTGCACATGGGATTTGAGAGCGATTGAACCTGCCGTAGTCTTGTCTGGTTATTTGTCAGAGTCGCCTGATTGGCCGCTCGTAGAAGATTTTATACGTGGTTATGACTCGATCGTCTCACTTACCGACGAAGAGATTGAAGCGATTCCGTTATTGATCCGTCTTCGTAAGCTGGATGTATTTATCCATTTTCTAGGAAGGTATCTGGATGGTGTTGATTCGTCTGAGATATTAAGCGAACAGATCCGAGACGTATCGAACGGTCTACGGACGCTTAGGCAGGAGGAAGAGCAGATTCTTCAAATCTACAGACAGGTGAGCAACAATCGTGTGGTTATATAATAGGAAAAAGAAGACGCATTCGAGTAAGATCGAGCGCGTCTTTTTTTTTTTTTAATTATAGTAATTTTTCAATATCTTCCTTCATACTTTGCGGCGTTTCATAAGATTCATACCGCTTGATGACATAGCCTTCACGGTCGATTAAAAATTTCGTGAAGTTCCATTTGATATCATTGGATTTTAACTCTTCAGGCATATTATTCTCGAACATCGAATGGAAGCGGGCGCCAGCCGGTTCGTCCAGATTAAATCCAGCGAACGGTGCCTCTTCCGTCAATTGTTGGAACAGCGGATGTGCGTTAGCGCCTTTCACATCGATTTTGGCAAAGAGGGGGAAGTTCACGCCGTAATTGATCTGGCAGAATGAATCCACTTCATTGTTATCTCCTGGCTCTTGTCCACCGAATTGATTGCACGGGAAACCGAGAACTTCAAGTCCTTGTGATTGGTATGCTGCATACAGGTTCTGAAGCCCTTCATATTGCGAGGTGAACCCACATTTACTCGCTGTGTTAACGATGACAAGGACTTTACCTTGGTAATCAGATAGGTTAGCTTCCTCACCTTTAATGGTCTCTAATGCATAGTTATTGATGGTCATGTACGTTAATCCTCCTTATATTTTGTGGATCGCTTAGGATGGCATCGGTGTTGGTGTTGGTGCTGCGTAACCTTCGGCATAAGTCTGATCGATGTATGCACGAATGTCCTGGTCGGAGATTCCTTTTTCCTTCAATTTAGCTGTTGTTGTCGCGATTTCAATACACACGCCGCATCTTGTGCCATGATCGTCCCAGACGACGGAACCGTCTTCCTTGACTTCGTGAATGAAGCAGTTTAGATTGCTCTTGTGATCTGCGCTGTCCGCACACCCACAGTAGCAAGGCATATATGGAAGTGTATCCTTTACTGTTGAAGCCGTTATGTATGCCGACCGGATGGTGTCTGATGCTTGATCGAGAAAGGTTGGCAGCGTGGTAAGGGAGGAAGTCGTTTCCTGCAAATCTCCATTTGCTAGTTGGTGCTGTTCATGTTCTGCGGTCTTGCTGGAGCATCCCGCGAGTAGAATCATAAGTGCAAGTGTGAGACCGGCTGTCATTCGTGTTAAGGCGGATATCAATCATTTCACTCCTTTATAAGAATCAATTCACATGGATTATATCACGATTCGCACCGAAATTTCGATCTTCATAAGACAAATATCGGTAGATGATCACTGTTTAAATTCTGTTTACATTCGTCATGTATTGTTATCACCATAGAACATAGAGGATTAGAAATGAAGGAGCTGGAACATATGGAGGACGTACGAGGGACACAGAAAAATGGGGACTGGCGGCAATTTCTCGCTTTGATTCGGCAGACTAAACCATCGGTATGGATGCTTACGGTCGCCTTGGGACTTAGTGTTATTTCAACACTCGTCGGGTTAGTCATCCCGATGTTCACGAAGACGCTGGTGGATAGCTTCTCCGTATCTTCGCTGAGCACATGGCAAATTGTGGGACTTGTTGTTGCGTTCATCGCACAGACGATCGCAGGGGGCGTATCGATTTATATGCTCAACTATGTGGGGCAACGTATTGTCGCGAATTTGCGAGATCGATTATGGAAGAAGCTGCTTGTTCTTCCGGTCTCCTATTATGATAACAACCGCACGGGCGAGACGATTAGTCGGATGACGAATGACACGGGCGTTGTCAAAGGCTTGATCGCAGAGCATCTGACAGGCTTCTTCGGCGGGATCATCTCGGTGATTGGTTCACTTGCTGTATTGATCTATCTTGATTGGCAAATGACGCTCATTATGCTGTTAATCATTCCATTATGCGTCTTGATACTCGTGCCGCTCGGCAAGCAAATGGTGAAGATCTCTCGCGGATTACAAGATGAGACAGCATCATTCACCTCGGTGCTGAGTCAGGTCTTGTCGGAGATTCGACTTGTGAAATCCTCCAATTCGGAGGCGCGTGAATATGAGACGGGAAGCCAAGGGATTACGAACCTGTTCCGTTATGGATTGAAAGAAGGCAAGGTGCAAGCCTTAATCTCACCGCTTGTCTCTTTCGTTATGATGTTATTGCTTGTCGTTATTATAGGATATGGCGGGATGCGTGTCTCATCGGGTGCCTTAACAGCAGGGGAGCTCGTTGCATTCATTCTCTATCTATTCCAAATCGTTATTCCGATGACGCAGTTGACACAATTTTTTACGCAATTCCAGAAGGCGATTGGTGCGACGGAACGTATCGTTGCTACACTTGAAGCGGATGAGGAAGACCATGCAACGGGTGAACGGCTCACGAACCCGAACCAGCCGATCACATTGAAGGATGTTGCATTTGGCTATAGTGAAGAAGAAGCGGTGCTGCGCAAAGTGAATTTCACGATCGAACCGGGTCAAGTGACAGCGATCGTGGGACCTAGTGGCGGTGGGAAGACGACCTTATTCTCACTCGTCGAACGATTCTACAAGCCATTATCGGGATCGATTACATTAGGCAATCGTGCGATTGAGAATTTTTCGCTTCAATCTTGGCGGAGGCAAATTGGTTATGTCTCGCAAGAGAGTCCGCTCATTGCAGGCACGATCCGGGATAATATCTGCTATGGGGTAGATCGCGACGTGACGGAGCAAGAGCTGAAGCATGCTGCTGCGATGGCTTACGCAGATCAGTTCATCGATGGCCTGCCGAATGGTTACGATACGGAAGTCGGCGAACGCGGCGTGAAGCTCTCCGGCGGGCAACGACAGCGGATTGCGATTGCAAGAGCCTTGCTCCGGGATCCTCAGATTTTGATGTTGGATGAAGCCACCTCAAGTTTAGACAGCAAGTCCGAGATCGTCGTACAAGAAGCGCTGAATAACTTGATGCAAGGCCGTACGACACTTGTTATCGCGCATCGTCTCTCCACCGTCGTGGATGCAGATCAGATCGTATTTATTGAGAAAGGCGCAGTCACCGGCATTGGAACACACGAGTCGTTGCTGGTGTCTCATCCGATGTACAATGAGTTTGCCACCCAGCAGCTGCGGCTTCAAGATCAAGCTGTGTAAATAGCGGGCACGCTGAAGAAGATGGTTTCTGTACTATACAGGAGTCATCTTCTTTATGTATAAAATTATAATTGATGGGTGCTGGAAATATATGCTACGATCGAACTTGATGATGCAGGAAAGGGTGGATGCCGATGTATAAAATATTAGTTGTCGACGACGACCGTTCCGAGAGGGAAGGGGTCAAATTTTTGACGAAGCAGTTTAATTGGGATCTTGAAATCTCTGAAGCGGATTGCGGGGAAGCGGCACTTGCGTACATCCGTGACGGCAACCCTATCGATATTTTGCTTACAGATATACGAATGAGAGAGCTCGACGGGCTGCAGCTTGCGCATCAAGTCAAGGCGTTGTCTCCGCACACCAAAATCATTTTTATGAGCGCCTACGGGGAGTTCGAATATGCCCAGAAAGCAATCGATTTGAAAGCGATTCATTATATACTAAAGCCCGTGGAGATCGGCGAGTTTATGCGCGTTGTGTCGAACGTGATACAGATGTGTGACGAAGATCAGCAAGAAAAAATGAAGAATGAAAGAATCCAGGAAGTTTATTGGAAAGGAATCCGCTACGAGAAACAAAAATTTCTATACGATCTCATTCAAGGAAGGGGCATGACCGCGGAAGAAGATAACGAGACTACGGGTACGGTTATCCACTTTAGTGGGTACCGTTATTTACGGATGGTGATGATACATACCGGAAGTCGTTTTTTTGACATGATCGATCTGGATGCGGAAGTTGTGCTGACGGAGTTAACCGCTGGGAAAGCCGATTTCGTGAACTTGAATGAAGTACAGAGCGTTCTATTGTACGAAGGCAAACCGGAAGAAACCGAAGCAGATATTATACAGATGGGAACGTTACTGGTTGGATTGTTCAAGGAAAATTACAGCATAGACGTCACCATTGTCACTAGTGGACTTATCGAAAATCTCGGGCAAATCAGCAGCGAATATAATCTAATGGAAACCATACTCGCAAATAAGTTTTTTATGAAACAAGGGGCGGTGCTCTACACGGGGGAAGTCATTGCGGGAGACCGGGATGTTTCACTATATACGCGTAACGTTCTTATTGAAATGATGTCATGGTTAAAGGAAATCGAGGTGGATAGCAGTAAAATCGCTTTTTTGATCGAGCTGCTTCAAGGCGGGAAAACCGTCTCGGAAAATTACGTAAAATTTGTGTGTACCGATCTATTGAAGTCGATACTTGGTCGTCA
Organism: Paenibacillus sp. EB106-05-06-XG162; assembly: GCF_058791655.1. Classification (NCBI taxonomy): domain Bacteria; kingdom Bacillati; phylum Bacillota; class Bacilli; order Caryophanales; family Paenibacillaceae; genus Paenibacillus; species Paenibacillus sp. EB106-05-06-XG162. Next base: position 190,237 of record NZ_JBYTDT010000009.1, read on the forward strand.
GACACCGAAAAATGTAAGCGGATACATGATGGGTCTGGAAAGGATATATCATGCTGCTTCGCTTCTTGAACTGTTGAAGGTGATGCAGTCGATCGCTCAAGATTTGGTAATGAGCGTTGAAAAGCCCCAAGAATTGCTTAGCCGAGTGATTGAAGACATCGTACAACTCATCGACCGGGAGTACAGCAGTGAAATCACGGTGGAGAGCATTGCAAGACAAGTGTATTTGAGTCCGGGTTATTTGAGTCGGTTATTCAAGAAGTATAAGGGGAAAAGCATCATAAAACATATCACATCGATCCGACTGGAAAAGGCGGGTGAACTTCTCCTGACGACGAACAAGAAAATAACGGATATTGGCAAGGAGGTCGGATATCCCAACTTTGCTTATTTCTCCTCTTTATTCAAAAATAGTTACGGGAAAACGCCATCCCAGTACAGAGAAGAACATGGCCTATGATGAAAAAACCGAATAGGATCTTCGCACGGTTCAGATTTAAGCAAAAGCTGTTTATATCGTATCTCATCGTAACGATCATTCCGATGATGGTTCTTGGCGTATATTCATACGGTCAATCGAGGGAGTTGCTTAATGATCAAGCGAAGCAGGGGATCGAGCGAAACATTAGTACGGCCGTGAACAGCATCGCGTATAAAATGGATTTATACGACAATTTGATTCACCTGATTGTCGCCAATCGCACGATACAAAAAATCGTGTCGGCTTCGAATGGCGAGGCGGCCGATTTATCCACGTTGGCCAATCAATTAAAAGAGTTTTTGGACCCCTATTTCAGTATGATGCTATCAACCTATCATGGAATCGATAAGTTAACCATATATACCGAGAGTCAGCTTCCGGAGTATGGTGATTACTTGCGTTCAGCTACAAGGGTAGCCGATCAAAGCTGGTATAACGCTGCGGTGAGCAAATTCGGCATCCGTTGGTATTATGACGAATCACTAAATGCCGCTTATGCGGTATGCAAATTTCCGGAAACCTTCACATCGGGCCACCATGTATTATTCATTCGCATGAGTATGGAAAGCTTGTTGATGGATTCTGTAAATCTGCTGAGCGATTACGGCCTTATCATTTCGGATTCCAATGGCACTCCGCTATTCACGAATGCACACGAGACCAACGGGACCCATCTGATGGGTATCCAGAAGAAAATTCCGAATACGAACTGGACGATCCATTATTATGTACCGATGAATCAAGTATCGGGAAACCCTGCGCCTATATTGTATGCAACCTTTATCGTGATCGGCATTTGTATCGGTATTATGCTGATCATCATTTCGCTGTTCGCCAATGGGATGCTGCGGCGCATCTACCAATTGAACTATTGGATGAAACGGGTGGAGAACGGCGGGCTTGAACTGAACATTCAACATTCGTCCAATGACGAAATCGGCGAGCTGATAAACCGTTTTGCCAATATGTTATCTCGCATCAAAGAGCTGATCCAGGAAGTGCGCCGGAAGGAACTGCACAGACTGCAAGCGCAGATGAACCCGCATTTTTTATACAATACCCTTTCATCCGTCAATTGGAAAGCGCTGCAGACCAGATCCTATGAAATAAGCCATATTGTAACGTCGCTGTCTAAATACTATCGTACGGCGCTCAACAAAGGAGATAACAATACGACCGTCAGGAATGAATTGGAGAATGTGAAATCGTATTTGGACATTATGCTTATTACCAATGATTATCTTTTCGATGTCATCTATGAGATCGACGACGATGTCTATCCATTGTACACGATCAACATGATTCTTCAGCCGCTTGTGGAAAATGCGATCAAACATGGCGTACATAAGAAGGCAGAAGGGAGAGGGACCATCACGATTTCGGCTTCGCTTGGACAAGGTACCGTACAGTTTTCCATCATGGATAACGGACCGGGTATGGATGAGGAGCAGGTCCGCAAAATGATGGCATTTCGCTCTGGAGGCTATGGTCTCAGAAATGTGCAAGAAAGAATCGAGCTGTTTTTCGGGACAGGTTACGGTCTAACCGTTCAGAGTCTATCGGGGATAGGAACAACGATGACGATCACCATCCCGCAAACCGAACAAGACTCAACACAGTTGGATTGGTCAGAAAATCGATAAGGAAGTCAAATAACTGATAATGATGCCAATAAACCCCAATGTTATACTTTCCATAAGAAATGAATGCGCATTCATAAAATGAAGGAAGGTGACAGAAGGGTGAGCAAAACGACAGTGTTGGGCGGGCAACCTGAATGGAATATACGGTCAAAAACCAGGGACGCCAAATCCAAACGTTATGCGTTCAAAAAATACCGGGTATTGTTAATCATGATGATTCCTGCCGTATTGTACGTTATCATTTTCAATTACGTACCGATTTACGGTCTATTGATTGCTTTTGAGGATTTTCAAATTACGAAAGGCTTCTTCGGGAGTCCATGGGTGGGCTTCGCGAACTTTGAGAAAGCGTTTCAAGATCCGTACTTCTATCAGGTGCTTAAAAACACGGTGCTGATCAGCTTGTACCGCATGCTGTGGGGATTCCCCATTCCGATCATTTTCGCGCTGCTGCTCAGCGAAATCAAAAACATGAAATTTAAGAAGTTTGTCCAGACAGCTTCATACCTGCCTCATTTTATTTCATGGATTATTTTGGGCGGCATTTTCATGAGTATCTTATCAATGGAAGGGCCGATCAACGCAATTCTTGGCCTTTTCGGCGTCGATCCTATTTTGTTTATGGCGGATACCGGATATTTTCGATCTATTCTTGTTATATCGTCAATCTTAGCAAGTTTCGGCTGGAGCTCGATCATTTATTTTGCCGCAATTTCGGGCATCGACCCACATTTGCACGAGGCTGCTGTCGTTGACGGCGCAGGTCGAATGAAGCGAATGATGTATATTACGATTCCGCTGCTCATGCCGGTCATCAGCATTATGCTCGTCTTGTCGATGTCAGGAATTCTTGATGCCGGCTTCGACCAAATATTCAACATGTACAACCCGCAAGTATATGATGTCGCCGATATTATCGACACGTATGTGTACAGAAAAGGTTTGGTCGATATGGACTATGGTTATGCCACAGCGGTAGGCTTGTTCAAATCGGCGATAGGTCTCATCTTGATGTTGACGGCGAATGGACTGGCGAGAAGGATGGGAGGCGGTGATTATACATTATGGTAAGGTATGGGGATAAAATCGCAGATATATTGCTGTATGCGTTCATGACAGGCGTAATGATCATCACGTTGTATCCGTTCTGGACGCAAGTGATCATCTCGTTGGATGGTGGAGATGCCGCCCACAGTACATTTAAACTCTTTCCAAGTTCGATTTCCTTTGACAGCTACAAGCTTGCATTTGATTTTGATGCCTTATGGGTCGGTTATAAAAATACGATCCTTCGGACCTGCCTCGGCGTGTTGATTAGCATTCTGGCAACTGCGATCACCGCTTATCCATTGTCCAAAAAAGATTTGCCGCTTAATAAATGGGTTACGCGATTTATGCTGATCCAATTTATAATCGGAGGCGGCTTAATTCCTAACTATCTATTAATCAAATATCTTGGGATGTATAACACCATATGGGCGCTTGTCGTTCCAGGTATGATCAGCACGTTCAACGTGATTATTATGCGCAACTTCTTCCGGTCGCTACCAGAAAGCTTAGAAGAATCGGCGATGGTGGATGGTGCTGGATTTTTGAGAATTTTTGTGAGAATCATTCTTCCGTTGTCCATGCCTATTATTGCCACGGAAGCGCTGTGGGTGGGAGTCGGGCATTGGAATGCCTGGTTCGACGCCTTGATCTATACGAACGATACGAATAAAGAGATGCTGCAACTAGTGCTTCGAAGAATTATTATCCAGAACAACCCCACTCAATTTACTGACATTTTAGCGAAACTGCAAGAAAAAAATCCATATTCGGGAATGCAGCTTCAGGCCACCGTCATCATGTTATCGATCCTTCCGATGCTTGTTGTCTATCCTTTTATTCAGAAATACTTCGTAAAAGGCATTATGGTGGGTGCTATTAAAGGTTGACCGAACATGTGAACCTTGTAATAGATTATAAAATGTTAAAAGGGAGAGGGTTTACAAATGACCAAAAAGAAGTTTGGGTTAACCGCACTCATCTGCTTCATGATGTTGGCTACGATGATGAGCGGATGTGGCACAAGTTCAGATTCGGATAAACCGAAGGATCAACCAACCGCCCAGTCGGCAGACGGACAAAAAGCAAGTACAGAGAAAACGAAGTTGAAATTCTGGACATATTACCCCGAACAAACCAAAATAGACGGTTATTTCATGAACTTTCTTAAGAAAAAATTCGATTTTGACGCCGAGTTTTATGTTGCTTCTTCCGATACATCCAAAGAAAAGCTGAACCTAGCGATCGCATCCGGCGACATCCCTGATTGGTGGAAGAGCCTTAGCTTCCAGGAATACGACAAGCTGATCAAACAAGACGTCGTTGCTGAAATTAAAATGGAGGATCTGGAAAAGTATGCACCTAAATACTTGGCATTCTTGCATAAAGTACTAGGAGATGATCCGTTCAAATATTTACGCAGAGACGGTAAAATTTACGGATTGCCTGGGATATGGGATTTGGCTCCTCATGGTGGCGTTGTAGGGTTCCGCGAAGATTGGCTTAAGAAAGTCGGGATCACCAAAACGCCGGAGACACTGGATGAGATGGAGGAAGCGTTGAAGAAATTCAGGAATGACGATCCGGATGGAAACAGCAAACAGGATACGTACGGAATTACGGGAACAGCCGGCACTATCGGAGATTTGTTCAGCTTCCTATTTGGGGCGTACGGCGTTTACCCTGGAGCCTTTACGGAAGATAACGGCAAGGTCGTACGCGGCGAGATTTTGCCTGGGGCGAAAGAAGCCTTAACGGTATTAAATCGTTGGTATAAAGAAGGATTGATTGATCCTGAATTTATCGTGAATAAAGGAAATAACGTACAGGATAAATTGGTTCAAGAAAAATCCGGAGCAGTCGCGACTTATTGGTTCGGGCTCGCTCAGGATGGCGTATTCTGCTGCAATGACATCTATGCGGGACTGCACAAGGTGAACCCGAATGCAAGCTTTGCCATGATTCCGGGACCGAAAGGACCGAATGGTGATTACGGTATGCAGCAGGGAAATGCGCTGTTCGGCGTCGATATCATGTTCGGCAAACAATTGGAGAAAGACCACGACAAGATGATCAAATACCTTCAGGTGTTCGAATTCACTTCCTTTGAAGTGGAATCCAAAATCGCGCTAACCTATGGCGAAGAAGGGAAAACATTCAAGAAAACAGCGGATGGGGGATTCGAATACATTAAGCCGTATGACGATCAAAAAGAACAGTGGAAATACGGCTTCGGCGGCGCTTATTCTGTTCCGGGTGGATGGAATGATGATTACAACGAGGAGTTGGCTTCATTTAATACAAAGGATAAATCCATGCTGCCGCTGCGGAGTAAGTTGATGGAATTAGGCACAGGGAAATTCGATATTCTTGGGCCGATTGATAGACCTATCTACAATGATTATAAGGAAAGACTGGATAAACTGACGATGCAAACGTTCCTCGATATGATTATTGGCAAAAAACCGATCAGCGAGTTTGACAACTACGTGGCGGAGTGGAACAAAATGGGCGGCGATAAGGTCATGGAAGAAGCCCAGCAGGCTTTTGAAAAGTTAAACCAACAATAAGGCGAACATGGATTTTAGTGAGCTCTCGAACTTGCAGAGAAAAGATCGGGCGGCCTTCATTCGAAGGCCGCAAGAGTACAGCCGATCTTTTTCTGTTTTTTGTGTTGATGTAAAAATACGGTTTAGTATCCATTTGAGAGGAGCAGCGAATTGTGAGCATATCCATTCAAGACCATAAAATTGTTATCCGGAATGATTTCATTCATCGAGAAATCGATATTTCCGCAGGTTTGGCGACAACCCTCTATCATATTCGTCCGAACGGCGAACAGAGGGGTGATTTTTGGTACCCTGTCTTTTCCTTTGAGTCGAATCTCCCTTATGAAGCGGCTGTGAGCATTGGTGGCCAAACCTATGAAGCCGGACCGTGGAAGCACCGGTTGAATTGGGACAGAGAAGGGGCTTTTTCCGTTACCAAAGTCGAGCAGGATAGAGGCAGTTTTGGTGATACGCTGCGTTTGACCTGCGCGGGGCGTCATGAGGGAATACCGCACGTTGAACTTGTTATCGAGTATGAAATTGCCGACGATCTGCCTTTGCTAACCAAAACTGTACACGTGCATAATACGTCATCGTCACCTATTGTCGTTGATAATGTAACCGTTGATATTGTTAGATTGTTCGAAGGGAAAATCGAACTGTCCGTATTCAGCGATTATTACTGGAACATTCAGAAGGAGGACGATTATTACGTTCCGTTCTCCCGATTCGAATTTCCGAAGCCGATCGGTATGGAGCTATTACCAGGACAGCACTTTGAAACGTTCAAGTGCTACGAAGCGGTTACATCGGGCAATAAAGACGAAGCTTCCATCATCCTGCATCGACTGTACAAAAAAATTGCGCCTTGGATTACAACGCCGCAAATCAAGCGGATCGTGAATTCGTGCAATTCGTACGAAGAACTGCTAGCAATGGCCGACAAGTCGGCCGAGGACGGTTTCGAATCGGTCGAGTTATTCGTAGGACAGCTGTTCACCAATACGGGAGACTACATCCCGCGGCCGGATCTATTCCCGAATGGGTATGAAGATATGAAGAAGTTGGTCGATTATTACCACAGCAAGCAATTAACAGTTCTCCCGTACTGCTCGACGACGATCGCCTGGCATTCTACCGAGGTTTGCAAGACACATCCGGATTGGCAGTATTTAGGACCCGACGGCCTTCGCTATTCACCGGAAGGGCTGGGCAATATGTGCTATCAGTCGCCATGGGGCGGGTATATTCGAGAAAAGCTGCTCCATCTGCTGGATCACATCGGATTTGATGGTCTTGCCATTGATGGTCCTTATCATGGACTTCCGTGTCTGGCGACCGATCATCATCATGCCAATCCAGAAAGTGTTGAGTTTATGAACTGGATGTGGGAAAAGCGCTTTTTCAAGGAAGTTACGGAACGCAATAAAATGATCACCGCACCGCAGGAAATGCAGTCCATGTTCCTTGGCTTGTGCCAACGGCCAGGCGGCTATCGCGAAGAAGATCAGAATGTGATGGGCGGCATGCGTCTTGTCACACAAACGCGGGCATTCGTATATGATTCGCGATACAAAGATCCGGCCTGTGCGACCTGGACGTCTTGTAATCTGGAATTGTACCACGGTCACAGCATCGAGCCGTCAGAAGAAAACCCGGCTACTTACGACCATGCGATTGGCGGGATGTTCGGGTATGGGCATAGCGGTGTATTGTACGGAAGAAATACGTATTTTGGGGGAAATACGAAGCAAATATTCGATAAATGGATTTCATTCTATAAAAAGTATCGACAAACACTGGCGGGAGAAATGGTCCATTTGGCACGGCCGAACGGTTATGAACCGGATGCGGTCATGCATGTATCGACAGAAGCGGAAATTCCCGCTGTTATAGTTGTCTTTAATCCAGTTGATGCAGAGAAAAGCATCATGCTGGAGTTGCCGCTGAAATATGCAGGATTTGCTGGCAGCGAGTCGGCACACATCGATACCATCGGAGCGATACAACTGGATTCGCGCGGCCATGGCACCGTCACGTTGACACTTCAACCCTATGAGATTGCCATTCTGGAAGTGAAAAGGGAAGATTCTTTGAGACTTTAATATTTCAAATTATAAAGTGATGGAGATGAGACTCAAATGGTAAACATTTCGGCGGGAAATCTGATGATTCAAATGAACGAACAAGGTAATCTAGTTGGTCTGACCGATACGACAACCGGCAATCGATATGAATCAGCAATGCATCTGTCAACGCTGATTCGGGTTGTCGCGCATGGTCGAACGGAGATGCCGTCGCAAGTTGAATTTGATTCGGCATCTGGTATGGTCAAGTTTAAGTTTGCTCAATGTGGTGCGACAGTAGATGTTGTGATCGAAGAAAAAGGGCTTTATGCGACATTCGAAGTGCAACGTGTTGATGGCGATATCGATACCGTCATTTGGGGTCCTTATGCCACGACGGTTGCTGGATCGATTGGAGAGTCGGTAGGTGTCGTACATAACGGAACATATGCTATCGGCATTCAGGTGTTGAATATGAAGACCATTGGCGGATGGCCTGTCGAGCTCGACAGAATGGAATACGTCCAGCCAAAGTATTCGAATGAGGGAAATCCGGATCCTGACAGCCAGCAGCCATCCGATAACAAGTTCGAATATGACGTCTGTGGGGCGTGGCCGACAATCGATGGGAGCATGCTGCAAGCTTATGCAAGAAATCGCACCCATGCAGCTAGGCGGCCGGTATGGAACTTGCCAGACGTTGATGTCGAACCGCTTACCGGCGACGACGCGCAAATCGTCGGAACCAAGATCGCCTTATTCGGCTGCGCGGTCGACCGGGTGCTTACGACGATTGAAGCGATCGAACTTGGCGAAGGACTCCCGCATCCGATGATTGAAGGGGTGTGGGGCAAAATGTCCCCGGCGGCGAATCAATCGTATTTGATCACCGACTTTACGGAAGAGACGATAACGGATGCGGTGCGGTATACGAAGATGGCCGGTTTGAGCTATGTGTACCACCCAGACCCGTTCGGACAGTGGGGTCATTTTACGCTGAAGCCGAACAGCTTTCCGAACGGCGACGAAGGGTTGAAAGCGTGCGTTGAGTTGGCAGAACGCGATGGCGTACATGTCGGCGTACATACTCTTTCCAACTTTACGACGCTGAACGATCCATATGTGATGCCGGTACCGGACGAGCGGCTGCAAATGGCCGGAAAGGCTCAATTGGTCGCGGCGATCGATATGGAGGAGCAGGAGATTGAGGTGAGCGACCCTGCGCCGTTCACGGCGAATTTGTTCCGGCGTTCGGCGAAAATGGGCAGCGAGCTGATTGAATACGAAGCTGTGACCGAAAGAGCGCCTTGGAAACTGCTCGGCGTACGGCGCGGCGCGAACGGTACGAATGTCGCTGAACATCAGGCGGGCGCGGCAATCGGCCGGTTATGGGATCACCCGTACGACGTCTTTTTCCCGAATATCGAGCTGCAGGATGACTATAGCAGACGGATCGCTGAACTGTTCCGAACGACCGGTATGAAGCAGATTTCGTTCGATGGATTGGAAGGCTTGTATGCTACAGGGCATGAGGCTTACGGTGTCAACCGGTTCGTCAAGATGTGCTACGACGGTTGGGGCGAAGAAGTGATCAATGATGCGAGCATCGTCGTCTCGAACTATTCGTGGCATGTCTTCACACGCTTCAATTGGGGAGAGCCTTGGGGCGCGGCAACGCGTGAAGGCCAACTCGAGTGGCGGCTCAGCAACCAGCGTTATTTTGCCCGCAACTTCATTCCGCCGATGCTAGGATGGTTTCTCATCCGTTCTGCTTCCGACCGGTTCGAAGCGACGGCACCGGACGAAATCGAATGGGTGCTGTCGAAGGCGGCCGGATTCGGCGCGGGCTTTGCGCTGGTCGCCGATACGGCGGTACTTAGGCGTAACGGCAATATCGAGGCGCTGCTGGCGACGGTGCGCGAATGGGAGAAGGCGCGGCGGGCCGGAGCGTTTACACCTGAGCAGCGCGAACGGCTGCGTGAACCGAAGGGCGATTGGCACTTGGAACCGGTTGACGACGGTCGTTGGAACCTGCATCCGGTTCACGTCTCGAAGCCGCTTGTCTGCAATCCAGCTGAGCTGCAGCCAGGCCAACCCGGAGGGGCCGACTGGACTTATTTCAATAAATATGCCGATCAACCGCTGAAGTTTGTCTTGCGCGTGATGCCGTCGTACGGCAACGAAGATGCTTCCGTGAAACGGCCTACAGTGTATACAAGCGGCGTCTATATGACATTCGATACGGAAATCAAGTCGAATCAATATCTTGTGTGCGATGGCGGGCGAACCGGAAAAATATATGATCAAAACTGGAATTTACTACAGACGGTGCAAGCGTCGGCGGATGCGCCTATCATCCGTAACGGAGGGCAAACGGTCTCCTTCAGTTGCAAATTTGAAGGAGATCCAAAACCGTCTGTTAGCGTGAAAATATTGGCTTGGGGAGAGCCGGAGACGGTAGAAGCAAAAAATGAAGTGGTGGGGGTTACACCTGAATGATAAACGGAATCGGCTACCCAATCGCTTTCAAGTTGACCCAATATGATGGAGCCAATCCGATCCGATCGGCGACATGTGCATGGGACGAATCCAACGATGAACAACAGCTTATGCTGGATGATTCGTTGTTGAATGTCGTTTATTCGTGGAACAGAGTTAAATCCAATGAAGATGCGATCGATTGCGAAGTAACGTTTAAGGTGATACAGGGGAGTGTAAACGAAGCGAGTGTATCGGTTGGTTTGATGCTGGACCATTGGTCGCAGGACAACTACCTGCTGATGCCTGCGGCCGCTTACAACGGCAACCGTTTTCGGGTAAGTGAGCAAGAATACCCACCCATGCTGGAGCTTGAAGATGAGATAGGTGTTGACATTCCGACCATAATCACAGATGTGCCGAGACTTAACTTGAATGAAGGACCATCGAAAATCGAATTACGAACGGGAGACTTAGCTACACCGGCTGTCGGCTGTTTTCTACATCAACAGAATAAAGGTTTACTGTTGTTGACACATCAAGGAACGGCTGTCGGTGATTCCGGCTTGACCGTAGAAGAGAGTGGCGACCGCTCGGAAGCGATGATTTCGATTTGTGCTCCTGCGGTTCGAAGCAGTAAATACAGTATGTGTAATACGAAAGAGCCATCCGATGACCGCGGATACAATTTTCATGAACAAGACGAGGTAACAATCAAGTTCAGACTTTATGTTTTCGACTGTCCTGATATTCCGTCGTTGTTCGATTATTTCTCGAAGATTCGGAAAGATTTGACCGGTCCAGCAGAGCTAAGGCATGAAATTCCATTCTCAGCCTCTTGGGATATATTAGAGGAGAAATATAACCGAGACAATTGGCAGCGTGACTTCGAGTTTTACCGGTCATCGACTTCGCCGGATCCTGTGTTTGGCGAATGGCAAACCGGATGGGTCGGAGGCGCGATCAACACGTACCCGATGCTTGGCATCGGAAACGGATTATCCAAGGAACGATCGATTAAAACTTTGAATTTCTTATTCGATACGATTCAGGCGCCTTCAGGATTTTTTTACGGTATTTTTTGCAAGGGAAATCGACTGGGCGACGCTTTCCGTCGTCATGATGAAAATTCGATTGTGCTGCTGCGCAAAAATGCGGATGTCCTGTACTTCATGGCAAAACAGCTGATGCTGTTGAATAAATTAGGCGAACCGATCACGGACAGTTGGAAAGAAGGGTTGATCCGGGCCTGCGACGCGTTTGTTCGGCTGTGGAACGAATACGGTCAATTCGGCCAGTTCGTGGATCTGGACAAGGAAGAAATTATCATCGGCGGCAGCGCTAGTGCGGGGATCGCAACTGCGGGTCTGGCATTGGCAGGACAATATTTTAACCGTCCGGATTACGCTGCTATAGCGGAGCTTGCAGGGCAATATTATTATGATCATTTCATGAAGCAAGGCGTTACGACGGGCGCGCCGGGGGAAATATGCCAATGCCCGGACAGTGAATCGGCGTTTGCGCTGTTGGAGTCTTATGTTGTGTTGTTTGAAGTAACTGGCGACCGCAAGTGGCTGGGTATGGCGGAAGAAACGGCCAAACTATGCGCGACATGGGTTGTATCGTACGATTACGAATATGCTGAAGAAACGGAATTTCGTAAGCTCGATTTGCGTTCAACTGGTGCGGTCTGGGCAAGTGTGCAGAATAAGCATGCGGCGCCGGGAATATGCACATTTTCGGGAGCATCCTTATTTAAGCTGTACCGTGCTACAGCGAATGAATTCTACCTGGAATTGCTCCAGGATATCGCGCATAACCTGCCGCAATATATGTCCAGAGAGGATCGGCCGCTCCGTATATCCTGGGGTGGCAATCGCAATGGAACGGCGTACTCGCCTCCGGGCTGGATGGGAGAACGGGTCAATCTGAGCGATTGGGAAGGAAAAGAAAATATTGGTGAGGTGGCAGGCGGTTCATGCTGGTGCGAAGTTTCCTGCATGCTTACGTATTTTGAAGTTCCAGGTGTGTACATCCAATCGGATACGGGGTACATTTGCGCGATCGATCACGTCGAAGCTGAAGTCGTTGACAACAATCCTGCAACGATGACGGTGAAGCTGATGAACCCCACAGGATTTACGGCAAAGGTCAACGTTTTCGTCGAGAGCTCATCGGATATGGAGCGGATCTTAGGTGAAAATGCAATGCTTGATCATCAAACGATTGTGATCCAGCCAGGCACGGAGTATTTGTTAACGATCAATAAATGATATAACACAGTTGGGTAGAGGATCTGGTGATAAAAAGGAGAGTTATGCTCTATGAATCAAGAGGTAAACCAGCCGCTACGAGAGCGGTTGTTGATGGATTCCGGTTGGAGATTTGCCTTGGGACACGCTTCAGACATCAAGCGCGACTTCGATTATTGGAAAGGCAAACCGTTTGCCAAACAAGCTGAAGGAAGGGGCGCTATTCATCCCGACTTTGATGATAGCGATTGGAGGGAGGTCTGTCTGCCGCATGATTGGGCGGTGGAGCTGGATTTTGAGCATTCGTCCGATAATGACATCGATTATCATGGATATAAACCGATCGGGAGACCCAACCCGGCGACTTCAATCGGATGGTACCGCAAGCGGTTTTCGGTTGCTGAAGATGATAAAGGCAAACGGCTGTCCATCGAGTTCGATGGCATATTTCGAGACAGTCAGATCTGGTTGAACGGCTATTATTTAGGACGCCATGAAAGCGGATATACCAGCTTCCGCTGCGATATTACCGATTGCGTCAGGTTCGACGGACCGAATGTGCTTGTCGTGCGTGCCGACGCAAGCCAAGTGGAGGGATGGTTTTATGAAGGGGCCGGCATTTACCGGCATGTTTGGCTGGTCAAATCAAACCCGATGCATGTCGCGCACTTGGGAACGTATGTCGTTTCGGAAGTTGCCGACGGATTCGCGGAGCTGACGCTTCACACGACAGTTGTCAATGAAGGCGATCATGATTCAGCAGGCACGTTCGAGTCTGCGATCTATGATGCTGAAGGCCGCTGCGTTGCAAAAGTGCAGTCGGAGTCAAGCCTGATCGGGGCGTGGAAGGAACATGAATTCACCCAGCATGTTCGTGTGCAGCAGCCGCAGCTATGGGACTTGAATTCGCCCCACCTCTATCGTCTTGTTACGACAGTCAAGGTGGGCGAGGCTCCAACGGATGTATATGAAACATCGTTTGGTATTCGCAGCATTCGCTTCGATCCGGATCATGGCTTTTTCCTGAACGGACGAAGGGTTGCAATCCAAGGTGTCTGCTGCCATCAGGATCATGCCGGCGTAGGGACGGCGCTGCCTGACCGCCTGCAATATTACAGGATCGAGAAGCTTAAGGAGCTCGGTGTCAACGCTTACCGGACATCGCATCATCCGCCGACGCCGGAGTTGCTCGAAGCGTGTGACCGATTGGGGATGCTGGTCATGGACGAACATCGGCAAGTGGGCTGCAGCGAGGATATTCACAATCAATTACGTAGCTTGGTTAGACGCGACCGCAACCATCCAAGCATTATTTTGTGGTCGATTGGCAACGAAGAGGGCGGGATTCAGGATACGGATGCTGGCGCCCGCACTGCAAGGACGATGAAACGAATCGTAAACGATCTTGATCCGACACGACTTGTCAGCTATGGAGGGAATAACGGTGGACAAAGCGGAGGGATTAACGGCGTAGTAGATGTGCGAGGCTGGAACTATTGGAGAATCGGCGCGAATTTGGATGAATACCATAAGGATCATCCGCAACAGCCCATGATCGGCAGCGAAGAAGCAAGTACGCTGTGTACCCGTGGCATTTACGCGAACGATGCGGAGAAAGGCTATGTCTCGTCTTATGACGAGAATTTCCCCGACTGGGGATCCGGTGCCGAGGAATGGATGAACTATTATGCGGAGCGACCGTATTTGGCCGGCGCTTTTGTATGGACCGGATTTGATTATCGAGGTGAGCCACTTCCATACCGTTGGCCGTGTATCAGCTCGCAATTCGGCATCATGGATACATGCGGTTTTCCGAAAGACAACTACTATTATTATCAGTCTTGGTGGACAGATCGGACGGTACTGCATCTCTTTCCGCATTGGAATTGGTCGGGCAAGGAAGGACAGGACATCGACGTGCGCTGTTTCAGCAATTGCGAGGAAGTGGAGCTGTTTCTTAACGGTCGCAGCATCGGCCGACAACGAATGCCGCATTTGGGACATTTGAGCTGGATGGTAACGTACGAGCCGGGTGTTCTTCAGGCCAAAGGATACCGAAATGGGCAGGAGATCTCTAGCGTGACTAGAGAAACGACAGGCGCTCCATCGGCGCTGCAGCTTATCCCTGATCGCTCGTCTATCGATGCCGACGGTGAGGATGTGTCGTGCATCACGGTACAAATGGTCGATGATTTTGGCAGAGTTGTCCCTATTGCCGACAATGAAGTGATATTTACCGTGACCGGACCAGGCGTGTTGATCGGTGTCGGCAATGGCAACCCGAGCAGCCACGAACCGGATAAATATATCGAAAGCGATGCGGTTTGGAAGCGGAAAGCATTCAACGGGCTTTGCATGGCTATCGTCCAATCGACGAAACAAACAGGAGAGCTGTGTCTAACTGCGGAATCGAGCGGATTAGCTGCTGCCAAAGTAATAATTCAAACGAAAGCTTGCATAGTACGTCCTTCAATTTAGCAGGTTCCAACCACGTGTAAAGAACAAGTTAATAAGGCTAGGTTGAAGAAGATGGCTTCTGTACTGTACAGGAGCCATCTTCTTTACGTTCCATTGTATCGATAGTGGTTGTAATACATCATATCGTTTTTATGATGTACTTTTTAAAAACTGCATGTTTTTTTGCTGGTTGTCAGAACGACATAAATATTTCATGTATTGAAACATTTTCCAATCCTGTTGCGTTGGTATCATTAGAGATGTCCGAAAGGTAGTCTTTATGACCTCAAAGTACGGTTCAATGGAGGTGAACAGTGTGTAAAATGGAGCGCATGTGACCAGAGCAACCAAGGGAGGCAGATGACGCAATTGGCAGAGCATATCGTACACATCATCATTCAGTCAAAAGAAGCAACAACATAACAACTACTAGGAGAGGGTTAAATGGTTCAGTGTACTTATGAAAGCGCTTATGATTATGATGTGAAATATTCGAACTACATGCTCGACTACTCCCTTGTACATGAATGGGCGGAGCGCGTCCAAGGTACCATTTTGGATTTAGGCTGCGGGACGGGTAGACTCGCGATTCCGCTGGCGATAGAAGGGTTCCGAGTGGAAGGGGTAGATCTATGTACAAAGATGCTGGAATTGGCGAGATCGAAGACGGACGAGCACAAGCTAGACATCCCATTCTACGAAATGAATTTGACAGCGCTCAAGTTAAATAAGCCATACGCGATGATGTTCATGGTCGGGAATACTTTCCAGCATGTGCTCACGAACGTTGAGCAGGATCTAATGTTCCGTGCCATTCATGATCATTTGGAGAAAGACGGGGTCTTTATTTTCGGGACCCGCGTGCCGAATCTCGAAGAACTTGGTTCGATTCAGAACTATGAGGAACGTTATCGGGATGCGATGAATCAAGTAGTCGTGGAAGAGCACGAAGAAATTTATAATCCGATGACGCAGGTGTTAACATGTAGAATCGTGAAGAACATCTATGGAAGAGCCAATCACCTCGAACAAACGGAGGCGTCTTTACATATCCGGTACACGTTCCCGCTTGAATTGGAACGGTTGATTCAGCAGCATGCTTTTCAAATCGAACATTGTTATGGCTCATGGAGTAAGGAGGAGGTGACAGAAGGTAGCCAAGAATTGATCTATGTTTGTCGCAAGATCTAATGGAAATGAGGTTGATAAGATGATAAAGAAGCAGCCGATTTATCGGCTGCTTCTTGCTGTCTTGCTATAGCTATCTCCGTGTTGTGCGTGTCCAAAACCCGCCGTGCAATCGGGTTGGCTCCATCGTTACGATAAAGGCTTTTGGATCGCTTGCCAGAATGGAGGTGTATAGTTGGGTTTGATTTTTACGCTTCGCGAGTACCTCTAGAATGAGACGATGACCATCTCGACCATCACCAATCCAAGAAGTTACCCCGTAACCAAGATCTCGTAGCTGGTTGGGAAGTCCTGTATGGACATCCGTTACTATGACCTTCAGTGTGACGTATCCGAGAGCGATTTTCTCTTCAATCCATGAACCGACGAGAACACCTAGTCCATAGCCAAGGGCGTAGACGATTAGGCTAATCGGCTGATTCACGTATTGCAGCACCATGTTAAGGCCTAGCACATAAATGGTAATTTCCAGTGTACTGAGACCAGCAGCCCAATACCGTTGACCTTTTAACGTCAAGATCATCCGGAGTGTAAAAAATGAAACATATACGATTTGAATAGCAAAAATACTCACAAGTACAGATAACATAAATCCGTCTCTCCCGTTCTTATGAATGATCTAAGTTGTCTTTGTTCGAATGTGACTACATCATCATAAGACGGGAGCATGTCTGTGTATAGTAGAACTATTTTACAAGTGGGGAATTCTTCGCTGTTATTCCGTAATCGTTACAGTCACTGGTGAGTATTCCGCAATAACGGTCTGACCATGAATGGAGACACTGCCTTCCGGCGTTAAATCTTTCTCTGTCATAATGCCTAGTGCAATCGTGAACTGATTGAATTTAATCGGCACATCGTTCTCACGGCGTACTTCTTCACCATTCAGGTAGAAGACGACCTCGTCTTTGGCACGGTTATACGTAATTTTGTACGTATTGAATTCTCTAGGCTTGAAGTTAGTATCTTCCTTGAAAATACAGAAGTAACGCGTCTTATCCATCTTAGGTACTTCAACGCCAGGGAAAGGAAGTACGGCATAGACACTGGCATATTTATCATTACCTGCAAAGAAATCGAGGGCTGCACCCGTCGTAAAATCAAGCAGATTCAGCGATACATAACCGTCGTATAGATCTCCTGGTACCGTGTTCTGCGTACGCGCACGAATTTGAAGCTCGAAGCTGACTTCACCTTGCTCTGGTACGACAACTTGTTCTACGGAATAGTACATATGCTTCGCATTGTCCAGAATTTGAATTTTATCATTTTGCTTGCTAAGCGGTGCGCGAACGTAGAGAATGCCGTTGCGAACAATCACGACCGCATCCGGCTCGCGATATTCCCAGAAGGAACCGTCGGGAAGCGGGAAACCACCGATTTTCCAGACCTTCCCTTCAGATAGAATCGTATCAAAATCACCAAAAATAAGTTGTTTCTCCATTCGTAGTTCCTCATTTCTGACAGTATTTATATGGATTGAATTAACCCTTGAATCATTAAGCAGATCACCATGATCCCGCCGCAGCGAATGGCTGCTTTGGAGGATGCGCCCATCAGTGGAAGATAAGTATGGGACTGATTCGTACTACCCAGTCGTCCGTATACAGTATAGATGGGCAAGGCGGTAATGAGCGCCACTAGTCCATAGACCGGGAGGATATCCAGGATCACACACAAGACTAAGGACCCGTATGACATGAACATCAGGAATCTTGAGAACTTGAGTGAACGTTCCTCCCCCCATATGACGACGAGTGTATTTTTCCCCGAAGCCTTATCTGCTTGCCAATGCAAGAAATGGTGATTGAATAACAGCAAGGTTGTTAATAGACCAACCGGCAACGAGAGCAACACCGCGCGGTAATCGAAATGTCCGGTCTGTACATAATAGGCTCCAGCAATGGGAAGAATCCCAAAAGACAATAAGATAGCAATTTCGCTAAAGCCTTTGCCACGATATCCGAATTTAAGTGGAGGCGCAACGTAGAAATAAGCGATGAGACCGCCGAATAATCCGAGTACGAATACCCACCAACCACTCAGGAAGCTGAGTATAACACCACATAGTACGGCGATTCCGAATAACCCCCATGTTAATGAAGCAAAAATACGTTCGGAGATGATGTTGTTCGTGAGAAAGCCAGAGTTCGTCGTGATCAAGCCTTCGGTTTGCTTAGCTGCTTCATCCACCCCGTTGCGATAATCCCACAGATCATTGATCATATTCGAAAATAAATGCGCTGCACCAGAGCCGAGCAACGTGATAAGCAGTAGAATGGGATGGAATATGCCCTCCCAGACATAAGCACCTAGAGCCCCAAGAAGTACGGGAATAAGCATGACCGGAATCACGCGAATCCGAGTAGCTTTCATGAGAACTCGTAACTTGTTGTCCATGCATATTCTCCTTTCTATGAAAAATATCCTATGATAATAAACATAACAATTATAAAGCAATCTAATTAATTAATCTATCTAAATTTCTCTTCCTAATGTTCTCAAACCTACCAATGGAGCGGTGCGATAAGGTACATACGTTGGAATTGCATAGGTAGGGGGGCTATGCTAAAATGAAATTATGAGGATGTACGTCAGAGAGGAAGTGATTCATTATGGAGAATGAGCACATGGAGCAACAAGGTACGACAACACATGATTCTTGTGCAGAGGGACACCATCGGAAGAGTCATCATTCCGACAAAACCAAGAGTAATCTCATCAGTCGATTGAATCGTATTGAAGGTCAAGTGCGCGGTGTGAAGGGCTTGATTGAGAAAGATACGTATTGTGATGATGTGCTGAATCAGATCGCATCCATTCAATCCGCATTGAACGGTGTTGGGAAATTGCTGCTTGAGCATCATATGAAGAGTTGCATCGTCGAGCGTATACAAGAGGGCGATCATGATGTGCTCGATGAATTGTTGACGACGATGAATAAGTTAATGAAGTAATGCAGTTAGGAAGAGGAGAGCCCCGAATCGATGGAAGTGAAGAGGGATAAAGGGCAATCCTATTTTTCACTTGACAGTTATAGGGTAGAGGGGTATGCTAAATTTATAAAAACGATGCAGATGCATCAAATGATTCTAAAGGAGCTGCTGCGACATGGAAAATAAAACTTTTAACGTTGAAGGTATGTCTTGTAATCATTGTGTAAATTCGATTGAGGGCGCTTTGAAACAAATCGGTGCGAATGGCAAGGTTGATCTAAATGCAGGTACGGTATCTGTTGAGTTCGACGGAAGCAAATTATCCGCTGCTCAAATTAAAGAAGCGATCGAAGATCAAGGTTACGACGTCAAATAATAGGATTATAGATGAAGTGAGACCGTATCTCCTAGTAAATTGAGGAGTGCGGTTTTTTTATTGGATCATGTTCAAAAAAGTAGTGAAAGTGTGAGGGGAGTTAGATATAATCATTTTAGTATATTATGGAAATATTTCCAGATAAGGATTGTGGTTTGATGGAAAAATTATTGATAATAGGGTGCATGTTCATGGGATTGATGATAACATTCGCGTTATTGTTCGTTGGTGTAGCCCCGGGAATTAATGATCGAACCGTCATTGCAGAGGTAAATGGACAGACGACCCATACGATCCGATCGTTCATATGGATGTGACATTAACGGGATCTCGAACAGAAGAGCTGGAGAACGGTGATTTTAGATTGAGTATAGATATCGCTAATGAGACCAAATCGGATCTTCCACAGACGAAAGCCGATATTGATTTCTATGACAAGCAAGGCCTCACAATTGGCAGAATGACATTCAGTAGTGATGAGGGAACGAAATCGGGACAAGCTCATCATATGAGCAAAATAATGCCGCAGCAATGGATGAACTCGACGATTACGTCATATCGTATTGTCACGGTGTATTCGCCGTTTGAAGATGAGGCGGATTTAAGGGAGCACTATTTGAGAAATATTGCAAAAGACATTTAAGGTTTATTTGAATAAGCAAGCAAGCGTTCTTAGACGTGATTCATTGCATAAAGGTGATTTTTGTATTATGATTCGACAGGGAAGTGTACTGTTCGAAGAGGGATGCGAAAGTTGCTTTTTTTCGCTATAATAGATGGTAAGTACATATTAGATATTGAGAAAGTAGGTACAGCATGGGTCGTAAGTGGAATAACATCAAGGATAAGAAAGCGTCGAAAGATGCAAACGTGAGTCGAGTATATGCGAAGTTTGGGGTCGAGATTTATGTAGCGGCCAAAAAAGGGGAACCAGATCCTGAATCGAACCGCGCCTTAAAAGTTGTTCTTGAGCGCGCAAAGACATACAACGTTCCTAAAGCGATCATCGATCGTGCACTGGATAAAGCAAAGGGTAGTGCGGAAGAGACTTATGAAGAGCTGCGCTATGAAGGCTTCGGTCCGAACGGATCGATGGTTATTGTCGATGCCTTAACGAATAACGTGAATCGTACAGCTTCTGCAGTACGCTCTGCATTTAACAAAAACGGCGGTAACATGGGGGTCAATGGCTCCGTTGCTTACATGTTCGATGCGTCTGCCGTTATCGGGCTTGAAGGGAAATCCGTCGACGAAGTGATCGAGATCTTGTTAGAAGCAGATGTCGATGTACGTGATGTCGTCGAAGAGGACGAGACAGTCATGGTATATGCTGATCCCGATCAGTTCCATGCCGTTCAAGAAGCGTTCAAGCAAGTTGGCATTACGGAGTTTGCCGTTGCTGAGCTAACGATGTTGGCGCAGTCCGATGTGACATTGCCTGAAGATTCTCAAGCACAATTCGAGAAAATGATCGATGCGCTGGAAGATCTTGAGGATGTTCAACAAGTGTATCACAACGTAGAGCTAGAATAGGATAAGTAACGGAGAGAGCCGCAGATGATGCGGCTTTTTTTGTGTTGGGTGATTAATATACATTTTTATTGGGGGAATGCATGATTAATGTTAAACTGGGATTATATGGATTCGATTGAAACGTGGGAGGCTTAATGATGACGATTGTATCCGATACGCTGAAAGTAACTAAACATAACAAAGAAGTTATGATCCGGTCCGCGATTCAAGAAGATGCAAATACTCAAAAGATGGGTTTTATAGAGGAAGGTAGACGTGTGAAACAAATAATAATGCAAGAAAACGACTATTGCGATTTAGTGCCTATGAGTAAATTTGTGAAGAGTAACTAGATATAACACAGTAGAGCGTGCGAATAAGGGGGATTACGATCATGATCTATCTATTTCAACCGATGACGAGAAAACATGCGGAAAGTATGATGAATTGGCGATATCAGGAGCCTTATGATTTTTATGATTTTGACAATAGCGAAGAAATGATGAGTGAACTCATGAATGGCGATTATTATAGCGTATTTAACGATAAGGATATTGAATCGCTAATAGGTTTCTTCTGTATCGGCAACTCAGCCAGGGTTCCAGGAGGGTACACCGCTGGGATCTATGACAGGTCTGATCTCATGGACGTTGGGTTAGGACTTGAACCATCCCAGACAGGAAAGGGATTGGGAAGGATTTTTGTTAAGGAAGGAATGGATTACCTTAGACAACTCTTGAATCAAGAGATGTTTCGCCTGGTTGTGGCAAGCTTTAATGAAAGAGCGATACGTGTCTATCGGGAAAATGGTTTCGTAGAACATTGCAAGATCACAAGTAAAGTTCATGATCGAGAAATAGAGTTTATATGCATGATCAGAGAAAACTAAGCAAGTGGAAAAAAACGAAAAAGAAGCATTATTGAAGCGAATCATCAGTCATACGGTCAGAATAAAAGATATCAAGTAGATTTTGATTATAGGAAGAAGTTGATTCTCAGGATGATTTCTCAAGCAATAATTACTAGAAATGATGAAGTGTTAATGGTCAGACAATTCGTTGCCCGAGGGGATATCGTATGGAACTACCCTGGTGGTGGAATTGAAGAAGGAGAAACGCCTGAGAGCGCATGTATAAGAGAAGTTCAAGAAGAGACAGGGTATGTAACCAAAATTGTTAAGTTATTATTATATTCGAATGGAAAATATACATATGAGGCCGAAATTGTAGGCGGAGACTTAGCATTAGACAAGTCAAATACGGATAATGACGATATAGTAGAAGTCGCTTGGGTTTCATTAGAGGATGAAGAAAAATTCGATTCCTATACTAGACCTATATTGGATTTGCATCGTGGCAAGGAATTTTCGCTATGATACATAATTCTTACTAAAGGTCTATTGATTCGGAACTTGTACGATGAGGTGAATAATGTCGAGAATCATTACTTTAGCAGATGGGAGATCAATCGAAGTCGATTGTCTTAGCTGCGCTTTGACAAGTGGTCTCATACAACCAACAGGTGGAGTTATATACGAATCAAGCCGTTTTCATATCCACCAAGATGTTGCTTATCCAATAAGAGGATTAGTGATATTAGCATCGAAGAGACATTTTTATGGCATGGATGAACTATCAGATGAGGAGCAAGTTGAGTACATATCATTAATTTATCGGATTCGAAGTGCACAACGAACGAAGTTGGGGATCGAGAAAGTTTATTATTTTTATAATGAGGATACAACACATCATTTTCATTTATGGATGGTCCCTAGGTATGAGTGGATGAGCCAGTTCGGAAAATCTGTTGAATCTCTACGGCCTGTATTGTTGCACGCACGGAATAACCTGAATGATGAGGAGAATATGAAAAGCGTCATTGAAGGGATCAACATATTAAAGGATTTTTTCAAGAATGAAACATAAGGAAATTATTAACGAGAACACTTGTGCGCATTGTGATAGAAAGGTAAAATATAGATATTGAGAGGGCGTTAGGAAACGATGGAAATGATATGGCATCGTCATCTTGGCATCTACGGTATTTGTATTGAGCATGAAAAATTGCTAGTCATCCACAAGAATGGTGGACCTTATACTGGAAGATTTGATTTGCCAGGCGGGAGTATTGAACCGAATGAATCGATACTTAAGACCATTGTTCGAGAATTTTTAGAAGAAACGGGTATATCAATACGTGTATTAATTAATATTGGAACGAAAGATTTTATTGTACCTTGGAGAAGAAGCAATTTCGATCATACGCATTGTCATCATATCGCTGTATTTTATGAAGTGACGAGAATGAGTGGGAGCATTGAAGAGTCTCCTAACATAGGTGATTCATTAGGAGCAGCCTGGGTCTCTATCAATGATTTGAATGAACATAATTCTTCACCATTAGTGATCGAAGCGATGCAATGGATTCAATATAAGCAGTTTAAGATCGAGACGAAAGAATACTTAGCAGAGCTATAACCATATACGAGGAGACAGCTACGATGAGAAGGATTAATATTGTATACTCACTAATTACGGATCCGTCAAAATCCAAAATACTTATGGTTAAGAATGGCGATAATGGGAGCTGGACGCTTCCAGGTGGACAGGTAGAAGAGGAAGAGTATCTTGAAGCAGCTGCAATTCGAGAAGCGAAAGAAGAAACAGGATTGGACATTAAAGTCTTTGGAATCGTTGCCGTCAATGAAGCAATCCTCGAGAAACAGGGAGAACATGCTGTATTTATTACTTTTAGAGCTGAAATTATTGGAGGAAAACAAGAAATTGTAAGACCCGACGAGATTAATGATATTCAATGGATTGCTGTAGAACAAGCTGATCAATTGATGCCTTACTACCTAGAAGGGCTTTGCGAGATTGTTCGTAAAGATGTTGAAGTCACATATTTTAATGAAGGAAGAGTGTAGATACTTTCAAGGATGGTGGAATCCACGTGAAACGAAATATTGAAGCTGTATTTATCGATCGAGACGGCACGATTGGTGGGAACGGTCATTTCATTCATCCGAATTATTTTGAGTTGTTCCCTTATGCACAACTGGCCATTGATATGTTGAAGTTGAATCACATCAAAGTATTCTCCTTTACGAATCAACATCGGATTTCACGCGGAGAGGCAACATTAGAAGAATTTAAAGCGCAATTTAAAGCATATGGATTTGACGATTCTTATGTTTGTCCGCACGGGGTGAGTGATCATTGTAATTGTCGAAAACCCCAAGCGGGTATGTTAATTCAAGCTGCTCAGGATCATCAATTGAATTTATCTCGATGCGTGGTTATTGGTGATGTAGGCGATACGGATATGCTGGCTGCTCATCAAGTTGGTGCGATGAAGATCCTGGTGAGAACAGGCTGGGGCGAAGGATCTCTAGGTCCATTTCGAGACAAATGGAAAGAAACCGAACCAGACTATATAGCGAAGGATCTCTTAGAAGCAGTGGTATGGTTATTGAATACAGGATCTTCTATAGAATAAGCTAAAATAGGAGGGGTTTATGGTAAATATTTTGGCATATGAGAACTAAAAGTTAAGCTTCATAAAAAAAATGAACTTCTTAGATACAGGAAAGGAAAAACGTTATCTCTGTTGTTCCTATAAAAGTAAAGAGAGGGATCATATGAAACCATTCATTGGGGCCAAATTAATCGGAGTGATGCTGTATGCTAAAGATTTGAGAAGAGCAAGTGAATGGTATTGCGACAACCTAGGGTTTCAACTAGCAGATTTTGATTTTGATGATTTTGTAGAACTAACGATTGACGGACAATATGTTATGCATCTATTCAAAGATCAAGATCATATTCCAGTATCACGAGCGGTATTCTCATTCCAAACAGATCGGATTGAAGAAGCGTATCAATCCTTGGTGGACAAAAAAACAGAGATATATCCTATAGAAACCTATGGGGATCATCGAAGTTTTCGGGTTAAGGATAGTGAGGGAAATATGTTAATGATTACGCAATATCATATGGACTGATTCGCCCGAGATGAGGAGATTAGGCATGAAATCTGGATTTTGAGAGGGTCCCATCTTTTATTGGATTATAACTCGAATTAAAGGATCTATAAATCTTTACCGCGGAGGTTCAAAATGATTAGACGATGTCGAATATCGATATCGATGCGATGTTTCAAATTATCAATGATGCAGCATTGGCCTACAAAGGTGTGATTCCTAATGATCGATATCATGAGCCTTATATGGCGTATGAAGAGTTGAACAATGAAATATCTGATGGGGTCGTATTCTGGGGGTATGAAGAGGAAAATCAATTAATAGGTGTTATGGGCATCCAAGATAAAGGTGATGTTTCTTTAATTCGGCATGCTTATGTACGAACCAATCAGCGAAAAGGTGGTATTGGTACGAAGCTTCTGGCTCATCTGATATCATTAACAAATAAACCCATATTAATAGGAACGTGGGATTCAGCCACATGGGCGATAAGCTTTTATGAGAAGAACGGGTTCGATCTTGTATCTCCCTGTGAGAAGGAAGTGCTTCTTAAGAAGTATTGGAATGTTCCGGAAAGACAGATTGAGACATCAGTTGTGTTGCGCAATAGAATTTAATAAATCGAACAATGGAGGAGATAAGATGCAATTAGCTGGCAGTTATTTGTATATACCGGTCAGCCATTTGAATAATGCTGCAGCGTGGTATACGAAGCATTTTGGCTTTAGAGTCTATAAAGAAGACGCACTGTTCATCGAACTTCGTTCAGAGTCGGGTGTAAGAATCATGCTCATCCCTTACGAAGAGGGTATTAATTCGCACATGCATTATTCTACAGGTACACAGGCCGTCTATGGGTTCGTTGTTATGAATATCCATGAAGTCTATCAAGAATTAAAGGACGCAGGGATTCAAGTGACAGCCATAACGGACTATGAGGGTCTATCTTTTAAATTCTATGATCCTGACCAGAATATGATTGAACTATGGGGCGACTATCCCCAGGTGGGATGGACTGTATTCGAACCTCTAAATAAAAATAACTCAAACAGGAGAAGTATCCAATGAACAATTTAGATAATATTTATCTGATTACCGACATACCGGGGTTTACACCACAAATTAGCCGTTTGATCTCAATGATGAATTATGCAAGATATACAACGTTAGAAGCGACCAAAGGCTTATCGATCGAACAATTGGATTTTCTACTAGATTCAGAGAGCAATTCAATTGGGGCATTATTATTGCATTTTGCAGCGGTGGAGTATGCCTATCAAGTTCAGACATTCGAGGGCAGAGAATTATCGGAAGAAGAATGGATTGAATGGGGGCCAGCATTACGATTAGGTGAAGAAGGCCGTCAAGCAATTAAGGGGCAAGAGTTGAGCTTCTACATAGAACGCATGAATCAAGTCAGAATGAGAACATTGGAATTATTCGGAACGGTAGATGATGACTGGTTGAATACCGAAGAGTCGTTCTGGTATAACAAGCAGGCGAATTATTACTTTATGTGGTTTCACGTCTTTGAAGATGAGATCAACCATCGAGGCCAGATCAGAATGATTCGTAAGAGACAGAGCGTCTAAGTACGAGTCGATTATTGGGAGGAACAAATGAATAACGATAGAATCATCACAAGTACGAGCGAAGAATCGAATGATGTTCGCAATAAACTGATAGAATTTAATTCATCCCACGTACCGAATGGGCGATATGAAGTAGTGAATTTATGCGTTAAAAATGATCAGGGAGAAATCATAGCTGGTCTTAATAGTGCAATAAAATGGAACTGGATGGAGATCGATATTTTATGGGTTCATCATGATTACCGCGGAAAAGGGCATGGAAGAAGATTGTTAGAGGAAGCCGAGCGTATTGCTAGAGATCAACAATGTACATTTATAAAATTACACACATTTAGTTTCCAAGCACCTGATTTTTACCCGAAATATGGGTTCCAGGTCATGGCAACAATCGAGAATGCACCAACAGGTCATAGCCATTATTACTTCATGAAGGAGCTTTCTTAGTGTCGAACAACAGAGTGGAGAGTATCAGAGCGACAGAGGTGAATACCATGATGATGCCAACCCATATTGTAGCTGTCGGTGGTATTGTAGAGAGTGAACAAGGCGAGATTCTTCTTGTGAAGACGCGAGATGGAGGCTGGGTATTTCCTGGGGGCCAAGTAGAAGCTGGCGAAAATCTCATGGACGGTCTGACTCGAGAGGTCAAAGAAGAGAGCGGCATCGACATTGCCATATCACATATGATCGGCGTGTATTCGAATACTAGCACGTATAAGTGGCATGATGGGATAACTGATGTTCCAACGAAAGTTATGTTAGATTTTTACTGCACTCCAGTCGGCGGAGAGTTGACTACTTCAGAAGAAACGTCTGAGAGCAAGTGGGTAAGGAAGAGCGAAGTTCTGGACCTGATTACGGCTCCTGCGATTCGTACGCGTTACCAGGCTTATCTGGATTTCGATGGAAAAGTGAACTATATGGCGTATGTGACGAAGCCGGATTTCGAATTAAAGCTTACAAAGGAATTATAAAATAGAAAAGAAAGGGACGCATCATGTCCATCGCGATAGATCATTTCTTATTCCGAGTTGCCGGCGTACTCATCAAGGAGCGGAAGGTCCTATTACATATGACGAAGAATGGGAGAGGCTGGGTATTGCCTGGTGGTAAAGCCGAAGTGAACGAACTAACAACGGATACCATCATTAGAGAATTTGAGGAAGAACTCGGAAATACGGTGAAAGTTGATCGATTATTATGGATTATTGAGAATTTTAACGCTTATGGTGTGTCGGAATTGCATGAACATGGGATGTATTATGCCGTTGAAGCTCCAGGTGTTATTGTTCAAGATGATGCATTTACCGGTAAAGAAGAATTGGGAATCCGTTACCCATGGGTAAATATCGATGAATTAGATCATGTGAATATCTATCCCAAAGCGTTAGTAACCCTGATCCGTGAAATGGCGCAGACGGACGGCATTATACATGTGATGAACAATGACCTTGAATAGTTGGGTACTACAGCTAAGGGGGGAGCATCGTTGCAAGAAGAGCAGCTATTAGTAGAAGGATTAGAGATCGTAGCGACGTGTAAGGGAACGACCGGTGATCTATGGCATGCACATTACGGTGTTGCGGCCATTGCGAGTTATTTCTTTCTCCAAGACAATCTGCTGCCTGGCGACATTCGCAGTACGATACTGAATCAAACCACAACGATGCTGAACACGCGTACCTTAGGGGAAAAGGAGGAAAGTGAATCTCGGAGTGCAGCCTATCCATGCGCAGAAGAGAGAATATTAGATGCATTGGAAGGGACGATCGATGAGCTGCACTGGGTGGGGCATCATGTGATCTACTCTGCTTTGTCTCTTTTGGCTATAAAAGAACTAGGCTCTTGGGGGACGGAGAAACACATAGATGGCATTGTACAATTGATTCGTTCCTTTGAGAAGACGATTCCTGGTCGATCTTGGCTGGGCTTATCTACGCCAGAAGTGAAACGTCTAGCAATCCCGGCAGACGATCCATTACTACGAATTCAACACCCGAGTGACTTGTCAGTGCTAATCTTATCAGAGTTATCTGCGTTCAATGCAATCTATAGGGCCGAAGCACATCACGATTTGATCGGTCATTTGCTTACCTTTTCACATGCACTGAATATTTTGTATGATTTAGGACATGAATCGTTGTTCCACAGAGGACTGCGACCTCTACTCAAAATGGTCAAAGTACTTCGATTGAGTCATGATCTGCAACCAGAATCCGATATCCCATTGTATTCTCCCGTTGATCGACTGCCGTTAGAGAAGAAGCAACCGGTGGTACATTTGCCGCTCGAGAAGGCATTCTGGTTATATGATCATCATGGATCGGATTGGGATTTTGGTCATGTGTTTAAGTTTACGTTCAGCTATTACAATCATCTAAAGCGAGTGCCTCAACATATCGGAGAAACTTCACTGCATAATTTTCGGTATGTGTTAAGTTTATAACAAGGTGAGTTTTTATTAAAAATCGGAGATATAGCGGATGATAGATTTGCATGAAGCCATAGCATTTGGACGAACGGCTGAAATATTCACTTATGGAGAAGAGCATGTTTTAAAGTTATTCAGATCGGGGATACCTGACGACATCGTTGATACTGAATTTGTTATCAGTCAATATGTGTATAATGCAGGTGTATCTATTCCGAGGCCGATCAAGATGATAGAAATTCAGGAACGCAAAGGAATTGTATATCAGCGTATATCTGGTGATACCTTGTTAGAGCGGATCAGGAAGAGACCTTGGTCGATGATCAATGAATCTAAAAGACTGGCTAAACTTCACTCAGAGATTCATAAAATTAGCGTCCTAGAACTGCCATCTCAGTATGATGTTTTATATGAAAAGATTGTTCAGGCTCCGCTTCTTACTATCGATGAAAAGGAACACATTCTTCGACACTTGTCTATGTTGGATAGGGACACTAAATTATGTCACGGGGATTTACATCCAGATAATATCATCCTGACAGACCGTGAATGGGTAATAGATTGGATGACAGGTACGAAAGGTAATCCAGCAGCTGATGTAGCCCGAACCGTATTGCTCCTAAAGTTTGGTACGATGCCATTTGGTACGCCTACATGGATTTCTTACTTATTTTCACGGATCAGAGAGTTTATGCTTCAGGTATATCTAAGGCATTACCTTACGAACTCATCAGTAACCGTCAAAGCAATTGATGATTGGTTCTTGCCTATTGCAGCAGCAAGACTTGTGGAATGTGTTCCGAATAACGAAAAACATGCTATCGTGAAAAGCATTCGGAAGAAACTTTACGAGTAGATATACGATCATTATTATTAGATTTTCATTATTTGAGAGGAGTGATGTGGTATGAACAATATGAATTGTCATCATGTTATCGAACAAAGTAGGTATTTATCAACGTAGAGAACTCCTTTGAATTCGGATTTCTCTACAACATTTTAGGAGGAGTTCGGAATGATCACATTTCAAGCCATTGATAAGACGAATTGGCAAGAATGCATTAATCTCAAGCTAAAGAAAGAACAAGAGCAATTTATTGCATCGAATTTGTATTCTATTGCGCAGGTTCAATTTCTAGAGCGCTTCGAGGCGAAGGCCATATATGATGAGCAGCAAATGATCGGATTCACATTATTTGGTCTAGATTCAGATGACGGCAACTATTGGATCTACCGTCTTATGATCGATGAACGATTCCAAGGGCGTGGATATGGAACGACAGCATTTCAGTCGATCATCGATCATATCAGAGAGCTAGAGGATCGGACCGAAGTTCTTATGATTAGCTATGCGCCTACGAACGAGCAGGCGAGAAGACTCTATGTCAAAGCAGGTTTTACCGAATTAGGCATCATGCCTTGGTCTAATGGTGAAGTCGTTGCGAAATATACATTTTAAGTGAAATAATGAATAGACTAAGACCCTGCAGTTGCAGGGTCTTTCAGCACTACAAATAAACGAAAGTAATAACAACTTTGATCACAGAAATGAGGCTATACGTATGAAACGAGTTGATGTCGCATCCGTGTTAATCTACGATGAGCAAGGACGTATTTTAGTCGTGAAGAATGGCGGTCCCTCTGCCTATTGGGGTCTGCCTGGAGGAGCCGTGGAACAGGGAGAGACGTTGGAACAAGGTGCCATCCGCGAGGCAAAAGAAGAAACGGGATACGATATTGCCATTACGGGGCTGAGTTCGCTGCGGGAGATGTACTTTACGGAGCGGGAGTCTCATGCGCTAATCATCACATTTACCGCGAAAATTATAGGTGGATCGATCCAAGTACAGGACCCGGATAACGATATTGTAGACGTGCGTTGGATCGATATGGATACAGCCATGGAACTTATGCCATCATTGACCGAAATGCTTCGATTGAACTCTGATCACGATAAATCTTTAGCATTTTATGCATTTGAAGGGGTCAAACCATAGACGGGCAGGAGGAACAGCAATGGAGAATGTTATCCGATTTTATGAAACGGTTGATGAAGAACAGCGGTTTAAGCGAAATTCGAGACGTGTTGAATTTATTACAAGTATTCATACGTTAGAGCCTCTCATTCACAAGTCGTCTAAACTACTGGAGCTTGGAGCAGGCACGGGAAGTTATTCCTTTCATTATGCCGAGAAAGGGCTGGAGGTTACGGCGATCGATGTTACACCAGGTAATATTGAGAAGATCAATGCGAAGAAAGCAGACTTTCCCCACATTCAACTGGACGCGGTTCTTGGTGATGCTACGGATTTGAGTGCTTACACCTCGGAATCATTCGATGCTATACTCTGCCTCGGCCCATACTATCATATCGTGGATGTAAGCGCTCGGAATTCTCTAATTCAAGAGTCGCTGCGCGTTCCGCGTCCCGGCGGTATCCTTGCCATTGCCTACATTAACAAATTTTCCGTCGTCCCGATGCTCGTCAAGAAGCTCCCAGGATTCATACAAGATGGAACGATTCGCAAAGTGATGCAGGATGGCTGTATTCATGGCGGTGATCCGGAAGCCTTCTGGACGGATTCTTATTATACAACGCCGGATGAGCTTGAAGCTTATATGTGTCAATTCCAGATCAATACCGTAGATCATTTAGGGACAGATGGATTAAGCCATACTATTAGTGATGAAGTGGATGAACTGTCAGATGACCAGTTTCAGACATATATGAAATATCACCTAGAAACCTGTCGGGAGCCAAGTATCCTTGGGATAAGTACGCATGGACTTTATATTTGTCGTAAGAGAGCAGGAGAATTGCCTGAGTCAAGGAGCGACAACTTGTGAAAATTAGAATTATAGGTGCCTGTGGAAGCGGGAAATCGACAGCTGCAAGAATGCTAACGAAGCATTTCACCATTCCTTATTTCGAAATTGATAACATCGTCTGGGATCGAAGTGAAGAGAGCTTAAGATTCCCGGTGGAGGTACGAGACCGGACATTTCGCGAGATACTAGCCAGAGAGGACTGGGTGCTTGAAGGCGTACAGCACCATTGGACGGGAGAGAGTTTCGAGCGAGCAGACGTTATCTTTATTCTTAATCCGCATGTGTTCGTGAGAGACTACCGTATCGTAAAGCGATTCATTCGCTCCCGAAGCGGCATCGAGCCATGGAATTACGAGCAATCAGTCAGCAACCTGTGGAAGATGATCACGAAATGGAATCACGGATATGATATGGACGAGGTTCTAACGGTGACGAATCAATTCATACATAAGAGATTTATCGTTAAAAACGTATCCGAGATGATTCAGCATCTCGAAGCATATGAGATCGAAGGTACAACGTACAAAGCAATAATGTAGCTATTCGGATAGCTATAGGGCTGTGTGCCCATATTAACTTACATGCAATTTCCAATCTGTGAAAGTATCCCTATGACAAATTATTCAAATTTGTCGAAATGATTGACCGTCACCGACCTGTCTACTAGACTTAGTTATGTTTTCCAGCAGTTGTAACTACAGGAGGTAAGACAGAAATGAACAAAAAATGGATGCTAACCGCAGGACTTACATTGACACTGGTAACGGGATTTTCACTGGGCGCTTATGCCGATGGACTCGTGAAGAAAATCTCCGCTTATCAGAATGGCAACATCAAAATTAAAGTAGACGGGAGTAGCGTGAACCTTGTTGATGGCGGCGACAGACTGATCCCAATTGTATATGATGGGCATACCTATGTA
This sequence comes from Paenibacillus sp. EB106-05-06-XG162, assembly GCF_058791655.1. Taxonomy (NCBI): domain Bacteria; kingdom Bacillati; phylum Bacillota; class Bacilli; order Caryophanales; family Paenibacillaceae; genus Paenibacillus; species Paenibacillus sp. EB106-05-06-XG162. The sequence goes on from NZ_JBYTDT010000009.1 coordinate 222,978, forward strand.
CCTGCAAAGCCAGTAGCAGAAGCGCTAGGCGCGAAGATCAAATGGAACGGATCCACATCAACAATAGATGTCTTAACGGGTGCGAATGGAACAGATACAGGCGCGAATCCGAATAAGGATAACACAGCAACGACAGTCAAAGGAGCGACGAATACATACCCATCGACAACGAAATCCGCGGATCTGTTCGAGAGCTTCAAGCCAACGGCCAAAGACGCGCTCAAGCTCTATATGGATGCGATCAAGTCTGGCGATAAAACCAAGATGAATGCGTTTATTGAGAAGAGCGATCTATCGGTCGATGGATATGAGAACGAAGCAGCGAATGATGTGAAGAAGGCGGGAAAGAACGTTGACGGAATTCGTCTTAGCGATCAAGAGGTCATTGATGGGCTATATACTGGCATTATGGATCAGTTGAATAATGATCGTTGGTACAAGTACTCGCAGCACTCGCAAACCAATGGTAGAATGTATCTCGAATATGTTGTCAAAGCAGATGATTATTCCAAACTTATCTCCGCGACATTTACGTTCGTCGTTGACAGCAAGAGCAATAAATACCACTTAAAATCGATTTATTTCTATTAAACGTAACGTTTAGAACGATTTGAAAACCCCTGCACGTCAGTGTTGGGACTGACCCCCGATAGTGAGACAGGGATCAAAACACCTTGCAAGTTCAAGCAGCCAGTTGTCGATATTGTATCGGCGACTGGTTATTTAATTTCGTTTGAATGCGAATTAAGTTATAATAGCTAATGTAATCTCGAACGGTCTGTTCAACGATTGCCGTCGTTGTGCAGGTTAACCCTTCGAGATAGAACGTTTCAGACTTTAGTGTGGAATGGAACGATTCGATAGGGGCATTATCAGCGGGCGTTCCCTTGCGGGACATGCTCATGGTAATGCCTTTTCCTTTTGCTGCCTCTTGATAAGCTTGAGACGTATACACGCTGCCCTGATCACTGTGTAACATCATACCTTGCTGATCTGGAAGTTGATTTAGCGTATCTAAAACAAAGGATGTATCCTGTGTATCTGCAATATTGTACGCGACAATTTCTCCGTTGTACAAATCTAAAATGCTCGATAAGTACAACATTTTATTACCAAATGGCAAATACGTAATATCCGTCACTAGCTTTTGCATGGGTCCTGTTGCTTGAAATTGACGCTTGAGCAGATGTTTCGCGACCTGTGCAGGTTGACCCGTTGGTTTACGTTTCTTTACTTTTACTCGGCATTGCAATTGCTCTTGTTGCATAATTCGCTGAACCCGTTTGTGATTAATTTGATGCTCTAAGCGGAGCAGTGCTGTAATTTTTCGATATCCATACCTAAATTTATGTTGATTGCATAGCTCACGTATTCTCTCCACGATGTTAGATTCATTCATGTCCTTGTTTCTAGCTTTCCAGCGGTAGTATGTCGAACGTGGGACTCCTAGCCATACACAAGCCTGTGTAATGCTCAATTCACCTCGAAAGGACTCTATACAGGCTACTACGAGTTCTGCTTCCACCTCCTTTCCAACTCCTTGTACTTTTTTAGCACGTTCAACTGCTGCTTAAGATAACGGTTTTCTAGTTTCAGCTTCTCTAATTCCGACGTAATTTCAGCACTTTTACCGTAGCTATATTGTTTGCCAACAGGCTGCCCCAGTCTATGCAGTTCACCATTACGATACCATCTCATCCAAGTTTTTAATTGCGTCTTATTTCGTATATTAAGCTGCTCCATAACCTCTTTCACTGGAACACCAGCCAATCTCATCTCAATTGCTTTCAGCTTTATCTCTTTTGGATAACTCACTCTTGTTGCCACTACAAAAACACCCCCAAGATTGTCCCTATATCTTACGACATAGTAGATTTCACTTGAAGGTGTTTTGATTTGTCTCACGCTATGGGGTCAGTCCCGTTCTTGAGAACAGCTGTGGTATAGGGGTTTTTTATGACTAATTAGGTATTAACGGGTTCAGCATCGACCGTGAACAGAACCGTATGTATCGAGATTTTATTGCCTAGAATGATGGGCCCCTCTTCGGATCCATCCGCCGTATTTTCGCTCCGCTCCGCTTGCGCTTTCTTCCGTTCACCATGGGATTGCTTGAAGGAATCACTTTTCACCCAGCCATCAAAAGCTTCGCGATTTTCCCACGTGGTGTTTACTTTGATCTCATCACATTCTTCTAAGTTTTGTGTGAGCCACAGCTCCATGGAGATGAATCCTGGCATGTGATGAACACCTTTCGGGTTCTGAAAACGCTCCGCGATGGATTCGCCATGGCCTTTTCTAATTCGAATCGTATTCGTAACGACGATCATGGATGATTGCTCCTTTATATTCTCTTTTATTCTTGTTCCAGAAAAGCAACCACATCTCGCGCTGCTTCCCCGCCCATATAGGCGTGCCGCAGGAGTGGAATGCCATGTGGACCTTTGGCATGTTTCGCTTGAGGGTTGACCTGTACGATACTCTTCACGACATCCACATATCCGAGCATGGCTGCAGCGAATAGATCAAGATGTGCTCCCTGCTCGAGCAGATAGCGCGCGATGTCTTGTCTGCCCACATGTGCGGCTGCACCTAAGGCTGTCTCCCAATCGCCGCCGCCCCAGTTCATAGCTGCATGGAGCAAACCTGGCTCTACATCGAGCATCGATTGAACCGTATCGAGATCATGATGCGCACTTGCTACAAATTGCCGAACGAGCTCGCTCGGTAGGGCAGAGGGAATAGATTGTGGATCTAATTTTTGTTCCATGGACAACGCCTTCTTTCACTAGAAAAACGGGTCGATCATAGACAAGATGGCTTATCGCATCGCAAGCATTGCATTAATCTCACATAAGGATAAGGGTCATCATAGTGAATACGAACGGTAATCTCAAAGACTTGCTCGAACATTTCGTGCGTAAGCACTTCAGAAGGCGTGCCTTGCGCGACCATGCGACCTTCTTTCATGACGATTAACCGGTCACTGTATTGGGCGGCTTGATTAATATCATGGAGGACGGATACGATCGTCATATTCATTTCTTTGTTTAATTGCGAGATGAGCTCAAGAATTTCGAACTGATGTGAGATATCTAGAAAAGTAGTTGGCTCATCTAATAGGAGAACCTTCGGCAGTTGAGCCAGTGACATGGCGATCCATGCACGCTGACGCTCGCCGCCAGATAAGGACTGAAGCTGTTGGTCCGCGAGGTGATCCATTCGTGTCGCATGAATCGCCCACTCCACGATTTCGCGATCTTCCTTGCTCATACCCGAGAACCAATGCTGATATGGATGTCGTCCATAGCGAACTAGATCTCTAACCGTTAGATCATGTTGAACCGTTTGCATTTGTGGCAGCATCGCTAAGATTTTGGCAATCTCGTTGCCTTTCATCGCTCGAATATCATGTCCGTCGAGAACAACGGTACCTGTATTCGGTTGCAGCAATCTTGTGATTAGGCGCAGCATGGTCGACTTGCCCGATCCATTAGGACCAATGATTGCAATCCGTTCGCCTTGATCTGCAGAAATATTCACATCATGGATGGAGAATCGTGGGGTAGGAGCATAGGATATTCGCTCCGCATTAAGAATTGCCAATACGACCACCTCCACGTCTTAATAAATACAGGAAGAACGGCCCGCCAAGTGCAGCTAACAATATCCCGACAGGTAACTCGATCGGATCGAACCAGCAGCGCGCTGCCGTATCTGCGAATACAACCAGTGCAGCACCGCAGATGGCTGACATCGGCAGCAAAAATTTATAATCGCTACCCACGAACATTCTTACAATATGCGGAACGACGAGTCCGACAAAGCCGATTAAACCGGATACACTGACTGCAATACCCGCGAGCAGTGTGCTTACGATGATGAGGAAGAAGCGACTTTTCTCTGTCGGATGACCTAATAATTTGGCAGCTTCATCCCCAAGTAACAGAATGTTCGCATGTCGGATCGCGAAGATCGAGAGTATGAGTGCGACGGCTACATAAGGTAAAATCACATCGAGATGATACCAGCTTACACCCGATAATCCTCCGGCCAGCCAAGGGAGAACCGCTTGCACCCGATCACTATAGAGCTGCATGATCCCCGAAGTAATCGCACCGACAAGTGAATTGACAGCCACACCCGCAAGAATTATCCGTACAGGCACAGCCCCTTGCTTCCAAGAAAGCGCGTAAGTGATCATCACAGCAATCCATGCCCCGACAAAAGCCGCGACAGGAATAAGATAATAGTACTCTGGGAAAATGATCATGATGAGTACAGCCATCAACCCAGCACCTGCGGAAACGCCGATGATGCCAGGATCTGCTAGCGGATTGTGCATCACACCTTGCATGAATGCTCCGGACATTGCTAGTACCATGCCAACACATGCCCCAATGAGAACACGTGGAAGCCGGAAATTCCAGATGATTTGCTCTTCTGTGGAAGGTTCATGATGTACGAGGACGTTCCATATTGTCTGTAGAGGGACATGAACGGATCCGACGATTAGACCGTATAGCATCGAGGCGATCAAAATAAACAAGGATACGACAAGGGCAATTTGCCTGGTCATCAATCGCCGATCAACAGGAACTTCTGGCTTTATGATCGCCGATTTCGCCAATGAAGACTGGGATGGGCGAGCCAAGCTCATTATTTATCCTCATCCTGAAGCTTTTTCGTTAAATATTGCAAAGAATCCGTTACTTTTGAACCTGGATTAACACCGAAGAGGTTGGAAGGCAGGACAATCACTTTTTTGTTCTTCACAGCTTTTAAGTTCTTCCATGCGGCATTTTTCTGGATTTCAGCCATAAAGGTTTTCTCAACCTCAGCAGGATCGCCATGTGTTATGAGCATCACATAATCAGGATCAGATGTAATAATGCGCTCCGTGCTTAATTGGGCATAACCGCTGTATTCTTTCATGGACGGGTAATCTTCGGCTACGTTCTTACCGCCAGCTTTTGCGAGTAGATCACCCGATAGAGAAGTGGGAAGCGCAGCGAGCAGAGCACCAGGAGCACCGTAGACGAGTAATACTTTTTTAGGGTTTTCTTTGTCGACTTTAACGCCTTTGAGAAGTTTGTTCATGGTTGTATTGATTTCTGCAGCGCGTTTGTCTTTGCCGGTCATTAGACCATATAACGTAATACTTTTTTGAATGTCGCTGATCGAACTCGCGTTGCCTAAGAACACTTTGGCACCCGTAGCTTCTAGCGATTTGACATCTTTGAGATTTGCGACATTCGCAATGATGAGATCAGGCTTCAAGGCTGTAACTTTTTCATAATCAACTTTATGCGTCGAGCCTACTTCAATCGCTTTCATCACGGCTTGTGGGAAGGATGGGTCTTGGATCGCTGGTCTACCAACAACGGTAGCACCCAAATCAGACATGATTCGAGCATCTCCGGAACTCAGAACGACGACGCGGCTGACGGGTTTTGTGAATTTGATTTCTCGATTCGCAAAGTCTTTCACGGTAAAAGCTTTAGTCACCGCTGCCTTCGCAGTCGGTGCTGATTTCGTTGGTGCAGCGTAGGTGGTAGAGCCAGCAGCGAGTGGGGTTGCGACTATGAGTGCAAGGGATAGAATGGCAATATTGAGTTTTGACATTGACCGTTTCATGCGAAAGTTCCTCCTAGAATCTTGTTCATTATGATGGAGTATCATCAACACACCGGGCCCTTGGTTATGAGAATGATATTCATTATCAGTAATACTAATTGATAATCTTTCTCAGTGTCAATATGTATTTTGAAAAAGGTGGAAATATTCTTAAGATGCGAATGATAGGGAGAGGGAAGCAGGGGAAATAGAAAAACCTTATCATCTGTGGTAAAGTGTTAGGGTTGTTAATTATTACCACAATCGGTTCATGAACGCCTGGAGAATCAGATGAATGCGTTTGGGATGGAATAATGAGGTGAGAGAATGATAGATTCTATTGAGAGGTTGCTTCGCGAGACATTAACTAGGGAAGTATCTCCCACAATGATCCTTCATAATTTTGAAGAGCGGATAATTAGACCAGGGATGTCTGGCGCAGCACTTCGTAAATTTGAGTTGTTTGTATCGGATGCTTCAATATCTGAACGATTAAATTTGTTTTTAGTAGTAAAGGAAAGTTCATGGATTGAACGACGTGTACTAAATGTTCTCCGTCATCAGAAGATGAATGTTCCGTTTAATTTTACATTTAACTTGACCGCAGACGTTCCCGAATTCATATGCCTTCAGGATCTAGGGAGCAATCATCTTCCGGATCCTTTGTCTATTACGGATGACATGCTGAGAAAAGAAGCCTATGAGCTCGCACGCATCCATGCAACTAATTTACATCAGGATACACAGGTTACTTGGCTACCTAGAATTGACCGTTGTTTTATTGAAACTTGGTTACAGGTCGGCTGGAAGGGCCCTTGGCAGGAAGTGTTACAAAACGAAGAGTTTGTAGATGTATTTCGTTCGTACATTAGTCAAATCGAGCAATCAGCACAACATATTGTCGAGGATATGAATTTGGTTATTCGGGATTCGGATTTTTTCAGTCTAATTCATACAGATCTTCATGGTGGTAACGTACTCGTTGATAACGATGATGTTTATTTTATCGATTGGGCCGACGCACACTTTGGTTCGATCATACTTGATTTACCGCATAATTTTTGCACGAGGAGGCATGTTCAACATTATGTTGAAGCCTTGAATGATTTGGGAGTGAGATTTCCAGAGACGACATTCTATGAACATTATCAGATTTGCAGGCGTTACATCGGGCTTCGCTACATGGGATGGTTGCTGCATATTTGGAAACATGACAAGGGTGCGACGAACTGGATTATTCATCAAATGAACATGGCTATTGAATAACAGACTATGAATATAGCTGTCGTGTGGAGTGGATCCCGCTATAGGATTGATCAATTCATCGAATAGGAGACTTCTATAAACATGACCCATCGTATCACACTTATACCTATCACACCCGATAATGAACTCGAATGCATTAAGCTCAGTCCTAGGGAAGATCAAATGAACCTGGTAGCGAGCAATGCAGACTCATTAATTCATGCAACCAAAGAACTTACTTCTAAGCCTTTTGGTATCTACGATGATCAATCGATGGTTGGATTTATACTTTTCGACCAGGAAATCTATCGCGACGGATACTATTGGATCCTCCGATTCATGATCGACGCACGATATCAAGGGAAAGGCTATGGTCAATTAGCGATTCTGGAAGTAATTAACCAGTTAAGAAATAGAGAAGATTGCCGACAGATTCGTGTGTCTCATATTCCTTGTAACACTGCAGCGAATCGATTGTATAAAAAATGTGGGTTCGTAGAAACCGGCGAATACGAAGACAATGGCGATATCATTCTTCGATACGACGCTCCAATTCCTTCATCAATGCGATAAAATGCTCAGCTGGCTTGGTCAAATAGCGATCCTTCAACCAGACCAAGCCTGTCGCGAAGGCGTTCTTGCTGTCTGTAATGGAGACTGCCTGTATATCATAACCTCGATATAATTGCAGGATCGATGCAGGAACGATGGTCGTTCCATTGCCAGTGGATACCCATTCGAGCAGTGTGACAATATCGGAGCATTCCCCAATAACATTCGCACGTAGTCCCCTCATTGTAAATTGTTCGAGTATATTCTGATAGAGTCCAAGCCCTTCCGTACTTGGCAGAATGAGCGGGTACGGTTCAATGTCCTCATAGGTTATTGGCGCTCCGGCAAATGCGTGAGAACTCGATCTGACAAAATAAAATGGCTCTGATCGTAAAGCCATCACCTCGAATTCACTGACATCCAACGGAAGCCGCACAATGCCTAGCTCAATCGCGCGTTCATGAATTAATCGTAAGATCTGAGCTGATTCATTCTGCTGAATTCGATACGTAATCTGCGGGTAACGCTCCTGGAAGATTCGCAGCAGCTTCGGTAATGCAGCCGATGATAGTGTATTGACGCCTATCGTTAATTTGCCCCGTGTGCCATGTCCGATTTCTTGTACTTCGATTCGCGACTCTTCCAACATCTTCGTGAGTTGAAGCGCATGTCGATATAAGGCTTGTCCCGCGTCTGTCAGCTCCATGGATTTCCCCGTTCGCTTCACCAGTTGAACGCCGAGTTCTTGTTCCATTCCTTTTAATTGCTGCCCGAGCGGAGGTTGGGCCATATGTAGTCGGTGCGCTGCGGCCGTAATTTGCTTTTCTTCTGCAATAGCAATGAAATACCGAAGTTGCCGAATATCCATGCTCCATGTCCTCCTCATACGAATGATAAAAGTATGCAAATTGAACTTATTAAATATTTTTCGTTCGTTACAGGCTATGGTACCATAACATCAACACCCGATGAAAGGGAGTGTTTCATCGTGTTACGAATCATTTTGGTGTATTGTGGCTTCTTTATGCTGACGGCATGTCAGCAGCCCGACAATTCCATGACAAAGGATGTGGCAAGGATGAACAATCAGCTTATTCTAGCTGCCGAGCAAGGGAATACGGAAGCTGTATTGCAATGGCTCGAACAGGGAGCGAATATTGATGCACGAGATTCGCAAGGTCGGACTGCGATCTTGGCAGCGACCCACAGGAATCATCCAGAGACGGTTCAAACATTGATTGAAGCGGGAGCGAACATCCATATCCAAGATAATCAGCTGGATAATCCGTTCCTGTATGCTGGTGCGGAAGGATTGCTAGACATCCTGAAGCTGCTCATAGATGCAGGTGCGGACCCGGCGATCACGAATCGATATGGTGGTGTAGCACTAATTCCAGCTTCTGAGCACGGGTATGTCGAAGTGGTGCGTGAGCTGCTCACACGAACGTCGATCGATGTGAATCACGTGAATAATTTAGGATGGACGGCTCTGTTGGAAGCCATCATATTGAATAACGGTGGTCCGAAACAGCAGCAAGTGATTCAATTGCTTATTGAGTATGGTGCAGATGTTACGATACCGGATAAGAATGGCGTTACACCGCTAGAACATGCTAAGAATCGTCATTTTACAGAGATTGAACGACTTCTGGTCGAAGCGCAGCAATAATGGAATGAATATATTTCGAATAAAGGATGCGTGAAATATGTTGAAATCATCGTATTGGTTGTCCCGAGTATTACTAGAGCAATCCTACATTGTCGAAAATGAACGAGTAACAGGAACGAAAACAAAGAGTTGTCATTTGCACATCGAAAATGGTGTAATTACAGAAATTATTGATGCATCTTCACCAATCCATAGCGATCTGCCAATCTATGACGGTGGCAATCTACTCATGTTACCATCTTTTATCGAAGGACATATCCATCTGGATAAAACGTATTTCAGTGATGCTTGGCATGCGGTGAATCCGATCTCGAGTATTTTTGACCGGATTGAAGAAGAGAAGGTGCTGCTGCCGCAAATCCTGCCGAAGTCCCAACAGCAAGCAGAGAATATATTAACGCTTATTCAAGGACTAGGAACGACACATGTCCGAACACATTGTAATATTGAACATGTCAGTGGCTTGCATCGTCTAGAAGCGACCCAACGAGCATTAGCAACATTTACGAATAAAATGACGTCCGAAATCGTTGCATTCCCGCAGCATGGCTTATTGCATTCGGACTCCGTGGGTCTCGTGCGTGAAGCGATGCACGAAGGTGCAACCCATGTGGGAGGGCTTGATCCGCATTCGGTAGATGGTGATATCGAGAAGTCGCTGCAGACAATGTTCGAACTCGCTATAGAAGCGGATGCGGGTATCGACATGCATTTGCATGAAAGCGGGGAACACGCGAAGCATACACTCCTCAGGTTAGCGGACTTAACTGAAGAAGCAGGTCTGATTGGTCGTGTTACAGTAAGTCATGCATTCTGGTTCGCGAGTGCAGAGGCCTCGGAAGCAGAGCTGATGGCTGATCGGTTCAGCGAACTCGGCATCTCCATAGCATCGACTGTACCGATTGGCCGAACGCACATGCCGCTTCCGATGCTGGGCAGCAAGGGTGTGAAAGTGAATCTCGGGACGGATAGCTTGACGGATCATTGGTCTCCTTTTGGCAATGGGGATATGCTCGAGAAAGCAGGACGATTCGCTGAACTCTATCATTACAATGATGAGTTCCGATTATCGCAATCCCTTCGTTACATTACAGGCGGGATCACACCACTCGATTCGAATGGGAACCAAGTCTGGCCCAAAGTGGGGGATCATGCGAACTTCGTTCTTGTTCAGGCAAGCTGCTCCGCAGAAGCCGTTGCGAGAAGAGCACCACGTCAATCCGTATGGTATCAAGGCCAAAAGGTTAGCGAAACTGGAAAGTAAGATATCGGAACCTTGAAGGAGGAACGAAATGATGCCGCATCACCATGATGAAGCGTATCGAAAGGCGATGATGGCTAAGGCTATCTCGCTCGCTTATACAAACACAGAGAAACATCAGGGAAAGCCTTTCGGTGCGATCATCGTCAAGAATGGACAGGTCATCGCGACAGGCGTAAATGAAGTTCTATCTACTTGTGATCCGACGATGCATGCGGAGATTCAAGCGATTCGTGAAGCATCCCGTAAGGAACGAACGGCTGATCTGTCAGGATATGAGTTGTATGCGAGCGGCCAGCCATGCCCGATGTGCCTCAGCGCCATGTATTTGGCGAATATTCAGGATGTCTATTATAGTTACGGAGAACCTGATGCTGCAGAGGTGGGTCTAAGTACGAGATACATCTATGAACAAGTTGCATTACCTATCGATCAGCGTGATATACAACTGAAACAAATCGATCCAAGCTGCTCTGATCTTAGGCCATTAGCGTTGTGGAGAAACCTTTCGGAGAAATAATCCGTCGAAAAATATGTAAAATTATAAAACGTCCATTCCTACAGGCTTGATGCCTCGTATGGAATGGACGTTTTTGTTACCACATAGGAAAGTTTAACTTTATTAAAGCGTTAAGCGTATTATAACTTTCCTATTGGCGATATAAACAACCTTAGAACGCGGTCGCTCATCTTTGAACGTACCTCGATAGAGGTTTATCTCACAATTGTGAAGCCAATTCAGCGATACGTTGATTGACATGATCTTCGAATAGGCCGCCGTGATACGCAATAACACGCGTGATATCATATGAAGTGAGCTTCTGAATCGAAGCGTTAGCTTGAGCTAGGTCGATTGAATATCTCGGATCGGGACCTAACAGCTGCCCGTTCTCAACGACCATCGCATCACCTGCGATTAGTGTCTTACTCGCTTGATGATAGACGCTGAAATGTCCGGGTGTATGTCCAGGTGTATTAATGATGATTATTCCGCCACAATAAGGGAGTATCTCACCGTCTGCAACCAAGGTGTTCACGGGTGCAGCAGGAGGATTGGCGAGTAATCGTTTGAATGGGAGTGCACGTTCAGGCGGCCAAGAATCCATCGATGCGATGACCTCATCCGTAAATTTCATGATCCGACGTTCCCCTTGAATATAGGGCTTCTCAATCGCATTACTAATGACCTCAATCGGAGCTTCCGCGTGTGCAACGAAGCTAGGCAGCCCGCCAATATGGTCTAGATCATGATGTGTAATGATGATTTTACTAAGGGTTTGAAGTGATTTGCCTGCCCGTTCGAAGGCTTCTTGAAATAAAGGGAGTTGACCTGGATAACCGGTGTCGATCAGAATTGTCTCATTCTCGTCCCAGATCAAGGTAGGGTAGATAATACGTTGTTCCCCCATGAGATGTGCTGAAATTTCGAGTGCTTCGATACCAATTCCTGTGTTCAAATGAATCCCTCCATTGTTCATATGACTGATGCTAGATTATAATAACGCTGCATATAAACAATGTCAAACATTAAATTTTAAACATAACACAAAAATAAAAATTTGTCAATATATAAATTCGGCTATTTTGTATATTATGATAATCATAGGACATAGAATCGCGAAAGGATGGGTGACCTTTGGAAAATAAGACAGCGTTGGTACTCGGGGCTTCAGGATTAGTCGGAGCGGCTCTGGTTGAAATCCTTGTTTCTAGAGACTATTATCAGCAGATCCATCTACTTGTTCGAAGACCACTGCAGCTTGCACCCGGGCGATGCATCCAGCATGTCATTGATATGGATGAACTACAGCGGTATAATCATCTTTTTGAGGTCAATGATGTATTCTGTTGTCTTGGGACGACGATTAAGAAAGCGAAGTCGAGAGAGGCATTCCGCAGAGTGGACTATGACTATCCTGTAGAAGCGGGTCAACTCGCTGCACAGCATCACGTTGACGGGTACTATATCGTGACTGCCATGGGAGCTAGCTCTAGATCATCGATTTTCTACAGTCGAGTCAAAGGAGAAGTGGAGGATAAGCTCGCTTCGCTTCAACTTCGTTCACTACATATCTTTAGGCCGTCATTGTTGACCGGAAATCGGGAAGAATATCGATTTGGGGAGCGAGTGGCAGAGAAGATCAGTCCATTCCTGAACCCGTTGTTCGTTGGACCGCTGAAGAACTATCGTTCCATCAAAGCGTCGACCGTTGCATTATCCATGGCTTTGACAGCGGAGAAGCCGTTAAAGGGAACCTATGTACATCTTTCCCATCAAATGGCTGATCAAGCTGCACGTCACAGTTGAAAGAAAGGAAATAGAGGTGGATTATGAGAGGGAATCAGATTTATTTAAGAGCATTAACGATCGAGGATTCTGAAGCTTTGCTGCAACTTCGGCAGCGTAATCATCAATTTCTACAACCGTTTGAACCGTATCGCGGTGCGAATTATTTAACATTAGAATGGCAAATTCAAGATATCGAGAATAGCGAATTTGGTGCAAAGTCAGATCAGTCCCATACCTTTGGTATTTTTCACAATGAATCGGATGAACTAATCGGTAGAATCGCGATTACAGGCATCATTCGAGGTCCAGCGCAGCATGCGAATATCGGGTACTTTCTAGATGAAGCCTATAATGGGAAGGGGTTGATGACAGAAGCGGTGGAGTTATGCATCAAATTTGCCTTCGAACAGTTGAATGTGCATCGACTTCAGGCTGGTGTCATGCCTAGAAATCTTCGTTCCGCAAGGGTATTGGAGAAGGCGGGCTTTAGACGCGAAGGGCTGGCTGAACGATATATTCACATTAACGGTGTCTGGGAGGATCATGTTTTGTTCGCAATAACCGCTGAAGAATACCAAGCTTGATCGGACAAGATATACAAAATTATACAGCGCGATTCAGCTTATTTTAAGCTTCGGATGGTATGGTGACGACATGAGATTGTGTGCTCGAAGAGAAAGAGGGATTCAACATGAAAATAACTATGAAACATCTTCGAATGCTGGGTGTGACGGCCGCGGCCATCCTCGTGATTATCTTCTTGCCTTGGCAACATGGGCCTAAACATCCCTTGCGAGGCGGATTGGTGATTCTGCGGCCAAACGCAGTTGGGCTCGGAGCCAGACCTATAATTTCCGGAAAGAAATCGAACATAGCTGTTGAGGTGCCGCAATCAGCGAAGCTATTTGACCACAAGGTCGCTGTGATCATGTACCACCACATCGATCCGAAGCTTCAAAATGAAGACACCATTACGCCTGAATTATTCGCTTCACAGCTCGATGAACTGACTCGGAATCATATGCAGTTTATATCTTTGAATCAGTTCCGCGCTTTTATGAAAGGTGGCAGTGTACCGGCGAATGCCGTACTTGTCACGTTCGATGATGGATATGAGAGCTTCTATAAATATGCTTATCCGATCATGAAGAAGCGTCATATTTCTGGCGTGTGCTTCGTCATAACAGGTGATCTGACGCCGCGTGCATTGGTCTTTACACCGCACATGACGCCGGAAGAGATTCGGGATATGACGCAGCATGATCCCGATATGGAAGTTCAAGCGCACACGGATGATCTGCATTTTAAGGTTAATCGCGGGCATGATGGCTTAACGGGGTTCCTCATCGTGAATGGGAAGAAGGAGACGAAGCAGCAGTATATCACTCGAATCAACCAAGATATTAAGGCTTGTGTACAGAAGCTATTGCCCTTAAATCGGCATGCGATTGATACGTTTGCCTATCCTTATGGACTGCACAATTCATCTTCGATCCGAGTTCTGCAAGCGAATGGTATCCATTACGCATTCACGACAAAGCCAGGACTCAGCACGACGGCGATGAATTTGATGTTATTGCCACGTATTAATGGAGGTTCGCCTCATATTACACCGCAAGCCTTATACCAATCGATTCGCAATGCGGCTACGCCGCCGCTTACGTTTATGGGCTCATTGATAGAAATGCTGAAGCCCGCTTAATACGAAGAAGCCCAAGACAAATGTCTGGGCTTCTTTTGGTTCCACTAGCTTGATTTTAGATAATCCAAAAACAGTCGTTTGAGGATTTGTAGCTGTCTGATGGGGTCAATATCGGTCTCAAGCATCGGGATGCTGTTCTGCAGCGATAATTTCTTCGCGAATAAACCATAAGCATGAGTTACCGTTGCTATTGTCTCCCCGAGAGGTAGATCGGATCGTATGGATCCATCATGGATACCGTCTTTCACGATCTGGCTTAAGGAGTTCTTAATTCGTCCGATCGCTTCGGTATACAGCGGGAGATCCTCTAACGGCTCAGTGGATTGGGCGGCATAACTCTCGAATGCTTCGAGTAGCTTCGTATTCTGGCTATGTTCCGCGCCGATAAACCCGATGAACGTATCCAACATGTACTCCAGCTTCTCATAACAAGTGCCTGGAAGATTTGCGACTCGATCGAACGTCTCGATTTGCGATTCGACAATCCGCGTAGCGACGGCAACGATTAATTTATCTTTTTTCGGAAAATGCCGAAATACCGTGGCTACACCCATATGAGCTTCTGTCGCGATATCCTGCATCGTTGTTTTGTCCAGTCCTTTGCGATTGAAGATGCGCTCAGCCGCTTCAATAATCAGAACAATCCGTTGCTGTTTAGCATCCTCACGTTCTAGGTCCCATCTGGTCTTCGTATTCACGTGTTCCCACGTTCCTTCCCTTACGTACGTATTAATTGGTGATTGATAATAACAGAACGGAAGTTCATTGTCAAATGGAAGCGCTTATTCGAATAAGTTGTACTTCGGCATGAAAGGGCGTATAATAAGTTTTGAATATTATGATAGTCACACTATCACCACGATATTATAACTATCTTAACCTAAATTAATCATTTATAAGGAGTCGGTGGACATGTCGGAAACAAATCAAGTTGTTGTTATTACGGGAGCGGGTAGTGGTATTGGGCGTGCTTCAAGCTTGAAATTTGCTGCAAATGGCGACAAGGTCGTGTTAGTTGACTTCAACCCACAAACAGGTGAAGAGACTTTGAAGCTTGTGAAGGAACAAGGCGGCGAAGGGATCTTCGTTCAAGCGAACGTTGCGAACAGTGAAGATGTGCAGAACTATGTGAACAAAGCGGTTGAGACCTATGGACGTATTGATGTTTTCTTCAATAATGCAGGTGTGCTCCAGAAGATGTCTATGCTTGCGGATATAGAAGAAACCGAACTTGATCGTATTCTATCCGTCAACGTCAAAGGTGTATTCCTTGGTATGAAATATGTGCTTAAAGTAATGGAGCAGCAAGGCAGCGGCGTTATTATCAACACCGCTTCTACAGCGGGAATTCGCAGTGAGCATAGCTTAGCAGTCTATTCTGCGAGCAAACATGCCGTTGTCGGCTTGACGAAATCGGCTGCACTTGAGTATGTGAAGAAAGGGATCCGTGTGAATGCCATCTGCCCAGGTGGGGTGGATACAACCCTTACGCAAGCTGTTCCAGTAATGATGCAGACGTCGGGTTATATTCCAGAAGAGCTGCCTAATATGAGACTTGGACGCTTCGCGCAACCTGAAGAGCTTGCGGAAGTGGTAACGTTCCTCGCATCGCCGAAGAATAGCTACATGACTGGATCGATCGTAGCAGTCGATGGTGGATTAACTCTGTAATAAATAAGGGACTTCATCATTTAGAATAAAGACGGATCTCATGAAGAGGTCCGTCTTTATTTTGCTCGAATTAGGGATGGGAAGTGTCGATATCCCCCTTCAGGCGTGCAATGAAATTACGATAAATACCAGAGAAGTGCTTCCCTTCAGCGCGTACCCAGCCCAGGTAAACAGGCTGCTGATCAATGGACTCGAGCTCGAGTGTAATGATTTTTGAGGCGAATAGATCTGGTCCGTGAAGGAATGAGAAATCCATTCCTAGGGTTACCGCTTGATGATTGATGACGGATGTGCGAATCGCATCCGTATTGTTCGAGGTGTACAGCAGATTGACGGAACCGTATTTTTCTTGGAAATATTGAACGAACCACGTGACATAATCATCTTGATAAATCGCTAATGTCTCATTTCGAAGCTGCTCAGCTGTGACAGTGTTCCGCAACGCGAGTGGGGATTGCCGACTGACTCCGGCAACGATCCGTCCTTGGAGCAACGGTTCGAAAGTGAGCCCCGTTAGATTTTGATGGATATGCTCGGATTTGATAATGAGGCCGATGTCCAGCTTATTATGCCGAATATCATCGAGGATTTCCTGTGAGCCCTTCTCCGTGATTTCCATACGGATATTCGGATAGGCGCGTTTGAATCCTATCAGCGAATCTACCCATAACGACATCGGACCTGGGATTGAAGCGACGCGGAGTTCACCGCTGACATGGTTCGAATAACCTTCAGCTTCATCGCGCAAATCCTGAACTTTATGAAGAATATCATAGGCTCTCTGAATGATTAATTTTCCTTCGGGTGTCAGAGCTGCTCCCAAGCGGGAACGTGTGAATAAATGAACTCCTAATTCCGTCTCTAAATGACTGATGGATTGGCTGATTGCGGATAGGGTGACATGTTTGTTCTGTGCGGCACTGGTTAGAGAGCCTGTCTTTGCAACTTCCACGATATATTCTAATTGTTCGAGATTCAAATTGCTGCACCTCTATTACTTAAGTAATACTTAACTAATAGTAACTATAATTAATTATTAATAAATGATCAACAGTGCTACAATAAATGCATAAAGATCAACCATTTGCAATGAAATATATCACTTACTGAGAGGTGTTGGGCGATGAGACTACAAGGGAAAGTTGCACTCATTACAGGCGGTGGCACAGGGATTGGGAGAGCGACTGCGCTCCGGTTCGCACAAGAAGGTGCCAAAGTGATTGTCACAGATATTCAGTTACAGAGCGCTCAGGATACTGTTCAAGACATCATTCGGATAGGTGGAGAGGGATTAGCCATTCGGCATGATGTCTCCCAAGAAACCGATTGGATTCAAGTGGTGGAACAAGCGAAAGAAGCCTATGCGAATATTGATATTTTGTTCAATAATGCAGGAATTTATATTATTAAGCCGCTTGCAGAGATCACGATCGAAGACTGGAATCGCCTAATGGGAATCAATGTAACGGGTGTATTCTTAGGGATGAAACATGTGATGCCAATCATGGCTGCACAGCGGAAAGGTTCCGTTATCAATGCCTCTTCGATTGCAGGGATCAAAGGCGCTTCAGGCCACGTGCTGTACGGTGCAAGTAAAGGTGCGGTTCGATTGATGTCTAAAGATGCTGCTATCGAGTATGCTGCCGCTGGTGTTCGAGTGAATTCCATTCACCCTGGTTACATTGATACAGGGATGGTTGACTATGCGGCTGCAACAACCAAGGCTTCTAAAGACGCATTAGCGGATCTATCGCCTAACGGTCGTCTTGGTACGGTTCAAGATATTGCGAACATGGTGTTGTTCCTTGCTTCAGATGAAGCATCTCATGTGACTGGCGGCGAGTTCGTCGTCGATGGTGGGGCAACAGCGAAGTAAGTTTAGAGACGAATAGGGGGATTAGCCATGAAATTACTTCATAAAGTAGCGATTGTAACCGGTGGAGCTAGTGGGATTGGAGAAGCGACCGTCAAATTATTCGCAAATGAAGGTGCGAGAGTAGTCATTGCGGACTTCTCTGATCGGGGTCAACAATTGTCAGATACATTGAATGCAGAAGGCAAGGATACACTCTACATTAAGACCGATGTAACGAATGAAGAACAAGTAAAACATATGATTGAGGCTACGGTGGAGAAATACGGTCAATTGGATATACTATATGCAAATGCAGGAATTGCTAAAGACGGACCAGCCCATGTGCTGAATATGGAGGCATGGCAGCGTACGATTGACATTAACTTAACAGGTGTGTTCCTCTGTGATAAATATGCAATTGAGCAAATGCTCAAGCAGGGTACAGGTGGTGCGATCGTGAACTGTGGATCCATTCATAGTCATGTAGGTAAACATGGTGTTACAGCTTACGCATCAGCGAAGGGTGGCGTGAAGCTATTGACGCAGACACTGGGTATTACTTATGCCCAAGAAGGAATTCGAGTCAACGCCATTTGCCCAGGTTATATTGATACCCCATTGATTGCAGGGCGCAATGAAGCGGTTAATGAACATCTTGTGAGTCTTCATCCGATGGGGCGGCTAGGCAAGCCTGAAGAGGTAGCCAAAGCTGTTCTCTTCTTGGCGAGCGATGATGCATCTTTTGTTACAGGTACAAGCTTGCTCGTCGATGGTGGATATACCGCTCAATAATTCACCAGAATAGGTCAAAGACGTCGGTTACCGATAGAAATGATATGCTCCCCTTACGGTAGACAGGTGAAAAAATAAAACCTGATTATGTAAGGGGAGCTTTTTCATGGCCAGGGGAAAATATAATGCAATAGAGAAATTCAATATCATTGAAGAAGTTTCTAG